>CAYYTA010000089.1:0-107335 GCA_964474575.1 uncultured Caulobacteraceae bacterium | reverse complement strand
TAGCGCTCGCTCTGCTCGCCGAGCACGATCGGCTCGTGCTTCGACGCCTCGAGGATGCCCACGATGCCCGCCGCCGGCCAGCCGTGGAAGACGGCGGTGTTCTCGGCGACCGCGAGCCGGGCCGCGGCCTCGTCGAGGGCGGTCAGATCCATGTCGAGCGCGTCAGCGACACCGAATATCACCAGACCATGGACGCCACCTTCTCGCCGGCGGTGGCTGGTCACGACAAGGTGTCGAGCACGACCGACGGCAAATGGCTCGGCGCCTGCCCGGCCGACATGAAACCCGGCGACATGATCATGGGCACCGGCATCAAGGTCAACATGTACGACGCCATGAACAAGATGAAGGCCATGGGCGCGCAGTAGGCCGTTACGCCTCGGTCCTTTTCGCCTTGCGTCTGGCGCGCCATCTCAGGATGAGCCAGCCGATCGGGACGCCGACCACCGCCAGCGGGATCAGGAACGCGAACAGGTGGATCAGGACGCCGAACACCATCATCATGTCGCGCAGTACGCTTTTCAGCGCGTCGGTGACCGGAGCGAAGGCGCCGGTGGAGGCGGCGGCCTGCTCGCTTTCATAGGTCAGGGTGAGGTGGGAGGTGGCGACGCGCGTCTGCATGACAGCCAGGGCCGACTGCGACGAGTCGATGTCGGCCTGGACGTCGGCCAGCTGCTTTTCGGCGTCGACCAGGTCCGAGACCTTGCCGGGGCTGGTCCTGATGATGTCGGCGAGGCGGTCGCGCAGGGCTTCCTGGTTCTTGATGTGCGCCTCGGAGTCGACGATCTGCAGGCTCAGGTCCTCGCTGGTCACGTTCTGCGCCGTAATGCGGGCGTGAGCCTGTTTCAGACCGCCGTCGATGCTCGCTTGCCAGGCCTTGAGCCAGGCCGGCGTGACGCGCAGTTCCAGCGTCTTGTGGACATAGCCGGCGTCGCGGCTGTTGTCGGCGCTGAGCGAGATCATCTGGCATTCGGCCGGGCCGGCATGGTCACAGGCGGCCTGGTCGGCCTTGATCAGGCTTTCGACGCCGTCCGGCGCGGCGGCGAAACCGTAGCTGTAGTCATAGGCCAGTTGCGGCACCGAAATGGCGGCGGTCCGGGCGGACGGCGCGCCGCCTGGATCAGCCGCTTTCGGAGCCATGGCCTCCGCCACCGGCGCGGCGTCGGCATAGCGGTTTTTGGCGGCGGGCTTGGCGCCGCATCCTGCGACAGCGAGGCACAGGGTGAGGGCGGTAGCGGTACGAAACTTCATCGATCACTCCATGATCACGCATTTATCACGAAACCGTGATTGTGACGATGAGCCTGATTCAGGGGTTTGTCGAATGAAACTTTCGACAGGCTGGAAAATGTCAAGAAAACAAAAGCTGCGCGTCTTTCGGCACGCGGCTCCTGTTCTGGAAAGTCCGGTAATTTAATCCAGTTCGACGACCGTCACCGATTCCGGCGGCAGTTTCAGCACCAGCGCGCCGTTCTTGGCCGTGGCCGAGATCGGCTTGGGCGCAACGGCGTCGGGGTGGTCAAAGTCGTTGACCGTGTCGAGTTGTGGCGCGGTCAGGGTCTGGCCCGTGGCGGACCTGGCCTTGAAACCGAGCGCCGAGGCGTCGACTTCCAGCGGCTGGTTCGGGTCGAGATTGGTCAGCGACAGCCAGATCTTGCCGTCGACGCCCCTGGCCGCGATGGCGTCGAGGCGGGGCAGGGTGACGCCGCCCTTGACATAGCTGCCGGCGTCATAGGTCACGGGCACGAAAGTCGCGTCCTGGAACGGCAGGTACATCTTGAAGACGTGATAGGTCGGGGTCAGCACCATCTTGGGGCCGTCCGTCAGGATCATCGCCTGCAGGACGTTGATCATCTGGGCGATATTGGCCATGCGCACGCGGTCGGCGTGACGGGCGAAGATGTTGAGGTTGAGCGCGGCCAGGACGGCGTCGCGCTGCGAGTTCTGCTGTGCCAGAAAGCCGTCGTGGCTGCCTGGCGTCTTGGCGTACCACGCGCCCCATTCGTCGACGACCAGGGCGACCTTCTTGTCGGGGTCGTACTGGTCCATCACCGCCGACTGCTTGTCGATCAGCGGCCCCATCTTGAGCGTCTCGCCGAGCACGTTGGCGTAGTCCTGCTCGTTGAAGCCGGTGGCGGCCATGTGCGGCGGCCAGCCGTCGAACACGGTGTAGGAATGCAGCGACATACCGGAAATGTCGAACGACCAGCCGTGGCGGTCCTTCCACGTCTTCATCACCGCCGTCGTCCACGTGGTGTCGTCGCCGCCCGGACCGACGGCGATTTTCTGCATCGGCGCATCGGTGTTGAAATTGTTGACGAAACGGCCGTAGAGCCGCATCTGGGCGGTATATTCGTCGGGCGTCATCAGCCCGCCGCAGTCCCAGCTTTCGTTGCCGATGCCGAGGTAAGGCACTTTGTACGGCGCGGGGTGGCCGTTTTGCGCGCGTTCCTGCTGGAGCGCCGTCGGCTGGCTGGCGGTCATGTATTCGGTCCAGTCGGCGGCCTCCTTGACCGTGCCCGAGCCGACATTGACCGAGACATAGGCGTCGGCCCCGATCTGGCCGAGGAAATCCATATATTCCTCGGTGCCGAAGTCGTTGCTGTCGATGACACCGCCCCATGACGTATTGACGCGGGGGTTGCGCTTGGGGCCGATGCCGTCGCGCCAGTGGTAATTGTCGGCATAGCAGCCGCCAGGCCAGCGCACGTCTGGCACGTGAATGGCCTTCAAGGCGGCGACGACGTCGTTGCGGATGCCGCGCGTGTTGGGGATGGGCGAGTCCGGGCCTACCCAGATGCCGCCGTAGACGCCCGTGCCGAGATGTTCGGCGAACTGGCCGAAGATGTGGCGGTCGATCTTGGCGCCGGGATGGGCGGCGTCGACCGACAGGGCGATGACGGGCGCATCGGGCGCCTTTGCCAGGGCCGTGCTGGCAACGGTTAGCGCTAACACGCCGGCGGCGGCGAGGAGGCGGGACTTCATGGCGCGTTTCCTTTGTTTTGTCGTGATTGGCGCTTTTGTAGGACAATAGGCGGGGCTTGGTCAAGCGGCCGCCTGGCCGAAAATCCGTCATATGATGGCGCTAGAGACTTTCACGGCGGCTGAAAATAAGGTTAATAGTTTGGAACACGGGAGGGATTGGTCATGAAGATACTCGGCATGATGTCGGCGCTGGCCTTGCTGACCCTGGCCGGATGCAACCAGATGTCCGACGACCAGTACGGCGTCTATGGCGACGGCGACTTCTATATCGTCGTCAACCACCATCGCCAGAAGATCAACTTCACCAATACCGCCCACCCGGGGCCGGACGTGCTGTTGCAGGAGATCGAAAACGGCAAGGGCATCGGCTTCAAGACCTGGCGCGACGCGACCTCGTGCGGCCTGACCGACGACCTCGGCAACAGCTTCGTCATTCCGCGCGGCGTGGCGCATATGGAGCGCGGCGGCCTGAGCTATCAGGTGATCGCCTCCGATCCGATCTACGCCAAGGTCAATGGCGACGCGACCGCCCACACCACCACCGTCAAGGTGACGGCACAGGATGGCAGCACGGTCATGAGCTACGTCTTCGACGACACCGTCGGTATCCGCAGCCTCGACCGCTATCACGACGGCGCGTTCGACCGGAAGATCGTGCTGCAGCAGGGAGTCGGCCTGCTGGCGCACTGCCGCGGCATGTCGCTGGACGACCAGCCATGGTTTGACAAGCTCAACGGCAAGTAGACATAGCTACTTGGCCGATTGGTAGTCGTCGACCGTAAGGCGCCAGGTGTCGGTCTTCGCGCCGAGCTTCTGCCATACCCTGACATAGTGGCCGAGATAGCTGCCGTCGGCGGCGGCGACGTGGCCGTAAGTATAGACCATGTCGCCGGCACTCGACGCGCCCGAGCCGTCGCGCGTCCAGGCCTGGCCCGGCGCGGGACGGGCGGCGACGGCTGCGGCGCGGCGGTCGCCGGCGGCCTTGTCGTCGGGCAGGCCGTCCTTTGTCGTCATCTCATAGCCGGGAATGTACGGAGGCACGCCCGGCGATGCGATCACCGTATTGCGCCGCGGCAGGAAAACCTGGTCGGCCGGCGTTGCCGCGAGTTGCGCATTGAAGGCGTCGTCCTGGTTAAGGCCTTCGCTCGCCGCAGGGCTGGAACTGCCGGAAGCCGAGGCCCACGTCGCCTGGCCATCCGACGGGATGCCGGCGGCGGAATCCGACCCAGCGCCGTTGTCGAGCACCCATTTCCAGCTTCCGTCGGTCTGGCGGCGCCACATGGTGAAGAACCAGCCGGCGTCGTCGCCGCCCTCGATCCGCCATGCGCCCAGGTCGTAGGCCAGGTCGCCGGATTGCGACACGCCGATCAGGAACGGCCACCAGCGCAGGGCCGTCGGCTTGTCGGCCAGCGACGGATCGGCGGCCAGGGCGGCGGTCAGGCGGTCGTGATAATTGGCGGCCTGCGGGAAGAAGCCGACGGCGTCCGGCGTCGCCCAGGTAAGGAAGCCGCGATGATAGCCCATGACCTTGGTGTCGGCGGCGAAGGCGCGCTCCGCCCTGGCGACCTGGCCCTCGGCCTCGCTGTCGCCGGCGTGAACGGAGGTCGCGGCCAGTACCGCCGCCACGGCCGTCAGAAGCCAGGATTTCATCATGTCTCTCCCCGTTATGACGCGACTTTGGCCGCAAAACGGGGAGACGGCAAGTTACAGATGATTTAAGGCTCGATCGAGCGCCTTGATGAGATCCTCGGCGTCCTCCAGCCCGATCGACAGGCGCAGCAGGCCGCCGGTGATACCGGCCGTTCCTTGCGCTTCGGGCGACATGGCGGCGTGGGTCATCGATGCCGGATGGACGATCAGGCTTTCGATGCCGCCGAGGCTCTCGGCCAGGCTGAACAGGTCGACGACGTCGAGCACAGTCTTGACCGCGTCTAGGCCGCCTTTCAGTTCGAAACTCATCATCGCACCGGGGCCGAGCTGCTGTTTCTGCGCCAGGGCGTGCTGCGGGTGCGAGGCCAGGCCGGGATAGTGAACGGCGGCCACGGCGGCGTGTTTTTCCAGCCATTCGGCGATAACTAAAGCCGACTGCTGCTGCTGGCGGATGCGGACGAACAGGGTGCGCACGCCGCGCAGGGTCATGTAGCTGTCGAAGGCCGGCGCGGTCGAGCCCAGGCAATTGCCCCACCAGCGATAGGCCGTGACATCCTCGGGCGTGGTGCAGACGAGCGCGCCGCCGATGACGTCGCTGTGGCCGTTGATGTACTTGGTGGTCGAATGGACGACGAAGTCGGCGCCGAACCTGATCGGGTTCTGCAGGGCTGGCGACAGGAAGGTGTTGTCGACGGCGACTCTGGCTCCGGCGGCGTGGCCCTGGGCGGTCAGCTTTTCGAGATCGACCAGCCGCATCAGCGGATTGGACGGGGTTTCGAGCAGCAGCAACGCGGTCGGCTGCGACAGGGCGGCCGCGATGGCCGCCTCGTCGTTCTGGTCGACATAGGCCAGGTCGATCAGGCCCTGGCGGGCGCGGGCATTGAGCAGGCGCTGGGTACCGCCGTAGCAGTCGTGCGGGACGACAACGCGCTTTGAGCCGGGCAAGTCCTGCCATAACAGGTCGAGCGCGGCCAGGCCCGAGGCGGTCATGACTGCGCCCGCACCGCCTTCCAGGTCGGCGATGACCTCGGCGATGACCTCGCGCGTCGGATTGCCCGAGCGGGCATAGTCGTAGGTCCGCTTTTGGCCAAAGCCTTCAAAGCTGTAATTGGTCGACAGGTAGATCGGCGGCATGACCGCGCCGTGCGCCGGATCGCTGTCGATGCCGATATTGATCGCCCGCGTGGCGAGGGCGGCGTCCTTGAGATAATCTTTCTTCATGCCAGCGACTGCCTGACGATTTCCGATACCAGATTGATTTCCTTAAGGAAGGCGTCGTGGCCGTAGAGCGACGGGAAGTCGATGAACACGCTGTCGGCCAAAGCTTCGTGCAGGGTCTTCATGTCGTCATAGGGCACGAGGCGGTCGGTCGGCACGGCGGCCAGGAACACCTTCGCCCTGATCCGCGCCGGATCGACGCGATGGCGGTCCAGGCTGTCAGACATGGCGATCCAGCGGTTGACATCGGTGGCGGCATAGGCGTCGCCACGCGCGCGCAGATACTGGCAGACGACATAGTTGCCGCCGGCTTTGTCGGGCGCGGGGCCGTCGAAGCGCTCGGCGAACTCGGCGTCGGAACGGTAGGTGGTCATGGCCAGTTGGCGGGCCAGGGAAATGCCTTCATGGGGCTTGCCGTTGTCCTTGCCGAACTGCAGCAGGCGGCGTTGCAGGCCGCGGAAGGCGGTGGCCATCGGGTGGGCGCGGTGAGCGGCGGATATAATGCACAGGCGCTCGACAGCGTCGGGATAAAGCTCGGCAAAGGCCAGGCCGATCATCGCGCCGTAGGACGCGCCGATGAAGCTGTAGATTTTCTCCACGCCCAACTGGTCGAGCAGCAGTTTGACGAGGCGCGCCTGGTCACGGGTGGTGATGGTGAAGACGCGGGCCGCCGGCAGGCGCGGGGCGAACTCGATCGACATGACGCGGAAACGGTTGAGGTCGAGCGCTTCGCCGGGACCGGCGACGCCTTCCCACCAACCCGGCGCGGTCTCGGTCGAATCCTCCTTGGCGAACAGGACGCGCCCGGCCGAAATGCCGCCCGCTGCCACCACCATCGGAGCGTCCTTCGGGCCGTAGACGCGCGCGACCACATCGTTCTGATCCAGCGTCTGGCCGCTGTCGAGGCGGAAGCCGTCTGGAATGACGGCGGTGATATCTGTACCGGTCAGGTCCGGCAAGTTGGTGAAGGTATGCGCGTTCATGGCGTGTCCGGTCGCGGGCGAAAAACAACTCATCGGACCAGACGAGAGAAGGACGGCGCGCAAAAGCGCGGCGGCGTCACCTTCTCATCTTTCGGAGGAAATGCGCCTCCGCAGGAGTTGGCACCATACTGCATTGGCAGCGGTTGCCCCAGCTTCGTCGGGCCTTTCCCTCGGCTGGTCTCGATGAGTGTTCGCAATATGCGGAAATTGTGCAGATGCGTCAAGAGGGCGGACAGCGCGGCGAAAAACACTCGACCTTCACCTTTTTCCTTTGAATTTGCCGCGAAGGCCGTATAGCGGGCGGAAAACGCGCAACGGATCATCCCATGTCTACGCTTGTCCTCAAATTCGGCGGCTCGGTCCTGACCTCGGAAAGCGCCCTGCAACGCGCCGTATCGGAGGTCTATCGCTACGTCCGCGACGGCCATAAGATCATCGCCGTGGTGTCGGCCTTCAAGGGCCAGACAGACCAGTTGCTGCGTCTGGCGGGCTCATATACCCAGGCGTCGACCTCGCCGGCCACGCCGCACCTGGTGGCGACCGGCGAGATGCGGGCGGCCACGCTTCTGGCCATGGCCTGCGAGCGTTCGGGCATTGTGACGCGCTTCCGCTCGGCCTACGAGATCGGCTTGATCGCCGAGGGCGAGCACCTCAACGCCAACCCCGTATCCATGAAGCCCGAAGTGTTGACCGCCGACCTGGAGACCGCCGACCTTATCGTGGTGCCGGGCTATGTCGCCGAAAACCGCGCCGGCGAACCGGTGCTGCTCGGCCGCGGCGGCTCGGATCTGACGGCGGTCCATATCGGCAAGGCGCTGGATGTATCGGTGCGGCTGATCAAGGACGTCGACGCCATTTACGACGCCGACCCGGCGACCGTGGGCGATGCCGCCAAGCCGTACCAGTCGCTGAACTGGCCCGAAGCGCTGAAAATCGCCTTCCCGGTGGTGCAGAACAAGGCTATGCGCTACGCCGCCGACCATGGCATGCAGGTGGCGGTGGCCGGCCTGGCCCGGGGCTATGAAACCGTCATGGGCGCGGACACTGCGCCGCGCAACCTCCCGGTGCTGAAACGGCGCATCCGCGTCGCCGTCATGGGGGCGGGCGGCGTCGGTTCCAAATTCCTGGAACGATGCTTGGAATGGAGCGACCTGATCGAGGTCGACCGTGTGCTGGTGCGTGATCCGGCGAAGCGGCGCGACCATCCGCTAGCGGCGGCGTTTACCTCGGACGCGCGCAACTTCGTGCGGCCGGACGTCGACGTTTTCGTCGATATCGGTACCGGCGTGTCGCCGTCGGCCGAGCTGCTGGAAGGCTTCCTCAAGGCCGGCGTGTCGGTGACCAGCGCCAATAAGCAGGCCGTGGCGGCGGCGGGCGACCGCCTGCGCGCGGCGACCAGGGCTGGTGGGGCGATGCTGACCTACTCGGCCTCCGTCGGCGGCGGCGCACCGATCATCGAGGCCTTGAAACGCGCGGTGAAGGATCATCGCATCAAGGCGATTTCCGGCGTGCTCAATGGCACGTCCAACTTCGTCATCGACAGCGTCGAATCGGGTCGCACTTTCGACGCGGCGATGGACGAGGCGCGCCGGCTGGGCTTCGCCGAGCCGGATTCGACCGCCGACCTCGACGGCACCGATGTCGGCGCGAAACTGAAGCTGCTGCGCGAGATCGCCTTCCCCGGCGAAGCGCCGAAGCATATCGAGGTCGGCCAGATCACCGAGGATTCGCTGGTTATTCCACCGGGCAAGGGCCTGCGCTATGTCGCGCGCTGCTATCGCACCGAGGGTGGCCTGCAGGCTTCGATGAAGCTGGAAGTGCTCGACGCCGGCCACTATCTCGTCGGCGCGCGCGGCGAGCAGAACCGGGCGATCATCGAGCTTGAAGGTGGCGAAACCTGGTACGTCACCGGCAAGGGGGCCGGCGCGTGGCCGACTTCGGAAGCGCTGCTGGCCGACGTGTTGCAGATCGCGCGCGAGCATAAATTGCGGCCCGAACTGGCATGACGCCGGAACGCTATAATGCGTTCTGCGCCGCCTTGCCGGCGACGACACACGTCTTCCAGTGGGGCGGCGATGTGTGGAAGGTCGGCGGAAAGGTCTTTGTCATCGGCGGGGAACATGATGGTCACTTTGCGGCATCATTCAAGGTGTCGGAGACGATGTTCGAAGTGCTGCGCGACCATCCGGATTGCCGGCCCGCGCCCTATCTCGCCTCGCGCGGCATGACGTGGATCCAGTATTGTCGCGGCGACGCCATGGGCGACGACGAACTGCTCGACCTGATCGCCGAATCGCATCGCATCGTCGCGGCGGGCCTGCCGAAAAAGACGCGGACGGCGTTGGGGTTATGAATTACCGTCACGGCTTCCACGCCGGCAACTTTGCCGACCTCGCAAAGCATGCCGCCCTGCTGGCGTTCCTGCGGGCGTTGCGCGACGGGCGGCCGCTGCAGGTGGTCGACACCCACGCCGGGGCCGGGTTCTACGACCTGTCCAATCCCGATTTCGCGCGTTCGAAAGAGGCCGAGGCGGGCATCAAATACCTGCTCGACGCGACGGTTCCGGAAAGTCTGAAGCCTCTGGCCGGCTATGTGCGGGCCAAGAACGCGGCGGCGGGGTTCAGGGACCGTATCGGCGTCTATCCCGGGTCTCCCGTGCTTGTCCTCGATCAGTTGCGCAGGGATGACGACTATGTCGGCTGCGAATTGCGTCCGGACGATTTCGCCCTGCTGAAACAGCGCATCGCGCCGCGCGGTCGCGCCTTGAAGCAGGACGGCTACGACACGGCGGTCGCGGAGGCGGACGGCGAGCGCGACCTGTTCTGCCTGATCGATCCGCCGTTCGAGCGCCCCGACGACTATGGCCGGATCGTCGATTGCCTGCGCGGTGTACTGGCGGCGCAGTCCCGGGCGCGGGCCCTGATCTGGTTGCCGCTCAAGGACCTGGAAACTTTCGACGCCTTCCTGCGCCACCTTGAGCGTGATATCGCGAATGTGCCGGACATCGCAGTAGCGGAACTGCGCCTGCGACCGTTGTTGAACCCGATGAGGATGAACGGCTGCGCCCTTGTCGCGGTCAATGCGCCCGATACCGTCATACCGCAAGTGCAAACGATTGCCGTCGACACGGTCGCCGTCTTCGGCGAGGACGGCGCGTCGGCCAAGGTTTATCATTTGTAATCACATCTTTGGGACGCAAGCCGTTTTTCGTCGTTCTCGCGGTTGGCGAGCCGTTCGGCGCATGCTATGCTGCGGCGCAACAAATTCACCCACATCGAGCGGATAAAATCATGTTCAGCCTGACCCAAGATAGCGACGCCACCACCGTGTGGGCGCCGGAAGACGTCCGCCAGACGACGGAAAAGGTCATGAATTTCTGGGCCGGCGCGCTGTCGCCCTATTGGGCGCCGTTCTGGGCCGCCTCGGGCCTGGGGCTTGGCGTGTGGGCCGCCGGCCGCGCCTTCAGGCAGGGCGAGGGCCTTCTGCAGGAATTGCCGCTGGCCATGCGCTGGCCCGGCTTCATGCCGCTGTGGGGCCAGAAGGATTTCACGCCGGAAACGCTCGACGATGTGATCGCCGCCCCGGTTGCGGCGGTGGCCGAGGTCGCGGCGAAGGCCGAAGGCGTGGCCGCGAAGGCGGCGGAGCCGGTGCTCGACCCGGTCGTCGAAACACCGGTCGTGCCGGCGGTTGTCGAAGCAATCGCCGAGCCCGTGGCGGTTCCAGCGCCGGTGAGGGACGAGCCTGCGAAGGCTGAACCCGTCACGGTTCAGGCCAAGCCGATGGCGCCGAAGCCTTTGGCCAAGGAACTGGCGGTTGCCAAGGACAAGCCGGCCGAAATGCCTGCGCCGTCCGCGAAGATGGCCAAGCCTGCCGCCAAGCCGAAGGCCTAACCGTCTTTGGCCGGATAGATGTCGACGGCGATCGGACGATGGTCCGAGCCGTCAAACGGCCCGACGCGGCGGTGGCTTAGATTGATATCCGGCGAAGCGACGGCGTTGTCGATGGTAACGCGTAACAGGCCGGGCAACAGTGTATTCCACGTGCCGAAGAGGGCTCCGGCGGCGTGAAGATGCTGCGCCCGCAGGAAATCGCCGAGGGACGACGCGCACGGCGGCGTATTGAAGTCGCCGACGAGGACGAAAGGCTTGCCCGACAGCGGCTGCACCGCATGGCCCAGCCGCGACAACTGGCCGGTCTGTGCCGACGATTCTTCATAAGGCCACGGCCGCGTCAGGTGCGTAACAGCCAGGTTCACGTCACCGCCGGGCGCCTTGACGGTGGCGGTCAGCAGGCTGAAGCCGACCTCGCCGTGGCGCACCGCGGCCAGCGGATAGCGGGAGGCGATGACCAGGTCGTAGCGCGTCAGCACATAAGGGCGGTCGCGCTTCAAGCCGTCGATCAGAGGCTGGCGGGCGAAGGGATTGACCTCGACCATGGCGACGACGTCGGGATTTTCCCTGGCGATCCACGGCAGGATACGTTCCGGCTGGCGGTTGCGGATCAGCATGTTGGCGAAGACCACGCGGACGGGCGGCTTCGTCCGGTCCGGCGCGGTCTGATGCGGAAAGGCCTGCGGCCAGATTGCCGCCGTGAAGACCAGCACGGCTCCGGCCGCGATCCATTTGGCGGGCCGCTGCCTCAGTAGCCACATCACCGCCGTCCACGCGATCGCGCCGGTCAGGCCGGGCAGGGTGAAGATGTCGATCAAGAGCAGCAGCGGCCGGTGCGGATTGGCGAGGCAGATAAGCGCCAGCGCCGCCGCCAGCAGGCTGCCGGCCGTGCAAAATACGGAAAGAAGCGTACGCATGATCATGAGGCCGGTTGACAAAGGCGGCGTCAGCGCCGCTTAATCTTGGTTAACGAAGCGCAGGATGCGGGGGTGGCAGGATGTTGGCGAAATCCCACGATGAGATACGGCGCATCTACGACTCTGTCGATACCGTCAAGCGTCTTTCCGACCGGATTATCGGCATCGGCCCGATCAACATCATCGGCCTCGACGGCATCCTCGCCTGGGTACCGGTGCCGGGACTCGACACGGTCTATTCGGTTCTTGCCGGCGGCTTTATCCTCATCCAGGGCATGCGCGCGCGCTGCGATCTGGTGACATTGGTCGCCGCGTCCCTGGCCATCGCCTTCGACGCGGGCCTGAGCGTCGGCGACATCATCATCCCGATCCTCGGACCCGCCGCCGACACCCTGTTCCAGGGCCATCTCTACGCCGCCCACATGATCCAGAAGGACATCGACAAGACGCTGTACGTCGCCGGTCCCTATAATCACGCCGAACACCAGGATCATGTCGCCCAGATGCGCGGCATCAAGGGCAAGAAGCGTATTGTCTATCTCGGCTGAATAATTCCCTCCGTCCGCCGCGCGTTCAGGCTTGAGACCTTCCTACTCAAGCCACAGGTGAAGCGTGAGCGACACGACCCCCCGGCTGGCCCTGCCGCTGATCGGCGACCACAGCCAGAAACGCATCGTCATGAACGAAGGGCTGATGCGGCTGGAAAGCCTCGTCCAGGCCCAGGTCAGGAGCCGGACCACCGCCGCCCAGCCGGCAAGCCCGGTCGACGGCGACGCCTACATACTGCCGGCCGGCGCGGCCGGCGCCGTCTGGGGCGCGTTGACAGCCGGCGATTTTGTACGCTCGGAGAGCGCGACCTGGGAGACGGTCGCCTTTCCCGACGGCGCTATTGTCCATGTCGCCGACGAGAACCGCCTTGTCATCCGTTCCGGCTCAGGCTGGGCGGCGTTCGAGGACGTGCTCAAGGTCCTCGACAATCTGACTCACCTCGGCATCGGCACGACCGCCGATGCAACCAATGTCTTCGCCGTGAAAGGGCCGGCGGCGCTTCTGTCCGGCCAGTACGCCGCCGACGGCGGCAGCGGCGACCTGTCGCTCAGTCTCAACAAGGAGGGCGACGGCGACACGGCGCAAATCCTGTTGCAGAAGAATTACTCGACGCGCGCCGTCCTCGGTCTGCTCGGCAACAACAACCTGACGCTCAAGGTGTCGCCCGACGGGGTGAGCTTTGTCACCGCCCTGAGTGTCAACGCAACCACGGGCAAAGCAGCCTTCGCCGGCCAGCTTGACCTGGCCGATGGTTCGGCAGGCGCGCCGACCCTGGCCTTCACACATGGCGGAATCTACGACGACGCCAGCAACAGCGCGGTGGCAATCGCTATCGCGGCGAACCAGGCCGTCAGGGTGTTCGCCACCGGCGTCACCTATTCCGCCGCGACGGGCGGGGGGTTTACGACTACCGTGCAGGCGGATGGTTCATGCACGACCTTTGTCCGGCGCTATTCTGGCGACGCCAGCGGCGCTCGTTTTCATTTGACCAAGTCGCGCGGCAGCCGGGCTTCGACCACCAGTGTGAGCCAGAACGACCAGCTCGGGCTTCTGCTGTTCAGCGGCAATACGGGCGGGGCGACCGAAGCCCTGACGACCGGCATCCAGATCACGCCGAGCGTTATCGAGGCCACGCCCTCTTCGTCGGCGTTCGGCAGCCGCCTGGTTTTTTCCCTGGCGCCCGTCGGCGGATCAAGCCTGACCGAAACTCTGCGGCTGGAAGCCGGCACAGGTCTGTCGATGTACGGGGCGAACCCGGTGATCGACCAGAACCGCAATGTCCGGGCGCGCATCTATACCGTCGCCACCCTGCCGTCGGCCGCAACCGCTGCCGGCCAGCGCGCGCAGGTCTCCGACGCCAGTTCCCCGGCCTTTGCCGCCATCGTCGCCGGCGGCGGTTCCACCCATTCCCCCGTCTATAGCGACGGCAGCACCTGGAGATGCGGATGACCCCTTACGTCTACGAATTCCTTTATCGCGGCGCAGACCCCGATGACACGGCGGCCCAGCCTGCCTGGCACGTGATCATGCGCGGTTTGCCCGACCTCCCGTGGCCGGGCGAGCGCATCTTCAACATGCAGCAGGCGGCGGATGCCGGCTTCGACCTGCCGGCCCTGATTGCAGACATCAATGCAGATGCCCTCGCCGAAGCTGATCGCGCTAACGCCGCCCTGGCCGCATTGCAGCAGGGAGAGGACGCATGATGGACATCGCGAAAACCCTGCGCTGCTGGAGCGTCCAAGCGGCGGCCGTCGGCGGATCGCTGACCGCCTTCCTCGCCGCTCTGCAGGAGCAGGGCGTCCACGTCCCGCCGGTTGCCTTGGCGGCGACCGGCCTGCTGACGGCCCTGGCCGTCGCCATCACCCGCGCCCTGCCGCAGACGGATGTCGGTGAGCGTTAATTCACTTCAACCCAGGAGATTGAGATGACTGACTACTACACAAAGTCCGAGATTGATGATCTGTTGGCCGAAAAGGCCGGTTTCGTTGCCGATACGGCGCGAAAGTTCTTCAGGTTGCGGTGGCTACGGTGAGCAGCGCCGCTAGCTGGGAAGTCGAGTTCCACTGCGTTATCTGACACTGGGGCATCGACTGAAATGACAAGGCTCCCGCAAGCAAAGCTTGCGGGAGCCTTGCTATGCGGCCAGGCAGGATTGAAGCGCCGGCCTCGCATTCAATAGCTTCGTTACGCCTGATTGCCCAATGCAGTGATGATCTGAGCAGCGATGACGGCGCTGCCGGCCTCATGCAGGTGGACGTCGTCGTAGGAAACAGAGGCGTAGTCCGCATTCATCGCTTCAAGATCGATCAGTGGGATGCCATGACGCCCGGCGAGCTCACGCACGACAGCGTTGCAGTCTCGCCGGGCGTCGATCGTCGCCTGGAAGGCCTTGCGGTTATAGCGCTTTGCCAGCCAGGGGTCGTCCGCTTCGTTCTGGGTGCGGTGTGGCGACGTTGCCAGCACCAGCCCGATGCCGGCCATGGCGCAGGCCGACACGAAAAGCTCGAGAATGAGGGCCTGGGCGTTTTCGACCCGGGATACGGCCGGCCGTGTACTGTCGGGCGGCATGATCGGCGTGAACAGCTCGTAATTGCACCAGTAGCCGCCGGGATGGGCGAAGGCGCGCGTATCGTTGGTGGGTGCGAAGAACAGGACGCGCGCCGGCTTCAGGGGCAGTATCTTGTTCATCAATATGTTGAACAGGTGGAGCGTGGTCGCCCCTGAGTAGCCGCCGTTCAGGCAGGTGACCGGCCGGCCGGCGGCGCGCAATTGTCGCTCGATCAGCGTAGGGAAGCGGGCGTCCTCGGCGACATAGGCCGACTCGACGAAGGAATCGCCGAGAAATATCCAAGTTTCACCGCCTTCCAACGGCGGATCGCCTGAAATGACGAAACCGTTGGCGTCGGTGCGGAGGCGGAAGGTGCCGGCCGCCAGTCCGTCGGTCTTCGTCAGGTAGTCGGGCGAAGGGCCTGTGTATTTGTCGACATTCGCCCCCAGTTCCTTGAGGCGGATGGTGCGTTGCGCCTTATCGCTCATGCCGGCAACCTGTCTTGTGCGCGCCCGATCCGCGCCGTCATCCTGAAAAGCAAGGCTTGGTCCCCTAGAACGTGAGTTCCGCCACGGCGATCCCCGATTCACCGGCGACGCTGTAGAAGAGATAGTGGCGGCCATCATGGGCCAGCAAGGCCGGGTCGCGCAAGGCGTGTTCCCGGCCTTTTGCCGCGCCCTCCGCAGACGCTGCAACAGGCAGGTCGGCCCCTTCCCACGTATATTCCGGCCTGAGCAGGCTGGTGACGCCTTCGATGCGCCATTGGTCCTCGGGCCGGGACAGGTCGATGGTTCCATGCAGCAGGTGTTCGGGCGCGTCTCCCGAGCGCGACCAGACGACGTGCAGGCGATCACCGTCGAGCCTGAGGGCGGTATGGCGGACTTTTATGGTGTCGGTATCGTCCGGGAAAGCCTTGACGGCGAGCTCGCGGAATTCGCTGCGTCCATCGGGCGACAGGCAGACAATCCCTTTCGCCAAGCCAAGGACCTGGCCACGCCAGGGTACGGTACGCAGGTAGAACGGGGCGAGAGGACCGATGCCGTTACGGAAGGCGATGCCGTTCGGCGACACGGCCAGATAAGTGCGCTGGCGCTTGCCCTGTGCTTCATAGGCGTGGAAATACATGCGGATTTCACACCGGCCGTGATCGACGATCACCTCGGGCGAGGCTAGATGATCGCGGCACAGAGCGGTGACATCGCCCAGGCTGAGCGTGCCCGGGGCGTAGACCGTCCACGGGCCTTCGACGTGGTCGGCATAGGCCAGGCGGATATAACGGCCATGATGATGGGCGAAATAGAGATAGAATTTGCCGAGACGGTTGGGCAGCCAATCGGGCGCGGCAATGACGGAAGGGCCGTTGATATTGACGCCGTCGTCGTCCGGTAGATCGGCCGCGGTAATGATCGGTCCATTGCCGATGCGCCTTGCCTCAACCATCCGCCACCCCCAAAACAGGACGGGGCCCAGGTCCTTTAGGGACGAGGGCCCCGGTGGTGCCGCCGGGCAGGATTGAACTGCCGACCTCAGCCTTACCAAGGATGCGCTCTACCACTGAGCTACGGCGGCGACAGGCGTGCGCGTATAGCCAAACTTTCAGCGATGACAAAGCGAAAAGTGACGCCGCGCGGAAAAAACGCCCGCTTGCATTGCGCCGTAGCTTTTTCTAAGCCTTGACCATGGACGAAACCACCGGCACGCCGCGCGAACACCGCGCCACCACGCAAGGCCATCGCGACGCCCGCGCCGAGGCGCTGCAGAAGGCGCTGCGCGACAACCTGCGCCGTCGCAAGGCCGCCGCGCCCTCATCCGCACCGGCTGAAAAGCCCGCGCCGGGTGATGATGGCGACTCGTGATAAAAAGCGCTGGCGGATATTGCGCGCGCCATAATGTCATGTAGAACCGCGAATCCGCCCAAAGTTCAGGCGCGCGTTTTTCTTCATGACGGACTGAGTAATGGACCGCATAGCCATTGTCGGGGGCAACCCTCTTTTCGGGGACATCCCCATATCCGGAGCCAAGAATTCGGCCATCAAGCTGATGGCGGCGTCGCTCCTGACCTCCGAACCGGTCCGCCTGCTCAACATGCCGCGCCTGGCCGACACGCGGCTGCTCGGCCGGCTGCTGGCGCGCTTCGGCTGTGGAATCGCCGAGAGCGACAGCGCCGAAGGTCCGGACATGCGCTTGCATACGCCCGAGCTGACCTCGGCCTTCGCGCCCTACGACCTCGTCCGCCAGATGCGTGCCTCGTTCAACGTTCTGGGGCCGCTGCTGGCGCGCACCGGCCACGCCAAGGTCTCGCTGCCGGGTGGCTGCACCATCGGCGCGCGCCCGGTCGACCTGCACTTGAAGGCGCTGGAGGCGCTGGGTGCGCACATCGACATGCACGAGGGCTACGTCTTCGCCCAGGCTCCGCGGGGGCTCAAAGGGGCGGAGATCAATTTTCCCTTCGTCAGCGTCGGCGCCACCGAGCACGCCCTGATGGCGGCGGTCCTCGCCCACGGCACGACGGTGATGAAGAACTGCGCCTGCGAGCCGGAAATCTCCGACCTTGCCGGCTTCCTCAACAGCATGGGCGCCAGGATCAGCGGCCACGGCACCACAACCATCGCCGTAGAGGGCGTCACCAGTCTCGGCGGCACCGAGTGGCCGGTGATATGCGACCGTATCGAAGCGGGCACTTATGCTGTGGCGGCGGCGATGACCGGCGGCGAAGTCCGCCTGACCGGCGTGCGGCCGGACCTGATCGCCATCCTGCTCGACAAGCTCACCGAGGCCGGCTGCGACGTCGTTCGCAGCGACGACAGCGTCATCATCAAACGCGATTCCGCCGCCAGGGTCCGTCCGGTCGACATCACCACCGGCGTCTATCCAGGCTTCGCAACCGACCTGCAGGCCCAGTTCATGGCCCTTATGACCATGGCCGACGGCGAAAGCGTCATCCGCGAGACCATCTTCGAGAATCGCTTCATGCACGTGCCGGAACTCGGCCGGCTCGGCGCGGAGATCTCGGTCAGCGGCGGCGAAGCGCGCGTGCGCGGTGGGTCGGAACTGCGCGGGGCCCAGGTCATGGCCACCGACCTGCGCGCTTCGGCGTGCCTGGTCATTGCCGGCCTGGCGGCACGTGGCGAGACCATGGTCAATCGCGTCTATCACCTTGACCGCGGCTTCGAGAACCTGGAAGGCAAGCTGTCGGCCTGCGGCGCCAACATCCGCCGGCTCAAAGGCGAATCTCCGGCGGAGGACGACGAATAATGCCGATGTTCGGAGCCGGTCCGAAGCCTGCCAAGCCGCTGCGCCTGATCGCGCACGAGACCGAGGATCTGCCGGCGATCGCCGCCGTGGTCCAGGACGCCGCCATGCGTGCCGGCGACCTGAGCTTCGAACCGTCCGGTCGCCACTTCACCGTGCGCATGAATCGCTTCTGTCATGAAGTGACGGGGAACGCGCCGTTGCGCGCGCCCTCGGTACTGCGCATGTCGTGCGTCACGCGGGTGCAGTTTCGCGGCTTTGACCCGCGCCAGGCCACCGTGCCGCTCAGCCTGCTCGACATCGAGGTCGAAGCCGGCGATCTTCCGGCGCACATCCTGACCCTGCGGTTCGCGGGCGGCGGAAGCCGCGATGTCCGCCTCGATGTCGAGTGCATCGACGTGCTGCTGCTCGACCTGGCCGCGCCGCGCCGCGCCCGCTCAGCGCCGAAGCATGGGGTGTGAGATGAAGATCGCGCGCATCGACATCGACGAATTGAGCCTGGCTTCGCCCTCGGCCGATGCCGAGCATGATCGCCAGGTCGCCGTCTTCGATCTGATCGGGAAAAACAGTTTCGTTCCCGAAGGCGCGGCCGAAGCCGGCAGCGAAGGGCCGTTCGACCTGCGCCTGGCGCTGGAAGACAACCGGCTGGTCTTCGACATCGCCGGGCCGAATTTCGCCCGCAAGGTCATGCTGTCCCTGGCCCCGTTCAAGGCGATCGTCCGCGACTACCAGATGATCTGCGACAGCTATTACGAAGCCCTCAAATCGGCGACGCCCGGCCAGATCGAAGCCATCGACATGGGCCGTCGCGGCGTCCACAATGAAGGCGCCGACCTCCTGACCGAACGGCTGAAGGACAAGGTCGCCATCGACCACGACACCGCGCGCCGTCTGTTCACGCTTATCTACGCCCTGCACACGAAGGCGTAGCACCTGCGGGTTGCACTTTGGGCTGTACATATCCGTTTCTGGTGTTAACTTTCGCGTTGCCGGGGACGCACGTGGATTGGGAGGGTTCCGATGAAGATGATCTTGGCCGCCGCGCTGGCGGTTTCCGCCGTGGCTGTTGCCGTGCCGGCGTTCGCGCAGATTGAGAATCATGCGCCGACGCCCATGCCGAGCGATCGAGGCAATAATCCCTATAACAACCTGACCAATGCCAAGGGCGATGATCGTTTCAATACGCCGCGCAACCAGAATGCGATCGACCTGGCGCTCTATCAGGACCGCCTTCTGCTGAGCCAGATCAAGCAGGCGCTCAAGAACCCCGATCTCAGCGATGAGGATCGCGCCGCGCTGAAGGCCAAGAAGGCCGAGGTCGAACACGATATCGTGTCGCTGCAGCAGGAATAGCCGTCAAGCGGTGTGGCGTTGGGGCAGCATCGCGACTATCTCTATCTTTATGATTTCATTACATTTTTGCAATGATGGCCCGTTCATTCGGCGTTCATCAACATGGCGACATGCCGGCTGAAGTGGGGCGGATACAGCGCCGTTCGCCTTATACGCGACAGCAAGGTGTCGATTTCGCCTTAATCGGCGTCAAATACCCTGAAATGACCTTTGAAGCGCCGCAGCGAAGCCTGGCGCGCTGCCTACCTTTGCTCCCGGCGACATACCGATCGCCGTCCCGAGTCTTTCCACAAGTCCCGGGCTCAAAAGACCTGATTGGAGCACATGTCATGAAACTTGCTATCATCGCTGCTGTGTCGGCGCTGGCCCTGTCCGGCGCCGCCGTCACCGCCACGGCTCAGGACGTCGGCCACGCCTACGACTCGATCGGCGTCACCGGCACGGACAACCACAAGACCGACGCCAACCTCAACGGCGTCAACCTCCGTCTCGGCACCAAGTTCACCCCATACTTCGGCGTGGAAGGCGAGGCCGGTTTCGGCACCAACCACGACACCACGCCGGCCGGCGAATACAAGCTGACCAACAAGTGGGGCGCCTATGGTGTCGGCTACGTGCCGGTGTCGCCGAGCTTCGACCTGATCGGCCGTGTCGGCCTGTCCGATACCGACCTGAAGGCTCCTGCCGCAGCCGGCAAGCTGGAACAGGGCACGGCTTTCGACTACGGCGTCGGCGCCCAGTACCACATCAACAGCGGCTACGCTTTGCGCGCCGACGTGACGCGCTCGGAATTCCAGCACGACAAGGGCCAGGCCACCACGACCACGGTCAACCTGGTCAAGAAGTTCTAGGCTGAGGTTACACCTCTTGCCATCGCCCTCCGGTTTCCGCCGGAGGGCGTTTGCGTCTTGATGAGGCCGTGCTAGGTTCGCCGCAGTTCAGGAGGATCTGTCATGCGCGTTCTTCTGGTATCCGTCCTCGCCGCTTTACTGGCCGTTTCCGCCCATGCCCAGCCGCTGCGACCGCCGACGGCGGCGGAGAAAACAGTCATCGATCGTTATGCCCAGGCGCTGGATGCCGGCGTCGACCGGTTGGCGGATGACAACTGGCAGGAGGACGACGGCCAGCATTATGACATCGACGACGATGTCATGGTCAATACCGCCGACCGCGAGCGGCCACTGGCCTTCAACGCCACCGTCGGCCGGCTTTATGAGGTGCGTCCGGGGTCCGATCGCTTCAACAGCCTCGTGGCGCCGATGCAGGCGCAACTCCAGGCCCTGAGCGACCAGCTCCAGGCGACGGACGATGTCCAGCAGAAAACCAGGTTGATCCAGCAGATGCAGGCCGCCGCCGAAGGCAATCCGGCGCGCGCCAATCTCTATGTCGAGACCGAGTACAACCTCCCCGACTATGGCCCCGACGACAGCATGACCAAGCCGCTGCCGCTCAGCCTGCCGGGCGTTGCCGCGGTATTCGCCGCGACGCCGACCCACGTCGACAACGGAAAGGCCTATGTGCTGATCTTCGGCGACTGGACGCGCTTCGGCTGGGATGGGGGTCACGGCTGGTATCACTACCGCTTCGCCAATGCGCCCGGCACGCCGCACGTCGAGAACTTCATGCTGCGCATCGAGGGCCCGGACGACTACCTGCAGACCGTTCTCAGCCGCACGGACTGGACGACCTTTGACGCCGCCCTGACGCCATGACTATGCCGGTTTAGGCAATTGCGCGTCGCGCGGCGGGTTCGTACTCTGCCTCCACACTCACGGGAGCAGGTGATATGCGGTATCTTCTCGGCGCGGCGATGGCGGCGCTGGTCATGGGGGGGCTGGTCATGGGGGCGGGGGCGGCCTCGGCTCAGCAGCACGATCCGACGCCGGCCGAGGAAGCGGTCATCGTCCATTACCGCACGGCGATGAACGCCGTCATCGACGCCATGGCGCCCGGGAGCGGCTGGCAGGAACGGGTGGCCAACCGCATGGACATTCCCGACAATCCGCCGATCTACGGCAACGGTCCCGAACCGTTCTATTTCGACGGCACCATCACGCGCATGTACGAAAGCGCGTCGACGGCCGAGGATCCCTCGGTGAAGATGACCGCTCTGACCCAGGAGCTCTATGCGCCCGCGACGGCGCCGGCGCGACGCAAGGCCATCATCGCGGAAATCCAGAAGCTGGCCCAGGTTCAGCAGCAGCCGCAGGCCGGTCCGCGCGACCTGCTGATCACCACGGCCGACAACATGGGCTATGTCGCGCCGGCGTCCGACCAGGCCACGCTGGTCGCCGATCCGCCCGCCGGCGTCGCCCGCCTGTACAAGGAACCGGCCCACCAGGTCGAGAACGCGGATTGCTACGTGCTCGAATTCGGCGACCCCTCGCGCTACTACGCCAAGGACGACGCCACGTGGTACCACTATTCCCATACCGACGCCTCGCCCCACATCGAGACCATCGAAATCACGCTGCAGGGACCGCAGGACGTCATCGACGCCATCGTCAGGACGACCGACTGGACCAAAGTCCAGGCCATCCTCAACCCGTAAAAGTTTCTTTGCGAATCCGGGCTTTGGGTATAAAGGGCGCGGGTTGAACTTCGCGCTGCTTGTCCCCGCCGGGGAACGGGGCCGTTTCCCGAGGTCAGAGGAGCCGCATGGCAAAGGAAGAATTGCTGGAATTTCCGGGCGTGGTCATCGAGCTGCTGCCCAACGCCACGTTCCGGGTCAAGCTCGAGGAATCGGGCCACGAAATCATCGCCCACACCGCCGGCAAGATGCGCAAGAACCGCATCCGCGTGCTGGCCGGCGACCGCATCATGGTCGAAATGACGCCCTACGACCTGACCAAGGGCCGCATCACCTACCGCTTCAAGTAAGGCCCAGGCGCATGGCCCGGTTGATCCTCGCCAGCGCCAGCCCGCGCCGCCGCGACCTGCTCGCCCAGATCGGAATCGGGCCTGACGCCATCGTCGCCGCCGATATCGACGAGACTCCGCTCAAGACCGAGACGCCGCGCGCCCTGGCGCTGCGCCTGGCCGTCGCCAAGGCGCGAGCGGTGACGGCCGACGGTTATGTGCTGGCCGCCGACACGGTCGTGTGCGTCGGCCGCCGCATCCTGCCCAAGGCGGAGACCGAAGCCGAGGTTCGCGCCTGTCTCAAGCTGCTGTCCGGCCGCAATCACCGCGTCCTGACCGGCGTGGCGTTGGTGGCGCCGGGCGGCCGCCTGTCGTCGCGGGTGGTGGAGGCGCGGCTCAGTTTCAAGCGCCTGTCCAATGCCGAGATCGACGCCTATGTCGCCAGCGGCGAGGGTTTGGGCAAGGCCGGCGGTTACGGCATCCAGGGCCGGGCAGGGGGCTTCGTCGTCAAGCTGACCGGCAGCTATACCGCCGTGGTCGGCCTGCCGCTCTATGAGACCAAGTGCCTGCTGCAAGGCGCCGGATATCCATGCTGACCCTGCATTATGAGGCGCGGCTCGGCCTGGCGCGCGGCGCGGTCTATAAGGACGGCCTGCCGCATTTCTACCTCGAAGGTTACGAGCATGATCCGTCGCTGGCCGTTCTCGGCGCGCGATCGGTGGCGCGCCTGACCGCCACGGCCGGCGGCGTCCGCTTCCTGGCCCTGGCCGACGGCGGCGAGGCCGTGCTGGACGCGCCCTCGGATGCAAAACTGACCGAAGGCATGGCGGTCGAGGTCGAGATCATGGCCGAGGCCCGGCCGGTTTCCGGCAAGCTTGCCCGCGCCCGCTTCATCGCGCCGGCGGACAGCGAACCGCGCCGATTGTCGGAGATCATGAGCCTCAGGGAACGGCTGCTGACCCGCGCGACCGCCGTTTTCGGCAATGTGGCGATCGGGGAGGACAGCGACCGCGCCGCCATCTTGGAAGCATCAGAGCGGGCTGAAAATCCGTCCGGGCGGCTCGCCAACGGCGGCCACCTGTGGGTGGAGGCCACACGCGGCCTGATCGCCTGCGATGTCGATGCCGCCGAGGCGCCGGGCCACAACCCGGCGCGCGCCTGCAACGAACTGGCGGTCAAGGACTTGCCGCGCCGCCTGCGCCTGGCCAATCTCGGCGGCCTCGTCGTGGTCGACCTGATCGGCCGGCGGCATGACGGAGAACGCCTTCGCCGCCTGCTGATCGAGGCCCTGGCCGGGGAGGCCAGGCAGGCCATTGTCGCGCCCATCGGCAGATTCGGCACGCTCGAATTTACCCGGCCATGGAGCGCAGCGCCGCCGCACCCGCTCTTTAATCCGCTACGCAGCGCCATATATATGCTGTGGCAGGCGATCGCCCTGTCCGAACAGGATCGCGGCCGACCGGTCGTCATCCGCACTTTCCCGGCCGCGGCCGATATCCTGAAGCCGCTGATCAACAGTTCGCTCGACCCGCTGGCGCCGATGCTGCGCCTCGAGGCCGGCACAACCCACAAGGCCGACTACGCATGACCGTCCGTTACTGCACCCGCTGCAAGAAACCCTACGGCGAAGCCGTCGAGAGCGTCGCCAACCTGGCGGCTTCCTATGCCCCGTTCTGTTCGAAGCGCTGCGCCGACGTAGACCTTGTCCACTGGCTGAAGGGGGAATATCGCATCGGCGACGGCGGCGAACTGGCCCTGGCGGACGAGGACGACGCGCCGCCTGCCTCAGCGACGACGCCGGATGACAACGAGTCCTGAAAAAACTGCACGTTCCCGCTTGCCAAGCCATTTCGGCTCGCCTATAGACCTGCCTCCCTTTGCCGGGCCTGGGTAGCTCAGTTGGTAGAGCAGCGGATTGAAAATCCGCGTGTCGGTGGTTCGATTCCGCCCCCAGGCACCATCTCCCTCAACCCCATATGAAGCTTGCCCCTCATGGGCAGGGCGTTTGTGCATGTGGCAAGGTTATTAAGACTGATCTGGTAGTTTGATGCCCGATGGAGTTCCGAAGTGCCGGCGATAGTCTGGCCGCGGGACGATCTTAGGGTGTCTTATATGACCGTTCCAAGCGTAACCGCCGGTACCACGACGATCGTCAATTCGACGACCGTAGACAATCAGCAGAACCCGGTGATTACCCATCTCAAGGATGGCGGCTACGTCATCGTCTGGAACGCCTGGAGTTCCACCACCAACATGCTGGAACTCACCGCCCAGCGCTACGATTCCACGGGCGCCAAGGTGGGCGGTGAGTTTCACACCGTCGGCAACACGTCCAACCAGACCGCGCTCGGCGTCGCCGGCATCGACGACGGCGGCTATGTCATCGTCTGGGGCAAGGTGGTCGGCAATACCGGCGTCTATCAACAACGCTTCGACGCCAGCGGCGCCGCGGTGGGCGGCGAAACCCACATCAATACCTGGCAGAACAACTACGTCGAAAATCCGTCGATCACCGCGCTGTCCGACGGCGGCTGGTTCGTCTCCTGGCAAAGCCAGGGCGAGGACGGCAACAGCTATGGCGCCTACGGCCAGCGCTACAATTCCGCGGGCGTGGCGATCGGCGGCGAGGTCCACCTGACCGACCGCACCGGCGGTAACCAGGATTCGCCGCGCGCCGCCTTGCTGAGCGACGGCGGCTTCATCGTCGTTTACGAAGATTACAACGGCGGTCCCGCTGCCTACGATGTTTACGCCCAGCGTTATGACGCCAACAGCCAGAAAGTCGGCACCGACGTCATGATCAGCGTGCCGGCCGATTACCGTCAGCAATATGCCCCTGATGTGACCGCGATGAGCGACGGCGGCTATCTCGTCGTCTGGCAAGCCAACGGCCAGGATGGCGACGGCTACGGCATCTATACGCGCCGCTATGACGCCAATGGCAATGCCGTCACCGGCGAGGTCCAGGTCAACACCACCACGGCCCACGACCAGGAACGGGCGGCGGTCACCCTGCTGAGCGATGGCGGCTATGTCATTGTCTGGCAATCGACCTTCGAAGACTACAATGATCGTTCGCAGGGCCCGATGGGCGCCGTTTATACCGACGTCTATGCCCAGGTGTTCGACAAGGATGGCAACAAGGTCGCCGGTGAAATCCACGTCAACACCCTGTCCAACATGGACTATAACGACGCTGCGCCGAAGGTGACGGCGCTCAGCGGCGACCGTTTCGTCGTCACGTGGAGCGGCCATGCCAGCCTCGACAGCAACGACTACGATATCTATCAGACGATCTACACCGTTACGCCCGGCTATGTGACCCTGACTGGGGACAGCGGCAACAATACGCTCGACGGCACCGGCACCGATGCCCACATGGCGGGCCTTGGCGGCGACGACACCTATATCGTCGACAACACGGATGACCAGGTCACGGAGGGCTTGAACGCCGGTACCGATACGGTCCAGTCGTCGATCACCTGGACGCTCGGCGACAATGTCGAAAACCTCGTCCTGACCGGCAGCGCGACCATCGACGGCACGGGCAATAGCCTGGCCAACGTCCTGACCGGCAATGACGGCGACAACAGGCTTTACGGCCTCGATGGCGGTGACCGCCTCGACGGCGGCGCCGGTTCCAACACGCTTTACGGCGGGCTGGGCGACGACACCTACGTCGTCCACAGCCATAGCGACACGGTCGTCGAAAACAGCGGCGAAGGCACGGACACCGTGGAATCCTCGGTCGAGTATGGCCTGGGCGACGATGTCGAAAACCTGGTCCTGACAGGCACGGGGGATTTCGATGGCGGCGGCAATGCGCTCGATAACAAGATCACCGGTAATGACGGCAATAATGTCCTCTATGGCGGCGATGGCAACGACCTGATCGATGGCGCCGGCGGCAGCAACATCATGCAGGGCGGCGCCGGCGATGATACCTATGTCGTGCGCACGGCGGCCGATTATGTCATGGAGTGGGACGGCCAGGGCACGGATACGGTGCGCGCGGCCATGACCTATAGCCTCGGCGACGCCATCGAAAACCTGGTCTTGACCGGTACCGACAATGTCGACGGCACCGGCAACGAACTGAACAATGTTCTTGCCGGCAACGATGGCGACAACCGCCT
The DNA here is from genome assembly GCA_964474575.1 of uncultured Caulobacteraceae bacterium. Classification (GTDB taxonomy): domain Bacteria; phylum Pseudomonadota; class Alphaproteobacteria; order Caulobacterales; family Caulobacteraceae; genus Asticcacaulis. Next base: position 80,995 of record CAYYTA010000089.1, on the reverse strand, counting down.
CGACGGCCAGGCCGGCGCGGACACCATGTCCGGCGGCCTCGGTAACGACACCTATGTCGTCGATGGTGCCGGCGATCGGATCACCGAGGCGGCGGACGGCGGCACGGACACGGTCGAATCCGCAGTGAACTACGAATTGGGCGACAATGTCGAGAACCTGATCCTGACATCGTCCAATCTGGCGATCGGCTATGGCAATGGGCTCGACAACGTCCTGACCGGCGGCAGCGGCACCAACGCGCTTGACGGTCGCGGCGGCGACGACACCATGATCGGCGGCGATGGCAATGATACCTATTTCGTCGACTCTGCCGCAGACGTGGTCGTCGAGAATCCGGGCGAAGGGCAGGACTGGGTTTATGCCGCGGTCAGTTACCGGGTCAGCGCCAATGTTGAGTACCTTACCCTTGCTGGCAGCGGAAATATCAACGCCACCGCCGGTGCGACCGCGATCACGATGTGGGGCAACGAAGGCAATAATGTCCTGACCGGCAGCGCTGTTGCAGATACGCTCTATGGCCTGAGCGGCAACGACCTTCTTGATGGCGGGCCAGGCGTCGATACCATGTACGGCGGCGCCGGCGACGATACCTATATCGTCGGCAACGGGCGCGATATTGTCTGCGAGCAGACTATAGCGGGCACGGACGACGGCGGGACAGATACCGTCAAGGCGACGTTCAGCTATACGCTGGGCGATGGCGTTGAAAATCTGGTTCTCTCCAAATCGGGCGACATCAATGGCACCGGTAACGCCCTCGATAACAGCCTGACCGGCAATGCCGGCAATAATCGTCTCGATGGCGGCGAAGGCGCCGACTATCTGACCGGAAACGCTGGCGACGATACCTATGTCGTTGACAATGCCGGCGATGTCGTCGTCGAAAAGTCGAACGGCGGCAATGACACGGTGTGGACTTCGGTCAGCTACAGAATGCCGGGCTACGTCGAAAACCTTGTCCTGACAGGCACGGAGGATATCGCCGCCACCGGCAATACGATGGACAATGTCATAACCGGCAATGCAGGCGGCAATGCTATCAACGGCGGCGTAGGCGCCGATACCATGTATGGCGGTTCTGGCAACGACACCTATTATGTCGACAATATCGGCGATGTCGTGTCCGAGCAGACGGTGGCGGGTCTCGACGACGGCGGCACCGACACGGTTCGCTCGACGATCAGCTATACCCTCGGCGACCTTGTCGAGAAGCTGGTCCTGACCGGCGCCGACAGCATCGACGGCACCGGCAATGCGCTGGGCAACAGCGTGACCGGCAACAGCGGCGACAACAGGCTTTACGGCCTCGATGGCAACGACATCATCAACGGCGGCGTTGGCGTCGATACGATGTATGGTGGCGCCGGCGACGATACCTACACGGTCGACAATATCGGCGACGTCGTGTCCGAGCAGACGGTGGCGGGTATCGACGACGGTGGCACCGACACGGTTCGCTCGACGATCAGCTATGTCCTCGGCGACCTTGTCGAAAATCTGATCCTCTCCGGCACTGAGGCGATCGACGGCACCGGCAATGCCCTGGGCAACAGCGTGACCGGCAACAGCGGCGACAATACGCTCGTAGGCCAGGGCGGCAATGACCGCCTGACAGGCGGCGCCGGCGCGGATACTTTTGTTTTTGGCCCAGGCAGCGGCATCGACACCATTACCGACTTCTCCACGGACAATGACTTAGTTGACGTTACCGCCTATCATTTGTCGGCACTGGTCCTGACCCAATCGGGAACGTCCGCGGTGGTCGATCTGGGCGACGGCAACCAGATTATTTTGCTCAATTCCGCCGCCGATCCCGCCCTGGCCAGCCATATCCTGTGGTGATGGTTCAGCAGAATGGCAACGTCCGGGCAGATATCGTGTCTGTTTCGATCGTCGCAATCCAGTGCCGGACGGGCAGGCGGCACGCTCCTCATGTTAGCGCAACCATGTCTTATACTGTCGGGAGTCCTCGCGCGTTGAGTCGCCGCCGCCGCCATCGCCTGACGGGCGAGTTCACCACGCTTGCCGGTTGTGTTTTCCGCCGCCAATTTCGCCTGTGAGAGGTCGCTCGTGCATTTTTTTATCAGGCGGCCAAATTTTTTTTCCCGCGCGCCACATTTCACTGACATCACTCTTGCAAATTTAACTATCGGACAGGGTTGGATTTTTAATTCACAATTTTCTAAGCTCTTTTGGTTAAGGCCGAAGGCTGCGCGAAAAGACTGTAACAGGTACCTTGACGTTTAAGGTTCTGCCGGATCATTTAGGCCCAAACCTGTTTGGGCAGGGCATATGCCCGCGCAACAAAGAGGTCGCCTTTTGGGTCAAATTGATCCATAATGGCAAGGTTTGTGCACCGGCTGCCGCGATGGGGACGTGAGAATCCCCGCGCTCCAGGTGGAGCACAGGGGCTCGCAAGGCAGATGCGTACCGGCGAAGGCCGGCGGATCGGTGGGGCGGGTCTGTGGTTATTAACACGGGGTAAACGCTTCCCCCTTAGTCCTTGGCAGCCCGTCAGGGCGATGTCCATATTCAGGAATTGGCGAACAATGCTCGAACACAAGAAACACAACCCGTTCATCGCTCTGCTTGGCGCCGCCGCGCTGCTGATGACCGCTCCCGTCATGGCCCACGCGGCCCAGACGCCTGCGCCGGCCTCCTCGGCCGCGGCTTCGGCTCCCGCCGCCGCGCCGGTTGCCGCGCCCGCCGCCGATGACGCGGACGACTCCTCGTCTTCGGCCGCGCCGCCCAAGAAGGCTGCCACCGACTTCATCGGCATGTTCATGACCGCGACCACGGTCGTGAAGATCGTCATGACCATCCTGGCGATCTGCTCGCTGATCTCCTGGATCCTGCTGATCATGAAGCTGCTCGACTTCGGCAGCCTGAATCGCGTTACCAGCAACTTCCTGGAAGCCTATCGCGGCGCCCGCTCGATCGCGGACATCAACCGCATTGCCGTTTCGGATGAGTTCGCCGGCAACCCGCTGGCCGACATGGCCGCCGTCGGCACCGAGGAAGTCCAGCTGTCGAAACAGGCCGGCCTCAACGTCTCGGGCGAGCACAAGGATTCGACGCTCAATCGTGCGCAGGCTTCGGTCCACGCCGTTCAGGCCGGCCTCGCCAAGCGCCTGTCGGGCGGTCTCGCCTTTCTCGCCTCGGTCGGTTCGACCTCGCCGTTCGTCGGTCTGTTCGGTACCGTTTACGGCATCATGAACTCGTTCATCGGCATCGCGGCCTCCCACACGACCAACCTCGCGGTTGTCGCCCCGGGTATCGCCGAAGCCCTGATGGCGACCGGCCTCGGCCTGATCGCCGCTATCCCGGCCGTTGTCATGTACAACATCTTCAACACCAGCATCACCAACTACGGCACGCGTTCTGAACAGTTCGTGTCGGAACTGATGAACGCCCTGTCGCGTCAACTCGACAAAGGGGCGTAATCACTATGGGAGCCAAGCTGTCAGGTGGCGGTGGCTCGTCGAAATTTCACGTCGAGGCCAATCACGACATCAATGTGACTCCCTTCGTGGACGTCATGCTGGTGCTCCTGATCATCTTCATGGTGGCCGCTCCGCTGGCCTCTGTGTCGGTCGAGGTGAAAGAGCCGAAAGAAACCGTCAAATCCGAGAAAAACCCTCCGAAGCCCGTCTACATCACCATCACCAAGGATGCTGATGTCTATGTGGGCGACGACAGGTCCAGTCTCGATACGCTGGGAGACGACATCAAGGCGCGTATCGGGGCCCGCGATCCGACAGAGGAGCGCATCTTCATCCGCTGCGACAAGCGCACCCGCTATGCTGACTTCATGAAAGTCATGAACAAGCTGCAAGACAACAGCTTCTACAGCGTTGCGCTTCAGGGCGAAGACAATAACCAGTAGAGGGTCTTAGACTTATGGAAGAAAATCCCCATAGAAAACGGGACCCTATTCTCGACCCGCCCGAAAAGAAGAACAATAGTTCTCTTTTCGTTGGGATCGGTATTGCTGCAGCTCTGCACCTGGGTGTCGCGTTTTATTTCGTCCGTCACAAATTTGAAATCAGAGATGTCAAGTTTGATGACGAACACGTCAATACGGAGATCGTGAAGCCGCCACCTCCACCTCCGCCTCCACCTCCGCCGCCTCCGCCGCCACCTAAGGCGCCGCCCCCGCCGGTGATCCAGCCGCGCGTGACGCCGCCCTCGGAAGTTCCGCCGCCGCCGCCGATCAATGCGACGCCGGTGAAACCGGAGCAGCACGTCGATTATTCGGCACCCCCGGCCGAGGTTCCGCAAGGGCCACCGCCGCCGCCGGCTCCTACCGGTCCGCGCTACGTTGCAGGTAACTGGACGTATCCGAACGGCGACCAGATGGCGGATTCCTATCCGGAACGCGCCGAAAACGACGGTGTCAACGGCAAGGTCGATATCGACTGCTCCATCAACTCGTCGGGCAAGGTGGTGAGCTGCGACATCCTGAACGAAACGCCGAAGGGTTACGGTTTCGGCGCCGCGACGGTGAAGCTGTTCCTCAAGTATGCTCACGTCAACCCGAGCACGGTCGACGGACAGCTGCGCGATGGTGACCGGAAGAAGTTCACCTATGTGTGGAAGGTTCCGGAGTAGGCCATCGCTTCAATGCCAAACCTGAAGGACACCCCGGGGTACCTCTCCGGGGTGTTTTTTTTGCACTGCAGCGAAAATGCAAGTCATTTGCATTTTTCACGGAACGGTAGTAACCTGCCGGAAAAGCCGGGAAATGGCTGACAACAACGACCGACGACCTTGTTGATGCATGTCACCTGGGGCCGAACCCTGAACCGGATTGGCCGGGACTTCTGCGGGTAACCATAGTTCCGGGAGGAGTTTGTCATGATCGATGCCGTCTCGCATTCCGCCATTTTCTCTCAGCCGCGGCGCAAGCTGCCCTTGTCGCTGGTGTGGGCAATCCTGATTGCCATCGGCCTGCACGTGCTGCTGGCCATCTACCTGGTGACGCAGAATTTCGCCCGCGTCATTCCCGACGATCCGATCGTGATGCCGCAGAAGCCCATCACCGTCACCATGGAACCGCCGCCGCAGACGAAGGACGAACAGAAAAAGCCGCCGCCTCAGGCCCATCCGATCAATGTTCATACTCCGACGACCACCACGCATGTGGATGATGACCTGCCGATCATTCCGAGCAAGGGACCTGTCGTCGATACCGGCCCGGGCATGCTGACCACAGGGCCTGACGTCACCATTACGGACGCGGGCGCCGGCGACGGCGGTCCGGTCTATATCAATCCCCGCTGGTCGCAGTTCCCGGACAGCAATACCCTGACCGAATACTATCCGCCCGCCGCCATCGACGCCAACAAACAGGGTGTCGCCGAGGTCGAGTGCATCATTCTCGATACCGCCGGCCACGTCTCGTGCACGGTGGTGTCGGAAACGCCGAAGAACTACGGCTTCGGCGCCGCCACGGTGAAGATGGTCGAGGCCAAGGGCCGTGTCGATACCGGTGGCGGCACGGTGAAGCCGGGATCGAAGCTGACCGTCACCTTGAAATGGCTGCTCGGCGACGCCTGAACCGCGCCGGCATTTGCGAAGACATCCCTGGCGCAGGCAGGGATGTCTTTTTTTACGCAATGCGCTAAGACAGAGGCAGGTTCAACCGGGGATGACGGCATGAAGACGAAACAATGGATCGGCGCCTGCGCGGCCATGCTGGCATTGACCGCGACAGGCCTGGCCTTGAGCGGATGCGAGACCAATGACGCGCTCGGGCGCTCGCAACTGATCCTGGTCAGCGATTCCGATCTTGAAGCCAGCGCGCTCCAGGGCTGGCAGGAGCAGCTCAAGACCGCCAAGGTATCGCGCGATCCGGTGCTCAATGCCCGCATCCAGAAGGTGGGGGCGCGCATTGTCTCCGCCGCCGGCATGGGCGACCGGCCATGGGAATACGTCCTGTTCGATGACGACCAGCCCAATGCCTTCGTCATTCCCGGCAACAAGGTCGGCGTCAATACCGGCCTGTTCAAGGTGGTCAAGAACGACGACCAGCTGGCGGCCGTCCTCGGCCACGAAACCGGCCACGTCATCGCCAAGCACGCCGCTGAGCGCGCCTCGCAACAGATGGCGTCGCAGGCAGTCATCAGCGTCGCTGCCGGCGCCACCAAGGGCAATGTCTCGCAGGCGGTGTCGAACTATGGCGGGCTCGGCGCGGAGCTGGGCTTTTTGCTGCCCTATTCGCGCAAACAAGAGTCGGAAGCCGACCGCATCGGCGTCGACCTGATGGTCAAGGCCGGCTACAAGGCGTCCGAAGCCATCGCTCTGTGGCAGAACATGATGGCCGCGGGCAACCAGGCGCCGCCGGAATTCCTGTCGACCCACCCGTCCGACAAGACGCGGATCAAGGACCTCGAGGGCTATATCGCTTCCAAGGGCTACAAGTAGCCCTGGGCTTTTTGCATACAGGCCTTGATTAAGGGCAGCGCCTCCGCTAAGACGCTGCCCTCGCGATGATATGCCGCCTTAGCTCACTTGGTAGAGCGCCAGATTGTGGCTCTGGAGGTAGCCGGTTCGAAACCTGCAGGCGGTACCATCGCGTTCTGATCCCTTGCCGCATGGCGGTGTCCCGCGGAATCGCGTAGGCCGCAGACATGGCGAATTCTTCCGTAAAATCGGTGATTGTGGTGGGCGGCGGCGTCGTTGGCCTGTGCATCGCCGTGGCCGCGCAGGCCGCGGGGCATAAGGTCACGCTGATCGCCCGAGAACGGCCCGAGGACACGGCGTCCGGAATCGCGGCCGGCATGATCGCGCCGGCGCTGGAAGCCATGAACGATCCTGATCCCGCCATGAGCTTCCGACGGCTGACCGAAGCACAAGATGTGTGGTTTGATCCTGTACTCGGCTTGCCGCAGCCTGCGCAGCAATTGCTCCGGATTATGGATGACACACCGAGCTATTTCCTGCCTACGCCGGGCGATGATTTAACGGCCCTGCATGCCACTCAAGCGGATGTAAACCCTGCCACCGACGCCGAGCGCAGCTTCTATGGTTTTGCCCCGGACATCGAGGCCCTGCGGGTGACGGGCGATTGGGCGCTGCCGGCGCGGGCTCTGCTCGACCACCTTGTGGACCATTTCATCGCTATCGGCGGCGTCTGGCGGGACGGCGTTGTCGAAACAATAGAACGTTCGCGCGTCCGTATACGCCGAAGTGGCTGGATCGAAGGTGATGACGTCGTTGCCGCCGCTGGATTCGGTGGCTATGCCCTGCGCCGTCAGATACCAAGCCTCAAGGCGCTGACGCCAATCAAGGGGCATCTGCTCGACCTGCCGCCACATCCGAAATGGGTCGGTGTATTGCGTTCGCGGCAGGGCTATCTGGCCGCGACGTCAGGCACGACCAAATTCGGCGCCACCATGCAGGCGGGCAGGGACGATCGGCGCGTTGAGAGGGATGTGGTCACTCATCTTGCCAACACAGCATATGCGATGCTGCCGGGCCTTGCAGGCCTCGAGCACGCCGTTCCGCGCACCGGTATCCGCGCGGCGTCGCCCGACGGATGGCCGATGATCGGGCGCGACAGGGCGTCCGGTGTGCTGGTCGCCACCGCCATGCGCCGCAACGGCTATGTTTTCGCGCCCCTGGCGGCGCGGATGATGCTGGCTTTTCTGGCCGGCGAGACGCCGCCGGAAGCCGCCACCTACGATCCCGACCGCTTCGGTTAATGCGAAATTAACCCTGGGTCCGGCAAAATCTGCCGATGCCGACCTTTGTATCCAGTCCCCAGTCTTTCTTATCCGGTCTCGGCCAGGCGGTCGAAACCACCGCTCACGGCGTCGTCGGCTCCCTGCAACGCGCCGCCGCGGCGACCGGCGTCGATTTTGGCTATCTCCTCAGGACCGCCCAGCGCGAAAGCTCGCTCAACCCCAAGGCCCATGCGCCGACCTCGTCAGCAGCCGGCCTGTTCCAGTTCATCGAGCAGACCTGGCTCGGCGTGCTCAAGCAAGCGGGCGCGCGCCATGGCTATGCAACCTATGCCAGCCAGATCGTCCAGGGCCGCAACGGCTATTACGTACCTAATCCACAGATGCGGCGGCAGATACTGGCCCTGCGCTACGACCCCGACGCCAACGCCATCATGGCGGCGGAAATGACCGCCGGCCACGCCGCCTATCTCAAGGGCCGGATCGGCCGCGACCCGACCCAGGGCGAGCTCTATGCCGCACATTTCCTGGGCCCCGACGGCGCGGCCGATCTGATTACCGCCAACCTCACACGACCCGGCGCCAGGGCGGCAGCGCTGTTTCCGGCGGCGGCGCATGCCAATCCCACGATTTTCTACCATCACGGCAAGGCGCTGAGCGTCAGTGAAGTTGTCGCCAACCTGACCGCCACCGGCAGCGACATGCCGTTCACCATCCCCGATGGCGCGCCCGACAGCGGCCCGCCGGACGGCGACGGGCCGCAATGGGCGCACGATCCCGTTATCCTGGCGCGCCTCGACAAGCTGCGTTCGGACGAGGCGGTGATGCAGATGGTGTTCGGTGGGGGCGACTCGCAGAATTCGCTGTTCACGACGCAGTTGCTGTCGGCCTTCGGGCCGGGCGGCGACGACAAGGGGCAGGATGCCGGCGATGCCACGCTTGGCAAGGCCTTTGGCGCGGGCGACCTGCTGGGTTAGGCTTGCGCCAAGGCGCGGCCCAGGCTCTCCCGCGTCTGCGGCATGAGCAGCGGCTTGACCCCCATCGCCTGCAAATCCTCGGCCTGATCGCCGGCGGGCAGCAGGGCCAGGATATTCAGCCGCGCCTCTTCCTGGGTATTGCGCAGGCCATTGAGGAAGCTTTCGAGATTGTGCCGGTTGGCCGGATCGTCGAGGTTCTCGAACGCCCCGGTCGAGATCAGGCAGGCATCGACCGGCGCCTTTTTCGCCAACGACAGTGCGCGTTCGCGCGAGGTCGAGGTCAGGCACTTGTGGCCGAGGTGCTCGAGCGTGTCGCGCAATTGCGCTGAACGCAAGGAGTCATTGGACAGCAGCAGCACGCGCAGGGCGTGGTCAGCCGTTTCCTCGGCCGTGACTTCGTCCTCACCCGGACGCGGCGGGGCGGCGGCCGTGGAGTCGAACGGCAGGTCTAGCCAGAACTTCGAGCCGACATCAGGCGTGCTTTCGGCGTCTACGCGCCCGCCCATCAGTTCACTCAGGGAACGCGACAGGCTGAGGCCCAGGCCCGCGCCGGAATAGCCTGACGATGTACGGGCAATGCGCGCGTGCGGGGTGAATGCCTGGTCGAGCTCTTCCCGGCTCAGGCCCGGGCCGGAATCGACGACCTCGGCGCGGACGAAGCCAGCTTCGGCGAACAAAAGCTTCAATTCCACCCGGCCCTGCTGTGTATAGAGCAGGGCGTTGGAAAGCAGGTGCGCCAGAATTTGCTCGACGCGGCGTTCGTCGCCCATGGCCGCGCCGGTTTCGGGCAGGCCCTGGACGGTCATGGTGAAGACGAGGTCCTTGCCGCGCGCCAGGTCGGCGAACTGCGCCATCATGCGCTCGCAGATGAAGGCGATATCGAGTGGCTTCATCTCAAGCTCGATCTGGCCGGCCTGGGCGGTGTCGTTGTCGAGTGTGGTCACCAGGATCGATTGCAAATGCCCGACCTCGCCCAGGGCGGCGTCGACATATTGCCGGGGCAGGGGCGCGCGTGTCAGCAGCGACAGGCCGTTGAGCAGGTTCTGCTCGATGCCCTTGAGGCCGGTTTGGACTTCGCGTTGCAGCGTCTCCATCAGCGCCATTCTCTCGTCATGCTGGGCGTCGGAGGCGGCGCGGGCGGTTTCACGTTCGCGCGCCAGCTCCTGCTGGCGCGTCTGCAGCAGGTAGTGCTCGCGCATGTGGCGATTGAGGACGACGCCGACTGCCAGGGCCAGGGCCAGGCCCCCGGTCATGAAGTTGCCGAGCTCGCTCGACGGCTCGACATTATGGAAGGCGATGATCGGGCCGGCGGCGGCGATCGGGCCGAGGACCAGCAGGTTGAGCAGGACCGGCGTCGAAAACAGGATGACGCCCGCCGCGGCGCCGGCGCAGACCATGAGAAAGATTTCGGCGCGATGGCCGGCGTTCGAGGCGGTCAGGCAGATGACGAACAGGATCAGCGCCCACAAGGCGCCGCCGACGCTATGCCGCCACAGTCGCGACTGGGTGTTGGCGTCGCTCACCTCCACCCGCGCCAGCGTCTCGGCCTGGGCGCGCAGCACCATGAACGCCGTCCAGCCGCCGATGAACAGCAGCAGGTAGAAGGCCATCAGCCACGGCGACAGGCTGAGGTTCGCCGTCCACAGGAACAGCGGCAGGCCGATACCGAAGAAGCCCATGACATAGGGCAGGAGGCGGCTCTGCGACCTGAGGCCCAGGTCGAGCGTGGCGGTTTCGGGATTGAGGGCGGGGGCGGCGGTCATGGCCAAATCTTAACAGAAAGACCTTGCCACCCGGTTACCCCGCGCCGCCGCGGGTAAGAAACCGGCGTTTTTTATTTTTCGCTAACGGGCGCTTAACCCGAAGATTAAAGACTTCGTTAGCAAAAGGGGGCGACAATCCTGAGAACGCGCAACCTGGAAGAGCACCCCTGATGACGACCCTCTTGCCCAATTCCCGGACCCTGTCGGATCTGGACATCAAGCGCCTGGTCAAGAGCGAGAACGCCGACGATCGAGCGGTGGCCACGCACAAGATTTGCCGCGTCATGGAAAAGAGCGGGCTGTCGGACGCCGAGCGCGATGCCGCCCACGAAATCATCCGCATGCTGGCCGCCGATGCCGCCGAGCTGGTCCGCCGCGCCCTGGCTGTGACCCTGCGCACCTCGGAACTGCTCCCGCACGACGTCGCCATGAAGCTGGCCCAGGACGTGACCACGGTCGCCGTGCCGCTCCTGACCCATTCGCCGCTATTCACCGATGCCGACCTGCGTGAGATCATCGTCACCGGTGGTCCGGTGCGCCAGGTGGCGGTCGCCAAGCGCGACAGCCTGTCCGAGGCCGTGACCACGACGCTGGCCGAAAGCGCGGTCGAGGAGGCGGTGGTGATCGCCTGCGCCAACGACAACGCGAAGTTCAGCGACGGCGCCATGAACCGCGTCATGGACCGCTTCGGCACCTCGGAAGTCCTGCACAGCGTGCTGATCAACCGCGACCTGCTGCCGGTTTCGGTCAGCGAGCGCCTGATCCACATCGTCAGCAGCAACCTGCGCGACCAACTGGTCACCCGCCACGCCATCAAGCCGGAAACCGCCGTCGAGATCGTCCAGGCGACGCAGGAACGCGCCACGCTCGACATGGCCGACGCCACCGGCGCCAGCAACGATCCGCAAGGCCTGGCGCGCCAGCTGATGACCAACGGCCGCCTGACGCCGTCGCTGATGCTGCGTGCTCTCGCTCGAGGCCATATGGGCTTCTTCGAGCACGCCCTGGCCGAATTGTCCGGCGTGCCGCATGAGCGTACCTGGCTGATGGTCCACGACGCAGGCGCCTTGGGCCTGCGCGCCATCTACGACCGCGCCGGCCTGCCGGCCCGCCTGTTCCAGACCTTCCGCACGGCGGTCGATACCTGGCGCGGCCTGTTCGCCGAAGCCAGCCACCTCGATCCGGTTCGCTTCCAGGAAAAGCTGATCGAGCGCTTCCTGACACAGGTGCCGTTCGCGCCGCGCGAGGACCTCATCTATCTCTATGAGCGCCTCGACCGCGACTCGAAGGGCCGCCGCTGGACCAAAGCGACCGCTACCCCGGCCGGCGACGGCAGGATCGCCGCCTAAAATCCGCACTCTCTCAGCTTGCTGTGGGACGCCTACTATGCGTCGGGGCCATAAAAAGCGGCCATGAGCCGCATTCACCGCCAGAATTTCAACGGCTTATTTGCCGTCGAGCAGGTCCTTGACGCGGTCTTCCAGCGTCACAGCCAGGATCTTGCCCATCGGGTGATCCTCGGATTTGATCTGGTCGCGGACGACGGCGCGGATGGCGTCGAGGTGGGCGTCGACCAGCAGGCGCGGCGCGGCGGCGCGCTTGGCCTCGTCGTCCATCATCTTGCACAGCGAGCCGGCGATGCGCGTGATCAGCGGGTAGCCGTAGGTTGTGCCCAGGCCTTTTAGGTCATGCGCGCGGTAGAACAGCGCTTCGGCGTTCTGGACGTTCATGCCCTCGGCCTTGATGGTGGCATAGACGTCGTCAAGCTTGGTGATCTCGTCCATCAGCCAGCCCTCGAACTGGGTCGACAGGTCGGCGAGGGCAGCCTCGGCCTTGGCCACCGCTTCCTGGTCGAGCGCGCCCAACCGGCCACCGACCTTGGCGCGCAAGGTATTGGGCACCTGGATGACCTGGGCTTTTTCGGTGAGAGGCATACGCGGATTCCCTGATGAGGCTACGATTCGCTGAAAGGCTAGCCCAGGTATGTTTAAGAAGCGCTAATGGCGTCAGGAATCACGATGCGAATTGCTCGGCCAGGACGCGCTCGTCATAGCCGTTGCCTGCGTCGAACAGCAGAGTCGCCTTGAGGTCATCGGCCTCGGCGATGTCGACGGCGGTCACGTCGCGTACGTCGAAAGTGTCGGCCGCCGCGCCGATCGGCCGCTTTTCGACCTCCAGCGCCTCGATGCGCACCCGCGCCGTATGCGGCAGGATGGCGCCGCGCCAGCGCCGCGGCCGGAAGGCGCTGATCGGCGTCAGCGCCAGGGCCTTGGCGGTCAGGGGAATGATCGGCCCGTGCGCCGACAGGTTATAGGCGGTCGAGCCGGCGGGCGTGGACACCAGCGCGCCGTCGCACATCAGTTCCTCCAGCCTCACCTTGCCGTCGATCAGGATGCGCAGCTTCGCCCCCTGGTGCGATTGCCTGAGCAGCGATACTTCGTTGAAGGCCAGGGCCGTCTGGGTATGACCGCCGCGCGTTTCGGCCACCATGCGCAGGGGGCTGATCCGGGTGCTCTCGCTCTTCAGGATGCGCTCGATCAGGTTGCTCTCGGCATATTCGTTGAGCAGGAAGCCGACGCTGCCGCGATTCATGCCGAAGATCGGTATGCCGTCGTTGAGGTATTTATGCACCGTCTGGAGCAGGAAGCCGTCGCCGCCCAGGGCGACCATCACGTCCGGGCTTTGCGCCGAGCCGTAAAGGCTTTTCAGGCGCACGCAGGCGGCCTGGGCTTCGGGCCGGTCGGAGGCGGTGAAGTCGAGTCGCAGGGACATGCCCCGTGTCTTACCTTAAGACGCCAGCGCGAGCAAACGGCGGCGCGCCTCGTCCGCCGGTAGAGCGAACACCGACAGGACCATCGGCCGGTGGGCGCCATTGAGCGCCGTTCCATGACGATGGCGCAGCAGGTCGAGGAAGACGGTCCGGTCGAGGCCAAGCGCGCACGCCGCCAGGGCCAGCGGCACGGTGGAGGGCAGGGCCAGGGCGGCCGAGACGGGCTCCGGCGCGGATCCGAGGCGGCGGGCGACTTCGGCGGCGAAGGCGTTGTCCTCATGGGCGCGCGCCAGCTTCACCAGCTTGAGATTGCTATGGCTGAGACTTTCCGGTGAGGGCAGAAGACGGCTGTGCGCAATGGCAAGACCCGGCCGCGCCACCAGGGCGTCGCGCAGATCCGGATGTCCTTCGGCGGCGCCGGCCAATATCGCCTGGTCGTCATCGTCGAGATCGATCGACAGGTTGCCGGCCAAGGCCAGAAGGGCGTCGGGATAGCCGTAGCGGATCACCGCCTTGACGACGCGCCAGTCGATGCCGCGCCGGGCGGCGACAAGGCCGTGGTGGGCTTCCCCGGTGGCGGCGAGCACCGTCAGCAATGCGGCGGAGGTCAGCGCAGGCATGGTGGAGCGCAGCAGGGGCGCGGCGAGATCGGGCGGGAGGCTGCATAGGCGCACGACAAGGTCGTGGTCGGCGCGGTGCGGCAGAGGATCGGTCGCGGGCGGGGGTTTGGGCTGTGTCCGACAGGCTCCGGCCAGAATGGCGGCGAGGCGGCTGTCGACAAAACCGGGTGTCGGCGCGAGCGCGGCCTTGGCGACGGTCAGGCGCGCTCCGGAAGGGTTGTCTTCGCAAAGGACCGAGGGCTTTGGGGCTGGCACCACGCGCGTCCGGAAACGATTCGGAAAAGGTGAGTGTCGGCGGCTATCGTGAACAGAGGCTTAATGCAAGCCACGGAAAGAACGGCGTTATTTTCGCTCGGGAGTTGACGAGCCCTCTTCGCGTTAATTGAGTCTCAATCGACGCATCCTATGTTGTCATACCAATGAGGTAGTACCGGGACACGCAGTTCATGTCCGATCTTGACCACGGGGTCCAAAGGCCGTTGGCCGCCGCGACCGCCCGCGCAGCCGGCGCGGGACGCGAACCGCTGATGCTCGAGCACGATGACGCCGTCGAAATCGTCGAGCGACTGCGGGAAACCCACGTCGATGTGACCGGCCACGCCTTCCTGCTCAAGCTCGATACCCTGATTGTCCGCCTTGGCATCCGCTGGGAAGCCAAGAAGGACCTGGTGTTCGAACACCTCAAGACCGGTTTCGAGCGGCAGTTTCCGGAGCCCAACTGGTGCATTCCGGTCAATTCCGACTCGTGGCTGGCCATGCTGCCCATGCTCGGCTCCCGCAAGGGCGCGCTGGCCGTCGCCGGCATATGGCAGGAGCTGTGCGGCTTCTTCGTCGGTGACATGTCGGCGCTGGAGGTGCCGCTCTACGATGTCCTCGTCGAGGATGTGGACCGCTTTTCGCTGAAGCAGATCGATCTCAAGACCTATTACGGACGCAAGGACGACGAGGAGGGCCCGATCAAGGCGCGCGCCGGCGGATTCCGCGAGGATGAACAGGCGCGCGAGCCGGGCGCGGCGCCCCAGGCCGTCTCCATCCAGCGGCCGGTCATCGTGGCGACCTCCGTCTCCTACGCAAACCGCACGCTGAAGGTGGCCAGCGCCATTGAACCGCTGTTCGAGATGAAGAAGATGGCCCTGATCGGCCACCGCCTCGAAGCCATGGTGATGGAAGGCGATACCCTCCTCGACCGCAAGGCGCTCGCCAATATCGACTGGAACCTGCGCGAGCAGACCGACGTGGTCAATATCGACCAGGGCCTGAAGCTGCTGCGCATGCGCACGCCCGAACAGCGCAAGATGATGATGGTGGTGCCGGCGGCCTTCTCGACCTTTGCCTCGGCCCGCGCCCGCCAGACCATCGTCGCCGAGGTCGCCAAGGCTGCGGCGGAAATGGGACTCAAGGTCCTGTTCGAGGTTCGGGGCCTCGACGGCGTGCCGCCGCATCGCATCCTGGAAGTCGTATCACTGGTCAAGCCGTTCTGCATGACGGTTGTCGGCAGCGTCTCGCCCGAACGCAAGGTCATCGGAAGCCTCAACAAGTGCGGGCTGTCCGGCGTTTGCGTCGAATATGACGGCGTCCGCCGCGACGACGCCGCGCTTCAGGACTATCTCGCCGTCCTTAGCGCCGCCGCCAAGGCTTCGGCCGGAGCATGCATGGTCCAGGGCTTCGACAATTACCGCCAGATGGCCGTGGCGCGCCTAGCCGGAGTCACCCACGCCTCGATCCGCACCGGTGCGCTGTTGTCGCCGCGTGGCGCGGTCCAGATGGCGGCGCGCGCCGCCGAAGGCCTGCGCGACAACGACATCGCCCTGCCGGGCATTCTTCCGGAATAGCTAGACCGGCTTGCCGAAGGTGTCGCAGGCCGACGGCTGCCCGGCGTCATAGCCGGCGCGGAACCAGTGCTGCCTCTGCGCCGACGTGCCGTGGGTGAAGCTGTCCGGCACGACGGTGCCTTCGGTTTTCTTTTGAAGGGTGTCGTCGCCGACCGCCGCCGCGGCGTTCAGCGCCTCGTCGATATCGCCGGGTTCCAGCCAGTTCATCTTGGCGTTGGCCTGCTGCGCCCACACGCCGGCGAAACAATCGGCCTGCAGCTCCAGCTTGACCGACAAGGCGTTGGCGTCGGTGCCGCTCAGGCGCTGTTCCTGAGCGGAAACGGCATCGGAAATGCCGAGCAGTTTCTGGATGTGGTGGCCGTACTCATGGGCGATGACGTAGGATTTGGCGAAGTCGCCGGGCGCGCCCAGGTCCTTGTCCAGCGTCTCGAAGAAGTCGGTATCGAGATAGATCGACTCGTCCTCGGGGCAATAGAACGGCCCCATGGCCGACTGGCCCTCGCCGCAGGCTGTGCCTGTTCCGCCGGAATAGAGCACCATCTTCGGCTTGTGGTAGGGCTTGCCCTTGCTCGCGAAATAGGCGGCCCAGGTATCGTCGGCCGAGGCATAGATGGTCGCGGCGAACTTGCCTTGTTCGTCCTGGGGTTGGCTGAGCGAGGTCTGGTCTCCTGAGGCGCCGCCGGAAAGAGAATCTGCCGTCCCGATGATCTTCGACGGGTCGATGCCGAAGAAGAAATAGCCAATGAGGGCGATCACGATGACCGCGACGCCGCCGCCGCCGACATAATGCCCGGCGCTCAGGCCCCGGCGGTCCTCGACCTCGCCCTCGCGTCCTTCTTCCCACTTCATGCGAACCTCCCTCGATGCGTGTTTCCGCTGTTTACCCTATATCGGAGCGCGTCAAAACCCCGAACATGCTGACACTTTAGGGCGGTATTAAGCGCTAGGCAGCACAATGTAGCGCCGCGTTGCGCGGGGGA
Source organism: uncultured Caulobacteraceae bacterium (assembly GCA_964474575.1). Lineage (GTDB taxonomy): Bacteria > Pseudomonadota > Alphaproteobacteria > Caulobacterales > Caulobacteraceae > Asticcacaulis. The sequence continues at coordinate 64,367 of CAYYTA010000089.1, read as the reverse complement.
CACGCTTTGCCTGTATTTCTTGCGATTTTGTAAGGTTGCTTTCGTTGACTTGGGTCGCCGGGCCAACCTATCATGTTGCAAAACATACGAAGAGATCGGATGAGGGCATGATTCTGGGGTTCGATAACGCTGTCGCGGGCCGGTGGGCCACGCGCTGTCTGGGGGTGGCCGTCCTGACCGCGGCCGTGCTGGCGGGTCTTGACGGCTGCGCCAAGCCGAAGGAAAACGCGCCCGTTCACGCCACGGTCGTCAACTACGCCGTGGTAAGCGTGACGCCGGCGCCGGTGCAGATTTCCGGCACCGGCACGGTCGAGGCATGGCAGGAGGTCAATGTCGGCGCCGAGACCGGCGGCCTTACCGCCGTCGCCCTGCTCGCCGACGAAGGCCAGTCCGTGCAGCAAGGCCAGCCTTTGCTGAAGATGGACGACGTGCTGCTTCAGGCCCAGGTCAAGCAGGCCACCGCCAATGCCGACCAGGCCAGGAAGGCCTATGACCGCGCCCAGACCCTGTTCAACCAGGGCTACCTGTCGGCCGCCGCGCTCGACCAGGCCCAGGCCAGCATGCTGACCACCGAGGCCGGCAAGGAGACCGCCACCACCCAGCTGTCGCTCGCCACTGTGCGCGCGCCGGTCGGGGGCATCGTCACCGAACGCAAGGCCGTGCTCGGCCAGATCGTCCAGCAGGGCGCCGAACTGTTCAAGATCGTCCGCGACGGCCGCATCGAGCTCAACATGCAGGTGGTCGAAGCCGACCTGCACAACATCAAGCCGGGCATGGCGGTCGTCGTCACCGGCCAGTCAAGCGGCCCGGTCAATGGCACCGTACGCATCGTCACGCCGCAGGTCGACCCGCAGACGCGCCTCGGCCTCGCCCGCGTCTCTGTGCCGTGGTCGTCGGGCCTGCGCCCGGGCATGTTCGCGCAAGGCACGATCGACGCCGGCGTGCAAAATGTGCTGACCGTGCCGCAATCGGCCGTGGTCTACAGCGACAACGTCCCGGCGGTGCTCATTGTCGGCGGCGACAACAAGGTGACCCTGTCGAAGGTGACGCTCGGCGCCCACGTCGGCAACAGCGTCGTCGTCAAGGACGGCGTGTCCGCCGGCGATCGCGTCGTGACCACCGGCGCCGGCTTCCTCAACAGCGGCGACACGGTCAAGCTGGCCGCGGCGCCCAGCGGCGGAGAGTAAGATGTCGTCCACGTCCGTCGCCCCGTCCAGTGGCGGCTTCCAGATTTCGTCGTGGTCGATCCGCAATCCGATCCCGACCATCGTCTTCTTCCTGGTCATGACCATCGCCGGCGCGCTGGGCTTTCAATCCCTGCGCATCAACAACTGGCCGGACATCGACTTCCCGATCGTGGTCGTGACCGTCATCCGTTCCGGCGCGGCGCCTGAGGAACTGCAAAACCAGGTCACGCGGATCGTCGAAGATTCCGTGGCCGGTATTTCCGGCGTGCGCCACACCCAGTCCTACGTCAATGAAAGCGCGTCGACGACGGTGATCACCTTCCAGCTCGATACCGACCTGGAGAAGGACACCAACGACGTCCGCAACGCCGTGGCCGGCGTGCGCGGCAGCCTGCCCGGCGATATCCAGGACCCGATCGTTTCGCGCGTCGAGAACGCTCAGGGCCAGGCCCTGCTGAGTTACATCATCCGCGCCGACAACATGAATCCGGAAGAGCTGTCGTGGTATGTCGATAATGACATCGCCAAGAAGGTTCATGCCGTCAAGGGTGTGTCGGCGATCAACCGCGACGGCGGCGTCAACCGCGAAATCCGCGTCGAGCTCGACCCGGGCAAGCTCGCCTCGCTCGGAGTCACGGCGGCCGATATTTCCAACCAGCTGCGCTCGTTCACCGTCAACATGCCGGGCGGCAATTTCGACACCGGCAACACCCAGCAGAACATCCGCACCATGGGTGACGCCAGCAGCGTCGCTGATCTGGCCGAGAAGCGGATCACACTTTCCAACGGCACGACCGTTCGCCTCGGCGATGTCGGTACCGTGACCGACACCTGGTCGCGGCCGACGGCGCGCGCCCGCTACAACGGCAACGAGGTCGTCGGCTTCGGCGTCGAACGCACGCGCGGCACCTCCGAAGTCCGGGTGGCCACGGCGGTGCGGGCGATCATCGCCCAGCTGCAGAAGGACAATCCGCATATTCAGATCGCCCAGGTCGCGTCGTCGGTCGATGACGTCAAACGCAGCTATGACAGCTCAATGGAATCGCTGCTCATCGGCGCCACCCTGGCCGTTCTGGTCGTCTTCCTGTTCCTGCGTGACTGGCGCGCGACCTTTGTCTCGGCCATCGCCATGCCGATGTCGCTGCTGCCGACCTTCTTCGTCATGAACCTGTTCAACCAGTCGCTGAACGTCGTGACCCTGCTGGCCCTGTCGCTGACCATCGGCATCCTGGTCGACGACGCCATCGTGGAAATCGAGAACATCGTCCGCCACATGCGCGAGGGCAAGAAACCCTATCCCGCCGCGATCGAGGCGGCCGACGAAATCGGCCTGGCCGTCGTCGCCACCACGGCGACCCTGATCGCGGTCTTCGCGCCGACCGGCTTCATGCCGGGCATCGTCGGCCAGTTCTTCAAGAGCTTCGCCATTGCGTCATGCGTGTCGGTGTTCTTCTCGCTGGTCGTCGCGCGGACGCTGACGCCGCTGATGGGCGCCTACCTGCTGCGCGACAAGGGCTCGCACGACGACAAGCCGTTCTGGATGGACGCCTACCAGTCGATGCTGAACTGGTGCCTGACGGCGCGGCTGAAGGTGCGCTGGCACTTCCTGATGCACGGCTTCGTCATCGCCGGCGCCTTGATCCTCGTCGCCATAGGCAAGGTCGGCGTCGCCGCCGCCATGCCGTTTCTGATCGGCGCCGCCATTGCCTTCGGCTTTTTCGCCTTCCTCGCCATCATATTCTGGGGCGCCTATGTCAAGGCGCGCTGGGTCGTGCTGGAAGTCGGCATCGTCCTGACCCTGGTCGTCGCCGTGATCGGCCTGGCCCTGGTCGCCATGCCGATGCTTCAGGCGATGGGTGAGACCGCCCAGGCCACCATGGGCCAGAGCAAGGCGGCCATCCAGGCCGCCATGAAGACGGCCATGACCGCCGCCGCCAAGAAGGACAATCCGCTGGCCATACCCGGTCTGATCACTCTCCTGGCCGCCGCGGTCGTCTTTATCGCCACCATCTGGCTGACCATCAAGCTCAAGACCTCCTACCTGCTGGCGCGCTGGTCGGTGGTGTTCGGCGGCCTGATCTTCCTGGTCGGCTCGATCGCCCTGATGGTCAGCATCCCGCAGGAATCGATCCCGGCATCGGACAATTCGATGTCGGTGATGAGCATTTCCCTGCCGCCCGGCACGACGCTTGAACAGACCGACGCGGTGGTTCAGCGCATAGAGCACGATATCCACACCCATAAGGAAGTGGTGTCGGACTACGTCTCCGAAAAGGAAGGCTCGGCGACGCTGATCGTCAACCTGGTGCCGAAGAATACACCGTGGATCCAACACGACGCCAACGGCAACACCAGCTTCCATCCCTTCGCCGCACCGGGCCGCGAGCTCAGCCAGGCGCAGTTCGAGCAGGAATTCTCCAAGACGCTCAAGACCTATCCCGGCGTGCGCGCCTCGTTCGGCCAGCAGGGCGGCGGCGGCACCGGCGTCGCCTATATCCTGGCGTCCGATGACGGCGAACGTCTCAGCGAGACGGCGGTCGAACTGCAGCGCGAAATGGCGGGCCTGCCGCAACTCGCCAACGTGCAGTCAGCCGACAACCTGACCCAGCCGGAAATCCAGATCGTACCCAAGCCCGACGAAGCCGCGCTTATGGGCGTGTCGACCGCCAGCATTTCCCAGGCGGCGCGCGTCGCCACCGTCGGCGACATCGACCAGATCCTGGCCAAGTTCAACCAGGGCGACCGCCAGATTCCGATCCGCGTCCTGCTGCCCTATTCGGCGCGTCAGGACGTCAGCAACCTCGAAAACCTGATGGTGCCGACGCGGTTCGGCACCAGCGTGCCGTTGTCGGCTGTGGCGGATATCCGCTATGGCGCCGGTCCGATACAGATCAACCGCATCGACCGCACCCGCGTCGCCACCGTGTCCGCCGACCTCAACGGCGTGCCGCAGGGCCTTGCCGACGCGGCGGTGGCCAAGCTGCCGATCATGGACAAGATCAAGAAGGGCGAAGTGCCGGGCGTGAAGACCATCGTCAACCCGAACACCGAGGACTTCGCCGAAATGATCCCGAACTTCGGCATCGCCATCGGCACCGGCATCCTCTTGATGTACATGGTGCTGGTGCTGCTGTTCGGCTCGTTCTCGCACCCGTTCACCGTGCTGATGGCCCTGCCGGTGTCCTATGGCGGCGCCTTCGTCGGCCTGATCCTGTTCCACATGTCGATTTCGATGCCCAGCCTGATCGGCCTGATCATGCTGACCGGCATCGCCGCCAAGAACTCGATCCTGCTGGTCGAATACGCCATGGTGGCGATGAAGGGCGGCATGGACCGCGTCCACGCCCTGTCGCAGGCGGCGCGCAAACGGGCGCGTCCCATCGTCATGACCACCGTCGCCATGGGCGCCGGCATGATCCCGGTCGCCGTCGGCAACGACAGCTTCCGTCAGCCGATGGCCATCGCCGTGATCGGCGGCCTGATCACCTCGACCTTGCTGTCGCTGATGTTCATCCCGGTGATGTACACGATCATTGACCAGATCTCGAACTTCTTCGGCAACATGATCTCGCCGTTCTTCCATGCCCAGGGCAAGGACGAGGACGGGATGCAACAGCCCGAGGAATACCATGCGGAATAAGCGTAGCGCCTGACAACAAAATCCCCCGGTTTGGTACCGGGGGATTTTTTTGTTCAGCCATACGCCGCACTTGGACTTAATCCTCGTCCTTCGGCTTGGGCAGGGGCGTGATCTTGATTGCGGTGATCTGGTTGCGCGCCTTGCGCATGATCTGGAACTTGCGGCCGTAGAAGATAAAGGTCTGGCCGGGCTCGGGGATGGTCCGCGCCTCGTGGATCACCAGTCCCGCCACGGTCACGGCGCTGTCGTCCGGCAACTCCCAGTCCATCGCCCGATTGAGGTCGCGGATCGGCATGTCGCCGTCGACGTGGATCGAGCCGTCCGACTGACGCCTTATGGCCGTGAAGACGGCGTCGTGTTCGTCGTCGATCTCTCCGACGATCTCTTCCAGGATATCCTCCAGCGTCACCAGGCCCTGAAGCGCCCCATATTCGTCGACCACCAGGGCGAAGTGCTGCTTCTTCTTGAGAAAGGCCGCCAACTGGTCCTTGAGATTGGTGGTGTCCGGGATGAACCACGGCTCGCGCGTGATCGCCGCCACATCAACCTGGGACGGATCGCCGCTGGTCCGCGCCATCGCCGCCATCAGGTCGCGCGCATGCAGCACGCCGATGATGTTCTCGCTGTTGTCGCGATAGAGGGGAATGCGCGTGTGGCTGAAGCTCAGCGCCTCCTCGATGATCTGGGCGGCGGGTAATGCAGCATCGATCATGTCGATCTGTTTGCGGTGGACCATGATCTGGCTGACGTCGAGGCCCTGGAGATCGAGCACGCCGCGGAACATGTTGCGGTCGCCGCTTTCCACCGCGCCTTCTTCGTGGTGGTATTCGATGGCGCCGCGGATTTCCTCGTGGGCCGCCAGGACGTCGGTCTCCATCGACATCTTGACTCCGAACAGGCGCAGTGTGCCGCGCACGAACCATTGCACGGCGGTGATGACCGGCCCGGCGAAGATGACGATCCACAGCACCGGCCGCGACATGAACCGCGCCACGTCGTCGGGCTTCATGATGGCCAGGGTCTTGGGCAGGACCTCGGCGAAGACCAGCACCAGAACAGTCATGATGCCGGTGGCGATGGCCGCCCCCCACGGGCCGGGAATGGCTTTTTCGATCGACACCGTGGCGATGGCCGACGCGCCGATGTTCAAGACGTTCTGCAGCAGCAGGATGGCGCCGATCATCTTTTCCTGGTCGGCCAGCAGCCGGTTGACGCGGCGGGCAGCGCGGTCGCCGTCTCGCTCGAGCTGGTGCATACGCCCGCGCGAGGCGGCGGTCAGCGAGGTCTCGCCAGCGCTGAACAGGGCCGACACGGCCAGGATGCCGAAAAGGACCGGGGTCAGGGCAAGCAGGGCGGTAAGCAGTTCGGGCGGCATGACGGGGTTATGCATCTTCGCTCACCGACCTGGCGCCGTCGCCGATCAGGAAATCCCGGATCGAATCGCGCGCGACCTTCTTCGCGGCATAGGCCTGGCCGATGCCCTTGACCAGCACGAATGTCAGGTTGCCGCCCTCGGCCTTCTTGTCATGGCCCATGTGGACCAGCAGGCGCTCGGGCGAAAACGGAGCATTGCGCACATCGGACATCCGGGCCGGCAGGCCGGCATGTTGGATGGCGGCGATAGCGCGTTCAGCCTGGCCGGTATCGCACAGGCCTTCGCGGGCGCTGTAGCGGAAGGCCTGAGCCATGCCGACGGCCACGGCCTCGCCATGCAGCAGCGTGTCGCCAAACCCGACCTCGGCCTCCAGCGCATGTCCGAAGGTGTGGCCAAGGTTGAGCAGGGCGCGGACGCCGCCTTCGCGCTCGTCCTGGGCGACGATGTCGGCTTTCATTTGGACGCTCTTCGCCACGGCGTGCTGGATCGCCTCGGGTTCCAGCGCCAGGACGCGACTGTCGTTGGCTTCGAGCCAGTCGAAGAACTCGGCGTCGCCGAGCAGGCCGTACTTGATGATCTCGGCATAGCCGCAGCGGATTTCACGCGCCGGCAGGGTCTTCAACACATCGAGGTCGCACAGCACCAGGCGCGGCTGGTGGAACGCGCCGATCAGGTTCTTGCCCTGAGGATGGTCGATGGCGGTCTTGCCGCCGACGCTCGAATCGACCTGGGCCAGGACGGTGGTCGGGATCTGGATAAAGTCGATGCCGCGCATGTAGACGGCGCAGGCGAAGCCGGTCAGGTCGCCGATGACGCCGCCCCCCAACGCGATGACCACGTCCTTGCGGTCGAGCCCGGCGGCGACGAAGGCGTCCGTTACCTGTTTAAGTCCATCCCATGACTTGGTGCCTTCGCCGGCCGGCAGGACAAGGTACCCGGCCGTGATTCCGGCGGTATCGAACTGCTGAAGGACGGGTTTCAGGTGCAGTGGCTCGATATGGGCGTCGGTGACGACGAATACGCGGCCGTTGCTGAGGAACGGCCGGACGTGTGTGACGATGTCGGCGACCAGGCCTTGCCCGACAACCACCTCATAGGGGTTGAAGCCTTCGCCGGAGACGGGAATGCGAACGCTCATCGGCCGCCCTCCACGTGCTGGCGAAGCGCCTCGATGACCATGTCGACGGCGCGGCCATGCGGCTGATCACCGGTATCGATGGCGATGTCGGCGATTTCATAAAGCGGATAGCGACTCTTCACGTGTTCCTGCAAAACCTCGATCGGGTCGCGGTCCTTGAGCAGCGGCCGGTGGGGCTTGTTGGCCACCCGTCGCGCCAGGACGTTGAGGTCGGTCTTCAGCCACACCGTGATCGCCCTGGCCTTCAGGTTATCGCGCGTCAAGGCCGAGGTCAGCGCACCGCCGCCGGTCGCCAGGATCTGCACCGGCCCATCGAGCAGGCGGGCAATGACGCGTTGCTCGCCATCGCGGAAGCCCTTCTCGCCGTAATTGGCGAAAATGTCGGCGATCGACTGGCCGGCAGCCTTTTCGATCTCCTCGTCGGCGTCGACGAAGGGCAGGGCGAAGGCGTCGGCCAGGCGCCGGCCGACGGTCGTCTTGCCCGCGCCCATCAGGCCGATGAGGGCCACGGTCCTCGGCAGGGTAAAGCCCGGCCGCGCCGGGGGCTCGGCCGCCGGTTCGGGTTTTGCGGCGCTCATCTTACAGGCCCGAGCGCGAGAGGGCGGGGAAACAGGTCATGGCCAAACTTTACACGATATTAGGGGGCCTTTGCCAGTCTTGGCGGTAAAATTACCGTTTTGCGACATGGCCAGCTACGATCCGCTCAAAGCCTTCCTGCAGATGATGACCGTCGAGCGCAACGCCGCCCGCCCGACGCTCGACGCCTATGGCCGCGACCTCGCCGACCTGAAAGAGACCTGCGGCGACCTGCTCGGGCTCGACGAAGCCGCGCTGGCGCGGTGGTTCGCGGACCTCGACCGGCGCGGCCTGTCGTCGGCTACCCTTCGCCGAAAGCGGTCGGCGGCGCGCCAGTTCTACCGTTTCTGCGTCACAGAAAATCTGCTCACCGTTGACCCCAGTCGCAAGATCGCGGCGGCGAAGAAGGGCCTGAAGCTGCCGAAGATTTTGGCGCGAGACGAAGTCGAGGCCCTGATCAGCGCCGCCGACGCCAAGGACCCGCACCAGGCGATCCGCCTGCGCTGCCTGATCGAAATGGCCTATGCGTCGGGCATGCGCATTTCCGAACTGGTCGGCCTGAGACTGGACGCCGTGGCGCGTGATCCGGCTTTTCTCATCGTCAAAGGCAAGGGCGGGGTCGAACGCCTGGTGCCGCTCAATGGCCCGGCGCGAACGGCCATCAAGGCCTATCTCGACATTCGCGGCGCGTTTTTACAAGCCAAGGATCAAGCCAATCCGTTCCTATTCGCCTCGCGCGGCGCGGAAGGCCACCTGACCCGGCGGCGCGTCGGCCAACTGCTCGACGAAGCCGCGGTCAATGCCGGCATCGACCCGGCGCGCGTCTCGCCGCACGTCCTGCGCCACGCCTTCGCCACCCACCTGCTCGAGGGCGGGGCCGACCTGCGCACGGTCCAGACCCTGCTCGGCCACGCGGATATCTCTACGACGCAGATTTACACCCATGTCGCCAGCGAACGCCTGCGCGAGGTGGTCGAGACGCATCATCCGCTGGCCAAGGCCGGACCGCCAGCCTGAGAGAATCCGCTTTGCAAGTTTGCAGGCTTGCTGATAAAGGCCAAGTCCCTTAGATTCATGAAACTTGCGTAACGGCAGCCCCAGAGACAACGATGCGTCACTATCTCGAATTCGAGCGTCCCATCGCCGATCTGGAAGCCAAGATCGAGGAACTGTCGGCCCTGTCGCAGTCCGGTGGCGCCAATCTCGACGTCGAGCTGCGCGCCCTGCGCGACCGCACCCAGGCGCTGCGCCGCGAGACCTACGCCAGGCTGGAACCGTGGCAGAAGACCCAGGTCGCGCGCCATCCCGAACGGCCGCACCTCGTCGACTACATTTCCGGCCTGATCACCGAGTTCGTCGAGCTGCGCGGCGACCGCAAGTTCGGCGACGATCAGGCGATCGTCGGCGGCCTCGGCCGATTCCGCGGCCAGCCGGTGGTGGTCATGGGCCACGAAAAGGGCCACGACACCGCCACGCGCCTCAAGCACAATTTCGGCATGGCCCGGCCCGAAGGTTACCGCAAGGCGGTGCGCCTGATGGAAATGGCCGAGCAATACGGCTTGCCGGTCTTGACCTTCGTCGATACGGCCGGCGCCTATCCCGGCATCGGCGCCGAGGAACGCGGCCAGGCCGAGGCCATTGCCCGCTCGACCGAGAAGGGCCTGATGCTGCGCACGCCGATGGTCGCCACGGTGACGGGCGAGGGCGGTTCGGGCGGGGCCATCGCCCTGGCGGCCGCCAATCGCGTGCTGATCCTGGAACATTCGATCTACAGCGTTATCTCGCCGGAGGGGGCAGCCTCGATCCTGTGGCGCGACGACAAGGGCAGCCGCGCCAAGGACGCCGCCGACCAGATGAAGATCACGGCGCCCGATCTGCTGAAGCTTGGCATCGTCGATCGCATTGTCGCCGAGCCCGCGGGCGGCGCCCATTCCGATCCCGACGCCATGATCGAAACCCTGGGCGATGCACTCGAGGATGAACTGAAGGCGCTCGCTTTCCTGACGCCCGACCAACTGGTGTCGAGCCGTGCCGAACGCTTCTACAATATCGGCAGGACCGGTCTCACCTGACCGCTGTAAACCGGCGGCCTTATCCGTTTCTGATGATTGGCGGTCCTGCGCCGCTTTGTTTCCCTATGCTGCATCGCCGTACAAGCGCCGCGAGTTCCCCCTCGCCGGAGTCGCTGTCATGATCAGGATTTTCACCGTTGCCACCCTTGCCGCCGCATCTGCCTTGGCGCTCGCCCCGGCTGCCCATGCTCAATCCGTCGAAGCTGGTGCGCGCATCAGCACGTTAGGCGCCGGCGCCGAACTGGGCGTCAATATCGATCCGCACTGGAGGGTGCGCGGTCTCGTCAACGGCTGGGACCACGACCACAGCAATACCAGCGACAACATCCATTATAATGGCAAGATCAAGTTGGCCTCGGCGGGTGTTCAACTCGACTACCGTCCGATGGAGAACGGCAGCTTCTACGTCACCGCCGGTCTTTACAGCAACAACAACAAGGTCCACGAGACGGCGGCCCCGACCCAGGACACGGAGATTGGCAGCGTCACCTACACGCCGGCGGAGATCGGCACCCTGACGGCGCATGGCCATTTCAAGCGCTCGGCCCCCTATCTCGGCCTTGGCTGGGATTTCCCGACCTCCGGACCGGTCCAGGTCAACCTCGAAGCCGGGGCCTATTTCCAGGGGCACGCCCACGTTACCCTGACGTCGGACGGCACGCTGGCCGGCAATTCGGCCTATCAGGATCAGCTTGAGCAGGAACGCCGGAGCCTCCAGCACGACCTCGACAAGGGCAAGACCTGGCCCGTCGTGGCGCTGGGCGTGCGTTATCAGTTTTAGTTTTTGCTGATCTCCACCTGGTGCGGGTAGGGGATATCGATCCCCGCCGCGTCCAGCGCCCGCTTGATATCGACGATCAGTCGCGTGCGCGCCGCCAGTCCCGCTGACGGCAGAACCCAGACCCATATCCGCGCCGTAATGCCGCTGGCGGCGAACTCGACCAGGCTGGCCGAAGGTTCATGCGTATCGAGGCGGTCGGGCTGGCGCCTGGCCACCTCCAGCAACAGCTCCAGCGCCCTGGTGAGGTCCGTCTCATAACCGACATCGACGCGGACCTCGATCCGCAGCGCGCCATTGGCGGTGATGTTGCAGATCTCGTTCGAGAACACCTTGGTGTTGGGCACATAGACGCGGACGTTTTCTGCATTGTCGATCTCGGTTGAGAATACGCCCAGCCGGTGAACCTTGCCGGAAATCTCGCCGATGTGGACAATGTCGCCGATGCGATAGGGCTTGGTGAACAGCAGCATCAGCCCGGACGCTACATTGCCGAGCGTGCCTTGCAGCGCCAAACCGATCGACAGCGAAGCGGCGCCCAGCACGGTTATGAACGAGGCCGTCGCCACGCCCAACCGGTTCATCATGGCCACGAAACCGAGCGTCAGGATCATCCATCGCACTACCTGCGACAGGAACTCCGGCAGGGTGCGGTCGGCGTCGTTCTGCACGAAGCGCCGCGCCAGCCGCTTGGCGGCGTCGGACACCCAGCGCGAGATGAACAGGGTGACGATGAGGATCAGCAGCGCCGTCATGATCTGCATCATGAAGCCGGGTTGCGTGGTGAAACGCTGCCATGCGTCGTGAAGCGCGGTATTGCCGAAAAGGGTTGGGATCTGCATACCTGTCGCTTAGCCTGATTCGTCCAGGCCAGCGCCGGTTGCCCGTTGTCCGGAGGCATGATACGCAATGCGTAGCATTCCGGGAGGCGCAAGGTGAACCTGTCGAAACTTATTCCGGCCTGGCCCGAAGGCGCCTACGCCCTGCGCCTCGTTTTGGCCGCGGTCCTCGCCCTGTGGGCAGGAACTTTGCTGCCCGGCGGCCACAGCTTCAGCGCGGTGATCAGCGCGCTTCTGGTCGTCCGCCCGTACCAGCAGGGCGCGCTCAAGGCCGGCGTTATGAGGCTGCTGGCGACAGGGGGCGGCATAGCGCTCGCCTTCGCCGGCCAGTGGCTCGACCGCTTCGGCCTCGACGACTATATCCGTTTATTGCTGGTCCTTGGCCCGCTCAGTCTGCTTGCCGCCTATAATTCCGGTTACCGTACCGCCCTGATCGCGGCGGTCTTGATCCTGGCCGCGCCGGTCCATGCCGAAGCCGTCGACATGGCCATCGCCCGTGCTGTCGTGGTGACGATCGGCGCGGCCATCGGCACGGCGGTGTCGGTGATTGTCCTGCCGTCGCCACACAAACACGTCGTCGCGCAGAAAGCCCTGAAGATCATGGCCTTGCTGATGACCTCCCTGGCCAACGCCGGCGACGCGCCGACGGCGAAGAGCGAAAAGGCCGACGGCGAACTGCGCAAGAGCCTGCTCGAACTGAGCCAGATGGCGAAAGACAACAACAAGGGCCACCGCGACGACGACGAGTCGGGTCAGGTCGTGCGCATCGTCCGCCACGCCCAGGCCTGCATTATTCTGCTGCGTGGTCAGTGGCGGCGGTCGGCGCCCGACGCGGCGTTTTGCCAGGCGGCGCTCGACCTGCTGGCTGCCCTGAAAAAGCGCCAGCCCGCCGATCCGCGCGCCCTCTACGCCAACCTGCCGGACGCCATGCCCGACGGCTGGCTGATGCGCGCTTTGGCCAACGACCTCGCCGCCCTGGCCAAACTCTGTGCCTGAATATGGCTTAGAACTCGAGCTTCTTTGGCCAGTCCTGAGCTACCTCGGTGGGGGAAGCGGAATACTTTTCAAAACCCTGTTTATTATTGATTTTGGTAACTTGATCCAAGAGTCCTTGTACGTTTTCTCTAATTATACGGACAGCCTCAGTTGATATCGGAAACCTAATGTTGGCATGTGGCCCCATGAATACTCGCCATGATGGTGGCGTTATAAATTGCAGCCCCGGCATGGCAACTTTTTCCACTACAGTGCCTCTTGGTCCTGGAACAGTATGGCGCATCTCAGCATAAACAAGTCCATGGACAACTACGTTTCTATCATTCGCTACGCTTTCAACTTGTCCCTGAATTTTTCGCAAAATTAGAGCATCGTCTTTGCCAAGAACACGCTTGGCGATTTTTACGACAAGTTGCCATCTTTCTCGAATGCCGAGCTTCCAAGTTAAGAATTCGCCAACTGATTGGTCAATTTTGAGCATACCCCAGATCAATACCTCTGTTTCAACTTCTAAAGCAGCCCAGGCCGCGCACAATCTTCCTACCTCAATATGAGTTTGTTCAGATGGTTCAACGCTGAAAGAATCCATGACAGACACTCCTTAGCTGTAATTGTTATCTTGCCTCTATTGGAAATATGGCGTTGATCTAATCACACTTCAGAAAATGAAGAAGCCCACTGTCACTAACGGCCTATCGTAAATCAGCCTGTTTGTCCCTTCTTGCCCGGAAAAACGCCCTCAGCATCCCGCTGCTTTCGTCAGCCAGCACGCCGGCGGTCACGTCCGGCTTCCAGTGACAGGTCGGCTGCGCGAAAAACCTCGGCCCGTGCTCGACCGCGCCGCCTTTCTCGTCGGCCGCGCCGTAAACCAGCCGTTCAATCCGGGCATGCGAGATCGCCCCGGCGCACATGGCGCACGGCTCCAGCGTGACATAGAGCCACAAGCCGCTGAGGCGATAGTTCCCCACCGCCTCGCCCGCCGCCCGCATGGCCAGGATTTCGGCATGGGCCGAGGCGTCGTGCCGGCCGATCGGCGCATTTCCTGCCTGTGCAACGATGGTTTTACTTGACGGATCGAAGATTAGAGCGCCTATCGGCACCTCGCCGGCCGCGGCCGCTTTTCGCGCCTCGTCCAGCGCCGCCTGCATGAGGATTTCGTCTTCGGTCATGCCGCCAGAAGACGGACCCGGCACCCGGCGTCAAGCCATTTTTACAAGAGAGAAAGGTCCGCTCGTGACCAACGACAGTAACGCTGGAGAGCGTAACGACAAGCCCTCGCAACCGATGGCCGAAGACCGGAAGGCCGAGCAGGCGGCGAAGGACATGGCCGACGGCCATCTGTATATTCCTCAGGAACTGCGCGACGCCCGCCAGGCCCAGGGTAAGCCCGACCGGCCGAAAAAGCCGGGCAAATCGCCGAAGGACGGCGCCAGGACCGCCGGCGCCAAGGCCGCGGGAGACCGCATCGCCAAGGTCATGGCCCGCGCCGGCATCGCCTCGCGCCGCGAGATCGAGCGCCTGATCGGCCTGGGCAAGGTCGCGGTCAACGGGCGCATCCTCGAAACCCCGGCCGTCCTGGTCAAGCCGACCGACGTCATCACCGTCGAGGGCCAGGTCATCGGCAAGGCCGAGCCGACCCGCCTGTTCCGCTATCACAAGCCGGTCGGCCTCGTGACCACCGAACGCGACCCCGAAGGCCGCCCGACCGTGTTCGACAAGCTGCCCAAGGACCTGCCGCGCGTGCTCAAGGTCGGTCGCCTCGACCTCAATTCCGAAGGTCTGCTGCTGCTGACCAATGACGGTGAACTGGCGCGCGCGCTCGAACTGCCGTCATCGGGCTGGGTGCGCCGCTATCGCGCCCGGGCTCTGGGCCACACCACCCAGGCGCGCCTTGATACGCTGAAGGATGGCACCACGGTCGACGGCGTGATCTACGGCCCCATCGAAGCGACGCTCGACAAGATGCAGGAAAAGGCCGACGGCCGCGCCAACGTCTGGATCACCGTCGCCATCACCGAAGGCAAGAACCGCGAGGTGCGCAAGGTGCTGGAAAGCATCGGCCTCAAGGTCAACCGCCTGATCCGCCTGGCCTACGGACCGTTCCAACTGGGCAATCTCGAACCCGGCGACGTCGAGGAGGTCGGGCCGCGCGTCATCCGCGAACTGCTCGGCGACCTGATCCCGCTGAAGAACCTGCCGCCCGAAGGCGCCAGCCAGACCGCGCGCCGGCCTGCGCCGCGTGAAGACGCTCCCGGGGGGCGCAGGGGGGGCGGCGACCGCTTCCAGGCCCGCGACGACCGTCCTGCGCGCCCCGCCCGTCCGCGCCGCGACTTCGCCGAGACGCGTGACTATAAGGACCGTGATTTCGACCAGCGCCCGCGCTTCGAAGGCGATGGCGAGAGCCGGGATCGCAAGCCCTACGCCGAACGCGCGGCCCGGAAAACCTATGGCGGCCGTGACGACGGCGATCGTCCACGCAAGCCCCGTTTCGACGGCGACCGTCATCGGAGCGAAGGTTCCTGAGACGATCGTCATGTCAATAAACCCTATGCTGCACGTGATGGCGACGGCGCCAAAACGTCCTACGCCCGTAAGCCCCGCACAACTTACGACGATGTTCCCGCTGGCGAGGCCGGAGCCTATGAACGCGCCAGGCGCGAATTCGGCGGCGCGCAGCAACAGGGAGAACGCAAGACTTATGATCGCCCTCGCGCCCCGCGCTTCGACGGCGACCGGCCGCAGGGTGAGCGCTCTTATAAGAGGCCCTACGCCGCTCGTGAAGAAAGCGGCGAACGCAAGAGCTTCGATCGTCCACGCAAGCCGCGTTTCGATGGCGACCGCCCGAGAGGTGAGGGATCGCAAGGTGAAGGTGGCTTCAAGAAGCCGTATGCCAAAAAGTCCTACGCTCCCCGCTCGGAAGGTGAAGGCAGCTACAGGCGCGAGAGTGACCGCTCCGGCTTCGGTGATCGTTCTCGGAACGAAGGTTCTCGGAACGAAGGTCCGCGCAAGCCGCGTTTCGATGGCGATCGCCCAAGGCGCGAAGGCTCGCAAGGCGAGGGTGGTTTCAAGAAACCCTACGCCGGGAAATCCTCTGCCCCGCGCATGGAAGGCGAGGGCGGCTATAAGCGCGGTGGTGAACGCCCGGCCTTCGGGGACAAGCCTCGCAACGAAGGTTCGCGCGGCCCCCGTCAGGGTGGCTTCAAGTCCGGTCCCCGCCCCGGCGGCCGCCCGGCCCCGCGCAAGCCGCGTCCTGAATGAGAATAGTCGGCGGCCAGTTTCGCGGGCGGGCCCTGGCCGTGCCCGACGGGCGCACCACGCGCCCGACCTCGGACCGTACCCGCGAGGCGGTATTCAATATCCTGGCCCATGCCGACTGGGCGCCGGCGCTCGATGGCGCGCGGGTGATGGACGTGTTCGCCGGCTCCGGCGCGCTTGGCTTCGAGGCCCTGTCGCGCGGCGCCCGGTTCTGTCTCTTCGTTGAAACGGATGATGCCGCACGTGGCGCAATTCGGGACAACGCCGAAACCTTCGGCCTTTTTGGCACAACCCGGGTGCACCGCCGTGATGCAACCCAGTTGGGCGCCCGTCCGGGCGGAGAGGCGGAAGCCTTCGATCTCGTTTTCCTCGATCCGCCCTATCGCAAAGGCTTGGGGGAAAAGGCCCTGGATTGCCTGGTGAGCGGTAACTGGTTATCAAAAGACGCTGTCATCGTCTTCGAACGGGCTGCCGATGAGGATGATTTTGCAACAGAAGTGTGGGAAAAAATCAACACTAAAAACTACGGCGCGGCGCAGGTTTTATTCCTGAAACAAAAAATTTTTATTTCATAAAATACTGATTTCTTTATATAAAAAAATAGTAAATAAACGCTAAGTGGCAAAATTAACGCACGCTTAAATATTCTGGCTTGACGCCCCCCGCCTCTTATCCACAATATGTCCCTAACAAGGCGTAAACACATAAAAACGGCATGTAAATTGCTGACGCCAGTGTACCGACTAATAAAAAGTTTAGGGGTCTAGGTGATGGAAAACCAAGCGGTTCAAGCGGTAAAAACCAAGTCGTCAAAAGGACGTCCGGACGCGCTGAAGCTTCTTTTGATCGCTGGTCTCAGCGTTCAGGCGTGGGCAGGTGTCGTCGGTCTCGGCCTGATTATCCTCAATTTTACCCACTGATTTTGCCCGCACCCGTTGTCCCTCTGGACGCGGGTTTTTTATGGGTTTCTTATGCCGGCCGTCCCGCGGCCGGCAGGGAGCGGGTGTCAAAGTCGCGGTGCTGAATAAGCGCCGCGGTCACCGCCGCCCGAACAACTTCTCGATGTCCTTCAGCTTGAGCTCGACATAGGTCGGCCGGCCATGATTGCACTGGCCGGAATGCGGCGTCGCTTCCATCTGGCGCAGCAGGGCGTTCATTTCTTCAGCATTGAGCCGCCGCCCGGCGCGCACGCTGTGGCGGCAGGCATGGTCGCCGCAAATCTCCGCCATCCGTTCCTTCAGCGCCAGCAGTTCGCCGTGCTCGGTCAGGTCGTCGACAAGGTCGCGGACCAGGCCCGAGATATCGCAATCGCCCAGCAACGCCGGGATTTCACGCACCAGCACGCTGGTCGGACCGAAGGTTTCGACCGCCAGGCCCATCGCCGCGAGGTCGTCGCCGCGCGCCATCAGCCGCGCCACCTCCTCGCGTTCGAGATCGACGATTTCGGGGATCAGCAATGCCTGGGCCTGGACGTGGCCATCGGCCATTTCCTGCTTCATCTGTTCGTAGACCAGCCGTTCATGAGCTGCGTGCTGGTCGACAATGATCAGCCCGTCCTCGGTCTGGGCGATGACATAGGTCTCGTGAATTTGTGCCCGCGCCGCGCCGAGCGGAAACGGCTTTATGTCGGGTGAAACATCGATCACCGCCACGGCTGGCGCTTCCGACACGCCCAGTTCGGCTGGATGTAACTCGGTCATCACCTCCTCGACGCGGCCTTGCGGCGCAAAGGTTTGCGGCTGATAGCCGCTCAGATAGGGCCGCACGGCGGCGATCTGCGACGGCATCGGCCGGTTGAGGTTGAGCAGGGGCTGGACGCTTGATTGCGGGCGGAATCCGCTGATCGCCGCCTGCGCGGTGATGGTCGCGGCGCGGTGGCCGGCCGAGGCCAAGGCGTGTTTCAACGCGCCGATGATCAGGCCGCGCACCAGGTTGGGATCACGGAAACGGACCTCGGTCTTGGCCGGGTGGACATTGACGTCGAGTTCCTGGGAGTCGATCTCGACGAACAACGCCGCCAGGGGATGGCGGTCGCGCGCCAGGAAATCGGCATAGGCGGCGCGCAGGGCCCCGGCCAGCAGCTTGTCGCGCACCGGCCGGTTGTTGACGAACAGATATTGATGCAGGGCGTTGCCGCGCGAAAAGGTCGGCAGGCCGGCAAACCCCGACAGGCGCACGCCCTCGCGCGCCTGGTCGATCAGCAGGGCGTTGTCGGCGAAATCCGCGCCCAGCAAGGCCGCCAGCCGCCGCAGACGCCCGTCGAAACCCGCCGTCTCGGCATACAGTTTCAACGTCCGTTTGCCATCCAGTTCGAGCGTGAAGCCGACATCCTCGTGCGCCATCGCCTGGCGCTTGACCTCTTCAGCGATGGCCAGGTTCTCCGAGCGCTCCGACTTCATGAATTTAAGCCGCGCCGGCGTGGCGTAGAACAGGTCGTTAAGTTCGACGCGGGTGCCGTGTTCGCGCGAAAATGACGCTGGGCGCAGGCCCGACACCGCGCCGCCATCGACGGCGATGCTCAGCGCGACCTTCGCCGCCATCGTCTTCGACGTCAGGGTCAACCGCGCCACCGACCCCATCGACGGCAGGGCCTCGCCGCGAAAACCGAGCGTTTCGATGTGCAGCAGGTCCCACGTCCCGTCAGGCTGCGGCTTCAGCTTCGAGGTGGCATGGCGCTCGATGGCCAGTTCCAGGTCCGGTCCCGCCATGCCCGAGCCGTTGTCCTCGACGAGAATCCGCGACAGCCCGCCCTGTTCCGCGCGGATGTCGATCTGGCGCGCACCGGCGTCGATGGCGTTTTCGACCAGTTCCTTGATCGCCGACGCCGGGCGCTCGACGACTTCTCCGGCGGCGATGCGGTTGATGGTATCCTGGGGCAGGCGCTGGATGGCGGACATGCTTCCCAATATAGGCGGAGTCGGTCCCTGGGCAAGAAAGGAAGACCTCAGTCAAGGATAGGCGCCGACTGGAACAGGTGGCCTCATAAAAATCCGGCGGGTAATGGTGGACTAAGGGCAAGACAATGCGACGAAAGACGACGCGCTTTGCGCGTCGATCACAATTCATCCGCCAGACGCCGTAGCTGGCAGAATGTATTGAGGTTCCTGTTTTCGTATTTTTCGTGCTTTTCGGGGTTAAATCCTTGCTTACGGCTTCCTGAACACCAGCGCCATGCGGTCGGTATGGCCGCGAATGGCCGGATCGAACACCTTCAGCGTCCGGTCGTCGGCGGGATTGGCCAGGGCGTCGCTGTCGGTCACCAGCTCGAAGCCCGCCGCCTTGAAGTCGGCCAGGACCTGCGCCTTGTCGATGCGGTGGAGCGTGTTGGTCGCCGCCGCGCCGCTGCCGGCCACGGCATTATGGTCGATGACGACAACCAGGCCGCCGGACTTCATATCGGCCATCAGGTTCTTGTCCATGGCCACGGCGTCCGCCCCGTCCTCGTTATAGGTGTCGTGATAGATGGTGCCGATGAAGACGACGTCGTAGGGCTGGGCCGGCATCGGCACCTTACCGAAATCGCTGCTGACCACATGAAGATTGGGCCGCGCCGCCGTCATGGCCGCCCACGCCGCCTGGGCGTTGGGGTTCGACGTCCAGTCGGCCGGGTTCTGGGCGTCGACCGAGCCGCCGCATACCGCCGCCGACAGGATCATCGACGAATAGCCGCCGCCGGCGCCGAGGTCGAGGACGTGGTCGCCCGGTTTGACATACTGCAGAAAGAACCGGTCCTCGCTGTCGCGAACGGCATCGAGGTCCTTCTGCTTGTCCGGCCGGTCGGCGCGCGCTTCGGCGGCGGTCAGGCGCGTATCGACCGAGGCGTCGGCGGCGCACTCGGACTGGGCATGGGCGGCGGTCGCGGCGAGGACGAGGGCGGCGACAAATGGAGCGATAAGGCGAAGGGTCAAGACGGCCTCCTTAGTTGGGCTTGCGGAAAACGAGGGCCATGCGGTCGGTGTGGCCGCGAATGGACGGATCGAAGACGATCTTGCTATGATCGTCGGCGGGATTGGCCAGGGCATCGCTGTCGGCCACCAGCTCGAAACCAGCCGCTTTGAAGTCGGCCAGCACAGTCGCCTTGTCGATGCGATGCAGGCTGTCGGTCTGGGTCGCGCCGGCGCCGTCCACCGTCCTGTGGTCGGTCAGGATGACCAGCCCGCCGGGCTTCAAGGCATTGAACAAGGCCATGTCGAGCTTCAGGGCGTCGTGGCCGACGACATTATAGGTATCGTGATAGATCGTGCCGACGAAGATGGCGTCATAGGGCTGCGCCGGCTGAGGGACGCCGTCGAAGGTGGTCGAGATCAGATGGACGTTGGGACGCGCCGCCGCCATGGCGGTGCGCGCCTTGTCGTCGCCGTACTTGGCGTCCCATTCCGGCGGGTTCTGCGAATCGAGCTGGCCATCGCAGATCGCCGCCGACAGCAGCATGCTGGCATAGCCCGGGCCCGAACCGAGGTCGAGGACATGATCGCCCGGCTCGATGTAGCCGAGGACAAAGCGCGTTTCGCTCGTCCGGTTGGCGTCCATGGCGACCTGATCGGCCGGCCGGTCGGCGTGAGCCATGACGCCGGCGACGCGCTGGTCGAGCGTGGCGCCGGACGCGCATTCGGGGGTAGTGTCGGCAAAAGCCGGGGCGGCGAGGGCCAGCAGGCCGGCGGTGGCAAGGAGAAGGCTGGACTTCATCGGACTCTCCCAAACAACAAGAAAGAACAACAAAAAGGCGTCCCTGAGGAACGCCTTTTCCGGCCGTGCGGCAAGTTAAACTTTTTTTAATCTCAGAGGCCCGGAAGCTTGAACTTGGGGTCGCGCTTCTGGGCGATGATGATCGGCTGGCCGCCGGTCAGGGCCTGCAGGCGGCTGGCCTCGGTGGCGGCGTCGACGGTCGTGACCTCGTCGCCGATCGTGGTGTTCTCATCGGCTTCGCCGGCCACCTTCGGCTTGTGCCAGAACATGACCATGTCGGCGAACGAAGGTTCCTTGTAGGCAAGGTCGCCGAATTCGTCATCGACGACGTAGCGCGCCAGCGGATCGGCCTTGTCGCCGCCGGCCTGGGCGACGAACAGCTGCTCGCCCGGCGTGCGATTGACGGCGTCGCGCTGGCCGAGCAGGGCCTGGCGCGCGGCGCTTTCCGGCTGCAGTTCCTGCGGGCGCGGCTCACCCGGATTGGGCGGACGCAGGGCATAGTCGGGCGGCACGACCAGCGGCGCCTTGGTGACGACACGGAATTCGTCCGGTACCACCTTGTTCAGGCCAAGCGCGTTCTTGGTGGATTCGCACCCCGTCAGGCTGACGCCCATGAGGCAGACCAGACCCGCTGCCATTAGAACCGACTTCATCTTTTGCTCCATATGCCCGCCGCGGCGTTCATCCGCGAGGAGTGATACCCGTTAATTCGCCCCCTGCCAAGGGGCTCACGCATCCGGCGCCGCCGTCTTCGCCTTGCGCTCGGCCTGGACGAAGGACCACAGCAGCAGGCCGACCCCGATGCAGATGGCGCTGTCGGCGACATTGAAGACCCACGGGAAGACATGCGTCCCCGAAAAGTCGAGAAAGTCGACGACCCACCCGAAGCGGATGCGGTCGATGGCGTTGCCCAGCGCCCCGCCGGAAATCCCGGCCAGGGCCAGGGCGATCAGCGGCGTCTTGCCCTTGGTGGTGCCGTAGGCCAGGGCCCCCGCCGCCACAAGCTGGAAGACCGTCAGCAGCCAGCGCCCGAAGTCGCTGTGGCCGAACAGGCCGAAGCTCATGCCGGTGTTCTTGACGAAGGTGAGCGAAAAGAAGGGCAAAATCGTGACGTGCTCGCCTTCGTAGCGGAAATGCAGGCCGCCCAGCACCCAGGCCTTGGTCGCCTGGTCGAGCACCACCACGAACACGGCCAGGAACAGGCAGCGCAGGCCCATCCGCGTCACCGGCAGGGCGATGACGTGTCTGATGTAATCAAGCATGGTTCGCGTCCCATTCAGCCACCGCTTCCTCACAGCGCAGACACAGCTTCATCTCCGGCTTGACTTCGGGCAGGATGCGCCAGCAGCGGTCGCACTTGTGACCGTCCGCCATATGGAAGGCCACGGTTACCATCGGCACGCCGTCGAGCCGGAAGGCATCGGCCGGCGCGGCGTCGAAATTGAATGTCGCCTGAGAGGTGCGGAAGACCTCGGCGGGATCGATGCTGTCGAAGGCTTCGATGAGGCTGCCATCGCTGAGACAGACGACTGGCGCGGCTTCCAGCGCCGAGCCGATCGTCTTGTCGCGGCGCTTGTCCTCGAGCGCGGCGGTGACAACGCCGAGCACCGTCTCGATGCGCGCCCAGCGGTCGGCCTCGAAGGCCGAGTGCCAGTCGTCGCTGACGGGCTCCAGCACGCGAAACAGGTTGGCTTTCGCATCAGGATTGCGGCTGGCCCAGGCCTCTTCCATGGTGAAGGTCATGATCGGCGCCAGCCACAGCGTCAGGCGCTCGAACACGATGTTCATGACGGTGCGGCAGGCGCGGCGGCGCAAGGCGTCCGGCTGGTCGCAATAGAGGCTGTCCTTGCGGATGTCAAAATACAGTGCCGACAGGGTCTGCGAGCAGAATTCCGAAACCGGCCGGATGACGTCGGCGAAGTCGTAGCGCGCATAGGCTTCGCGTACCGTCGCGTCGAGGCGGTGGACTTCGCTCAGAATGTAGCGTTCCAAGGGCGGCAGATCGCCGTAGCCGACCGCTTCCCTGTCGCTGTAGCCGTTGAGCGCGCCGAGCAGATAGCGCACGGTGTTGCGCAGCTTGCGATAGGCGTCGACCGTGGTCTGGATGATCTGCTTGCCGATGCGCAGGTCTTCGGAATAGTCGGCCAGCGCCACCCACAGGCGCAGGATCTCGACGCCCGATTCCCTAGCGATGTCCTGCGGCGCGGTGACATTGCCCGCCGACTTCGACATCTTCTCGCCCTTCTCGTCGAGGACGAAACCGTGGGTGAGTACGGCGTTGTAGGGCGCCCGGCTGCGCGTGCCGCAGCTTTCGAGCAGCGACGACTGGAACCAGCCGCGGTGCTGGTCGGAGCCTTCGAGATAGAGGTCGGCCGGCCATTTCGAATCCTTGCGGCCTTCCAGCGTAAAGGCGTGGGTGCAGCCGGAATCGAACCAGACATCGAGGATATCGGTGATCTTCTCATAGGCGTCCGGGTCGTGGTCGTTACCGAGGAAGTCGCCGTCGGGCCGGGTGAACCAGGCGTCGGCGCCTTCCGCGGCGATCAGGTCGGTGATGCGCTTGTTGACGGCGGCGTCGCGCAGGGGCTCACCGGTCGCCTTGTCGACATACATGGCCAGCGGCGTGCCCCAGTTGCGCTGGCGGCTGATCAGCCAGTCCGGCCGCGTCTCGACCATCGCCTGAATACGGTTCTTGCCCGATGCCGGGAAGAATTCGGTATCATGGATCGCCGCCAGCGCCTTCTGGCGAAGGGTATCCTCGTCACCGCCATCCATGCGAATAAACCACTGGGGCGTATTCCTGAAGATGACAGGCGCCTTGGACCGCCACGAATGCGGATAGGAATGTTCCAGCCGCTCGCGCGCCAGCAGGTTGCCGGCCTCGATCAGCTTGTCCATCACCACCTTGTTGGCCGTGCCGAACTTGCCGGCGTTCTTGCCCTCGGTCTCCAGTACCTTGAGCCCGCCAAACAAAGGCACATGAGCGTAGTAGGCGCCGTCGGGATCGACCGTATCGGGAATCGAATCCAGCGGCCGGCCCGACTTCAGCCAGACATTATAGTCGTCGGCGCCGTGGCCCGGCGCCGTGTGGACGAAGCCCGTACCCGCCTCGTCGGTGACGTGGTCGCCGGCCAGCATCGGCACGTCGAAGCCATAACCGTCGTCGAGCTTGGCCAGCGGGTGGGCCAGGATCATCTCCTCCCACGCGATGCGGCCGGCCATCAGCCGCCACGACTTGATATTGGCGGCCTTGCGCAGGTTTTCGGCCAGCTTCTCGGCGACGATCAGGCGCTCGCCGACCTCGGCCCACGGTTTGAAGCCCAACTCTTCCTCGGACGCGACCTCGCTGACCTCATAGATCGAATAGTCGATATTCGGATTGAAGCTGACGGCGCGGTTGGCGGGAATGGTCCACGGCGTCGTCGTCCAGATGACGACGCTGGCGCGGTCGTAGTTCTTGCCGGGGTGATGGTCCGGCGGCAGGGTCCACAGGCGCAGCGAGATCTCGCGCACCGGGAACTTGACGAAGACCGCCGGCGAAACGTGCGGATGATACTCGACCTCGGCGTCGGCCAGGGCGGTGCGCTCGACCGGCGACCACATCACCGGCTTGGAGCCGCGGTAAAGCTGGCCCGACATGAGGAACTTGTGGAACTCCGCCGTTACCCTGGCCTCTGTGGCGAAGTCCATGGTGGCGTAGCGCTTTTCCCATTCACCGAGCACGCCCAGGCGCTTGAATTCCTCGCGCTGGACATCGATCCACTGGGTGGCGTAGTCGCGGCAGGCCTTGCGGAACTCGGCCGCCGGCACCTCGTCCTTCCTGCGGCCTGTCGCCCGGAAGCCCTCTTCGATCTTCCATTCGATCGGCAGGCCGTGACAATCCCAGCCCGGCACATAGTCGACATCGTAGCCCATCAGGAACTTCGAGCGCACGACGAAGTCCTTCAGGATCTTGTTGAGGGCGTGGCCGATGTGGATGTTGCCATTGGCGTAGGGCGGGCCGTCGTGCAGCACGAACAGCGGGCTGCCTGCCTTTTGGCGGGCCTTGCGCACGGCGTGATAAAGGTCGGCCTCGGCCCACCTGGCCAGCATCTCCGGCTCGGCCTTGGGCAGGCCGGCGCGCATCGGAAAGGCGGTTTCGGGCAGGAAGACGGTGTCGCGATAATCGCGGGTCGTTTCGGTGTCGGTTTCGAGCATGGCTGTCAGGTCGCGTAAAAGGATGTCGGCAATAGGCAGGGTGCATTCCCCGGCACGCGCTTGGCGCACCGGGCGCTAAATTCGTATCGCGGCCCGTAACATCGACATGCCTCTGGCCTTATCAGAGCGGAAAGAGCGTGGGAAGGGGGGGCGGCCCGCCGGGGTCAATCTTTATGGCCAGGTTTGGGGCAGGTCTATACACACCTGCTCCTGTTGGTCGAAAGTCTGATATTCATTCCGGGACTTAACTTGGGAAAGCGGTTTCCAGACAAATTCAAAGCACACGCGCTTTCCGGCCAGGACATTTCCTGGAAACAGTTCGCTCAGATTGTAGGTATATGTCAGGCGTCCCTTCGCCCGTAAGATCACACACTCTGGCGCTGGCCGACCCACGATACCCTGGCCGTGCTTGTCCTCGCCATCGGATTTCAGCTCCACGGAATAGGCGGAAAAATAGTTACCCGGCAGGCACATGTCGTCACCGCTCTCATTGCGTATTTCGACCCTTAGGCCCTCCGTCCCGGAGAGCGTATGGACAAGACGGAGATGGATAAACTCGGTGGAACCATTCCCGTCACCGGTGATTAAGACAGCGGCCATGGCAGTCGCGACAAGCATCTTGTTTCCTTTACAGGGAGGCATCCAGTCCGGGGATAACAAGCGATATACTTCAGGCGAGCCGTTGTGAAGCGTTTCTGGTCGTGGGACCCGTGTTGCATAGCGGCAGATGACTATTTACCATTGCCTGTCCATTTTTCGGCTTCGACCATGAAAGTCACCCGCGCCATGCTCGCCTTCTTCGCCGTGCCTCTGCTGTGGGCCGGGCTGGCCTATGTCTTGGGCCACAGGCTGGCCCAGGGCCAGGACTTTACCCTGCTGGTCGCCATGAGCTTCGCCGCCGGCATGATCTGGCTTGGCTTCGTCAATATGAGCGTCGCCGCCGTGCGCAAGGGCAGGCCGCCGACGGCCGTGCTCTATATAGCCACCGCCGTGATTGGCTCGGGCATTCCGGCGCTTGTCGCTGACCTTGTCCATTTGCGCGACGTTTTCGCCGCGGTCGAGTTGAGCCTCTCGGTCATGGCCCTGGCGGCGGTCTCGTCGCTGCTGTTCGGTGTCATCGCCGGCCTGCCGTGGCGGAGGCCGTGACTGCTGCCACAAACCGGCGAAAGGCGGCGTAGGGTGCCTTCATGTCCAAGATCGATTTCAAGACCGAGTACAAATCCCTTTACAGCGCACCGACAAAGGATTTCGCGCTGGTCGAGGTGCCGCCTTTGCCGTACCTGATGTTCGACGGCCACGGCGACCCGAACATCGCTCCGGAATACCAGCACGCCATCGAGGCGCTCTATTCTTTGTCGTATACGCTGAAATTCATGTCGAAGCGCGCCTACGGCCGCGACTATGTCGTCGGCCCGCTCGAAGGCCTGTGGTGGTCGGACGACATGCAAAGCTTCATCACCCGCGAGAAATCGAAATGGTCGTGGACCCTGATGATTCTTCAGCCCGAGTGGATCACGGCGGCGCACCTCGCCGCTGCCCGCGCCGAGGTGCTGATGA
The DNA here is from genome assembly GCA_964474575.1 of uncultured Caulobacteraceae bacterium. GTDB lineage: Bacteria > Pseudomonadota > Alphaproteobacteria > Caulobacterales > Caulobacteraceae > Asticcacaulis. Next base: position 38,071 of record CAYYTA010000089.1, on the reverse strand, counting down.
AAAAGGGCCTGCCGGGTGTGGAAAAAGTGCGCCTCGAAACGCTCGACGAAGGCCTCTGCGCGCAGATACTCCACATCGGTGCCTATGACGACGAAGGCCCGGCGCTCGCCCGCCTGCACAAGGATTGGCTGCCGGCACAGGGTCTCGCCGAAAACGGCCATCACCATGAAATCTACCTCGGCGATCCGCGCAAGGTTGCGCCGGAAAAGCTCAGGACTCTGCTTCGCCAGCCCGTCCGGCGGCTCTGACTTGCTTTTGCCCAAATTGCGCGATTATGTCGGCGCGGACATATGGGAGAGGGTCATGAAGTCGCTGGTCGGACTGGGGTTTGCGGTGATGGTCATGGCTGCGTGCGCTCCGAAGCCCAGCGCTCCGCCGGCGCCGATGCAGGCCGCCGCCGACACCTTCAAGGGCTGCACCTGGCAGCAGGTCACCGGCAAGACCCTCTCGATCTGGTCGTTCGCCTGCGGGCCCGATTCGAGCAACCTGCACATGGTCGCCGACGAGACCCTTCCGGGCTTCGCCCTGGTCAGCCATCGTGCCGACGACGACAGCGGCAGCTATTCGCCAGTCATTCGCACCTTCGCCAAGGCCGCCGACGCTCCGGTCGAATCGATCCTGCCCCAGGTGCGCCTGGCATCGCCGGGCCCTGAAACGGCGGCCTGCGCCTTCGAAACCGGCCAGGACCCGCTCAATCCCGACTATTCCAGGCGCAAGCTCTACCAGCTTGCCCCCACCGGCGCGGCCAAGGCGAAATGGGACCAGACGGTCAAGACCGGCGAAGGCGACGCCACCCCGCCGTGCGGCGCGATGGGCGTGGCCATGGATGGCGACCGCGTCTTCGAGGTCATGCCGGACGATCCGACCCACGTCGTCTATATCGACTACGGCAGCGAAATCCAGGTGTTCGACACGAATACGCTTAGGACCGTCAAGGCGAAGTAGCCGCCAGCTTGCGTGTGCCATCGCGCGGACGGGCTATGACAGCGCCATCTGGCGAAGCGCTTACTAATCATTGTGCCTGGCTACTTCATGGCCGCCTTTCCGGCGCTCGCCGGCCATGCACGTCGGCCGGCATGCCCGACGCCGTCTGCGCTGCCACTGCTCGTGTCGAGGCGGCGCGCCAGCGTTGCGAATGCTGAAATGGTCGAAAAATCTTCCTGTGGTAGTGTGTTAACAATCTAAAATTGTGATATACAGCCTGCCGGCGATTTTCATGTCGCCGATTCAACTGACGGAGGGTATTATGAAGAGGATGTCCTTGCTCAAGGCCGGCATTATCCTGGCCGTGGCGGCCGCTGGGTTCACCGCGACGAACGGTTGGGCTTATCAGCGTGCATATTCGATCGAAAACACCTGGTACAACTACGGCAACCCCGACTACATCGTCGGCCACACCTTTGTCGGCTGCGACGGCCAGACCACGTCCTGGGGCGTGGTGGGCGATTATTCCGTCAGGGTCAGAACGCCTTGCGACTGATCTGCTGATGGAACGGAGCCAGCCAGCCCTGGCTCCGCTTTTTTGGCTCGAGTCGTCCGTCAGGTGCAGGGATTTGCCGCCGCCCGACGATCTGGTAGGGTCGTCGCGTGACGGCGGGGCGCGAGATGGAAGAAGACACCGTAACTTTCCACATCGAGGAGTATCGCGCCCTGCGCGCCGAGATGCTGTACCTGTTCAAGGAACTGAACGACTCGTTCCGCTTTTATCTTACCGGCATTTCGGCGATCATCGCCTGGCTCCTGACCCTGCCGCCGCCCCAGCCGGCCGACGTCTGGCTGCGGATAGGTTCGGCGTGGCTGCCCTGCGCCCTGGTCATCATCCTCAGTATCTCGACGGCGCGCTCAGCGGCCAGCATTCGCAACATCGGCAACTACCTGTGGCGGCTGGAAGACCATCTCGGCCAGGCCGACCTCGGCTGGCAGAAGGCGAGCGAGCGCCGCGACATGCGTCACAAGGTGCGCTTTTCGCAGTTCTACGGCTATATCAATTCCGGCCTCTTCATCGCCACGGTTGCGGTGGCGATTTCGATCACCTGCCATCTGTATAACCTGGCGCCAGGCGATCTCCTCGGCTCGATCCGCGCCTGGTTCGGCCACCTGGGTTAGGTTCAGCCGCAGATTACGCAGATGAACGCAGATTTTTCAGAACGCTACAGGTGATTATGAGCGCTGGGCCGGCCTAGGCTTTTTGAACCACGAACCACACGAAAAGTACGAAAAGATACAAAAAATCTTCGCAAGCCACCGGCGCCGAGGTTGAACGGAACATGGGTAAAGACGCGCTTTGCGCGTCGATGAGGGAAGAGATTTCACACTCAGGCGAGGCTTATTTGCCATGAAGTTCGTGTCTTGTCGTACTTTTCGTGTGGTTCGGGGTTCATATCCTTGAATGTGACAAGAGCGCTGGTGTGGTTATCAAAGCGAGGAAAATCTGCGTAATCTGCGGTTTCCCTCGCATAGGGAGCACCATATTCAGCTCTTGGCCGCGAACCACGCCTTGGCGCGCTCGACATCGCGCGCGATCTCGTCCTTGAGTACGTCGAACGAATCGAACTTCGCCTCGGGCCGGACATAGTCCAGCAGCGCCGTCTCGACGAACGCGCCATAGACGTCCTCGTCGAAGTCGAACAGATAGGTCTCCAGAAGTTCGATATCGCCGCCGACCGTCGGGCGAATGCCGATATTGCTGACGCCCCTGATCCATGGTCCGCGATTGATCCGCGTCTCGGTGACATAGACGCCGTATTTCGGGCGCACATACGGCCCAAGCTCGATATTGAGCGTCGGAAAGCCTATGGTCCGGCCCTTTTGCGCGCCGGCCACGACCTCGCCGAGGATGCTCCATGGCCGGGCGAGGATCGCCTCTACCGTCTTCAGGTCCGCGTCCTTCAGCGCCGCGCGCACGGCGGTCGATGACAGCTTCTGTCCGTCCGGGCTGTCCTGGCGCGGCAGAACCGCGACCTCGAAACCGTATATATCGCCGAAACGTTGCAGGTCCTCGGCCTTGCCGGCGCCCTTCGCGCCGAAATTGAAGTCGAAGCCGCAGCCGATGAAGGCGATTCCCAGCGCGTCCTTGAGCACTTTCTTTGCGAAATCCTCCGGCGACATCCGCGCCAGGTTGGCGTCGAAGCGGACGATGACGGCGTAATCCATCTCCAGTCCCTCGAACATCTGCATCTGCTGCTGGATGCGGCTGAGGCGGAACGGCGGATCGTTGGGCTTGAAGAAGCTGTGCGGATGCGGATCAAAGAAGATAACCGTATGCGGCCCGACAACCGTGCGGTTCAGCGCCTGGTCCATCACCATGACGTGGCCGAGATGGACGCCGTCGAAGCTGCCGATCGAGGCGTAGGTGCCGGGCGGAATCTCGCCGAACATGCTGACCGCGCCATCGTCCTCGATCCACAGTTCGACAACCTCAAGATTGCCCGGCTCGAACACGGTCCAGTGGTAGCGCTGATTGTCGAGCGGATGAGTCTTCATGCTGGCCGCTTGGGGGCAATGACCACGGCCGTGCCGTCAACCATGGTCTTGTTGCGCACCTTGACCACGGTCGAAAGCGTCACATGGCCGGATCTCAGATCGATATCGGTAATGGTGACGGCGACCTCGGCCTCGTCCCCCGGGCGGACGGCGCGCTTGAAGTTCAGGCTCTGCGACACGTAGATCGCCCCGCGCCCCGGAAGCTCGCCGGCCAGGGTCGCCGAAATCCACGCACCCATCAACATGCCGTGCGCGATCCGGCCCCTGAACGGCGAGGCTTTCGCGAATTCTTCGTCGACATGGACCGGATTGTGGTCGGTCGACACCTCGGCGAAGTCCGCGATGGCGGCGTCGGTGACGGCGAAGGCGCGCATGGCCGTCTGGCCCGGCGTCAGTTCATCGAGATAGAAGGCGTTGCTCATGTCCCCGGCATAATCGAAGCCGCGCAACGTGCCAAGAGGCGACGGCGGCGCAAAACGGCCGGCATGGTCGGACCAAAAGCCGGATCAAGCGGCGAGCTTTCACCATGATTCGTGGTTAATATAGGATATATTGTTGATTTTATTGAATAAAAATCAAAAACGCTCTTAACCTGATTTTATCCGCTTTGGTCCACTATGGCCCCTGTCTTAACCGAAGGGCCTGCGTGTTGCGGGCCCGCTTAGAAAAAGTGGGGCGTTACACACATGGCCATCGATATGTCCATGCCGGTCCTGGTGGTCGACGACTACAAGACCATGCTGCGGATCATTTCCAACCTGCTCAAGCAACTGGGCTTTGAGAACGTCGAGGAGGCTTCGGACGGCACCGAGGCGCTCGACAAGATGAAGCGGTCGAACTACGGCCTGGTCATCTCCGACTGGAACATGGAACCGATGACGGGTTACGAGCTGCTGCTCAAGGTCCGCGCCGATGACGGCCTGAAGCGCACGCCGTTCATCATGGTCACCGCCGAAAGCAAGACCGAGAACGTCATCGCCGCCAAGAAAGCCGGCGTTAACAATTACATCGTTAAACCGTTCAATGCGGCGACGCTGAAGCAGAAGATTACGGCCGTCCTCGGCGAGTTCTGAAGCCTGCGCAGTATCGTAATAGTCTTATTCTTGTTGGAAATATCATGCCGCTGACTGCACAAAAGAGGGCCGAACCGCGCGATCGGGAGGATTTTGATCCTGCCCTGGTCGGCGAGCTTGAGCCCAAGCTCATTAACCTGATGCAGCAGTCCGAGGCGCTGGTCGCCCTGATGCGCGGTTTCTTCCAGCAACTCGACAAGCGCCGCTCCGAGGAGTTCCGCATCATCGCCGGCTATATCGCCAAGGCCAAGGAAGAGATCCGCGAAATGCGTCCCCACGACATTTCGCAGGAACGTATCCCGACCGCCGGCGCCGAGCTTGAAGCCATCACCCGCGATACCGAGAACGCCACCCACGCCATCATGAACTCCGCCGAGGCGATCATGGGCATGGATGGCTCGGAAGCCGACTACAAGTCGCGCGTCGACGACGAGGTCATGAAGATCTTCGAGGCCTGTTCGTTCCAGGACATCACCGGCCAGCGCGTGTCGAAGGTCGTCAATGTCCTCAAGCAGATCGAGGAACGCGTCGGCCGCCTGGCCAACACGCTCGGCGTCGACGACAAGCCGGCCGAGATGACAGAGGACGAAAAGCGCAAGCATGACCTGCTGCTCAACGGTCCGGCGCTGAACGGCCCGGAGACTCGCCAGGACGCCATCGACGCGATGTTCGACGAAGTCCCGGCTGTCGAAGCGACCCCGGCGCCGGCGCCGTCTCCCGCGATCAAGCCTGCCGCGGCAGCCCCGGCGCCCGCGCCGAAACCCGCCCCGGCGCCTGCTGCGGAAGCGCCTTCCAATTCGCAGAGCGACATCGACGCCCTGTTCGACTTCACGGTCGACAACGATGCCGACCTCAGCAAGCCGGCGTCCCAGGACGACATCGACGCCCTGTTCGACTAATCAGGATAACAAGCAAAGACATCGACGCGGTCGCAGAACCGCCGGTGACATATTGCGATGGTGTGAGGTGGCGGCAGACCCGGTCTGCCGCCACCTCGTCGTGCCGGGTGCGCCGGGCCCGGCGACAATTTCCGGAATATCCTGCAGGAATTGCGTGGTCAGATTGTGATTGACGCCGTTACGGAATTGAGTTCGTTTAACGGCAAGCATTCATTCAGGGATGGCGGAAGGCGTGCGCATATTCATAGGATCGTCGGGAAAGGCCTACGACAGGATTGTGACGCCGTTGCGCGCCGCCATCCTGCGCATTGCGGATGAAAGCGACCATGTCGATACCTGGAAGGATGACGCCGGTGTCGGCAATAACGAGCACATATTAAGCGCCCTGTTGCGGCGCCTCGAAGATTCGGATTTCGGGATTTTCATTTTCGCAGCCGACGACCCGGGGCAGCACGGACAGCAGATGGTGGTTCGCCCGCGCGACAACGTCGTCTTCGAAGCGGGCATGTTTGTCGCGCGGCTGGGGCCTGAGCGCACCTACATTGTCCTGGAACGGAATGCCCATGAACTTACCGACATCCAGGGCCTTCAGCATCTGGAGCTGGATACGCGCAGCGAATCCCGGCTGAATGCCGGTTGCGACGACATTGCCAGGCGAATCATAAAGGATGTGCGCCGGCTCAAGTCGGTTGACGGCAGGGAAAGACGGGAACGTATCGCCGAACATGGTCTGGCCACCGTCCTGGCCACCCAGCGCGAACATATCGACGACATCGAAAGACGTCTGACCGAGTCAACGCCCGCCCAACCCCTGCATGACCCGGTCGTCTTCGGGGATGAGGCGTGCGTGCAGGCCTATGTCGACGCCCTGGATCTTGTCCAGAAGACGTTCTGGACGACGACCTATTTCAGTTCCGGTTTCTGGCAGTCCAACGCCGGCGATGTCCTGGCCGCCAACAAGAAGATGCTGGCGAGGGTCGGGGGGATGGAGGGCGCGGACATAAGGCGGCTTTTCCTGCTGCCTCATGATTCCGACAGTTTCCTCATGGAGGAGCGCGAGGAAGTCGGCATCATGCGGCGTCTCGGCGACCGGCAGCGTATACTGGAAAAGGAAAACGATCTTCAGAAGATAGAGCGGTACATCAATGACCTGATCGACAACGGCTGCCAGGTCAAGATCGGCTTCGACGACGGCTCGCGCATCTGGAGCAGCACGCTCAGCGAGGAACTGCGCCGGCAGGGCGATGCCAGCGGGACCGAAATCGCTCTCTTCGACACATCGAGAATCGATCTTTATCAGGGCGGAAAGACGGGACATATCGCCCGCATAGCGATCTTTCCGAACACGCTCGAAAATTTTGACGTTCACTTGCAGACCGCCCGGGCCTACTTTGAAACCTTGTGGCAGAATGCCCAGGCGTCCGAGCCTTTCCTGGTCAGGCGGCGGCAGAACCTTGACCGCTGGAAGCAGCGCATCGATTACGATTCGAACTGGATCGCGAAATACGAGTATGGTCTGCGGCCGTCGGATCATGAGATCAAGGAAAGCGAACTGAACGCAGCCCAGGAGATTGTCCGCACGCTGACGAAGACCGAAAAAATCGGCTCCTATCTCGATATTGGTACCTGCACGGCCCGTTATCCCATCGCCTTGCTGACGAGCGAGGTACTGAAGGGGGATGCCCGCATTGTCGCGGTTGACGAGGATGGGGACTGCATAGCGTTCGCCAGGGGCAGGCTGAACGAAAAGAAACTGCTTAGCCGCGTGAAGCTGGTTTCCGGCGATTTCATGGGTGACGGCATGGGCAGTTTCGACGAGTTCCAGTTCGAGTTGATCACCTGCATGCTTGGAACCATATCGCATTTTGGCGCCCCCGTCGGCCGGGACGAAACGGTCGGGTATCCGGGTATAGTATCCGCGGTCAGGCGGATGCATGCCCGTCTGTCGGCCAATGGCTCGCTTCTTATCGGCAACTGGTCGGAGGATGCGCGCCGCGACCGGCGGTTCCTCAGCATATACAGCCCCGCCGACATCAAATCCCTCCAGGCCTGGACACCAACGCGTCCTGAACTGACCAGGATATTGACCGACAGCGGCCTGAAGGTGACGCGCGTCGTGCCGGCGCATCTCATAGATGTCTTTGTGGCCCAACGCGCCTGAATGCGACTATCTACAGGACGCGGGCATCAAGTATCTCGACGTCGCACCCCGGCGCCATGACCTCGGCCTCGGACATGACGGCTCTCACGTCAATAGCCGTGAAGGCGTAGAAAACCATAAAGAAATCAGTTGTGTCGTCACGGATCATGCACCGCAGCGAATCGTTTATGGGAGACCCGAAAGGACCCGCATCGTCGGCGATGACCATGCAGCCCGCCATATCGAGCGCCCCTTTCGAAAGGGTATCCGTCGTTTCACCCGCCATGGCCATGCGCAGGCAAACCCGGCCCGTGACGCCGCGTGGATCATACGAACCGACCGGCAGCAGGGATTTCAGGCTCAGGTCATTGTTGAGATCCACCACATTGTTGATCCTCGGAAAACCCTTGGCCTGCACGAGGCGGCGCAGCAGGGCTTCCGACGAGATACGGTACCGGTTTGGGTTCCAGCCGTGACGCGACAACGCAGCCCGGAAAACCCGGATCGGCGCGGCGTCGGCAATCGATTCCGTCGTAAAATCGCGTTGGATGCCTTCCGCCGCGGCATCGGCGGCGGCGAGGAAGTCATCGCTCGACGGCCGGATTTTCCTGGCGCGGCAGCGGAGGACGAGCATACCGCCTCCGTCGGAGTCAAGCGCCCTGTCCTTGTCGAAATCCAAAACATCCCCCTCTTTGGGCGTGGCGGTCGCTCAGCATGTAACCATAAGTGTATCAAGGATCATAGACGGAACCTGTTAAGCCTGACCAAGATAATCCTGATCGTGGAAACTGTCCGATGATCGTCCGCTGCGCCCTGCCCGAGGATTATGCCCGATGGCTGCCGCTTTGGCTCGGCTATAACGCCTTCTATGGCCGCTCCGGCAAGACCGCCCTGCCGGAAGCCGTGACGCAGGCCCTGTGGGACAGGCTTTTCGATCCGGCGGAACCCGTCCACGCCCTGGTTGCTGAACAGGACAGCCAGTTGATCGGTCTGGCGCACTACCTCTTCCACCGCAGCACCACGGCGATCGCGCCGGTCTGCTACATGCAGGACCTGTTCACAGCGGAAGCCGCGCGCGGCCAAGGCATCGGCCGCAGACTGATCGAAGCGGTCTATCGCGCCGCTCAAAAAGCCGGTGTGTCGCGCATCTACTGGCACACCCACGAAAGCAACGCGACCGCCCAGGCCCTCTACGACAAAATTGCCGAAAAATCGGGCTTCATCGTCTACCGGCATACGCTGTCAGGAGGGACGTAACCCGAAAAAAAGAGGCCCAAAATGACACGACCTCTTTTTGCCTGCCTCAGAGCGCGACACAGGTTTCAAGATCCGGCTACCATCTTAATGCCCCGGCAACATATTTCGCTTCGGCTGTCTCGACATCGAGCAGCGCCTTGAGCATCAGCGGATCGAGCTTGCCCTCGGCATCGATCGCCTCGGCGGCATGGATGCCGGCGGCGATGAACAGCAGGTCCAGTCCCTGACCGTTGGCGCCCAGCACGTCGGTCGGCAGGCCGTCGCCGACGGCCAGGACGCGCCGCTTGTCCACCCGCTGGCCGCCCAGCTTTTCCAGAGCCGCGTAGCACAGTTCGTAGATCGGCGCGTAGGGCTTGCCGGCCATGATGACCGGCCCGCCGAGGCTGGCATAAAGGTCGGCCAGCGACCCGGCGCACATGATGATCTTGTCGCCGCGCTGCACCACCTTGTCGGGATTGGCGCAGATCATGACCAGCTTCTTCTCCGCCGCGATAGTGAAGGCGTGCTGATACTGGTCCAGAGTATCGTTCTCGTCGTCGAAGGGACCGCTGCATGAAATGAAGGCGGCCAGTTCGGGCTGCGACGTAAAGCTGATATCAATACCGGCATAGAGCACGTCGTCGCGCGCCGGACCGATGCGCCACGCCGGACCGGACGGTGCGAACTTGCGCAGGTATTCGCGCGTCGCGTCGCCCGACGAAATGACGTCGGAAAAGCCGTCCTCCATGATGCCGAGCGACGCCAGTTGCGCGATCAGGTCATCGCGCGGCCGCGGCGAATTGGAGATCAGCACCACCGGCCCGCGCTCGGCCTTGAATTTGCGGATCGCCTCGTAGGCTGGCGGGAAATGCTGGCGACCGTTGTGCAGCACGCCCCAGATATCACACAGCAGGGCATCATAATCGGCGGCGACCTCGGAGAGACCGGTCAGAAGTTGGGGGTGGGACATCAGGCGCTCTTCAAAGGCAACAGCCGCTTCCTTTAACGGCAGATACCGGCGACGAAAAGATCAAATACGACTCACTTGGCTTCATGCCTGGTTGCCGGAAGGCGTGATCGGTTTCCATTGGATGCGAGGGTTTCGGTCGAGGGCCTCGCTTTGCAACAGGCCAAGGCCCGATGACCGGTTATGTCCTGCAGTCTGTCAGGCCGGCTTTTTTAATCGGCCTCCGCTTTGTGGCTTGCCGGCGCCGGCGGGCGGCGATAGGCTTGATATCGATTACAATGAGGCCGAACAAGCGGTCCGATCGTTGGGAGGATGAGATGAAACGGACGTTATTGACGGCGGCATCGCTGTGGGTTCTGGCGGGCGCCGCCTTGGCCGAACCTCACCTGAAGCTTAACGACAAGGGCTATTTCGAGACGCCGGGGCTGAACGTCACGGTATTCGCCGATATCTATCCAGACGGCCACCAGACCGGCGTTACGGTCATCCAGCACGGCACGCGCGTGGCGGCCAATGGCGACCTGCGGCTGGAACCGTCGCCCGGCCAATGGTCGCCGATGCCGGCCGGAGACGGCAAGGCGAGCTACGACGCCGCGACCGATACGCTCAGTCAGACCCTGCACTATCCCGACGAATCGAAGGACCGCAAGGGTTTCAATCCCATCGATTACCCCGACCTGAACTTCAGCTATCACGTCCGCGTCACGCCGGGCGAGGGCGACAGCTTCCATATCGCCGTCGATCTCGACAAGCCATTGCCGAAGGACTGGGAGGGCAAGGTCGGCTTCAATTTCGAGCTGTTCCCCGGCGACCTGTTCGGCAAGGCGTGGATCATGGACGGTAGCCAAGGCATTTTCCCGCGCCAGGCCGACGGACCGGTCGCGGACGACCACGGCCAGGAGATCACCGCGCCGATGGCCGAGGGCAGGACGCTGATCGTCGCGCCGGACAGCGACCTGCAGCGCATGAAGATCGAAAGCGACACCGGGCAACTGGAACTGCTCGACGGACGCGGCAACTTCAACAACGGCTGGTACGTGGTGCGCGAGATCACCCGGCCGGGGGCGACGCATGACGCCATCGTATGGACGGTGACACCGAATGTCGACCCGAACTGGCGCTACAAGCCGGTGGTGCAGGTCAGCCAGGTCGGCTACCGCCCGGATCAGCCCAAGACGGTGGTCATTGAGCAGGACCTGCGCGACCAGCAGGCCGATCCGCTGATCCTCTACAAGCTGACCGACGCCGGCAAACAGGAAGTGCAGCGCTTCCAGCCGAAAGAATGGGGACAATGGCTGCGCTACAACTACCTGACCGCCGACCTGTCGGCCGTGACCGAACCCGGCATGTATGTGCTGGGTTACCGCGACGAAACCACGCAACCGTTCAGGATCGGCGACGACGTCTATGACCGCTACGTCTGGCAGCCGACGCTGGAATACTTCCTGCCCATTCAGATGTGCCACATGAAGGTGATCGAGAACTACCGCACCTGGCACGGTCTCGACCATCAGGATGACGTGCGCATGGCCCAGGTCGGCGACCATTTCGACGGCTACGACCAGGGACCGGACACCCTGACCAAATACAAGCCGGGCGACCATATCGCCGGGCTCAATTCCGGCGGCTGGCACGACGCCGGCGACTACGACCTGCGCGTCGAAAGCCAGATGGGAACGGTGTGGCTGCTATCGAAGATGGTCGAGGAGTTCGGTCTCGACTACGACGCCACCACCATCAATGAGACGACCAAGGAGGCCGACATCCACAAGCCGGACGGCCAGAACGACGCCATCCAGCAGATCGAACACGGCCTGCTTTCCGTGCTCGGCGGTTATCACGCCCTGGGGCGGACCTATCGCGGCATCATCGAGCCGCATTTGAGCCAATATACCCTGTTGGGCGACATCTCGACCCAGACCGACGGGCTCGACTACGACCCGACGCTGAAGCCCGGCGAGAGGACGGCGACGACGTCCGGCCTCGACGACGATCGCTGGGTGTTCACCGAGGACAATCCCGATCGCGAACTGGACACCGCCGCTGAACTGGCGACGGCATCGCGCGTCCTGAAGACCGCCAATCCGGCCATGTCGGCGGATGCGCTCAGCGCCGCGCAAGACCTTTACGCCCACGCCATCGGCCGCGCCACCTCCCTGCGCAGCCAGGTGTTCGCGATTTCGGAACTTGCGCAAACCACCGGCGATCCGGCCCTGGTCGAGCGGCTCATCGGCATGAAGGCCGACATCGCCGCCCATATCGACCAGACCGGCGCGGTGCTGGCGCCCGCCATGCCGCTGATCAAGGACAAGGCGTTCAACCGCGACGTGGCGGCCGCCGTGAAGACCTACCAGGCGTCGCTGACCGAAAAGGCGACGCATACACCCTATGGCGTGCCCTATGAGCCTTACATCTGGGGCGCCGGCTGGCAGATCCAGGAATTCGGCGTATCGCAGTACTTCTTCCGCAAGGCGTGGCCGCAATATACGCCCGATACCCTGCAACTGGAGGCGCTCGACTTCGTGCTTGGCGTCCATCCCGGCGAGAATACCGAAGCCTTCGCCTCCGGCGTCGGCGCCAAGTCGGCGACGACGGCCTACGGCGCCAATCGCGCCGACTGGAGCTATATCCCCGGCGGCGTGGTTTCCGGCACGGCGCTGATCCGGCCGGACCTGCCGGAACTGAAGGTCTGGCCCTATTTCTGGCAGCAGGGCGAGTACGTCATGGGCGGCGGCGAGACCAACTACATGTTCCTGGTCCTGGCGGCGGCGCAGAAGGGGGAATAGCGGTGGTATTCCTCTTCGGCGGCATGACAATCTTCGGAATTATCTTTCTCGGCGTCATAGCCAATGCCTGGCGTACCGGCAAAGTAACGATCAAGGGCTGGGGCGGGATCGATCGCCACGACGAACCCATACTGTTCCACATGGTTATGGTTTGGCTGACGGTGGTTGGCAGTTTGGTCACCGCCATGGCTGTCTTCGCGCTCTATCAGAACTGGCCCAGGCAAATGTAAACTGGGACCGCGTGATGCGTTAAGCCGGGGCTTTGTTGGTTTACAGGCGTTGGAATCGGTGATCATCTGCGGTCATATTGTCCATATGATTTGACCCATGACCGATTCCTTCACGCCCGCACGCAAACGGGCCCTGATCATCGCCACGGCCATCTTCGCCGCCATTGCCGTCGCCGCCCTGCTGTGGTGGCTGATGACGGGGCAGCGCTACGTCACCACCGAAAACGCCTATGTCGACGCCCGCACCGTGGTGGTGACCGCCCTGGCGCCCGGTCCGGTCAAGGCCGTCGACGTCAACGACACCGACGTGGTCAAGGCCGGCGACGTGCTCATTGAGCTGGACGATACCGACGCGCGGCTGTTGCGCATCGAGGCCGAAGCCGGCTTGCAGATGGTCAAGGGCAAGGTGCGCACCTACTACGCCACCGATTCCTCCCTGCGCGGCCAGGCGGCAGTGGCGGCCACCAACCTCAAGGCCGCCAATGACGCGGTCGCCCAGGCGCAAGCGGCGGTGACGGCGGCCGGCGCCGCGGCCTCGCTCGATCTCAGGCGCGCCCTGGCCCAGGCGCAACAGTCACAGCGCGAGGCGCAAGCCCAGGTCATCGCCGTGCGCGGCCAGAGCCAGGCCAATGGCGACCTCATCGATCGGGGAGCGCTCACCGACCATCCCGAGATCGTGGCGGCTCAGGCCAGGCTGCAACAGGCCGAGACCAACGAGGCGCGTTCCGTCATCCGCGCGCCGGTTGCCGGCATCATCGCGCGCAGCGATGTCGGCGTCGGCCAGTTCGTCATGCCGGGCGTACCGCTGATGAACATCATCCCGACCGACGCGGTCTATGTGAACGCCAATTTCAAGGAGGGGCAACTGCGCCACGTCACCCTCGGCCAACCGGTGGTACTGATCTCCGATCTCTACGGCAACGGCGTGAAGTTTCACGGCAAGGTGGCCGGGATTTCCGGCGGCACCGGCGCGACGCTCGCGCTCATTCCGGCGCAGAACGCCACCGGCAACTGGATCAAGGTGGTCCAGCGGATACCGGTGCGCATTACGCTCGATCCGGCAGAGCTGAAGGCGCACCCCTTGCGCATCGGCATGACCATGACCGCCACCATCGACACCGGTTCATGACCGCCGCCGTTGCCGAGGCCGAGCCAGCCCCGCGCCTGAGCGGCATGGCGCTGTGGGTGTGCGGCGTGCTGATCGCGCTCGCCAATTTCGTCGCCATCCTCGACATCGCTGTCGCCAATGTCTCGGTGCCGAACATCGCCGGCAGCCTCGGCATCTCGGTGACGCAGGGGACGTGGGTCATCACCTCCTATGCCGTCGCCGAAGCGGTCATGGTGCCGCTGACCGGATGGCTGGCGGCGCGGTTCGGCGCGGTCAGGGTGTTCGTGCTGGCCTTCATAGGCTTCGGCGTCGCCTCTCTGCTGTGCGGCTGCGCGCCCAGCTTCGGACTGCTGGTGTTCTTCCGGGTGGTGCAGGGGATATGCGGTGGACCGCTGATGCCGCTGTCGCAGACCCTGCTGATGACGGTGTTTCCGAAGAAGCACCACCCGGCGGCCCTGGCGATCTGGGCGATCACTACCATCCTGGCGCCGATCCTGGGGCCGATCACCGGCGGCACGTTGTGCGACCTGTTCGGCTGGGGCTCGATCTTCACCGTCAATGTGCCGATCTGCCTGCTGGCGGCGGTATTCGTGGCGCGCTGGCTGTCCGGTTACGCGACCGAACCGCGCCGGGACCGCATGGATTTCGTGGGACTGGGTCTGCTGGTCATCTGGGTGGCGGCCTTGCAGATCATGCTCGATCTCGGCCGGACGCACGACTGGTTCCAGTCGCCGCTGATCGTGACGCTCGGCATAGTCGCCGTCATCGGCTTTACCTACTTCGTCATCTGGGAACTGACCGACAAGCACCCGGTCGTCAATCTCGGCGTCTTCCGCCATCGCGGCTACGCCATCGGCATGCTTGCCCTGGCTTTGACCGTGGGCGCCTTCTTTGCCACCAATGTCATCATCCCGCTGTGGCTCCAGACCATCATGGGCTATCCGGCGATCTGGGCGGGCTATGCCGCCTCGATCCGGGGCGTTTCGGCCCTGATCGCCGCGCCGATAGCCGCCCGGCTGATGACGCGCATCGATCCGCGCTGGCTGATCTGCGGCGGCGTGCTGTGGCTGGCGGGCGTGACTCTGGTCTTCGCCTTTTCGACCACCGACATCAATTTCGGCCATGTCGAGCTGTGGATGTTCCTGACCGGCTTCGGTTTCCCGCTGTTCTTCCTGCCGCTGATCGCCATGACCCTGGCCGACGTGCGCAGTGAAGAAATCGCCGCCGCTTCGGGCCTGCAGAACTTCATCCGCACCCTGGCGACGGCGGTGGCGATCTCGATCTCCACCACGGTCTGGGAAAACAGCGGCAATGCCGGCCTGGGCCAGGTACAGGCGACGATTGGCGCCGGCGCCAACAGCGCCATGAAACACGCCATGGTCCTGGCCCAGGCGCGCGGCGAGAACATGCTGCGGCTGGATGCCGTATTCGAACTGCTGACGCGCAAGCAGGCGGTGATGCTGGCCACCAACGGCGTGTTCGTGGTGTGCGCGGCGCTTTATCTGTTGTGCGGGGCCGTGGTGTGGCTGGTGCCGCGACCGGCCGGCGAGCTGAAAGGCCCGATGGGGCATTAAGCTTCGAAATGCATCCAATCCTCGCGGCCGTTCCGGATGCCGATGACAACCATGTCGTCGTCTTCCAGCACATACAAAATGACATGCGATTTGAAAGGATGGGCGCGTACCGAAGGAGTAATCTCCGTCCTTTCGCGCGCGGCTCGCGGATTGTGCGCCAGAAATTCAAAGCGGCTTTCGACCGCTGCATAATAGGATTCAGCCTGGTTCCACCCGAACATATGTACGCCTTCGCGGTACATGCGAATAAGATCCTGCTTTGCCCTCTCGGTTAGCCGGTAGCCCATATCAGGCGGATTTTGCCTGGTCTTTTCGGGCGCCGGCTCGCGCCATTTCAAGAATCTCCTGCATCGAGTGCGGGCTGATACCGCTGGCAAGGCTTTCGGTCACCACCTTCTGCATGGCGGCGATCTTTTCGGCGCGCTCCTGGTCGCGGCGGATCAGGTCGCGGACATAGTCGCTGGAATTGCTGTAGCGGCCGCTTTCGGCCTGCTGCTCGACCCACGACTTCATCTGTTCGGGCAGGGAAATGTTCATCGTCGCCATGGCGCACCTCCGCGTTCAAAGGTGCGCCTTATGGCAAACCTTGTCAAAACTATTTCTTCAGCGCCGCCAGAACCGCGAAGGGCGAGTACGGATTGACATAGGGCTCGCGCTTTTCCGGCGGCCGCTCGCCGTGGTGCCTTTCGCCAGGCTTGCCGTCGGGCTTTGGGCCGCGCTTGTGGTCCGGCTTGCCTTTGTGAGGGCGCGGCGGACGGGCGTCGCCGGCACCCTCGGCCTGTGCCTTCCGCTCGGGCTTAGGCGGACGCTTGGGACGCGGCTGGCGCGGCTCGAACGACGTCTGCCGCCAGCCGACGCGCTCTTCCATTTCCGGCGTTTCCGCCGGTGCCGGTTCGGCGGCGACGGTTTCAGCAACGGGCTCCGGCGCGGCTTCGATGACCGGTTCGGCGGCAGCCTCAACTGAAACAGCCTCTGGCTCCGCTGCGGTATCCGCCTCGGCCTCGACCGGCGCTTCGGCCGCTTCCGGCTCGGCCACAATCGGCGCGGTCTTGACTGCCGGGAACATCTGCGCCGGCATCTTGACGAAACCGAGTTCGACCAGCAGCCGGTCGCGCTGCTTTTCCGCCATCTTCAGCGCGGCGAAATCGGCCTCGCGGACATAAATGACGCCGTTTTTCCAGATACCGGCGCCCATGATCTTGTCGAGCAGCGACAGCACGCGCATCGAAACCGGCGCCAGGTCACCGACCTTGACCAGGCCCTTACAGGTCAGCTTGCGCTGGCCTTCGCCGCCGAAAACGCGCATGTAATCGCGGATCTTCGGATTGAGCGCCTCGGACAGGAACCAGGCGTAACGATGGCCCGAAACGCCGAGCGCCTTCAGCGCCGCCTTGTCCTCGGGCGTGAGCTTCAGCGCCTCGTCGCGGCGCAGGAAGCCGCCGTTCTCGAACAGCTGGAAGGCGATGCCGCGCACGGCCGGCAAGGTCGTTTCCGCTTCGGCGGCCGCCTTGATCCTGGCCAGGGTCTTGAGGCGCGACAGGCTGGTCTGGCGGACATAATCGCTTATCCGCCTGAGAGCTCGTTCGTTCATCGCCGGATGGTCGATATCCGACAACAGCCTGATTTTCGGCGAGAAATAGTCCGACGGCTCGATTGCCGCCACCGCCGCGCCCTGCCACCACACCTGCGCGCCCTTGATGCTGAGCGCCTTCGACGATGTCTGGCCGAGATCGCGCAGCCGGTCCTTCAACAACGGCAGGACGGCGCGGTTGGCCGCCTGACGCAGCGCCTTGTCGGCGACGACGCTTTCACTGGTGCTCAGTTTGAACGCCAGGCCCTTCAATTCGCCGACGACGTGGCCCTCGATCATCACCTGACCTTCGGGCGTGACCTGCGGGCGCATGTCTTCGTCGGCATTGAGCGCCTTCAGCAGCGCGCCGGTGCGCTGGTCGATGAAGCGCTGCACCAGCGCCTCATGCAGCTTGTCCGACAGCCGCTCTTCCAGATCGCGGGCCACGTCGCGCCAGTGCTCGGAGCGCTTCAGCCAGCCGCCGCGGTTGGCGATGTAGCTGAGCGTGCGCACGCCCGACAGCCGCGACGACAGGGTGTCGATGTCGCCTTCCATCTTGTCGAGGTCGGCGACCTGGGCGGCGAACCATTCCTCCGGCACCACGCCGTCCGGCGACAACCGCGCCCAGAACAGCAGGCTGACCAGCTTCAGGTGCTCGTCCATGCCGACCTTGCGGAAATCCGGCAACTGGCAGGCTTCCCACAAGGTGCGCAGGCTGATGTGGTTGCGGATCTTGGCGGCGATTTCCTCCTCCTGCGCCAGGGCGCGCAGGGCGGTTTCGTCGAGCGCTTCCTTGGCGAGGTGCAGGCCGATGGTTGCCGGCGGCTGGGTCAGCGACTTGAGCAGGGCGTCGAGCGTCGAGAATTCGAGCTTGTGGTTGCGCCATTGCGCCGCTTCGAGGGGCGCGAATTCGTGATTTTCGACGGCGTGGACCAGGTCTTCGTCCAGGTCATGGCATTCGCCCGTCACCCCGAACGTGCCGTCGCTCATGTGGCGGCCGGCGCGGCCGGCGATCTGGCCGATCTCCTGCGCCGTCAGGTGGCGGGTGTGGCGGCCGTCGAACTTGGTAAGACCCGAAAAGGCGACGTGGGCGATGTCCATGTTCAGGCCCATGCCGATGGCGTCGGTGGCGACCAGGAAGTCGACCTCGCCCTTCTGGAACAGCTCGACCTGGGCGTTGCGCGTCTTGGGGCTGAGACTGCCCATGACAACCGCCGCGCCGCCCTTCTGCCGCCTTATCAGTTCTGCGATGGCGTAGACCTTCTCGGTCGAGAAGGCGACGATCGCCGTGCGCGGCGGCAAGCGCGTCAGCTTCTTCGGGCCGGAATAGGCGAGGTGCGAGAGGCGTTCGCGCACCATGATCTCGGCGCCGGGCAACAGGCGGTGGAACAGCGGCGCGAAGGTCCTGGCGCCGAGGAACAGGGTCTCGAAACGGCCGCGCGCGTGCAGCAGCCGGTCGGTGAAGACATGGCCGCGTTCCAGGTCGCCGCACAACTGGATTTCATCGACCGCCAGGAAATCGACCTGGCGTTCCAGCGGCATGGCCTCGACGGTGCACACGAAATAGGCCGGCAGCTTGGGGATGATCTTTTCCTCGCCGGTGACCAGGGCCACGGCGCTTTCGCCCTTCAGCGCCACCACGCGGTCGTAGACCTCGCGCGCCAGCAGGCGCAGCGGCAGGCCGATCATGCCGGTGGCGTAGCCGCACATGCGCTCGATGGCGTAATGGGTCTTGCCGGTATTGGTCGGTCCCAGCACGGCGCACAGCCGCGCGTCGCTGGCCGAATGGACGAAGGCTTTGGAAGGGGCGGGATTCGACACGGCCCCTACATAGGGTCATGCCGCGCTTTTGCAAAGCAAAATCCGGCGGCATACATGCGTGTAAACGAAAGGTTATCGCCTTCCCGAACGGGAAGCGTACAAACCGTGCACGAATCAGTGATGTTGATTCGTTCTGATTCCATTCCATACCATATTTGGTGGTACTGATACAGATTAACCATAGGAATGGAGCGGTCAAAAAATCCACGCCTCAGGGGTCGCAGTTCACCCAAACAAAGCAAGGCCTCGGTAAAGCAGAAATCCATATTGGCTTGGTTACATTGTTCTTTTATAATCAATGTATTGCGCGGACGACGCTGCGGCTGTCGCAATTGCCGTCCAGCACCGCCTCACAGAAATCCAACGTCATGGGCTGCATATTGGTTGAGGTCGATCTTTCGTTTCGTTAAGACTGGATCTTGTGTGCACCCGTAGCTCAGCAGGATAGAGCGCCGGTTTCCTAAACCGTAGGTCACAGGTTCGAATCCTGTCGGGTGCGCCATCCGGTCCGACTACCGCGGCATATCCGCCAACCGGTGTGTCGTTGCTGGCGGCGGTGGAGTCGGCCGGCCATCTTCGCCCACGCCGATGCGCCGGCCAAGGACAGCCGCGCCGTATGTGTCGACGGACGGACGGGCATGGATATGCCAGAGCGGGCGCATGACCGCAGTAAAGGCTGCGGCCGCGATTACGTCACTGAAGGCAAACCCTGAAAAACGGCGGTGGGTTTCTGGTGATTCAGAACAGGCTGCCCTGGCGAGGCGACGGCGGCGGAGATGGTTTTTTCGGAGCGGGTTTCGCGGCGCTCAGACCGGCGGTGACGTCGAGCCTGCGGTCGCCCTTGAAGGTCAGCACGAGGTGTTCGCCATCGGTCACGCTGTCGGGCGAACTGACCAGGTGGCCGTCCGGGCGGTTGACGCGCGCGAAGCCGAGGTTGAGCGGGCGGTCGGGATCGAGGCTCAGCCGAAGTTGGTCGAGATTGCCCAGGCGATCGCCCGCACGCGTCAGGCTGCGCATCATGGCGTCATTGACCCGCATGCCAAGCTCCGGCAATCGTTCGCCTTTCTTGTCCGCCAGTCGCGTCAGGCAGGCCGACATGCGCCGTCCGAGGTCAGGCAGGCGGGCATGGCTCTCGGCCAGCGCCAGCCCGCGAGATGCCGCCTTGGTCATACGTTCGGACAACTGGCGCAACTGGTCGGCTTTCAATTGCTGCGGGCGTTCCAGCAGGCCAGGCCGGAAGCGCGCCGCCGTCTTCGCGAAGGCGGTGTCATGGGCCGCCAGGTTCTGCGCCAGGCCGCCCGTCAACAGTTGCGCGGCGTAATCCAGCCGCTGCTGGGCATTGTGGACCAGGTCCTGTGGCTTCGGCAAGGCCCGGCCCAACAACATGACGCGCTCCCGCCGCGCCTCAAGATGCTTGGCGAAACAGGTCTGCCGCCGCCGTTCCAGGTCGGCGATAAAGGCGCGCAGGTCGCCCAGCACCGGCGTGGCGATCTCCGCCGCGCCCGTCGGCGTCGGTGCGCGCCGGTCGCTGACAAAATCGATCAGGGTGGTGTCGGTTTCGTGGCCAACCGCCGAGACCAGGGGAATAGTGCAGGCTGACACCGCCCGCGCCAGGGCCTCGTCGTTGAATGGCCAAAGGTCTTCGACGCTGCCTCCGCCGCGCGCCACGATGATGACATCGGGACGAGGCACATTCTGATGATTCTGGAAACCTTGAAGTGCGGCGATGACTTGCAGCGCGGCCTGGTCGCCCTGGACCAGGACCGGCCACACCACGACCCGGCACGGCCAGCGGTCGCGGATGCGGTGCAGGATGTCGCGGATCACCGCCCCGGTCGGCGAGGTGATGACGCCGATCGTCTTCGGCGCATAGGGCAGGGGCCGCTTGCGTTCATGGGCGAACAGGCCTTCGGCATTAAGCTTCTGCTTGATGCGCTCCAACTGGGCCAGCAGCGCCCCGACGCCGGCCACCTCCATCTGTTCGATGACGATCTGGTATTTCGAAGAAGCCGGAAATGTCGTGATGCGCCCGGTGACGATGACCTCGAGGCCGTAGTCCGGCTGGGTCTGCAAACGGCTGACCTGGCCCTTCCAGACGACGCCATCGATCGCCGCCTTGTCGTCCTTCAAGGTCAGGTAGACATGCCCCGACGCATGGCGCGTGACCTTGGAAATCTCGCCGCGCAGCCGCACGTGGTCATAGGCCTGCTCCAGCGTGCGCTTCAAGGCTCCGGCCAGTTCGGAGACGGAATAGGCGGCGGCGTTGCTCGAATCGGCGGTCGTCAGGAGATCGGAGGGCATGGCGGCAGATTAGGGCAAAGCGTCACCATGCCAAGCGATCTTTTTTCGCGCTTTCCGCGAATGTCGCTTGACCTTCGCAGCGGCGTGAGAGAAGCGACAAAGCCATGAACATCCTGCTGATCGGCTCGGGCGGCCGCGAACATGCCCTCGCCTGGAAAATCGCCAAGTCGCCGTCCTGCACCAAGCTGGTCATGGCGCCCGGCAATCCCGGCATGGAAGCCTTCGGCGAATGCCGCCCGATCAAGGCGACCGATGTCGCCGCCCTGGTCGACCTGGCCAAGGAGATCGAAGCCGGCCTCGTCGTCGTCGGCCCGGAAAGCGCCCTGGCCGAGGGCCTGGCCGATGCGCTCGCCGCCGCGCATATCCCCTGCTTCGGGCCGATGAAGGCCGCCGCGCAGCTCGAAGCCTCCAAGGCCTTCACCAAGGCCTTCTGCCAGCGCCATCACATTCCGACGGCTGCTTACCGCACCTTCGACACGGTGGCCAAGGCGAAGGAGTTCCTTAAGCGGCTGCAGCCGCCCTATGTCATCAAGGCCGACGGCCTGGCGGCGGGCAAGGGCGTCGCCATCTCGCCCGATTACCAGGACGCCGTCGCCGAGGTCGAGGCCATGCTCGGCGGCCGCTACGGCCCGGCGTCGTCCCAGGTAGTGATCGAGGAATTCATGACCGGCGAGGAGGCCTCGGTTTTCGCCCTGTGCGACGGCGAGACCGCCATGCTGTTCGGCTGGGCGCAGGACCACAAACGCGCCTACGACGGCGACACTGGTCCCAATACCGGCGGCATGGGCACCTACAGCCCGGCGCCGGTGGTGACGAAAGCCGTGCTCGACAAGACTCAAGGTCTGATCCTCGACCCGACGCTTGCCGGCATGAAGGCCGAGGGCCATCCCTATACCGGCGTGCTTTATGCCGGCCTGATGATCGAATGCGAAAATCCTCGCCTGGTCGAATACAATGCCCGGTTCGGCGATCCGGAATGCCAGGTGCTGATGCTGCGCCTGAAGTCGGACATCGTGCCATACCTGCTGGCGGCCGCTACCGGCAAGCTGAAGGACCTGCCGGCGCCGGAATGGTATAACGATGCGGCGGTCTGCGTCGTTTATGCGGCCAAGGGCTATCCCGACAGCCCGCTGACCGGCTCGACCATCCGAGGCGCCGACCAGGATTTCGGCAAGGACGTCATCGTTTTCCATGCCGGTACGGCGCGCGACGACAAAGGCCTGCGCGCCGCCGGCGGGCGTGTGCTCAACATCTGCGCACGAGGCACGACGCTCCAGGAAGCGCGCGACCGCGCCTACGAAGCCATCGCTCAGATCGACTGGCCGGGGGGATATTACCGCCGCGATATCGGCTGGCGCGCCCTTTAAGCGCCGGTCCTTGGCCGATAAGTGCGTCGGCATCGCTTGCCTGTATAAGCATACAGGCGATCGCCTCCTGCTTCTCGACTTAAAGCGTTCTTGCTTAAAGCCGGCGAGCACAAAAAAGCCTCCGGAGAGAACGGAGGCTTTTCTGTTATCATGGGAGGCAGCCTTACGGGTTGACGACCGCGTTCTTCAACGGCTCGACCCATTTGTTGCCGTCCTGGTCGTGGATGCCGAAACCGGCCGAGCCTTCATAGACCCACAAGGCGCGGGCGAAGCCGCGATCGGCCGCCGCCTTTGAGACGGCGCGCGTCCATGCGACCCGGTCGTCGAGGTTCGGATTGACCTTGGCGTAGGAGCCGAACTCGCCGAGGAAAATCGGCCGGTTGTTGGCTGTCGACCACGCCTTGACCTTGTCGAAGGTGGTGGTGATCGCCGCCACCTCGTCCGGCGTACCGGTCCAGTGTACGTCGCGCATGGCCTCCAGTTGCGGGCCGGCCCAGCTGGCGCCCTGGTGGGTGAATTCCATCGGCGAATAATAGTGAAAGGTGGCGATGATGTTGGCGTCGGCCGGCAGTTGCAGCGTGTCGAGCTGGTCGGGGCTGTTCCACATCACCGGGCCGATGATGATATTGCGCTTTGGATCGAATTGGCGGACCTGGGCGACCAGGTCGGGCAGCCAGCCATTCCAGATGTCCTTGTCGAGCTTGCCATTCGGCTCGTTGAGCAACTCGAAGACGACATTGCCCGGCGCGTTCTGATAGCGGTAGGACAGGTCGTACCAAACGTTCGACAACAGCGTGCCGCAGCCGTCGACGTCCGTGGCGCATTCCTCGTAGTTGTGTTCGTCGAGGATGACGTTGAGGCCGGCCTTGGTCGCCAGGTCGATGATGTGGTCGATGCGCTTGAGATAGAGCGGATCGAGATTGCCCTGGGTGTCGGCGACTCGCTTGAAGGCGAACAGGGGTACGCGGATGGTCTTGAAGCCGGCGTCGGCGATGCGCTGGATGTCGGCGTCCTTGAACTTCGAGGGCTTGCCGTAGAAGTAGGGATCGTCGCCCTCGAAAAGATTGACGCCCGCGCCCATCGCCGCCACCTGGTCGGCCGCCGACATCGGCGCCATGCCGTTGCCGTGCGGCTTATAGAGGTCGGGCGTGATCGTCTGGCTGTTGCCGTTATAGCCGTTGACCTTGTCCTGAAGGTTGTCGAGGTCGCGGCCGCTGGAATTCTTCGAGTCGGTCGAATATTCCGGCATGGTCGGTCCCATGCCCGCGCCGCCGGGCGCCGACTGGGCATGAGCGAAACCCGGCGCCAGCATCAGGGCGGCGGCGAAGGCCAGCGGCGCGACGGCGCCTGAGCGGGTGAGGCACATGGCGTCTATTCCTTCGTCTTGAGAAGTACGGCGTCGCGCAGCGGCTCGACCCAGGTATTGCCGTCTTCGTCGTGGATGCCGAAACCGCCCGAGCCTTCATAAACCCACAGCGCCCTGGCGATCCCGCGGTCCGACGCGGCCTGGGAGACGGCGCGCGTCCATGCCGCCCGGTCGTCGAGGTTCGGGTCGAACTTGGCGTAGGAGCCGAATTCGCCGAGGAACAGCGGCCTGTTGTTGGCCTTGGCCCAGGCGGCGGCCTTGTCGAAGTCGGCATTGATCGCGGCGACCTCGTCAGCCGAACCGGTCCAGCGGACATTGCGCAAACCCTGCACCTCGGGGCCGGCCCAGCTGGCGCCCTGGTGGGTGAAGTGGAATGGCTGGTAGTAGTGGAAGGTGACGATAATGTGGTCGTCGGCCGGCAGCTTCAGCTTGTCGAGCTCGTCGATGCTGTTCCACATGTCCGGGCCGATGATGAGGTTGCGGTTCTTGTCGAAGTCGCGGATCTGGGCGACCAGGTCGGGAATCCAGCCGTTCCAGACGTCGGCGTCGACCTTGCCGTTCGGCTCGTTCAGCAGTTCGAAGATGACGTTGTTGGGCGCGTTCTGGTAACGCTGGGCCAGGTCGTACCATACGTTGGGCAGCAGGACGCCGCAGCCGTCAACGTCCTTGGCGCATTCGTTGTAGTTGTGCTCGTCGAGGATGATATTGAGATGCGCCATGGTCGCGAGGTCGATCAGATGATCGATGTGCTTCATATAGCCTTCGTCGAGATTGCCTTGCGAATCGGCGAAGTGCTTGAAGGCGAACAGCGGCACACGGATGGTCTTGAAGCCGGCGTCGGCGATGCGCTGGATGTCGGCATCGCTGAACTTCGACGGTTTGCCGTAGAAATAAGGATCGTCGCCTTCGAACAGGTTGACGCCGGCGCCCATGGCGGCCACCTGGGCCTGGGGCGTGATCGGATCGAAGGCGCCCTGGTCGATCTGGTAGACCAGCGGCTTGGCGGGGGTCTTGGCGTTATAGCTGTCGACCTGGTTCTTGAGGTTGTCGAGATCACGGCCGGACGAGTTCTTGACGTCGGTCGAATATTCCGGACCGCTGAACTGAGCATGGGCGGGGACGGCGGCAAGGCCGGTAAGCGACAGGCCGGCGATCAGGGCGGCGGCGAAAGCACCATTCAAGCGCATCAATCTACTCCTTACAGCAGGGAAATCACGGTGAGACGGGGGGAGGGAAGGCGGCACGGCAGCCGCGTGAACAAGGGGCCGGCCCGCGGTGCGGGCGCCATGTCAGGCAACATATCTTGTCTCCTCGAACATGACGCGCCCATCCCCGGCCGGCGCGTTTCTTATTTTGATTTGCGTTATGAGTAGCGCGAAGATGTGGCTTTTTCAAGTGCGGCGGTGAATCCGGCCTCGTCATCGAAGTGCGCCCGGATCGGCAGGCAGCCGACGCGCGCCCGCCAGGCGGCGTCGAGGCGCACCCAGTCCTTTTCGGTGGTGATCAAGCGCGACAATTCACCATCCGCCCGGGCCGCGAGATCGCTCAACTGGGCTTCGCTCAGCGTAGCGTGGTCGGGAAAGCCGGCGAAGTCGACGACTTCATAACCCAGGGCCCGCAGCGTGGCTTCGAACTTCCATGGCTTGGCGATGGCGGCGAAGCCCAGCACATGTTCCATGACGGCTGGTTTTTGCGCCGTGAGGCGAGCGGTGAAAACCGGTTTCGACGCCAGCAGTTTCAGCAGGTCCGGATCGGGTTGCGCCGTCTTGTCCGGTAGCCACAGCACAACCAGATCGGCGCGTCCGAGCCCTGCGGAGAACGGCTCGCGCAGCGGACCGTAGGGCGATATGCCGCCATCGCCGAACGGCCAGGCCCCGTTCGAGGTATCACCGTCGACGACGAGGATGTGCAGGTCCTTGGCGATGGTCAGGTTCTGGTGCGCGTCGTCGACCACCGCTATGCCGGCATTTGAGGCCTCGATCAGTTTCAGCCCGGCGGCGCGGTCCGTGGCGACGACAAAGTCGTGGGTCTGCGCCAGCATCAGGGGTTCGTCGCCGACCTCAGCCGCGGTGTGGCGGACAGGATCGACCAGTACCGGTCCTTCGAGCGCGCCGCCATAGCCGCGCGACAGGCCGACGGCGCGGCCGCCCAGCAGACGCAGCACCTCGGCGGCGACCGGTGTCTTGCCCGAGCCGCCGAGCGTCAGGTTGCCGATGCTGATGACGTAAAGCGACGAACGATACGGCTTCGCGGTGGCGGCCTTGATCGCGCCGGCCGCCAGCCAGATCAGCGACAGCGGCCACAGCAAAAACCGCCACCACGGCGCGCCTTCGGCATGTTTGCGATACCACCACGCCGGCGTGTTCAGCATGGCGCACCAGCTTCCCCTCTCCCCTCCCTGAAGGGAGAAGCGGGGGTAGAATGGGCCTTACCGGTCATTGGCCGCCTCCGGCGCGGGCAGGAGCGGATAGAGCGCCGCCATGACCCGGTCGAGCGTCCCGCCCTCGCGGCGGCTGGCCTCGAGCGCGGCGCGGTCGGCCGCCTTCACCGCTTCGGGGTTGTCGCGCAACTGCTCGACCAGAAAGCGCAGTTCCTGCGGCCCGAAGACCTGCCACGCACCGCCGGCCTCGATGAGGTCCTCGAACACGCCCTGCCAGTTGGCGATGTCGGCGCCGGTGATCACGCTTCTGCCCAGGCGCGCCGCCTCGAGCGGATTGTGTCCGCCGATGCGCGTCAGGAAGCTGCCGCCGATGATATTGATGTCGCCGAGCGAAAAGAACAGGCCCAGTTCGCCGAGCGTATCGGCGAGATAGACGTGGGTGGCGTAGCTGATCGTTTCCTTCAGCGACCTCTGGGCGACGTGCAGGCCGATGGCCTCGATGTCGAGACGGATGTCTTCGGCCTTGATCGGATGGCGCGGGACGAGGACCAGCAGGTCGCCATCGCGGATGCACGTCTCCAGCGACCGGGCGATCAGCGCGTCCTCTCCATAGTGGGTACTGGCGGCGACAATCACCCGCCGGCCGCCGCAGAGCGCCTTCAGCGCCGCCAGGGCCTCGGGGTCCCAGGTCAGGGGCTCGCCGAGCGTCTTGAGGTTGGCGGGACCTGCCGTCGCCACGCCCATGGCTTTCAGCCGCGCGTCGCTGGCGGCGTCCTGAGCCATGACAAGCGCGTAGTCGCCGAGCAGCCCGCGCATCGACGCCTTGAAGTTTTGCCAGCCCCGAAAGGTCTTCGGCGTGATGCGCGCACTCAACAGGGCGTGGGGAACACGGCGCGCGGTTAGGCCGTTCAGGATATTCGGCCAGATATCGCTTTCGATGAACACCGCCAGGTCCGGCCGCCAGTGGTCGAGGAAGGCCTCGACCGCCTGGGGTGTATCGACCGGCGCGAACTGGTGGACCGCTCCGTCGGGCAGGCGCTTGGCGAGGATTTCGGCCGAGGTCGTGGTGGCGGTGGTGACAAGGATGGCGAGGTCCGGCCGTTCCTTGCGCAGGCGGGCGATGACCGGCAGGGCCGACACGCTTTCGCCGATCGACACGCCGTGGACCCAGATGAGGCCACCGCCGCCGCGCGCCACGGTGGTTTCCCCCAGTCGTTCGCGCCAGCGGGTGACGTCTTCCTTGCCCCTGGCGGCCCGGCCCTTGAGAATACCCGGCACGAGGCCATGCAGGACGCCGGTCAGCTGCCGGTACAGGGCGAGCGCGGCCGTCACGGTCGCAGACCCAGCAGGGCATCGGCGCGGTCGGTGACGGCGTTGAGCGTCTCCTCGGCCAGCACGCGCTGCGCCTCGACCTCGCCGGCGTCGGCATCGGCGGCGACGGCGGGCAGCACCTCCCACACCATGGCGCCCCGCGAGAAGGGCAGGGGCAGGCGCATGCGGTCCCAGGTGCCGAGCTGGATGAAGGTCCTGGTCGACTGGCCGAGGAAGACCATCGGCGCACGGCCCATCTGCGACAGCTTCATCGAGCCTTCGGTCATCACCCGCGCCGGCCCGCGCGGCCCGTCCGGCGTCATGGCGACGCAGCGGCCTCTCGTCTCTTCATCGCCCCTGATCCAGCGGATCAGTTCGCGAAAAGCCTGGGCGCCGCCCTTGTTCTTGCTGGGGTCGGACTTCTTAGCCGACGAGCCGCGGATCGAGTGGTAGCCGAAGCGGGTGTTGATCTTCATGCTGACGTCGCCCGATTTCGACAGCGAGGCCAGGACACAGACCGGCTGGGCGCGGCCGCGCGGCCACGAGGCGTGGCCGAGGTGCAGGCGTCCGTGCCAGAACATGAGGACCACGGGCACCTTGCTGTCCCATATGGCTTCGACAGCCGCCTGGTTGACGACCTGCCACTTCGTCGTGCCGTAGCAGAACCGGAGATAGCCGACCAGGAAAGCGGCGATCATGTCCTGGATGAAGCCGGAATTGAGCAGCTTCTTCATGGGCTCACCTCCGCCGGCGCCATGTCGAACTGCCGCGCCGCCAGCTTGGCGTACAGGCCGCCCTTGCGGATCAGGCTGTCATGGGTGCCGCGTTCGGTGATCTCGCCCTTGTCGAGGACCAGGATCTGCGTGGCGTGGCGCACCGTCGACAGGCGGTGGGCGACGACAAAGGTCGTCCGGCCCTGCATCAGCCGTTCCAGCGCCTCCTGGACCTTGATTTCCGACTGGGTGTCGAGGGCCGATGTCGCCTCGTCGAGCAGCAGCAGCGGCGCGTTCTTGAGAAAGGCCCGGGCGATGGCGATGCGCTGTTTCTGGCCGCCGGACAGGCGCGACCCGGCTTCGCCGGCGCGGGTATTGTAGCCTTCGGGCAAGGCCATGATGAAGTCGTGAGCAGCGGCATCGCGGGCGGCCTGCTCGATCTGGGCATCGCTGACCTCGTCGTTACCGTAGGCGATATTGGCGCGGATGGTGTCGTCGAACAGGAACGGGTCCTGTGTCACCAGGGCGATGCGGGAACGCAGAGACTTGAGCGCGATATGACGATGGCTGGTCCCATCAAAGCGGATGTCGCCGCCGCTCAGGTCATAGAAGCGCGGTATGAGGTTGAGCAGGGTCGACTTGCCCGAACCCGATGGCCCGACCAGGGCGACCGTTTCGCCGGCTTTGGCGGTGAAGGTCACGCCTTTCAGAACCGG
This sequence comes from uncultured Caulobacteraceae bacterium, assembly GCA_964474575.1. Lineage (GTDB taxonomy): Bacteria > Pseudomonadota > Alphaproteobacteria > Caulobacterales > Caulobacteraceae > Asticcacaulis. The sequence goes on along the minus strand of CAYYTA010000089.1, from coordinate 9,030 downwards.
AGCGTCACCATAGGCAAAGCGGGTGTCCTCGAAGGCGATGGCCTGGAAATCGCGCGGCAACTGGATGGCACCGTCCGCATCGACGATCTCCGGAGAGATGTCGAGCGCGGTGAACAGGCGTCTGGCGGCGGTCATGCCTTGCGCGAAGGTGCCCTGAAGGCCCGCCACCTGGCGCAGGTTCTGGCCGGCTATGCCCAAGGCCGCCACGAACGACAGCAAACCGCCGGCGGTTATGCTGCCCGAAAGCGCGCGCCAGCCGGCAAAGGCGAACAGGCCGGCCAGCAGCAGGCCGGTCAGCAATTCGGTCGCCGGGGCGGCCATGGTGCGGGCGTTGGCGCCCTTGATGATGTGCGCCTGGCGGCGTTCGATAACCTCGCCGACGCGCGTTTCCTCGGCGGCTTCCTGGTTGGAAATCTTGACGACCTTGATGCCATCGAGGCTTTCCATGATGGCGGTCGACAGCGACGAGGTCTCGGCCATCGCCCCCTTGGCCGCCTTGCGCGTCAGGCGCAGGTAACGGTCCATGACCAGGGCCAGGACGGGGCCGACCGCCAGCACAATCAAAGCCATCGACCAATCGATGTAGATCATGGTGATCAGACTGCCGGCGATGGTAAGCCCGGCCTGGACATATTGCACCACGCCGGCGGAGGCGGCTTCGCGCACAAGGTCGGCGTCATAGAGGACGGACGACAGGTAATGGCCGGAATGGCCCTGCTGCAAACGGCCGAGATCGGCGTGGACGAGGCGTGAGAACAGTTGCGACTGGATACGGCCGACGAGGCTATTGCCGATGCGGTTGAGCGACAGTGTCAGGCCGCGTTGCCCGCCGAAACGGATCAGGGAGATGGCGACGAAGACCACAGGCACCCAAAGCATGGGCCAGGCCCTGACGAAGGCGGGCGTCGCTGCCGTTGCTTTGTCGATGGCCCCTGCCGGCAGCAGCAGGTTGATGGCCGGGTCGAGCCACAAGCCGAGAAAAGAGGTCGTCAGGCCGCCGATAATGGCGCAGATGACCGCCGTGCCCAGACGACGCTTCTGCTTGGACAGGTAGTCCGCCCACACGCGGGCGATGAGCGCACCGGTGCTCATCTCGGGGGCGGGCGTCGAATCGGTCGGCATAACTGAGGTCGGCTCTGGCAAATCTCTTATTCGCGGTTATATAGGCAACTTCCCGCAAATGTCGCGTTTTTAAGTGTTAACGGCAGATTTCCTCTTGGCAATTTCTCCGAAATCCTTTTTGAGGATTTCGGCAAGGCCGACTGGCCGCCGCGCATGTTTGCGCGTAAGCCGGCGTGGCGAGTGAACGCATAAAATGGTCAAATTGCTGAAAAAGAAGGTCCATAAGACGCCGTTTCGCACCGACACGCCGTGGGCGCTCTTTACGACCTACATGCATTACCTGTGGGCCGACCATGCCTACCTGCGACTGGGCTTTTCCAACGCCCATTGGGTCGGCAAGGACATGCTGCGCACCAACCAGCCATGGCCGTTCCAGCTCGAAAAATGGAAGGCGCAGGGTGTACGCACGGTCATCAACCTTCGCGGCGGCAAGGGCTCGTTCTATTATCTCGAAAAGCACGCCTGCGACAAACTGGACTTGAAACTTGAGGACTTTGGCCTGACCTCGCGCAGCCTTCCGACGGCCGAGGAAATCCGCCGGGCGAAGGACCTGTTCACGCGCATTGCATATCCGGCCATGCTGCATTGCAAGTCGGGCGCCGACCGCGCCGGCATGATGAGCGTGCTCTACGCCCACTTCCACCTTGGCCAGCCGATCGAGAAGGCGAGAGAACAGCTGTCGTTCAAGTATCTGCACATGAAGGCCGGCCATACCGGCGTGCTCGATCACCTGTTCGAGGTCTACCTGAAGGACATCGCGCCCACCGGCGTCAGCTTCTACGACTGGACGCAGGGCCCCGATTACGATCCGGTCAAGCTGAAGAGCGAGTTCCACGCCTCGTGGTGGGGTACGCTGCTGGTCGATCGTATCCTGCAACGGGAATAATGGTCTTCTTACGCCTGGGACTCTGATCGGGCAGCGATCCCTTGCAGGCCTTCCGCTAGTCTCCCCCGACCTTTTCCGGGAGACAAGTCCATGGCTACCTACAACAACACCCAACCGTCATCGTCCGGCGGCAATGCCGGTCTTATCATCATCGCCATGCTGATCATCGCCCTGGCCGTGGTCGGCGCCATCTGGCTGATGCAGGATCACCGCTCGGCCAGCCAGCGGGTTGGCGACGCCGTCGAAGCGGTGCCGCAGGGCCTCGGCAAGGCCGCCGACAAGCTGGGCGATCAGCCGCCGGCCCAGAATGTCACCGACAACCTCAAGGATGCGGCGAAAAAGTAGGCTCCTCGTCCTCGCCCATCAGGCCGTCGATGTCGCGCCTGCCGTGAAGAATGGTGACGACCTCGACGGCCTCGCCTATGTAGCGGAAGAAGATGACGTGGGACTTGAAGACGACGCTGCGCAGGCCGGGTCCGAGTTCGTCGCGGGCGCGACCGGGCGTACCCGGCAAGCGTGCGAGTTTACCGCATCTGTTCCTCAGTTGGGCGATAAATTTTAGGGCGGCATTTTCGCTGGCGGTAGCGTCGGCGATGTATTCAGCGATATCTGCCAAATCAAGTTGACTGCGGCGGCTGTATTTCAGCCGCTTCACGCAGCCGATCCGCGCTTTTTCGTCCATGCGTCGAGCCGGGCCGACACGGCCGCATCGATCTCCTCCTCGGAGGCTTCGCCGCCTTCGGCGATGGCGTCCTGGATGGTCTGGCGCAAGGCCCGGAACTTCTTCTCGCGCGCTTCGAGCAGGCGCAAGGCCTCGCGCACGACGTCGCTGGCCGACTCGTAACGGCCATCCTTGACGGCGGCTTCAACGAAGCTTTCCCACGGTTCGCCGACGGATATCTGCATGACTGGCCTCCAGTGCGCTTAGTTTAGGCCAAATCCGCAAAATCTCAATGCGCGTGGTCAGTGTCCGTGTCCGGGTCGATCAGCTTGTGCGCATGGATGACGAAATAGCGCATGTGGGCGTTGTCGACCGTCGATTGCGCCTTGGCGCGCCAGGCCTTCACCGCCTCGGCATTATTGGGGTAGGCGCCGACGAACTCGACCTTCGACAGGTCCTTGAAGGTGGTGCCGTCGACGTCGGTCAGTTCGCCGCCGATGACGATGTGAAGAAGCTGCTTGCTGGGCATGTCGGACTCTTAGAGGGTATGAAGGTGGGCGCAGCGCGCGATGATCTGCGGGAAAAGGGCGGGGCCGGAGCAGATCAGGCTCGGTTTCAGGCTGTCTATAGCGTTGAAACGATAAGGATTGCCTAAGTGATCGGAGACGACCGCCCCGGCCTCCTGGGCGATCAAGGTCGCCGCCGCCACGTCCCAGTCGCGCTTGGGCGTGAGCGCGATGGTGAAATCGGCGCGGCCCGAAGCCACCGACGCCATGCGGTAGGCGACGCTTGGCCTGGACTGCACCGTCATGCGGGGCCAGCGCTCCGGCCAGATATCCTTCGCAAACAGTCGGGCGTCGCCGACGACCTCGGCATCCTCCAGTTCGGCGCGGTCATGGACGTAGATGTCGCGGCCATTGAGCTTGGCGCCTTGGCCGTAGGCGGCGCTGTAGAGCTCGGAGGCATCGGGCGCATAGACCACGGCGGCCACCGGCTGGTTGTTCTCGATGATGGCCAGGGCGATCGTCCAGTAGGGGCTGCCTTTGCTGAGGCCCATGGTGCCGTCGATCGGGTCGAGCACGAACGTGCGGCGCGAGGTCAGGCGTTCGGCATTGTCGGCTTCCTCCTCGCTCTGCCAGCCATAGTCGCCGCGTGCTTCGAGCAGGGCTTCCTTGAGCCACAGATTGACCTCGGTATCGGCATTGGTGACGATCGAACCGTCGGGCTTGTAACCGGTGATCAGGCCGTGGGCCTTGACGTGCTGGGCCAGGCTGCCGGCGCGGCGGACCTTGTCGATGATCAGGTCGAGGTCGTTCGCCGCCGCCGTGGCCATCATTTGCCCCCCAGGCTCAGGGCATCGACAAGCACCGAAGGCGCGTCTGTCGTCCCCCGGATGTCGAGATCCGAGGCGGGGATCAGCCTGCGGAACATGTCGATCAGGTTGCCGGCGACCGTGATCTCGTTGACCGGATACTGCGCCTCGCCGCTCTCGAACCAGAAGCCCGAAGCGCCGGCCGACCAGTCGCCGGTGTCGTGATTGACGGACGGGCCGAACATCGAGGTGACGATCAGGCCGCGGCCGGCGTCCTTCAGCAGGTCCGCGCGCGATCGCGCACCGGGCTCGAGCGTGGCATTGTGCGTCGAGACGCCCGACGGCCCGGCCAGTCCGCGCGATGCGTGGCCGGTCGAGGCCATGCCCAACTGCCTGCCTGCGGCGGTATTGAGCAGCCAGGTGGTGAGCACGCCGTCCCTGACGATCTCGCGCCGTTCCGCCGTCACGCCTTCATCATCGAACAGGCAAGAGCCCAGGCCGCGTACCCGGCGCGGGTCGTCGATGACCTGCACCGAGGCGTCGAACAGCTGCTCGCCCAGACGGCCCTTGAGGAAGCTCGAACCCCGGGCGATCATGGTGCCGGAGGCCGCGCCCAGGAACTGCGACAGCAGCGACTTGGCGATGCGGTTGTCGAACAGGACCGGCGCCTTCTGGGTGTCGATCTTGCGCGCGCCAAGCGCCGCCAAGGCCCTTTCAGCGCCGACACGGCCTGTTTCAGCCACGTCAGGCAGGTCGGTGGCGAAGCGGACGCTGCGGCCTTCGCCGTCGCGCTCCATGTTGCCATCGGCGCCGGCGGCGATGAAGCGGCCGGACTGGTAGAACAGGCTTGTGCTGTGTGCGCCGCGAAAACCATGCGAGGTCGCCATGCGCCATTCGGTCTGGACATAGCCGGCGCTGGCTGCGTCGCTCTGCAGCGAGGAACTCAAGGCAAGCCCCGCCGCCTCGATGGCCAGGGCGCGGTCCTGCAGGCTTTCGGCCGAAAGATGGGTGTCGTCGCGGATGTCGAGGACGTCCTCACGGCCATCGCCACGATAGAGCCGGTCGGGATCGGCGAGGGCAGCGTAAGGGTCGTCCGGCGCCAGCCTGGCCATGGCCACGGCGCGTTCGACCAGCCGTTCCAGCGTCGCTGGTGAGAACTCGGAGACGGAGACGACGGCCGTCTTTCGGCCGACAAAGACGCGCAACCCCAGGTCGCCGGTTTCGTCGCGTTCGACCGTCTCGATCTCGCCCTTGCGCACGCCGACGCTGAGCGCGCGGCTTTCGGCGAAGACCGCCTCGGCGGCGTCGGCGCCGGCCTTGCGGGCGGCGTCGAGCACGCCGTCAAGGCGTCCGGACACGGCATCGGAAGCTGCGGTGGAGGACTCGTTTCGCGATTGCAACATGACTGAGCATATAGGCCCGCCCCCGCCCGCGAGGCAAGTCTCCAGTGTGACAGTTTTGTGCTCGAACGCCGCAAGGCTCGCGCAAACGTGCGCGGCGGGCAGTCGCCCTTGCCTCGGCCTTCGGCCTCGGAGCATGCCAATCAAGTGCCGGAGTGTGTCCGTTTGCGAAATCTTCAGGCGTCTCGTCTAAGGTAGGCTGTTACGGGCACCGCAAGGACAGGGCAGGACGTATCTATGCCATTGGCGCAGACAGCGCGGATGAAAACGAGAGAGGCGGCGCGGCGTCTGCTGACCAGCGCCGACGACAAGGGCCTCCACGACATCGACATTCGCATGACTACCCATGAAGAGGCGCGCGCCCTGGCTTCGGTCAACCGCCGCTATTTCCTGGTCGTCGGTGTTTATTTCAGCCTGCTGTGGCTGTCGCGCTTCTTTACCGAGACCGGCCAGGACCTGGCCGTCCTGAGCGTCCTGTCGGCCATTACCGTCATGGCCAGCTTCGGTTTCTCCCTGATCTACCTTCGCAAGGGCGACAGGCTGCACCGCATGGAGATCGCCAGCCTGACGGTCAATATCCTGATGCTGCTCAATCCGCTGGCCTATCAGCTGCTGCATTTCGACCAGCCGCGCATGGTCTATTTTCTGTTCCTGGCGGTTATGTTCGCCATTTCCGGCATTACCTTGCGCGTGCTGATCCCGAGCCTGATGCTGTGCATTGCCTGCCTGTGGGGGCTGGCGTCCGCCCACCGCCCGGAAATGGCCAGCAACTACATGGTGCTGGGCCTGGGCGGCGCCGGCACGGCGCTGGGCATGAGCGCGCTTGTCCGTCGCACCCTGTTCCAGGCCGTGCGCGCCCGCGCCCTGGCCGAACGGCTGCGCGAGGAAGCCCAGACGCTCGCCGAATGCGACGCCCTGACCGGCCTGCCCAACCGGCGCAGCTTCTTCCGCGAGATGGAAATGGCGCGCGAGGACCTTCGCGGCGGCGGAGCAGGTTTCGACCTGGCTCTGATCGACCTCGACGGCTTCAAGCCGGTCAATGACATCTACGGCCACAGCGTCGGCGACGCCCTGCTGGTCGAGGTCGGCCAGCGCCTGCGCCGCCTGTGCGGCCAGACCGCCTTTCCCGCCCGGATGGGGGGCGACGAATTCGCCATCATCCTGCCGGGTCTCCGCAGCCAGGCCGAGCTTGAGGTCTTCGGCGCCGACCTGACCGAAGCCCTGCGTGACACCTATGTCCTGGGCTCCGTGACGGCAAACATTTCCGGCAGCGTCGGCTTCGTGCGTGGCGATGATGCGGCCATGTCGGCGTCGCAGCTACTCGAGCGCGCCGACTATGCGCTCTATTTCGCCAAGCAGAACCTGCGCGGCGCCGGTGTTGTCTTCACTGACCGCCACGAGGCGGAGATGCGCGACGTCTCGCTGGTTGACCAGACGCTGCGCTCGTCCGACCTGGACAAGGAGCTGTCGATCGTCTTCCAGCCGCAGATCGACATTCAGAACAATCGTACGCTTTGTTTCGAGGCCCTGGCGCGATGGAACAGCGGTCGCCTCGGCCCGGTGCGGCCGGACGTGTTCATCAAGGCCGCCGAACGGTCGGGCCTGATCACTCATATTACTTTGTTGCTGCTGGAAAAGGCTCTGGCCAAGGTGCAGGCGTGGCCGCGCGACAAGCGCGTCTCTTTCAACCTGTCGGCGCGCGACCTGCGTTCGGGCACCTCGATCGGCAATATCATCAAGGCGGTGGAACAGAGCGGCCTCGATCCCCGCCGCATCGAGTTCGAGATCACCGAAACCGCCATGCTGACCGACTTCGAGCAGGCGTGCGAGGCGCTGGCGCGGCTGAAGGCCATGGGCTGCCGCGTTGCGGTCGATGATTTCGGCGCCGGCTATTCCAGCTTCAGCTACATCCACCGTCTGCCGGTCGACAAGATCAAGATCGACCGCAGTTTCGTGGTGCAACTGCTCAAGCACGACGGCGCGTCTAAGATCATCAAGACGATCATCGACCTGTGCGCCAACCTCAATCTCGACTGTGTCATCGAGGGCGTCGAGACGCCGGCGGAACTGGCCAAGCTCAGGGGCGTGCGCGCCCGCTACGTCCAGGGCTACGTCTTCAGCCGGCCGCTCAATGCCGAACAGGTCGTCGACTATATCCGCGCCGAGGAAATCCGCATCGTCGCGGAACGGGCCGCGGGCTAATCGGCGTCGAGCTTCGCCCGGCGGGTCGCCGCGAAACGCGCGTAGCGTTCGTCCAGTACGCCCTGCCACGATGCGAGATGTTCGCGTTCCTCTTCGGGCGTGGGCTGGTAGCGGCAGTCGAGGGCGTCGTCCTCGCTGATGCGGGCGAACACCTTGTCGACCACATTCATGACCGCCTGGAGCGACTTGGCGGCCTTTTCCGCCTCAAAGTGGGTTTTGGGCGGCTCCAGTTCCTCGACGGCGCGGACCAGGAATTCGGCCTGGTCGCGCAGGCGCTGCTGCAGGTTGCGGCGGAGTGCCCGGCGTTGTTCGGGCGTGGCGATGGCGTTGTCGTCGGCGGGTTTCATGCGTCTGAGCATGACGCGCGCCACAACGGCGGGGATTGTTTAAGCGGAATCAGCCGCCTTTAATTCTCCGCCAGGACGACGATGCGGTCGGCGGCCGTGAAGTCCAGCGCCTCGGACTTCAGCGGATTGATCACCACACCGCCCATGTTGCGCGGATCGTCGCTGCCGGCCCGCACCCGGCGATAGCCGATGGCGACCTCGCCGCGCCGCCGCGCGGCCTCCGTGACGGTGTGGAAATCGACCGGGCGGTCGAGCGCGATGTAATCGCCGGCCGGGCGCATGTAGATTTCCGAGCCTTCCTCGTCGAGCAGGTCTTCGAAGATCGCCGCCATGTAGCGGTTCTCCGACGCCTGGGCCAGCATCAGGCTGACCAGCTTGTTGCTGACCACGAAGTCGTCGGCGCGCGTTACCTCGGCCAGCTCGCGATTGCGCACGTCGATCATCTCGCTGACCACGCTGATGTGGCGCTTGGCGGCCTCGGCGATCTTGCGGATGTGGAGCAGGGTGACGAGCGTGCGCGTGTCGGCGGGCTGGGCCGCCATGTGGTCGCTGTAGCCCAGCACCAGCACATGATCAAAGGTCTCGATGCGGAGCGCGTCGAGGGCCGAGCGGCTGCTGGTGTCGACGATGCGGAAATCGACGGCGAGCGCGGCTTCGACGACCACCTGCTCATGCGGATGGTCGCGCAATTCCGGCGTATCGGCGGCGACGACCAGTTGCGACCCCGGCGCGACATAGCGCGACAACTCATGTGCGATCATCGGCCCGCGCCGGTTCCAGCCGATGATCAGCGTCCGTTCGGCCCGCGAGGTGCGCTCCGGCGCCGGCACGATGGCGGCGTCTTCGGGTGCGCCAGGCGGCGTCATGCGGATCGAGGCGTCGTCCTCGGCGATGATGATCAGCTTGTCGTCGGTGGCGATGACGCGGTCCATCGGCGGATTGAGCCGGACCACGCCGCGGCCGTCGCAGATGCCGATCGGCGTGTTGCTTTCATAGGCGGCGACCACAACGCCAAAGGTCATGCCTGACGCTTCCGGCTGGGGCAGTGTGTAGATCTCGCAGCCGTCGAAATCGAGCAGTTCGGAATAGACCGCCGACAG
>CAYYTA010000088.1:0-116910 GCA_964474575.1 uncultured Caulobacteraceae bacterium | reverse complement strand
CGGCGGCGGCAATCGCGGTGGCGGCAACGGCGGCTGGACCGGCGGCGGCGCGAACAGCGGCAGCAACGGCGGCTGGCAGCCCGGCATGGGCGGTGGCAACACCGGCGGCGATCATCACTGGGGCGGCGACGACCATGGCGCCAACAGCAGTGGCGGCAACCGCGGTGGCGGCAACGGCGGCTGGACCGGTGGCGGCCACAATGGCGGCTCGGCGGGCACGGATCACGGCAGCCGCGGCGATCGGGGCGATCACGGCGGCTGGAACGGCAATGGCCGTGGCCGCAACGACGACCACCACAACGGCGGCTGGAACGGCGGCGACCATGGCGGCTGGAACGGCAGCGGCAATCGCGGCGGCGACCACGACTGGAATCGCGGCGGCGATCGTGGCGGCGGCCATCGCTTCGACTGGCACAGCGATCACCGCTGGCACGACTATAACGGCGTGCGCTGGGGCTTCTACTTCTTCCCCGGCCGCGGCTACTACCAGGTTCCCGACCAGTGGTACGGCTACCGCTGGGGCGTCGGCGAATATCTGCCGAACTTCTTCTTCAGCTACCGAATCTACGACTGGAGCTATTACGGCCTCCCCGCGCCGCCCTATGGCTGCGCCTGGGTGTGGGTGGGCGAGGACGCCGTCCTCATCGACCTCGACACCGGCGAAATCCTCGACGTTTTCTACGACGTCTGGTAAGCCGGAGCCCGGTTACCCCGATCATCCCCCGGCGTTCCGCGCCGGGGGATTTTTCATGCCGGCAATATTCGCTTTGAAAGCGGGCAAGCAAGCTTCGGCCGCCTTTAAATAAACATGTAGTAAGGGCGGCCGGATCCTCTACCGCTTTCTTATTTTTCCGTGCCCAAGACCACCTTTTTTCGCCGCCGTTCCGCCTTTATCTCCCCCAAGACTTCTCGCCGTCAACGGGGCGTTTCCGGCCGACCGCGAACGGCCACGGCCGCTACGCCTCAACCAAGCAACTTGCATTCGGAGACTTGTGAGGAAAGCCATGAAAATCCTGCTTCGCACTACGACCCTCGCTCTTGCCGTCGCCGGCCTGGCCACGGTTCCCGCCATCGCCTCGGCCCAGATCCTGGGCGGCGGCTCGCTCGGAGGTTCACTCGGCGGCTCCATGGGCGGCGCGACCAGCGGCCAGGGCAGCCTCGGGGGTCTGGGCGGCGCGTCCGGCGGTCTCGGCGGCGACATCGGCGGCAACGTCAGTGGCTCCGGCAGCGTGAACGGCGTCGACGGCATCTACAACGACATCAATCGCAACGCCGATGATGCCGCCAATAGCGCGCGCAGCGACGCCCGCACCGCCCGCAACCAGGCGCGCGGAGCCGCCGCGACCGCCTCGGGCATCGCCAGCGCCGACGGCGGCGTCGATGGTTCGCTCGACGCCTCGGCGGACAACAACGGCGCGTCGGCCAACGGCTCGGCCAGTGGCCACGCCTCTGCCGGCGTCGATACCGGCGCCGCCACTTCGGCCGCCGGTCAGGTTGCCGGTGACGCCCGCTCCGACGTCAACACCGCCGCCGGCCAGGCGCGCGGCGCGGCCGCCGGGGCGGTCAGCACCGTCGACAATGCCGATGTCGGGGCCAATGCCGGCGTCTCCGGCCAGGCCTCGGGCTCCGGCCACGGCTCCGGCAAGGTTCACTGATTTCCACCCCGGCCCTCCGCGCCACAAGACGCGGAGGGCATTCCCACCGAAAGGCCCCTCCCCATGTTGAAGACAGCTTTTTTGACCGCTTCCGCCGTTGCCCTTGCCCTCAGCCTGGGGGCGGCCCCGGCCTTCGCCAAGCAAACCCACACCCGCCAGCTGGCCAGCCCGGCCCAGCTCCAGCGCGAGCACAACCGCGCCGTCAAGGCCGGCGACACCGCCAACGATCCGTTCGATTCCTCGTCGTCCGACGCCCTCAACCAGCAGCAGCTGGCCGGCGCTCCCACCGGCCAGGCCCCCAGCATGGCCTCCACGCCGATGACCGACGCCAATACCGGCGTCTCGACCTACACCGACACCGGCACCGGCATGAGCAACGACACGACGTCGAATACCGGCTCTTATACGGACACCACGGCCGATACCGGCAATACCGGCAATGCCGGCGTCGATACCTCGACGACGACCAGCAACGACAATACCAACAACAACGCCTCGACCGACACCGACACAACCACGCCGCCGCCGTCCGACCAGCCGGCCACGACGACGCAGCAGCAGGACAATGGCTCCACCAGCATGCCGTCGTCCGACATGCCGTCATCGTCCTCGATGCCGTCGTCGCAATTGCCGACCTCGACCGACGCCACCACCCCGCAATAAGCGGCGCAATAAAGAACCCCCGGCCATGGCCGGGGGTCCATTTTTCTTGTACCTCCCCGCTTGTCGGGGAGGGGGGATCGCACGAGCGAGCGAGCGCCAGATCGCGAGTGAGATGTGGTGGGGGGCCTTTTCAGGTCGCGAGACGCTAAACCTCGCTCTTCCTTGAAGCGATGCGGAACAGCGTCCCCCAGGTCAGCTTGCCGCCGGTCAGCGCGCCCTGGCGAAACGCCTTGCGCCCGACGCCGACCATGAACACCGCCACCGCGATCATGCCGACGAGCGTGCCGGCGATCTCCCACCATGGCAGAGGCCCCGCCAGCCTCAGCGGCATCAGGAACGGCGAGAACACCGGCACCCACGACAGGTAGCGCAGGATCGGCGAATCCGCGCCGTAGAACGCCGCCTGCATCGACATCATCGGGATCATCAGCACGATCATCACCGGTCCCATGATCGCCTGGGCGTCCTTCTGCGTCTCGCAGAACGCGCCGATGGCGGCGAACGACACGCCGAACATCAGGTAGCCGCAGACGAAATAGCACAGCAGCAGGGCGACATGGACCGGCGAGAACAGCGCCGCCACCGCCGCCGCCAGCCCCTGAACCACGTCAGGCGGCAGCATGGTCATGCCGTAGGAGCCGAGCGCCACACCCGCTCCCGCCCAGATGGCGGCGACCGTCAGCAGCACCATGGCCACGCCCAGCACCTTGCCGATCAGCAGCGCCTCGGTCGGGGCCGAGGCCAGCAGCACCTCCAGCACCTTCGACGACTTTTCCTCGATGACCCCGCCCAGCAGGATCATCGACGACGAGAAGATCGACATCCACGAGATATAGCCCATGGCCGCTCCCATCAGGCGCGGCGCATTGTCCTTCAGCTTGCGGATGAAGCCGCCGTCGTCCTTGCCCTTGGCGGAAACGATGGCCGGCGTCAGCACGGTGACCTCGGCACGCGCGGCGTGCATGTCCTTGGCCGCCTGCGGATCGACGCCGCGCTCGTGCGCCACGCGGTAGTACTGCAGCTCGTCGAGCTGGCCGGAAATGGCGTCCCTGAGATTGCCCTCCTGCTTGTCGACCGACCAGAGGTCGAAGGCCAGGACGCCGTCGCGGTCATAGGCGATGAGCACGGTCGAGGTCGCGTCGCCGAGCAGGCCGGGAATCTTCCGGTCGGCCTCCTCGCGATCGTGAATGGCGGCGATCGCCGGCGGCGTCGTCACCAGGCGGATGCGTTCATCGTGGCCGATCTGGTGCAGGAAGGCGCCCGGCGCGTCGTCGGCGCCGCCGTGGCTTTCGTGGCCGCGCACGATGGCGCGCAAGGCCCCGTCGAGGTTCTGGCCCGACAGGTCGAGCACGGCGACATTGACCTGCTTGACCGGCGCCGACGACTGCAGCAGCACCGGCACGAACATGATCGCGCCGATGAGCACCGGCAGGGTGACCAGCGACAGCCAGAAGCCGACGGTGCGCACGAAGGCGACATATTCGCGCCGTGCGATCAGCAGAACCTTAAACATGCTCGCCCCCAAAAACCTGTCCACCCGTCAGAACGATGAACGCCTCGTGCAGGCTGGGCTCGCGCGCCTCGAAGCGCTGGATGTCGAGCCCCTTCAGGAAGGCCGCCTTGAGCGGCGCCTGCGCCCCCTGCCCCGGCGCCAGCTCGCAGCGCCACAAATGCCCAAGGTCGCCCATGCCCATATAGGTCACGGCCTTGACGCCGGGCAGGCCGGCAAGGTCGGTCTCGCTCAGTTGCCCCTCGATGTCGAGGAAGCGCGGCGCGGCCGCGCGCGCCTCTTTCAGCGTTCCCTCGAACACCTTGCGCCCGCGCGTCAACAGGACGACCTGCTCGCACAGGCGCTCGGCGTGCTGCATGACGTGGGTGGAAAACAGCACCGTCGCCCCGCGCGCCGCCAGGTCGCGGATCACGGCCTCCAGCCCCTGCTGGTTGACCGGGTCGAGGCCTGAAAACGGCTCGTCGAGGATGACCAGGTCCGGCTCGTGGACCAGGCAGGCGATCAGTTGCACCTTCTGCGACATGCCTTTCGACAGGGCGCGGATCTGCTTGGTCATGAACGGCCCGAGCCCCTGCGCCTCCAGCAGTTCCTTGCCGCGCTTCCTCGCCACGCCGGCGGGAACGCCCTTCAGCCCGGCCAGGAAGACGACGACGTCGATCGCCGTCATCTTGCGGTAAAGCCCGCGCTCCTCGGGCAGGAAACCGATGCGGTCAAGCGTCTTGCCGGGCGCGCCGCCGAGCACGCAGATCTTCCCGGCCGTCGGCTCGGCAAGGCCCAGCATCATGCGCACGCTCGTCGTCTTGCCGGCGCCGTTGGGCCCAAGGAAGCCGCAGATCGCGCCGCGCCTGACCGTGAAGCTCAGATCGCTGACCGCCTGAAAATCGCCATAGCTCTTGGAAACCCCCTCCAGGCTCAGCGCCAGATCACCCGACATGGTTCATCGTCCCCTCGTTCGGAACAGCATAGCCTGCCCGAAGCGGCTTAGGAACCCGTAAATACCCTGCGCGGCCGGGCGTGGATATCGCGCAACAGGGTGACAGGCGCCGTAAAACGGCTGGACTGCATCCCGGATTCCCGGGCCCGAAGGACAAGCCGGACACCTGACTGACGGACAAGCCTCCCATTATATCGGAAGCCGGGTTCCTGGCCGAGCCGGACGAGGTGTCGCCACGCCGCGCGGCGATCGACGGGCGTCTCGGCTACATTGCCGGACAGTTGCAGAGGGATTGGACCCACCCCACTCTCAGGCAATCCGGCGTAAGGGAAAGAGTGAGTTTGACGTTTCGCAGGACGACGGGGTGAGGCAGGGGACATCGACTTTCCGCCTTCGGCCGGCCTGATCAACTACGCTACATTGCGGCAATTGTTGCAACGCAGCGCCGCAATTGCGACGCGCATTGCCAGACATTCCGCAACTCTCTGATTTTGCTGTCTATAAAAAATCTACGTGGTTGTACCTCCTGAAATGACCCCGCCCGCAGCCGGCCACAAACCCGGATCAAGACTCGGCGCGGCGCAACCTATGTCCCGTATTCCGGCGCCACCTTTCCGCGCATCAACAACCAAGGATTTCATCATGACCTCCGCCCACCTGCGCCTTACGGCCGCCGGCGCGCTCACCGCCGCCCTTGTCCTGCTCCCGGCACTCGCCCTGGCTCACACCCATGGCCATGCCCACGGCCGCCACCACCATCACCATGCCACAGCCGCCAGCGCGGCCAGCAGTTCCGCCGCCGACAGCGCCACGGCGCCGGCCCCGGCCACGGTTCCGGACGCGACCGGCACCGATGCCGCCGCTCCCGCCGCCCCGGCTCCGGACGCCACCACGCCCGCGACAGGAACGGACGCCACGACGCCGCCGGACAGCACGCCCGCCGACAGCGCCACCAGCGCTTCCTCGTCGAGCGACAGCAGCAGCACCGCTGCCGCGACCGACACTGTCTCGCCGCAATAACCGCACGCCCTGTGTGAGGATCAGGGCTATCGCCTATGGCGTATGGACGCCCCCTCTCCCCGCGTCCAGCGAGGCAAGGACGGACAGCAAGCCCGCGAGGGCGAAGATGTCCGGGTGAGGGGGCCTGCCATCGACGAAGACAACGCTCCCCGGACCGGCGCCGCTTTGTTGCAGCGCCGGTCCTTTTGCGCCGCAATATGGCCTGATTTGGCGTAACGTCATGCTCCTTTTCCTTCGCGGGAAGGCGTTGCTGCGGTCTGTAAAAAAGCGATGTGGTTTTGCAACGCGACATATATGCGCCCGGTTTCAGCCACGTTGTGCGTCAAGAGTGAAACCGGGTGCCGGGGCGGTCACCGTTCGCAACCGCAGATCAATTCAGATCAAGGATCACGCCATGAAGCCCTCCCCTTCCTTCCTCCGCGCCGCCGCGGCCGCCGTCCTCGTCGCGGGCGCCGCCGCCTACCCCGCCTGGACCTTCGCCCAGGACCAGACGGCGACCCCGCCGCCGCCCGACCAGACCGGCGCAAGCGCCTCGACCTCGTCGACCTCATGCTGGTCAGACAGCTCCAGCACCAGCAGCTCGGACAGTTCCTCGTCCTCGGACAGCGCTTCGTGCGCCGCCTCGTCATCGAGCGATTCCAGTTCCTCCAGCGACAGCATGACGCCTGCCGACACGGCGGCCACGCCGCCCAAGTCCTGACCCTGGCAGCGGTTCCCGAGCGTCCGCCGTCCGGGAACCGCTCTTTGTTTCATCTCGGAAATATTGTTGCAGGCGCGTCGCAACTCTCTGTTTTTTCAATATTTTACGACGCAATTCAGCCAGCTTCGCTCATTACAGCGTCACGCAGGGAACGCAAAAAGCGGCTCCGGAATCCTTGCGAAAGTCCTCGAATGTTCAAGCTCTCACGCGCTGCCGCCGTCGCCGCCGTCCTGGCGCTCGCCGCCGGCGCCGCTCATGCCGGCACGGCCAACGCCCACGCCGGCAAGCATCACGGTCACCACCACGGCCACCACAAGGGCCACCATGGCGGCCATCACCACGGTCACAAATCCAAGGGCCATTGATTGTCCATCAGGCGCGCTAGGCGGCGCGCCTCACCTGCCGCTCAAGCCCCGTCATCCCCCCGACCCCGGGCTTGCGGAAAAACCCCTGAACCCTGCCGGTTCAGGGGTTTTTTATGTGCCCGTTCTCCCACCGCGCGCCTTGCGGTTGACACACCCCGCGTCCGGTGATGAAAACATCCTTCAGGGGCGATAAAGGGGGCAGGGCGTCATCGCGACGCACCGGCGGCGAAAACCGCATGGACCTCGCCAATCCATTCAGCTCTTTACGCGGGCAACCGTACGTCTGGGCGTGTGTCTGGGCCTGGGGAGGCATCTATGTTCTTTATCATCTGGCGCGGCTGGGGCTTCCTGGTCATTCCGCTCGCCATCGCGGCCGGTATTGCCGGCATCGGCGCCGGCCTGATCCTCGAGCGGGCCGGCCTGGCCGCGGACCTCCGCTACCGCATCTGCGCCGCCGTCTCGGGTGCTGCCGGCGCCGCCCTCATCTGGTTCGTCGCCAGGGCGCTCGAAGGCGGCCCGACGCGCCGCCTCGTCGATTCCGACAGCGGCCGGCAGTACGTCATCCGCCGCAGCGCCGGCTCGCTGTTCTTCATCCCGACGCGCTACTGGGCCTTCATCGTCCTGGCGCTCGGCCTCCTCGGCAGCGCCCTGGGCTCTGCGGCGCCCCGCACCACGGCGGACATGTCCCAAGACGATGTCTCAGCGTCGGCCTCCGGCGCCGGTCTCTAAACGCTTATCGTTTTCCGACTCAGGGCGGCGGGCTTTCGCCTGTCCCCCTTACCGGCCTCCGTCTATAGTCGCCTCCGGTTTGCGGGGCGGTTAGACAATGGAGACCGCAATGAAGACCATCCTGATCTCGGCCGCCGCCATCATGGCCGCCGCCGGTTTCGCCGCCTCTGCCCACGCCCAGGGCGGCGCGCACCTCAACGACCCCGCCCAGTGGCAGCGCGAGCACAATCGCGCCGTGGCCGCCGGCGACTGGGCCAACGATCCTTACGATTCGCGCAGCAGTGACGACCTGAACCGGCGATCGCTCGACCAAGCCCGGGCCGCCGGCAGCGGCATCCACACCTATGTCGTCGACAATGGCGACAACGGTTACGATGGTTACGCGCCCATGACCGCCGACACCGGCGTCAACTACAGCAGCGACCAGAACTACAGCAGTGACGATGACGACACCACCACCGTCACCGTCGTCGGCCCGGCGCACGAAGCCTACGAGACCGCGCCCCAGCCCGACACCAACCCGCAATCGACCGGCACGCCGTCGATCGACACGCCCTACGCCGTTCCCCCCAGCACCTACGTCCCGCCCGACGAGGATTCGAGCGGCATGTACCAGCCTCACTGACAAAAGACCCCGGCGCGCAACCGGGGCCTTTTAACATCTGCGGCCAAGCCGTGGCATAAGCGCCAGCCGTGACGGACGTGCACCACAAAAGCCACAGTCCCATTGCCGCCTGTCACGCCTGCAAACGATTGCGAAAAAGACCGCAAGACGGCGACAATCCGGACCTTTTGCCGCCGCGATCTCAGTGCCTCCTGCCACCGTCACCACGTCCGGTGACGCATAAGGAGACCTCCACATGTCCAGGCTGCTTACCCTCGCTGCCGCCGCCGCCGTCCTGACCTTCGCCGCCTCGGCCAATGCCGCCGTCCCGCCGGCCAGCTCGGCGTCAACTGCGGCCCACATTGTCAAGACCTCGTCGAAGTCGCACCACCATCACCACGGCAAGAAGTCCGTGACGACCTCGGCCCAGACCGCGCCGGCCAAGCCCGCCGCCTGAAACGAAACAGCCTCCCCGCCGCATCCGGCGGGGAGGCTGTTTATCTTCACCTCTCCCCTTTCAAGGGGAGAGGACGGGAGCGGAACGCAGTGAACGCGATCGGGTGAGGGGCTTTTCTAAACCCCCAGCTTCTTCTTCAGCAACTCATTGACCGCCGCCGGATTGGCCTTGCCGCCGGTCGCCTTCATCACCTGGCCGACGAACCAGCCCAGCGCCTGCGGCTTGGTCAGCACCTCGGCCGCCTTGTCCGGATTGGCCGCCACGATCTCGTCGACGCACCTTTCGATGGCCCCGGTATCGGTCACCTGCTTGAGCCCGTGCTTCTCGACGATCTCGGCCGGCGTCAGCACGCCCTTCTCGGCCCACATGTGCTCGAAGACCTCCTTGGCGATCTTCGACGACACCGTCCCGTTCTCGATCAGCTCGACCAGGCCCGCGATCCGGGCCGGCGGCAGCGGCGAATCGGCGATCTCGATCCCGCCTTCGGTCAGCTTGGCCATCAGCGCGTTGGTCGTCCAGTTGGCGACCAGCTTGGCGTCGCGCCCCCCCAATTCTTTAAGCTTCAAGACCGCGGCCTCGAAATAGTCGGCCCGCGCCTGCTCGCTGATCAAGACCCCCGCGTCATAGGCCGACAGCCCGTACTGCGAAATGAACCGCGCCTTCTTGTCGTCGGGCAGCTCGACCAGGTGCCGGCGGATATCCTCGATCCACGCTTCCTCGATCTCCAGCGGCAGCAGGTCCGGATCGGGGAAATAGCGGTAATCGTGCGCCTCTTCCTTCGACCGCATCGAGCGCGTCTCGACCTTCACGGCATCGAACAAACGCGTCTCCTGCACGATCGTGCCCCCGTCCTCCAGGATCTCGATCTGCCGCCGCGCCTCGAACTCGATCGCCTGCTGCATGAAGCGGAACGAGTTGACGTTCTTGATCTCGCAGCGCGTCCCCAAGGCCTCGCCCGGCCGCCGCACTGACACATTGCAGTCGGCGCGCATATTGCCCTTTTCCATGTCGCCGTCGCACGTGCCGAGATAGACCAGGATGGTGCGCAGCTTCTTGAAATAGGCAACCGCCTCGTCCGAAGAGCGCATATCGGGCTTCGACACGATTTCCATCAGCGCCGTCCCCGCCCGGTTGAGGTCGACATAGGTCGCGTTGGGATCCAGGTCGTGGATCGACTTGCCGGCGTCCTGCTCCAGGTGCAGCCGCTCGATGCGCACTGTGAACGATGTGCCGTCGTCGCGTTCGACCAGCACCTCGCCCTCGCCGACGATGGGATGGAACAACTGGCTGATCTGATAGCCCTGCGGCAAGTCGGGATAGAAGTAGTTCTTGCGGTCGAAGCGCGAGGTGCGGTTGATCTGCGCGCGCAGGCCCAGGCCCGTCTTCACCGCCTGCTCGACGCAGTAACGGTTGAGCACCGGCAGCATGCCCGGCATGGCGGCGTCGACCAGCGACACCTGCTCGTTCGGCCCCGCGCCGAAACCGACCCTGGCGCCGGAAAACAGCTTGGTGTTTGAGGCGACCTGGGCGTGTACCTCCAGCCCGATGATCAGTTCCCACGGGCCGGTGCGGCCCTTGATGAATTTTGCCGGCTCGGCCGGGCGAATGTCGAGATCGTTGCTCATGCCATGGATATAGCCAGCCAGGGCCAAGGCGCAAAGGGTTATTTCACGCTGACCGCCCTCCGCGCCGGACAGGCCCCTGCCCGCCCCTTCCCTTATACCTCCCCGGCTTTGCCGGGGAGGCCGGGTGAGCGGACGAAAGTATAGCTTTCGTCCAGCGCAAGACGAGTGAGCCTTTGCCTCGGCAAAGGCGAGTGAGATGTGGTGGAGGGGTGTCTTGCTTTCTTTCCAGCCGCCGCCACGGCGGTCCCTACTGCGCCTTGAACTTGGCCAGCACGCCGCCGGCTTCCATGTCCGTGATCATCTGCGCCGCCACATCATCCATTCCCAGCGTCTGAAAGACCTCTGTCGTCGCCGGATAGCTATAGTCCTTGGAATACGCCCCGACCGCCGTATATTGGGTCGCCTTGGCCAGCTCCGTCTTGTCGTACCGCATGATCACCACCCCGAAACCCCACGTGTCGAGCTTGTGCCCGTCCTGGCTGGTCAGCGCCGTGGCCACCTGGATCACCTCCGAGCAGCCGGTGGCGTTCAGTCCGGAAATGGCCACCTTCATGCTGTGGTCCGGCGTCGTCGAGCTCTCGAACACGCTCTGCACGGCATAGCCGCCGGTCTTCAGCCGCGCGGTCAGGTCATCGGTCACCGCCTGGTCGACCTTGAGCCAGAAGTCATTGTTCTTGGGATTGCCCGTATCCTGGATGCTGCCGCCCATGACCAGCACGCACGGCGCGGGCGCGGTCTGCGCCATCACCGGCGATGCCATCGCCAACGCGATTACTGGCCCGATCAGACATTTTATCAGCATATGTCCCCCCTTTAAAGCAACCCGCGATGAAGCTATCCAGCGGCGCCTTGCAACACAAGCGATTTCAACATGCATTGGCCGCGCCGCCGGACAATAGCTTGATCTCGGAAGCGGCCCGGGCGTGCACCTCCAGCCCGATGATCAGCTCCACGGGCCGGTGCGCCCCTTGATGCATTTAGCAGGGTCGGGTGTACGGATGTCGAGTGAGTTTGCCGTGGGAGGGATATGGCGGGAGATCTAAGCCTAGAAAAGAAGAAATTGGCGGCTTCGATTGATTGACGGATATCTCAAATAGCATTCAATCTAAAGTAGCCGCTCTCATCTTTTGCAGCTAACCTCGCATATTCGAATCATGAAGGGGGACGCTATGGGATACAGCGCGAGTCAACCTAACCTTCTTTCTCTTAAACGAGTTTCATCAGAACGACGCCTACCTTTAACCTTTTGGGTGGGAGCTGGCGCTAGCCGGGATGCTGGCCTACCGACCTGGCTGGGCTTAAGGGATCAACTGATCAAAGAAGCGTTGGAGACCCTTCTCACGCTTGAAGAACAGGAGGCTGCTTCACGTGAGGCAAAACTGGAAAATGCCGCGCAAGTAAAATCTCTCTGGAAGGCCTTTGAAACCATAAAAGGTGTCATGGGAGAGGCAACTTACCGAGAAGCTGTTAGATCGAGATTTGAAAATTCGGAAGCACTGAACATTCCCGAGATTTACGATGCGATATGGGGGATGCCTAATGTAGTTGGGCTCTTAAACCTCAATATTGATGGTCTGGCGAATAGATCGCACCGCAGAATTCGGCCCACAGAGGATGTGATAAGCTTTACCGGAAGGCAAGCGAAGAATTTCGCACACTTAATTTCGAGAAGAAAGCCTTTTATCGGAAATCTTCATGGCATACATCAAGATTATAGCTCGTGGGTATTTACCACAAAAGAAATAAACTCCCTACTAAAGGATGATGGATACGTCAAATCAATAGATTTTATTCTTTCAAATACGTGCATTATATTTCTGGGAATATCCGCTGACGACTCAGCTGCTGGCGGTCTCTTAGAGAACCTTACTCAAAAAGGAATTGACGCAGGGACTCACTATTGGATTACCGATCGACGAGACGCTGCGACAGACGCTTGGTCTAATAATGCAGGCCTGTTACCCATCCGGTATTCTGTCGAGAATGGTGAAACGCATACAAGTGTTTTATTGTCCATTGTCAATGATATCAAAGCTTATCAGTCTTTCGACACCAAGGCCCCAGTCGTTGTTCCGAAAATCTCCGCGATTAAAACTAGGAAATCCGTAAAGGATTTGCGACTTCTGGACGACGATGCCTTACGGATTGAACTAAGCGGCTATGCTAAGGAACTAATTGATGTAAGCAATGGAAAGACAGATACTACTGAATATAAAGATTTCCTTAGGCAATACTCCCCATCCATACATCAAGCTTGGCACGTTACAGACGAATCTCCATACAATAATTTCTTTGACTATGAAGTCTTAAAGAGAATTTCAAGCGGACCATTTTCGAGCGTTTGGAAATTAAAGAATAGAGAAGGTGAATTTGCGGCACTTAAGGTTATCCAGACAGATAATTTACAGGATGGCGCACAGCTTGAAAGCTTTCGCCGAGGAGTGCAGTCTTTAAGAATTATGAGCGAAGCCGCTATTCCTGGCGTCGCGAGATTATTGGACGCTTATGAAATTCCTACGGCAGTAATTATGGAATTTGTCGATGGCTCAACGCTACCAGAGGTAGTTAACCGACCTGAATTTAGATTCTGGTCAGAAGGCATTAAAATAATAAAGGACTTATGCCAAAAAATCGACATGGCACACAGATTGCCTCAAGGGGTGTTACACAGAGATATTCGCCCGAGTAATATTATGCTGCCTTATTATTATTGGGGGGATGCCGCCCAAGATGCTGGAGTAAACAACTGTGACATTTCCATCCTAAATTACGATATGTCATGGCATAAGGACGCTAGCGGCCGCACAATATCAGGGAACTTGCAAGAAGCCGGTTATTACGCCCCGGAGCAACTCGAAAATCGCGAAGGAGAATTGGCGAGAAGTGCTGCTGTTGACTCGTATGGCGTCGGAATGACACTTTATTTTGCGGCCACAAAACTCAATCCCCCAATAGGCGGGAGCAAAGCATCCGAATGGCCCGATTTTATCCGAAATATTAGAAAAGACCGCAATCTAACATGGATTTCCGCGGTAAATAGGATGAAGAGGTTAGTTGTAGCCGCAACTTCAATTGATCCCCAAGTTCGCCCTAGTGTCGCTGCAATTCGCGCCGAATTAGAGCTAATAGAAGGAGCCATGGAGGGAACGGAAATTTCACTAACGCCAGACGCTTGGGCAGAAGAATTGTTCTGCAGGGCAGTTGGCGAGGAGTACGAGACATCAGGCGATGGTAATCGATTCGAACGCTCTGTGCGAAAAGGACGTGTTATCTCTATTAGTGGCAGCAGCTCCACCGATAGTATCGATTTAATTTTTAGAAATATTGCCACAGACGGGACAGATTGGACACAGGTTAAAAAATCATGGTCCGCAAAACTTGCGACATCTAAGGAAATATTGAAATCATCCGGATGGGAAATACTTCCCGAAACGAGATATTCATCGCAAGAAATTCACCTGTTTGCCAGAATTCATACACTTTCCCTCGTCAATAAAATCGCTTCCGTGGTTGACGGCTTAACCAGAAGTCTTGACGCAGTACGGCTGGATTAGATGCAGAAATTTTGCCGAACATTATACAGACTTTCGATCTTAAGCGGCCCGGTGCGCTTGGTAACACCCCGCTCTCCGCAGGCTCCGGGCGTTCGACATGGAAATCATGACATTCACTCACTGCCCTTCGCGAGGCTCCGGGCGTTCGGCGTGGAAATCGAGACAT
Organism: uncultured Caulobacteraceae bacterium; assembly: GCA_964474575.1. Taxonomy (GTDB): domain Bacteria; phylum Pseudomonadota; class Alphaproteobacteria; order Caulobacterales; family Caulobacteraceae; genus Asticcacaulis. The sequence goes on along the minus strand of CAYYTA010000088.1, from coordinate 102,928 downwards.
CTAGTCTCGATTTCATCCGGCTTGCGTGACCGCAAACCGGCGCTCCTCACCCCAATTTTTCAGCGATCCACATCTTGATCAGCGCCTGGCGCGTCACGCCAAGCCGCTGCGCCTGCTCGTCCAGCCCCCTGACCACCCAGGCCGGAAAATCGACGTTGACCCGCCTGGCCTCGGTCCCCGGCCGCCGTGCCCGCGACCAGTCGATGGCGTCGCTGATATCCTCGCCCTCGTCGAACCTTTGCTCGAACTCACGTGCCTTCATAATAAGCCTTCTCCTTCGCGCGCGACCGCCTCACCGAAATGATCCGTACCCGCTCCGCCCGATAGACGCAAACCGCCGACCATGACGTGCCGCCGATCCGTCCAATCACCAGGAAGCGCGGCTCATCATCCGTCCGCGCCGGCGCCACCAGAAGCCGCTCGTCCGACCAAAGCGCCTGCGCCTCAACGAAGTCGATCCCGTGCTTGGCCTTGTTGGCCGCACTCTTTGCCGGATCGAATTCAAATTCCATGGGTCAATATAGTATAGAAATTATACCATTTCAACCCGATCGGGACGATGAGCTCGAAGATAACCGTCTCCATCGGTCGCAACGGCTCTTTCGCTCAACTTATCCCCGCCCACTCAAACCGTGCCACACTGGTCCGCATGGACGATACGGACGAGGAGCTCGAAGACCTGGCGAAGATGCGGACCTTGCGCCTGCGCTTGCGCGCCTGCGGAACAGATTGACCGTACATCATCCGTACGCTATATTCCTTCCATGCCCGATGATGCCCGCGCCAAATCCGCCCGTATCGACCTGCGCCTGACGCCGGCCGCCAAGCACCTGCTCGAACAGGCCGCCGCCGCGCGCCACAAGACGGTCAGCGAATTCGTCCTCGACCATGCCGTCACCGCCGCCGAGGAAACCCTGGCCGACCGCCGCCACTGGATACTGACCGCCGAGCAATGGGCCGAATTCAACCGCCTGCTCGACGCCCCCCCGCAGGACCTGCCAGGATTGAAAGCCCTTGCCGCCCGCAAGCCGCGCTGGTCCGACTGATGTCTGATGTCACGCGGCCCCGGCCTCTTGCCGCCGGAGATTCTTGTGAAGGGTTCGATTGCGGCAACCCCGAACTCGATACCTGGCTCCGCGCCCGCGCATGGCAAAATGAACTCGCCGGCGCTTCGCGCACGTTCGTCATTACCGCCGAAAGCCGGATAGTCGGCTATTATGCCCTGACCGTAGGCTCGCTCGAACACGCCAAATCGCCTGGCAAGGTCCGCCGCAATATGCCTGATCCCGTTCCGGTCGCCATTCTGGCACGCCTCGCCGTCGACAGGTCATTGCAAGGCGAAGGCTGGGGTGGCGATCTCTTGAGCAATGCTGTCGCCCGCACGTTGCTTGCCGCAGAAACCTTCGGCATCCGCGCTCTGCTCGTTCATGCGATCTCGGAAAACGCCCGCGCCTTCTATGAACGCTACAGCTTCGTCCGCTCGCCGATGGAACCCATGACTCTCGTTGCCAACCTTACCGATCTTCGCAAGGCATTCCCTTAACGCTTCGGCGTCGCAAGGAACGAGAGCCGCAACTTATCCTCCTCGTCCAAAATCCTGTCACACTGGTCCGCATGGACTATACGGACGAGGAGCTCGAAGACCTGGCCAAGATGCGCGAACTGCGCATGCGCCTGCGCGCGCTCGCCGAGGCGCGCATCGCCCTTCTCGAAACCCTCGACCCGCCGAAGACCTGGCTCGAAACCAACCGCCAGCTCAGGGCCATCAACACCGCCGACCGCCTTGTCGTCAGCCTCTATTCGCCCCTGCCGAAGCGGCGCGCCGCCACGCGGGCCGCTCCCGAGGCCAAGCGTGTGGCCAAGCGCCCGGTCGACCGCGAGATGATGTCGCCGCGCCTCTCCATGCCGATCTTGGAAAAGCGCGTGATCGATACCGCCGCCCAGGCCGAGGCCACGGCGAAGATGACGCAGACCCTGGCCGCGCCCGGCCGGCTGATGGCCGAGGCCGCGCCGGAAGCCTTCGATGTCGTCAACAAGATGGTTTCCGCCTGCGCCCGCTGGGCCGGCATCTGGCCCGACGGCGCGCTGTGGCAAAAGGGCGAGGACGACGCGCAGGCCCATGCCACAACCGCCGGTCTCGTCCTGCCCGACATCGATATCGAGGACGTCTGCGACTGGATGGACGGCCAGATCCTCGGACGCTGCAACGCCATCGCCCGGCAATGGAGCCTCAGGACCGGCGTTTTCTTCGACAAGACCGAACGCCGCGACGACGCCCCGGACTACTGGTCGATCTCGGCCAATCACAATACCGGCGTCGACCGCCCGGCTGAAGACGAACTCCCCGGCCCGCCTGGCCTGCCGTGGTGGATCATCCGCCGCCCGCCGGACAGCTGAATTGCCCTTCCGGCGCTTTTCCTTTGCCACGGCCGCCGATACGTGCGACACTGCCGGTATTCGAAAACCAGACCTTGCCTGTCTGCTCGCCTGACAAGGCCTTCTCCAAGCATCGCCACTTTCGGACAACGGACGCGCAATCTCGCGCGCCGTCATTGCACGATCGTGCGACAAAAGGAGGCCACCATGGCCAACGGAACAGTAAAATGGTTCAATGCAACCAAGGGCTTCGGCTTTATCCAGCCGGCCGAAGGCGGTAGCGACGTCTTCGTCCACGCCACCGCCGTCGAAAGCGCGGGCATGCGCACCCTGAGCGAAGGCCAGACCATAGCCTACGACATCGCCAGCGAGCGCGGCAAGACCACCGCCGTCAACCTGAAGACGGCCTGATCGCCGCGCCGCGCGCCAGGCTCCGGCCGAGACCGGGGCCTGGCGCGCCTTATCCGGAAAGGATAACATGCCCAAATTCCCGCTTTTCCACGTCTCGCCGTGGGACGATATCTGGCCGACCTTCGGTGAACCCGGCCTGAGCGCCGAAAACATCCCCGTCCGCTTCCGCATCTCCGAACGCGGCCGCATCTGGGAAGTCTTCCGCGACAACCGCTTCTGGGGCGTCTTCCAGACCCGCGCCGAAGCCGACGACCATGTCCGCCAGGCCATGATCAATATCTTCACCACCGGCGGCGCGGCACAGCTCCGCTTCGGCTGACCGCTCAGTTGCCGTTATACGGCGCGTCCTGGCCGCCCGAGGTCTTGACATAGAGGTCGACATCGCCCGGCCGGTCCTCGAAGAACACGACGCGATAGCCCTGGTCGGCCGGCGCCGGGTCGTAATAATCCCCGCTATAGACATAATACCGCCCGTCGGCGCAGTTGATCTTCTCGTGCGAGTTCTTGCCGACGACATAGCCGGCCGCCGCGCCGACGGCCGCGCCGATCACCGCCGTTTTCACCTTCTTTTTCTTGTGCCCGAAGATCGCCCCGGCCGCGGCGCCGATGGCCGCGCCCTTGAGCGCGTCCTTGCCCGCCGAATCATCCTTCTTGGCGTAGCAATAGCCGTCATAGTGCGCCTGGCCGTCGCCAGCGAAGGCGGACGCCGTCGCGCCGAACACGAAAGCCACGGCGCTCATCGCCACGGCGGTATGGAAAAGAACCTTGCGCATAAAAACTCCCTGGCCTGAATCGGTGGCCAGTATGCCCGGCCCATTGCGGCCGATAGATGGCATGAGTCTGCCGCCGCCGCCATGTCGCCCCGCGCGCAAATATATTCCCCTCCCGTCGAACCTTTTGCCGCCGCCCGGCCTCTAACCGGGGAATGACCCGGGGGTATGGATAACGCCGCTTTCATGCTAGCCTGCCGCCGGGGCGCCTCGAAAACAACAAGGTGGGAGGGTGCGTCCATGAGGGTTTCCGGCAGCCAGGAGCCGCGCCAAGCCGCGCCCGCCGCGCCCGCCTTCGTCCAGCCGCGCCGCTGGTGGCGCGACTTCGCCTGGCGCGACGGGCGGCTGGTCATCCGCAAGACCGACATCCACCTCAGGCTCGACGGGCCCGTCATCGCCGAGATCATGAGCTGGGCGGTGTGGCTGGCCATCCTCAATGTCGCCGCCCTCATCGCCCCCCGCCCCCGCCGCACCCTGTCCTTCATCCCCGACATACCGCGCGCGTGGTACCTTCTGGGCGGCGCGGCGATCTGGGCCGGCTTCGACATCGCCGGCCGCACCGACGATGCCGACGCCGTCTTCTATTTCGACGACTCCACCACCGGCGCACCGCCGCCTTCCGCCATCACGCGCCGCTTCAACCACGCCTGCACCGACATCTCCAAGAGCCACGTCGCGCGGGTGTTCGAGGAGGTGTTCGGCTATCCGCTTACCGTCGATCCGCTGCGCGAAACCGGCGAGGTCATTGAAAAGCCGGAAAGGAACGGCGTCCACGGCGGCCGCATCGTCATGGCGCCGCACATCCCGCGCCCCGGCTACACCTACCAGCGCGTGGTCGATACCCAAGGCGACGACGGCTGCTGTCGCGACCTGCGTACGCCGACCTGCGCCGGACGGCCGGTTCTGGTGTGGATCAAGACGAAGACGCCGGACGGCCGCTTCTCGATCAACAACCGCAAGGCCAAACTGGCCGATCCCGCAGACATCTACTCCCCCGACGAGCTGAACCGTATCAGGATGTTCTGCGCCCGCATGGGGCTCGACTGGGGCGGGCTCGACATCCTGCGCGACCGCGGCGACGGCCGCATCTACATCGTCGACGTCAACAAGACCGACCTCGGCCCGGTCATTGCTTTGTCGTGGCGCGACAAGATCGTGTCGATGAGCCGGCTGGCGCGTGCCCTGCGGCGCATGGTGGAGGGCGCATGACTTACGCGATGCTTGCGACCGGCCGGGAAGCCGGGCACATCCTCTTTATCGTCAATGCGTTACCATGACTGCCCCGAACCGGAGCGGCCCCATGCTAGAAACAGAAACCTTGCCGGACAGGTTTACGGCGCATATTTCCGAGCGCCTGTTTCCCTGCGTCGGCGCCAAGTCAGCCCTGGCGCGGCACCAGATGGAGATCATGGTCGCCGGCGACATCCGCTGTCCGCGCGACGATGGCCGCATTCACGCCGGGCTGACCGCCTTCGCCGCCCGCTATCATGCCGCTCCGAAGACGTTCCAGAGCTTCGTCGTCATCTTCGAGACGGCGGACACTCTCGACGAAGAGGCCTTCGAGGCGGCCTTGTGGGCGCGCGCGGAAGCGCTCGAAAAACGTGACGCCGCCTCCGGCCACGCCTACGATCCGCGCGTCAGTCCCGACGCCGGCGATCCGCACTTCGCCCTCAGCTTCGGCGGCGAAGCCTTTTTCCTGGTCGGTCTGCACCCCGGCGCGTCGCGTCCGGCGCGGCGCTTCGAGCAGCCGGTGCTGGTGTTCAATCCGCACGACCAGTTCGAGCGCCTGCGCGCCGCCGGCCGCTACGAAACCCTGCGCGCCAGCATCATCGAGCGCGACGTGGCCATGGCCGGTTCGGCCAATCCGATGCTGGCCCGCCACGGCGAGGTCTCGGAAGCGCGGCAATATTCCGGCCGCGCGGTCGACGACTCGTGGCAGTGTCCGTTCCGCTTCCAGGACCCAAGCCATGATTCATGAGATTCCGCCGCGCTCCGGCGCCGCTTTTCGCCTTGCCAAGGGACAGCGCCTGCGCGTCATCGATCCTCAGGGCGAGCAGGTGTCGGACATGCTGGCCTTCAATCTCCATGACACGGCCGAGGCGATATCCTCGGGCCGGTCGCTCGACTATGCCTCGAAGCTTTTCCTGACGACGGGCGATCCGCTCTATTCCAACCGCAGCAACATCATGCTGCGCATCGTCGAGGACACGGTCGGCCGTCACGATTTCCTGCTGACGCCGTGCTCGAAGGATACCTTCCGCATCATCTATGGCGACGAGCACCCGCACCACGGCTGCTTCGGCAATCTGTCCCACGCCCTGGAGCCCTATGGTATACTGCCCGACCAGATCCCTGTGGCATTCAACATCTTCATGAATGTGCAGGTTGACGGCGAAACCGGCGAATTGCGCGTCGACCCGCCGAAGAGCAAGGCGGGCGACCATATCCTGTTCGAGGCCGAAATGGACCTGATCGTCGCCTTGACGGCATGCTCGGCACTGCAGTCGAACAACTACGCCTTCAAGCCGATCCACTGGTCGGTGGAAAATTGAAGCGGCGGCAATTCAGAGCCGTGCGGCGAACCAGATGGTGACAACAAGACCGGCAAGAAAGACGATTATCTGAGCAATCATGGCCAGGGTTATGTTGGGCGAATATATGTCCTTTGCCACCGGCGTCTTCTCGGCGCCCAGGGTGCCGGTAATCGCCATCAGGGACCAGACGCCGGCGACAATCGACACAAGCAGCAAAATCCAGGACCAGTAGAGCAGACCCTGCGGGTGCGTGTGTGTCAGGTCGCCATGCAGCGGCGACAGGATGTCTTTCAGGAACGTGATTTCAAGGCCCAGCAAACCCGTGGCCAGCGTAATCAGTTGCTTGGGGATTTCAGCGGCGCTGCTGAAGGCAATCTTGGCCTGCTCGTCCATGACCGGCCTCAGCAGAAAGGAAACAACGGGCAGATGGCGGGAAAGACCCAGTCGAAGGTATATTCGTGCAATTCGGTCAACCTTTCGGCTTGCGCCCGCGATGTCATCTCGGAAAGCATCCGCCGGAAATTGGTCTCCGCATATTCGATCTGCGCTTCGGTGAGGCCACCATGCCGGCCGGCCGCCATACTGATGAGACCGGAAAGCCTCTGCCTGCACCCCGGCTCGATGGGAAAATGCCAACGGTCCATAATGGCGGTCAGACGCCCGCCCAGGTCGCCGGAACCGTCACCGGACATTCTTGTCGCTCCACCCATGCGTGCTCTCCCCGACTCGCGTTGCAAGCGGAGGTTATCATACCGGACGGGCTCGCGATACCGTCAGTCCGTTTCCGGCCTAATTCTTTTCTGGCACGTGCGCCCAGAACTCGCATTCGACGGTGGCGTCGTAGGCCAGGCCCGACACGCCGAACGCCGTGCGCACCGGCAGCCGCGCCGGATGAAAATAGGGCTTGTAAAGGCGGTTGAACTCGCTCCACTTGGTGGCGTCGGTCAGCATGACGGTCGCCTTGAACACGTGCTCCAGCCCCAGGCCGTACTTGGCCAGGATGGCGCGCGTGTTTTCCATGATGTAGCGGACCTCGGCCTCGAAGCCCTCGGCCAGCTTGCCGTTCTCATCGAGGCCGATCATGGCCGACAGGTACATGACATTGCCGACCTGGACCGCCTCGGAAAACGGCGAGCGCGGGTGCGGGTGCAGGTAATAGGTAATCCCCTCCGCCGGGATGGGCTTTACCTTGGGCAGGTTATCGGTGTTGCTCATGAGCCGTCCCTTTACGTCCCTTCGAGCGGAAAGTCAGCCCCTTTTACGCCTGATCCTCGATCTTCTTCGCCTGGCCGGCGCACCAGATGTAGAGCAGAATGGTGATAGCCAGGGCGGCGATCAGGGCAACGGCCATGCCGACCGGTTCCTTCAGCGGCGTGACGAACTGCGAAATAATTTCAGGCTTGCGCGTTGCCGAAACGAGGGTGGCATAGACGACGTTGAGGAGGCTTTCGCCGACGATGAAACCCGAGGCGACCAGGGTCGACAGGCGCGACGCGATCTCCTTGCCCTTCATGCGGGCGATCATCTTCTCGAATATCCAGCCGAAGACGGCGCCGACCACGACCGGCGACGTCACCGACGGCGGCAGGTAGATCGACAGGCCGGCGCCCAGCGGCGGCAGGGCGAGGCGGCCCTTCGACATCGCGCGCAGTCCTTCGTCGATGGCGACCAGGATCGCGCCGATCACCGCGCCGATGGCCAGGTAACCGACCGGCAGCTTGCCGCCGATGGCGCCCTTGGCCAGGGTCGAGATCAAGCCCGCCTGCGGCGCCTCGAGGGGCTTGCCCGGCTGGAGGGCGTGGTGCGTCGCGGGCTCGCCCAGGAAGCCGTAAACATCGTGCAGCATGTTGAGCGTCCAGGGGATCACCGCCGCCCCGGCCAGCACGCCGATGATCAGGGCGATTTGCTGCTTCCATGGCGTGGCGTCGACCAACTGGCCGGTCTTGAGGTCCTGGAGGTTGTCATTGCCGATGACCGCGACGGCCAGAACGACGGTCGTCACCATCATGCAGAAGGCGACAAGGGCCTGCTGCACATTGTCGCCGGTCAGGCTGTGGCCGATCAGGCCGACGATGATGGCGATGCCCAGCACCGCCAGGATGGCCACCCCCGACACCGGAGAGTTCGACGCGCCGATCAGGCCGGCCATGTAGCCGCAGACGGCGGCGGCCAGCAGGCCGGCGATGATGATGTAGGCAACGCCGGCGATGATCAGCGGCGTGCCGATGGCGGCCAGGGCGCTGCCCTTGCCCATGAAGTCGGCCAGCAGCCAGGCCGCGGGAATCATGGAGCAGACAACCACCAGGCCGACGACCCAGACCGGCAGGTCGTGTTCCGAACGCGGCAGGTCGATCTCACCGGACTTGCGCTTCCTCTGGGCCTCCAGCGCCGACATCAGCCCACCCCATACCGGAACGATCAGCTTGCCGATCGCCCAAAGGGCGGCGACGCCGATGACGCCGGCGCCGATGAAGCGGACCTGGGTGCCACGGATGGTTCCGGTATAATCGGCGGCCGACAGCGACGGATCGGGATGGGCGGCGGTGAAATGCAGCGGCCAGAAGCTGTCGATCGAATAAGTTGTCAGAATGGGCATCAGGAACGCCCAGGCGATGAACAGGCCGGCGAACATGGCGATGCCGACGGTGATGCCCATCAGGTGACCGGCGCCGATCAGGGCCAGGGACGACGAACCGGCCATGCCGGTGGCGCCCGCGCCCTTGCCGAATTTGAAGTACTTGGAAATTTCACCCGCCATCCACGTCGAGACGGCGGCGCCGGCGTAGACCGCGGAGGTCAGGCTGCCCAGGATGACGGCCCACAGGCCGGCCGAACCTTCCGCCGCGCCCTCGCGCGACGTGGTGCCGACCTTCAGCACCTCGGCGGCGGCCGTGCCTTCCGGATAGGGCAGGTCGGAATTGGTGACCAACGCGCGGCGCAGCGGCATGGTGTACATGACCCCCAGCACACCGCCGATGGCGCAGGCGAAGAAGGTAGTGACGAACGGCAGCTTCGCCCACCAGCCGAGGATGAACAGGCCCGGCAGGGTGAACACCACCGACGACAGCGTCCCCGCCGACGAGGCGATGGTCTGGACGATGTTGTTTTCCTGGATGGTCGCCGTCTTGAAGAAGCGCAGCAGGGCCATGGAGATCACGGCCGCCGGGATCGAGGTGGCGAAGGTCAGGCCGACACGCAGCCCCATGTAAACCTGAGACGCGGTGAAAAGCAGGGTGATCAATATGCCCAGCAGGATGCCGCGAAGGGTGATTTCCGTGGGGTTCTTGTCGGGCTGGCTCATGCGTTCTCCGCTGTACTCGCTATGTTTTTGGGCATTATTATCGTTATTGTCGCGGCGGTCGTTACCGCCGAAACCACGGACTATATCGGCGGCGGCCCCAACTGTGAAGGGGTTAATGCCTGACGTGATCCAGCGTGTCGCGCAACTGTTTCTGCAGGGCGTCGCCCTTCAGGTCGCGCACCTTGCCGTCATCGAACACCTTGGCGATGACGTCCTTGTATTCACGGTAGTTGCGCAGCTCATAGGCGGCGGCCATCTTGTCGGCGGTGGCGCCGTCGGACCGCGCCAGCTGCTCCATGATGGCGTGGAAGCGCTTGTAGCGCTCGTAGCGGTGCGTCTCCAGCTTGAGCGAGACATGGACCGCCGCCGCCCACGCGATGACGATCAGGGGCAGGACAAGCAGCCCCCAGGCGATCATATCCTCATAGGTGGAAAGCATGGCAAAATCCGTCGGTTCCGTCGCGCCAGCTTAGACGGAAGCCCCCGGCAACCCCAAGGGTTTCGTGCCAATGGTGTGTAAATTATACGCGACCGCACCGATGGCGGGGTAAATTAACCCTAGATGCCCGACGTCGACGGCGCGGAGGCCGCGTCCTTCAGACCGTCGATAAAGACGGAGTCGCACAGGCCGGCATAGTCTTCGGGCTTGCCGTTGTTCTTGGCGATGTCGTCCGCCAGCATCTGGTCGGCCAGCTTGATGTCGGCGTCGACGTCCTCGTCCTTCTCGCCTGAATAGGCCATGTAGATCTTGCGCGCGGCGTCGCGGGCCGCCGTGCGGGCGGCGGTCTTGTCGTCCTGTCCCTTGGCCAGCAGGATGTCGTAGGTGGCGATGCAGCCGATCGACACGGTCATGATGTCCTCGTCGCTGACGCTGGAGGAGTCGGAGGAGGACGACGACGCGCCGGCGGTCTGCGCCTGCACCGGCGCCACGGCCATCGTCGCGGTAACAGCCACCAGGGCCGCGCCGGCCTTGAACCACGAAAGAGCTTTCATCATGTCCCCCTGGGAAAATATCGGGCAAAATACCGGTTTGCACGCTAACGGCGCAGCCGCACGGGCGCAAGAGGTTGCAAAAGGATTACACTACCTGTCGCCATGACGCCACACTGGCTCAGGCGATCAGTTCCTCGTCGTCCAGGTCGTGCCGGACGTCCATGAAGGCGGCGTCGCAGGTGGCGGCGTAAGAGTCGAGCGTGTCGCCCTCCCCGGCCAGTTCCGCCGGCAGGTCGGCGTCGGCCTGGCGGATGTCATGACTGATCTGGTCCCGGCTTTCGCCGCTGATCTGCGCGTAGAGGTCGATCGCCGCCGCCCGCGCGCCGGCAATGGCCGACACGTCGTCGCTGTCGTCTCCGGAGGCCAGGATGCTGTCATAGGCGGCGACGCAGGTAATGGCGCCGTCCATGATATCGTCGGAGGCGGTGGGCGCGGCGTCGTCGCCATCTTCGCGCGCCTGCAACGGCGTGGCGGCCAAAAGGCCCAGCACAACGGCAGCCACGATCGTGACCTTGCCCATGATCATCGCAATTCAGGCGTCAAGCCTGCCCCTGAAGTCATTGATGCGCCTGCAACTGGTATCGCGACGCCGCCAATGCCGCAAGGGCATGTTGCCGATTTAACGCAGTTGTGACCTTACCACCACCGCGCTGGCCTGGCCGAGAAGGCGGCGGCCTTTTCGAGCGCATGGCCGACGGTGAATACCGTGCCCTCGTCGAGCGCCTTGCCGATGACTTGCAGACCCAGCGGCAGGCCCTGGCTGTCGAGCCCGGCGGGCACGCTCATTCCCGGCAGTCCGGCCAGGTTGGTGGTCACGGTGAAGACGTCGTTGAGGTACATCTGCACCGGATCGGCGGCCTTGGCGGCGTCGCCGAGTTCGAACGCCGCCGACGGCGTCGCCGGCGTCAGGACGACGTCGCACGTCGTCCAGGCGTTGGCGAAGTCCTCGGCGATGCGGCGGCGGACCTTCAAAGCCTTGACGTAATAGGCGTCGTAGAAGCCGGCCGACAGCACATAGGTGCCGATCATGATGCGGCGCTTGACCTCCTTGCCGAAGCCTTCCGAGCGCGACAGCTCGTAGACGTCGGTCAGGCTCTGCGCCTTGTCCGTGCGGTGGCCATAGCGCATGCCGTCATAGCGCGCCAGGTTCGACGACGCCTCGGCCGGGGCGATGATGTAGTAGCACGGCAAGGCGTACTTGGTGTGCGGCAACGAGATGCGCACGATCTCGGCGCCGGCGTCCCTGAGCCAAGCGATGCCCTGTTCCCACAGGGCGTCGATCTCGGCGGGGATGCCGTCGAGGCGGTATTCATCCGGAATGCCGACGCGCAGGCCATTCAGCGACTTGCCGAGAAAGGCGGAGAAATCCGGCACCGCCACGTCGAGCGAAGTCGAGTCCTTGACGTCATGGCTGCACATCGACTGCAGCATCAGCGCCGAGTCCGCCACCGTCTTGGTGATCGGGCCGGCCTGGTCGAGCGACGAGGCAAAGGCGACCATGCCGTAGCGCGAGCAGCGGCCGTAGGTCGGCTTGATGCCGACGGTGCCGGTGAAGGCCGCCGGCTGGCGGATCGAGCCGCCGGTATCGGACGCCGTCGCCGCCAGGCACAGGTCGGCGGCGACCGACGCGGCCGAACCGCCCGACGAGCCGCCGGGGGTCAGCGGCGCGTTGGAGGCGCGCGACTTCCACGGGTTGGCGACGCTGCCCCAGTGCGAGGTCTCGTTCGACGAGCCCATGGCGAACTCGTCCATGTTGAGCTTGCCGAGCATGACCGCGCCGGCGTCCCACAGGTTCTGGGTGACGGTCGACTCGTAGGTCGGCACGAAGGTGTCGAGGATGCCCGAACACGCCGTGGTGCGTACGCCCCTGGTGCAGTAGAGATCCTTGATGCCGAGCGGCGCGCCTTCAAGAGCCCCGCCCTCGCCCTTCGCCAGTTTGGCGTCGGAGGCGGCGGCCATCTGGCGCGCCTTGTCGAAGCTGGTCTCGACATAGGCGTTGAGGCTGGGGTTGGCGGCCTCGATGGCGCCGATGAAAGCCTCGGTCAGCTCGGCCGACGAGAAAGACTTCCCCTTCAGCCCGTCGACGGCATCCTTGAGGTTTAGTTGCGTGAGGGCACTTTGGTTATTTGGCATTATTCGACCACCTTCGGCACGACGAAGAAGCCGTCCAAGGCTTTCGGCGCATTGGCGACGACTTCGGCCACCTTGTCGCCGTCCGAGATGATGTCGTCGCGCAGCGGCGTCGCCATGTCGATGGCGGTGGTCATCGGCTCGACGCCGGTCACATCGACCTCGTTAAGCTGCTCGATCCAGCCGAGGATGCCGTTCAACTCGCCGGCCAGCGCCACGAGGCGCTCCTCCGGCTCGCGCAACCGCGACAGGCTGGCGACTTTCCTGACGGTCGCCACATCGATGGCCATGACCTGACTCCTTGAATTCAACGGAGTTCCGGTTAGCGATTGAGGGCGGATTTGGCAAGGGGAATTGCCCAATGGCAAATTACCTTATGGTATTAAAGTTGCTATTGCGCAAATAGCGGATAATCCGTATAATGCGGACTCTGGTAAGAAGCACGATGGTGAAAACCGAAACGCTGAAATCTCGAAAACCGAAACGCTGAATCTAAGCCTCAGAAATCTGTCTTCAAAATGTCAAATACCCTACCATTCAACATCCTGACTGTTTCAGCAGCGGAAGTGCAGCGTAAATTTGGTTACTATTCTGACGAAGCCATGCTCCAGCCAGTTGGCGTTCAACGTCACGGCACGACACGCCTGGTCATGATTTCTGCCGCCGAATACGAACGCCTCAAACGCCGCGACCGTCAGGTTATTCTTGCGAAAGACCTGCCTGATGACCTCATCCGACAAATCGAACAAAGCGAAGCCGGTGAAGCCAGCAAAGCCCTCGACAACCTCCTGGAAGATTCCTGAGCCCGGCGATGTGCTGAACTATGCCTACCTGTGGGATTATGAAGCACAGCGCGGACAGACCGAGGGCCTGAAGAATCGCCCGTCCGTCGTGGTCGTTGCAACAACCCGGGTTGGCGATAAACTCGATGTCGTTGTTTGTCCGATCACGAGCCAGAAACCGAAGTCTGGAAATGACTATGTCGAAATTCCGCCTGGCATAAAGCTTCATCTTGGCTTGACGGACCGGGACGAAAGTTTTGTTGTAACGACCGAAATTAATCGATTTGTGTGGCCCGGTCCGGATGTCCGCCCTTTCGACAAGGCTGGTCAACGCACCGTATATCACGGCGCGGTGACGTCCAAAGTGCTGGCCAGGATCAAGGCCAGCCTTCTGGCGCACAAGTCATTGCGGCAGGTTTCCCGCGACTGAAAAACCAGAGGCCGCACCGGTGTGACTCCGGTGCGGCCTGATCTCCCGAAAGGGAGGATAGGTCTTTCGGGAAATTTGGCGGAAATCTCGCCTCAGCGGCGCGTGCGGCGCCAGCCGTCGGCCTGGGCGGCGGAATCTTCGCGGCGCAGTTCGTTCAATAGCGGCTGGTCGAGGCGGGCGACAGCGGCGTCAAGCGCCCGGTCGCGGCAGTCGGCGCTGTCGGCCAGGACCGACAGGTCGTTGGTCGCCGGCACGTCGCACACCTTGTGCGCGGCCGCCTGGAGGCTGGCATAGACCACGCGGGCCCGGCCTTCGTCGCGGGCATCGGCCTGGCGGATCGCAACCGTTGTTTGTTCGGAGGTGTTGTCGCGCGCCTGGGATTGAGAGGCGCCGAGGACGACGACGGGGGCGAGCAGGACGCAGAACAGGTAGCGGAGCATGGTTTCTCCTTCGCAAAGAGTTGGATTTGGGAGGTTCGGGGAGGAAGGGGCCGGGCCGCGCAGGATCACCAACGCAGCCCGGCTGTGCTGCCGGCGGCCTGACGGGGAAGGCCTCACCGGCAAACAGGCGCCTAGAGCATTTTCGGGAAAATGCTCTAGTCTTTTGTTTTTGCGCGCATCTTAATCCGAAAAGTGCGTCACACTTTTCGGGATGCGCTTAGCGGCTGCCCTTGGGAGCGGCGGCGTAGGCATCGGCGTCGCGGGCGCGGTCGTCGGCCGTCATGGCCAGCATGCCGAGTTGCGGCGCATTGAGCGCCGACAGCGCGTCGCTGACGGCCTGCTGTTCGCAGGCGCGGTCTTCGTTGGCGGTCAGCGGATCGCTGGTGTCGCTGTCGCAGACGCGGCGGGCGGCGGCCTCGATCCGGGCATAGGCGAAGCGCGCCTGGTCGGAACTGCCGAGATCGGCGCCCTTCAGGGTGACCGTGCTTTGCTCGGGGGTACGGTCGGCGGCGAAGGCAGAGGACGCGGTAAAAGCGGCGAGCGACAGCAGGCCGGCACAGAACAGGTTGCGGATCATGATGGTATCTCCCTCGTGAGATCAGGTGGCAGGCGCTGAAGTTTGAATACTCAAATCCGACGCCAACATAAAGCTTTTTATTGTTAAATATGCGTCATGTATTACAGTTGCTTTAGATATTAACTTTCCGTAATAAATTAACTTGGCGTAACGTGAAGTAATCGTGGCGATTTTTATTGCAAGATCGGGTTGCGCTTTTTCGAGGACAGGCCAGACGCTTGACTCCATAGCTATTTACGCCCAAGCAGCCGCCATGGCGGTCATCGACATCACCGAACTGGCCGCGGCCCTGCCGCCGCGCCGCGCCCTGCTGGGGCTGGATCTGGGCGAGAAGACCATTGGCGTGGCGGTGTCGGATATCTCGCTGACCCTGGCCTCGCCGCTGGAGCTCATACGCAAGACCAAGTTCACGCTTGAGGCCGAGCGCCTGTTCCACCTGATGCAGGCGCGCGAAGCGGCAGGCCTCGTCATCGGCCTGCCGGTCAATATGGACGGCACGGAAGGGCCACGCGCGCAAAGCTGCCGGGCGTTCGCGCGCAATGTCCTGCGGTTGCGCGACCTGCCCATCGCCTTCTGGGACGAGCGCTGGTCGTCGGCGGCGATGAACCGCTTCCTGATCGAGGAGGCCGACCTCAGCCGCGCCAAGCGCGCCGGGGTCATCGACCGCAACGCCGCCGCCTATATACTGCAAGGCGCGCTGGATCGGATGAAGGGCCTGGCGACGTGACCTTCGACATGATCCTGGGCGGCATTGTGCCAGTGTTCCTGCTGATCGCCCTGGGGTACGGCCTCAAGAAATCGGGTTTCCTGCCCGTCGCCGTGTGGCCGCCGATCGAGAAGTTCGCCATCTACGTCCTCTATCCTGGCTGGCTGGTGCCGGCCATCTGGCACGCCGAGCTGTCGGGCTTTTCCGCCGGTCCGGTCTCGATCGGCGTGGTCGGCGCGGTGGCGATCGCCAGCGTGGTCGGCTTCGGTCTGAAGCCGGTGCTGAAACTGTCAGGCCCGACCTTCACCAGCGTCTTCCAGGGGTTGATGCGCTTCAACTCGTTCGTCTTCATCCCGGTGGCGGCCGGGATTTTCGGAGCCCGCGCCAACGCCATCGCCGCCGTGGCGATCTCGGCCCTGATCCCGGCCAGCAACATGGTCTGCATCCTGGTGCTGGCGCGATGGGGCGAACCCGAAGGCGAGGTGCCGCCGCGCACGCCGGCCTGGATGGCCAGGACGTTGCTGACCAATCCGATCTTTGCTTCATGCCTGATCGGCCTGGCCTTGAACTTCTTGCATGTGCCTTCAATTCCCTTCGCCGAAAAGTCCCTGACCATGCTGGGCCAGGCGGCGATCCCGACCGGCCTGATCCTGGCCGGAGCGGGCCTGAGCTTCAGCTATATCTACAAGAAGCCGGCCCTGGTCAGCGCCGTGTCGCTGTTCAAGATCCTTGTCCTGCCGCTGATGGCCTGGGGCATCTGCCGCGCATTGGGGGGCGACGCCCTGGCCCAGGGCGTGGCCCTGGCGTGCGGTGCGGCGCCGTGCGCCGCGGCGGCCTATGTCCAGGCGCGCCACATGGGCGGCGACGCGCCGCTGATGGCCGGGATTGTCGCCATGACCACGTCCTTAAGCGCCGTGACCATGCCGCTGCTGCTCTATGTGCTTCACCTTGCCTGAGGCGTTAACCTCCGGTTAACCTATACCTCATCATCGCAATTTTACAGCCATCTGGTGTAAAACACGTCTTCGTCTCGCGCAGAAGGGGAGTTCAACATGCAGACGATCAAGCAAGCCATCGACCATGCGGTCGAGGTGTTCCGCGCCGGACACCGGGAGGCCATCGTCATCGGACTGACCGCCGCCGACTGGGATCAGTTGTGCGCCGAGGTCATGGCCGCGCATAACGCCACGCGCCAGGACCTCAACCTGACACGCGACGCCTATGACGGCGTGCCGATCCGCCACCTCGACAGCGGCCAGACCAGCTTCGTCGCCCACGATACCGACAGCCATGCCGAGCGGCGCTTTCCGGTCGAGATCCTCGAGCCTGTCTAGCCGGCGGCCCCGGCCTTCAGCAGCCGGTCAAGCTCGCGGCCGGAAACAAGTTCGGAGACGAAGCCGAAACTCTCGTCCTGCGCCGCGCGGACAAAGGCGGTCATGGCCGCCGAGTGCAGCCAGCTGCCAAGCGAAATCCGCCGCACGCCGAGCCCGGCCAGTTGCGGCACCGTCAAGGGACCTATGCCGCCCAGCACATTGACCGGCTTGCTGACGGCCGCGACGATGGCGGCGATGTCCTCAGCCGTATTGACGCCCGGCGCATAGAGCACATCGGCGCCGGCCGCCTCATAGGCCTTAAGGCGGGCGATGGTGTCGTCAAGGTCCGGCCGGCCATGCAAATAATTCTCGCACCGCGCCACCAGCATGAACTTGAACGGCAAGGCCCTGGCCGCCTCCGCCGCGGCGCGCACCCGGCCGGCGGCTTCGGCGATGTCGTAGATTTTGCGTTCGTCGCCGGTGGCGTCCTCGATCGAGCCGCCGACCAGCCCGGCCGCCGCGCCCAGGCGAATCGTTTCGGCGCAGTCTTCGGGCGCATGGCCGAATCCGTTCTCGAGATCGGCCGCCAAAGGCAGGTCCGTCGCGGCGGCCAGGTCGCGCACATGGGCCAGGACCTGGTCGCGCGTCACGCCGTAATCGCTGACACCCGTCGAGCGCGCGAACCCGGCCGAGGTCGTCGTCAGAGCCTTGAAGCCAAGTCCCGCCAGCATTCGCGCCGTGCCGGCGTCCCACGGGTTGGGGATGACGAAGCAGCCGTCCTCATGCAGGGCGGAAAAGACGGCGGCTTTTTCGGATTGGGTCTTCATCGTGCTTCTCCCTTGTGCTGGCGGGCGTTATCGGCCTAAAAGCCGCACTATCATGTCAGCAGCCATGCCTTCCCCCATGCGAGACGTCAACGACCTGATCCGCGCGCGGCTCACGCCCTTCCCTAAGCGGCATTTCCTGGCCGCCCAAGACCTCGATCCGCCCGACATCATGGCCCTGCTCGACCTGGCCGACGTCTTCGTCGACCTCAACCGGCAGTCGACCAAGAAGATGGACCTGCTGAAAGGCAGGACCATGGTCAACATGTTCTTCGAGAACTCGACGCGGACGCAGTCGAGCTTCGAGTTGGCCGGCAAGCGGCTGGGCGCCGACACCGTCAATATGAGCATGAAGACCTCGTCGGTCGCCAAGGGCGAGACCCTGATCGACACGGCGGTAACTTTGAACGCCATGAAACCCGACTTGCTGGTGGTGCGCCATGCGGCGTCGGGGGCGGCCGCCCTGCTGGCGCAGAAGGTCGGATGCTCCGTCATCAATGCCGGCGACGGCCAGCACCAGCATCCGACGCAAGCCCTGCTCGACATGCTGTCGATCCGCCGCGCCTTCGGTCACGTCGACGGGCTGAAGATCGCCATCTGCGGCGATGTCGCCCACTCACGCGTGGCGCGGTCGAACGTCATCCTGCTCAATGCCATGGGCGCCCATGTGCGGCTGGTCGGGCCGCCGACGCTTATCCCGGGCGACGCCGACCAGTGGGGGGCCGAGGTCTTCCACGACATGAAGGCAGGCATCGCCGGCTGCGACGTGGTCATGATGCTGCGCCTGCAACTGGAGCGCATGGACGGCGCCTTCATCCCCTCGACTCGGGAATATTACCGCTTCTTCGGCCTCGACCGCGAAAAGCTCAACGTGGCGGCCAAGGGAGCCAGGGTCATGCACCCCGGCCCGATGAACCGCGGCGTCGAGATCGATTCCGAAGTCGCCGACGACCTCAGCGTCTCCCTGATCCAGGACCAGGTCGAGATGGGCGTCGCCGCGCGCATGGCCGTGCTGGCCAGCCTGGCGGCGCGGCTGGAGAACGACCGATGAGCCGCGCCCTTGCCCCCGTCAATACCCTCCTGATCGAGCCGGCCTGCTCCCTCCTCACTGCCGCACGGCGGCGGGGAGGTGGCGGCGGGCGCAGCGAAGCCGACGGAGGGGTCGTCCCGCCGCCGCCAAGATACCCCTCCGTCATTTTTGCAAGGGTAAAAATGCCACCTCCCCGCCTGACGGCAGGGAGGAGGGAGCTGACCGGTTGCCACCCGATGTCAATTTCGCCCGGATTATCGCGATGAGCAGCGCCCTTGCCTTCGTCAATGCCCGCCTGATCGACCCGGCCAGCGACTACGACGGCCCAGGCTCGGTGATCGTCGCCGAAGGCGTCATCGCCGACGTCATTCGCGGCGACGCACCGCCCACCGGCCACGCGGGCATCAAGGTCATCGACTGCGACGGCAACGCGGTCCTGCCCGGCCTGATCGACATGCGCGTCAAGACCGGCGAACCCGGCCATGAACCGGCCGAGACGCTGAAGTCGGCATCGCTGGCCGCCGCCGCCGGCGGCGTGACCTCGTTCGTCATCCAGCCCGACACCGACCCGGTGATCGATGAGCCGGCCATGGTCGACTTCATCCTGAGGCGCGCCCGCGACATCGAGCTGGTCCACGTCTATCCGGCCGGCGCGGCGACCAAGACCTGCCAGGGCCAGAAGATGGCCGAGATCGGCCTGATGAGCCAGGCCGGCGCGCTTTATTTCACCGACGCCGACAGCCCCATCGTCAATTCCAAGATCCTGCGCCGGGTGTTATCGTACGCCAACGGCTTCAACGCCCTGGTGGCGCACCGGCCGAAGGAGCCGTGGCTGTCGGACGGCGCGGTGGCGACCGAAGGCGAGATGGCGGCGCGCATGGGGCTGGCCGGGGTGCCGGCCCTGGCCGAACGCATCATGCTGGAACGCGACCTCGCCCTGGTCGAGCTGACCGGCGCGCGGTTTCTCGTTGACCAGGTATCGACGCGCGAAGGGCTGAACGCGCTCGAACGCGCCAAGGCCAAGGAGCTGGAGGTCTATGCCAGCGTGAGCATCAACCACCTGATGTTCAACGAGCTCGATATCGGCGACTACCGCACCTTCTATCGCCTCGATCCGCCGCTGCGCGCCGAGGCCGACCGGCTGGCACTGATCGAGGGACTGGAGACCGGCCTGATCGATGTCGTGGTGTCGAACCATTCCCCTGCCCCGGCCGAGGACAAGCGCCTGCCCTTCTCCGAAGCTGCGCCCGGCGCGATCGGCCTGCAAACCCTGCTGCCGGCGCTGATCGGCCTGCATCTCGACCATGAGGTGGCGCTGATCGACCTGCTGCGGACGGTGACAATCAATCCGGCGGAGTTGCTTGGCCTCGACGCCGGGCGGATCATGAAGGGCGCGCCGGCCGACCTGATCCTGGTCGATATCGAGGCGCCGTTTGCGTTGCGCGAGCGCGACATCCTGTCGAAATCGAAGAACTCGCCCTTTGAGAATCGCACGCTGCAAGGCAAGGTGCTGAAAACCCTCGTCGACGGCAGAGTCGTCTTCGAGATTTAATACAGGAAGCCCCTCACCCCAACCCTCCCCCTCACGAAGGGAGAGGGGGGCCGGATCGCAGGTTTTCCCCCTCGCCCCGTTTACGGGGAGAGGGTTGGGGTGAGGGGCAAACACAGGATGGAACATGCCGTCTCTCTCCGACATCCTGACCTATGCGGGCGCGCTGACCGGCGGCTACCTGCTCGGCTCGATTCCGTTCGGCGTGCTGGCGACGAAGATGGCCGGCATCGATATCCGCAGCATAGGTTCCGGCAATATCGGCGCCACCAACGTGCTCCGCACCGGGCGCAAGGACCTGGCCGCCATGACCTTCATCGGCGACACCGGCAAGGGCGCGGCGGCGGTCGGCCTGGCCCTGCTGATCACGTGGGCGCTGCATCTCGACATCGACACGCGGCGGACGGCGATGGCCCTGGCGGGAGCGGCGGCCTTCCTCGGCCACCTGTTCCCGGTGTGGCTGAAGTTCAAGGGCGGCAAGGGCGTGGCGACCTTCTTGGGTACGCTGTTCGCCGCCTGCTGGCCGATGGGGCTGATCGCGGGCGGTCTGTGGCTGCTGACGGCGGCGGTGCTCCGCATTTCGTCGTTGAGCGCGCTGATGGCGGCGGCCCTGGTCGTGCCGGTCAGCTTCCTGCTGCCCTTCGTCGATCCGCCCTACGCCTTCATGGGCATGGCGCTGTTCATGGCGGTGCTGATCTATATCCGCCATGCCGACAACATCCGCCGCCTGCTCAGGGGCGAGGAGCCGAAGATCGGCCAAAAGAAGGAAGAGCCGGCGGCCTGATCACGCTGCTGGATATCGCGTGGTCCAGGACGTATCCCACGCCTCGGCGCCGGCTGTCAGCACATCAAAGGCCGCGTTGAGGGCTGCGGCAGGCCGCGACGACTGATGCGCGAAATGAATGGCGCCCAGAATGAAGTGAGCCGTCGCCGCCGCCTCGCCCTCGCCAATGCCACCATCAGCGGCGACCTGGATGGCCGCCGCCAGCGTCTTTTCATAGCGCACCCACATGTCACGGGCATAGGTCATCAGCTCCGGCGTCGAACGGATCATGGTCATGAACGCCTCATAGCCGGGTTCTGGACAGGGGTGAAAAACGCGGAAAAACGGCCCGTCGAGGATGAAGCGGCGCAGGCTTTCGAGGATCGACTGGCCAACCGGTCGCGACAGGACGGCGTCGACCATGGCGGCTTCCATTTCCTGGTCCTCGTCAAAGACCAGCGCCTCCTTGACCGGGAAGTAGTTGAACAGAGTCGCGACGGACACTTCGGCGCGAGCGGCTATCTCGGCGGTGGTGACGGCGTGATAACCGCGCGCCATGAACAGGCCGGTGGCGAGGTCGGAGATGAATTTGCGCGTCCGGGCCTTCTTCTCTTCACGCAACCCCATGATCATTCCTCACGTACGACTCTCCGGCAAGACTTAACCGGCAGATTATTAGAGTCAATGTAATTTCATAGTGACTCTATATTTCATGGTCGCGCGGGGCTTGACGCCCGGGCGAAGCCTGTTAGCTTCACAACCGACAGGAGAGACCGCGTGGCCTTCGAGCACATCGCCGCCGCCGACACCGAGGTTGAACGCACGGCGCGGCTGCGCCTGTCGCGGACTTCGCGCATCGGACCGGTGGCGTTCACGCAACTCATGCTGCGTTTCGGCTCGGCGGTGCGGGCGTTGGAGGAACTGCCGTTGATCGTGCGCCGCAACGGCGGCACGTTCGCGCCACCCAAAATCGAACATGTCGAGGAGGAACTGCGGCGCGGCGCGGCGATCGGTGCACGGCTGCTGCTGATCGGCGACGGCGATTATCCGCCCCTGCTCAGGCAAGCCGACGGCGCGCCGCCGGCACTGTGGACGCTTGGGCCGTTGCGCCTGCGTGACAAGGCAGTGGCGGTTGTCGGGGCGCGCAATGCCTCCGCCGCCGGGCAGAAGATGGCGCAGATGCTGGCGCGCGACCTGGCCGAAGCCGGTTGCCTGATCGTGTCGGGCCTGGCGAGGGGCATCGATACCCGCGCCCATGAGGCGGCGCTGGTCACCGGCACAGTGGCGGTATTGGGCGGCGGGGTCGATGATGTCTATCCACCTGAAAACGCCACACTTTACGACGCCGTCCGCGGGCAGGGCCTGCTGGTGTCGGAAAGTCCGGTCGGCTATGCGGCGCGCGCCCAGGATTTTCCCCGCCGCAACCGCATCATTTCGGGCCTCAGCCGCGCCGTCGTGGTGGTCGAGGCCGAACTGCGCTCGGGCTCGCTGATCACCGCCCGGCTGGCGGCGGAGCAGAACCGCGAGGTCTTCGCCGTGCCGGGCTCGCCACTGGATCCGCGGGCGCGCGGCTGCAACGACCTGCTGCGGCAGGGAGCTCAGTTATGCGAAGGCGCTGACGACATTCTGCGCGCACTGGAGGACGGTTTCCACGAACCGCCGTCGCATTTTGCCCCGCCGGCGCTGCGTCCAGGCGCCGAAGTCGAGGATCGCATCGCCGCCGCCGCCCGAGCGCTGCTCCAGGCGATGAGCCCGGTGCCGGTCCACCGCGACGAGTTGGTCCGGCTGACGGGCCAGCCGGCCTATATCGTGTTGGCGGCGCTTAGCGAACTGGAGATTTCCGGCCGCATCGACGGCCTTGATGGCGGCTATTATGTCTGCGCCTGATTATGGGCCTGGCCGTACGCCCGGCCGCGCGCCTTGACCGACGCCCGGCGGAAATCCTCGCTCAGGTCACGGAAGCCGGCGTTTTCCGTCATTTCGGATAGTTCCATGCTCAGGTCGCCGACATATTCGAGCAGCCGGCGGGCGGCCGGCGGCAGGGCGGATTCTTCGACTGTTTCGGGTTGGATCATATGGCAACTCCGCGGATTGGATGCACCGTCACGGAGAGATTAAAACGCGTGTTTACCATGATTGCAATTCTTAATTGCATGGGCGAATTATTTTTAAGCCGTTGACAGGTCAGGATTCGATGAACATGTATGCGGGCGGTTCTGACCGCCGGTCCTTCGTGTTTCGCCGGCCGCGTCGCGTGAACCCCTCCCCGCGAGACCAAGAGATTTCATGACCGTCGTCATCGTAGAGTCACCGGCCAAGGCCAAGACCATCAATAAATATCTCGGCAAGGGCTATACGGTCATGGCGTCCTACGGCCACGTCCGCGACCTGCCGTCGAAGGACGGCTCCGTCCTGCCCGACAGCGACTTCGCCATGACCTGGGAGACCGACCCGAAGTCGGCCAAGCGGCTCAACGACATCGCCGACGCGGTCAAGGCCAGCGACCGGGTGATTCTCGCCACCGACCCCGACCGCGAGGGCGAGGCCATCTCCTGGCACGTTCTGGAGGTGCTCAACAAGAAGAAGGCGCTCAAGGACAAGGCGGTCGAGCGCGTCACCTTCAACGCCATCACCCAGAGCGCGGTGCAGAAGGCGATGGCCGAGCCGCGCACCCTCGACATGGAGCTGGTCGAGGCCTACCTGGCGCGCCGGGCCCTCGACTATCTCGTCGGCTTCACCCTGTCGCCGGTGCTGTGGCGCAAGCTGCCGGGGGCGCGTTCGGCCGGCCGCGTTCAGTCGGTGGCGCTGAAGATCATCGTCGACCGCGAGGTCGAGATCGAGAAGTTCCGGACCGAAGAATACTGGACCGTCGATGCCGAGGTGTCGGCCGCATCGCCGCCGTTCAATGCGCGCCTGGTGCAACTGAACGGCATGAAGCTCGGCAAGTTCGACATGCCGAACGAGGCTGCCGCCTTCGCCGCGCGTGACACCATCCAAAAGTCCAGTTTCAGCATCGCTGATGTCGAGCAGAAGCCTGGAAAGAAAAGCCCGCCGCCGCCCTTCACCACCTCGACCCTGCAGCAGGAAGCGGCGCGCAAGCTCGGCTTTTCCGCCACGCGGACCATGCAGACGGCGCAGAAACTGTATGAAGGCGTCGATATCGGCGGCGAAACGACCGGCCTGATCACCTACATGCGGACCGACGGCGTCTATGTCGAACCGGGCGCGATCAACGAGATGCGCAAGCTGATCGGCGAGCGTTTCGGCGCACCTTACGTGCCCGAAAGCCCGCGCTTCTACAAGGCCAAGGCCAAGAACGCCCAGGAAGCGCACGAAGCCATCCGCCCGACCTCGGTCTATCGCCGGCCCGAGACTTTGCGGCTCGACGGCGACCAGGCCCGGCTTTACGAGCTGATCTGGAAGCGGACCATCGCCTCGCAGATGGAACAGGCGCGGGTCGAGAACACCACCATCAACATCCTGAGCAGCGACAAGCAGACGGGCCTGCGCGCCACCGGCCAGGTCGTGACCTTCGACGGCTTCATGGCCGTCTACGAGGAAGGCCGCGACGACCGCATGAGCGGCGAGACCGACGACGACGAAGGCGGCCGCCTGCCCGCCGTCAAGGCCGGGACCGCCGCCGCGGTGCACAGGGTCAATCCGGCGCAGCACTTCACCGAACCGCCGCCGCGCTACTCCGAAGCGTCCCTGGTCAAGCGGCTGGAGGAACTCGGCATCGGCCGGCCGTCGACCTATGCCTCGATCCTCGGAACCTTGCGCGACCGCGCCTATGTGCGCATGGACAAGAACCGCTTCATTCCGGAAGACAAGGGCCGGCTGGTCACCGCCTTCCTGGATCAGTTCTTCCATCGCTATGTCCAGTACGACTTCACCGCCGACCTTGAAGAGCGGCTCGACCTGGTGTCGGACGGCAAGCTCGACTGGAAGCAGTTGTTGCGCGATTTCTGGAAGGATTTCCACGCCGCCGCCGAGGGCATGAGCGACCTGCGCGTTTCGCAAGTCCTGGACGCGCTGAACGAGAGCCTTGGGCCGCACATCTTTCCCGACAAGGGCGACGGAACAAACCCGCGCGCCTGTCCGACCTGCGGCACCGGGACGCTGAGCCTGAAGACGAGCCGATTCGGCGCCTTCATCGGCTGCTCCAACTATCCTGAGTGCAAATATACACGCCCGGTCGGCGCGCCAGATGCCGAGGGTGAAGGCGGCGACAGCGGCGAACGCGGCCTCGGCGCCGATCCCGCGACCGGCCAGACAGTGGCGCTGAAGATCGGCCGCTTCGGACCCTATGTGCAACTGGGCGACGGAGAAAAGCCGAAACGGTCGAGCCTGCCCAAGGCATGGCCGCCGGCGTCGATCGACCTCGACCGCGCGCTGAAACTGCTGTCCCTGCCGCGCGAGGTCGGCAAACATCCCGAAGACGGCAAGCCGATCACGGCGGGGCTCGGCCGCTTCGGGCCGTTCATCGAGCACGCCGGCACCTATGCCAACCTTTCCGGTTTCGATGAAATCTTCGACGTCGGCATCAACCGCGCCGTCGACCTGCTGGCCGAAAAGCGCGCCGGCGGCAAGGGCGGCCGCGGTGCCGCGGCGGCTCCGCTCAAGGAACTGGGCACCTATCCGGACTCCAGCGACAAGGTGCAGGTCATGGCCGGCAAGTACGGTCCCTATGTCAAATGCGGCAAGGTCAACGCCACCCTGCCGAAGACGATGACGCCGGAAACGGTGACCCTGGAGCAGGCGCTGGAACTGATCGCGGCCAAGGGCGGCGTGGCGAAAGTCAAGGCGCAAACCTCGTCCAAAAAGGCCTCGTCCAAAAAGGCCGCTCCCAAAAAGGCGGCCGCCAAGAAACCGGCGGCGAAGAAGGCCACCACCGCCAAAAGGGCACCGGCGAAGACGGCCAAGTCCGCCTAGCGGTTCCTGCCCGGTTGAACGCCGCGATGATGGCGGATGCCGGCTTCGGCGTCGTGGTCGTCCTGGTAACGCGCCGATCGCAGCGGCGAAGCGCCGTATTGCGCGTCGCCATCGGTCCGAGGATCGCCGCCCTTGTGCGAGCGATCGCCCGGGTGGCGCGTACCATCTTCCATCCCATAGCCGCTGCCGCCGTCGTCCTTGAGGAGGGGATCGGGCGTCAGATCGGTCGTTTCCGGCGCCGGCGCCTTTGGCACCGCGCGCACGCGGTCCTCGGTGTCCAGCGAGCGATTCATCGCCTTGCCCTCAGAGGTGATCGAGGGGGTGCGGCTGCCGCCCTGGATGGCGGCGGGTTCAGGGGAATCGTTGCGCGTTTCGGCCATGGCTGTCTCCTTTTGCAAGACCATGGAGGCTCATGACTAAGAGCGATATGGCGAAAGCCCGGGCAGGCGTAAAAGCGACATAAGGCCGCGTGACTAGCCACCGCCTCGGACGTCCTCAACAGCGTGCGCATCCACCAACTGATCCGAACGGACCAGTTCCGCGACAGCACCTTCATCACCATCCCCGGCCAGATCCTCTATTTCGGCCTGACCTACAAGCTCGGCGCGGTGGCCGGCCGAAATCGCTGGCATGGCCGGCGGCGAATCCCTACATTCGCGGCATGAAATTTCCGCGAAAACCCAAGACCGAAATATCCGGCAATCCGCGCCGGGCCGATGGCATGCCCGACGACGAGACGCTTCTCAAAGCCCTGAAGGATGCGCGCGAGCTGGATATCGGCGACCTCGCGCGGCGATTCGGGCTGAAGGGCGAGGAGCGTCGCCTGCTGCGCCACAGGCTCAAGGCGCTGGCCGAAGCCGGCAGGATCGCCAAGCATGGCCGCAAGACCTTCAACGCCATGGGCGCCCTGCCCGAAACCGGCGTGGTCGAGGTCATCGAGCGCGACCTCGACGGTGAGTTGTGGGTCAAGTGGGGCAAACCCGATGAGCCCACGCCGCTGGCCCGTCTCGCTCCGCTCAAGAAGGGCGTAGCCCAGACGCCGCCCGGTGTCGGCGACCGGCTCTATGTCCGCTTCGAACAGACCAGCGACGGCTGGGTGGCGCACCTGATCAAGGTGCTCGACCAGGGCGCGCCGCGCATCGTCGGCGTCGTCCGTAAAGGCAAACGCGAATTGCGGCTGGAGTCGGTCAACCGCAGGGAAAAGGACAGCTTCGTCCTGACCGGCCAGGGGCTGGATGCGCTCAAGGACGGCGACGTGGTCCTGGCGCAACCCGCCGGTGGCGCGCACCGTTATGGCCCCAAGCCGGTGCGCGTGGTCGAGGTCGTCGGCCGCGAGGACAGCCCGAAGATCGCCTCGATCATGGCCATCCACAGCCACGGCCTGCCGGTCGGCTTCCAGACCAGCACGGAGGACGAGGCCAAGGCGGCGAAACCGCCGCAGCTTGGCAAACGCACCGACCTGCGCGGCCTGCCCTTCGTCACCATCGACCCGGTCGACGCCCGCGACCACGACGACGCCGTCTATGCCCACCGCGACGACGATCCGCAAAATCCGGAAGGATGGGTGGTATGGGTGGCGATTGCCGACGTGGCGGCTTATGTCGCGCCCAATTCCAGCCTCGACCGCGACGCCCGCGCCAAAGGCAATTCGACCTATTTCCCCGACCGCGTCGAGCCGATGCTGCCGCACGTGCTGTCGTCGGGCCTGTGTTCGTTGCAGGAAGGCGAGAACCGCGCGACCCTGGCCGTGCGCATGGTATTCGACGCATCCGGCAAGAGACTCCGGCACAAGTTCGTGCGCGGGCTGATGCGCTCGGCCGCCAAGCTGTCGTATGAACAGGCGCAGGCCGCTATCGACGGCCAGCCCGACGACAAGACCGGACCGATCCTCGACAGCCTGCTCAAGCCGTTATGGGCGGCGCATGCCTGCCTGCAAAAGGGCCGCGACAGGCGCCAGCCCCTGCATATCAACTCGCCCGAGCGGCGGGTGCAACTGGACAAGGATGGAAACGTCGTCGCCATCACGCCGCGCGTATCCCTGGAAGCCCACGGCCTGATCGAGGAGATGATGATCCAGGCCAATGTCTCGGCGGCCGAGGAACTGGAGAAACACAAGACCCCACTGATCTATCGCGTCCACGAACCGCCCTCGATGGAGAAGGTGCAGAACCTGGCCGATTTCCTGGCCACGCTGGGCCTGCCGTGGAACAAGGGCGAGCCGCCCCGGACGCCGCGTTTCAACGAGCTGCTCGACAGCCAGAAGGACGGACCGCACGCCGAGATCATCAACGAGGTCGTGCTGCGCACCCAGATGCAGGCGCACTACAACACCGAGAACTACGGCCACTTCGGGCTCAATCTCGACCACTATGCCCACTTCACCTCACCGATCCGGCGCTATGCCGACCTGACGGTGCATCGCGGCCTGATCAGGGCGCTGAAACTGGGCGACGACGGCCTGACCGACTACGAAGTCAAGACGTTGTCGGACACCGCCCAGCACATCACCGACACCGAGCGGCGCTCGATGCAGGCTGAACGCGAGGCCATCGAACGCTATGTGGCGGCCTTCCTGCACGACAAGGTCGGTGCGACGTTTGCGGGCCGCATCGTCGGGGTGACGCGGTTCGGACTGTTCGTTAAACTCGACGAAACGGGCGCCGACGGCATCGTGCCGGTGTCGTCCCTGCGTGAGGACTACTATGTCCACGACGATGTCCAGCACGCCCTGATCGGAGAACGCTCGGGCACGCGCTGGCGGCTGGGTTCGAAGATCGAGGTCGAGCTGATGGAGGCCATGCCGCTGACCGGCGGACTGGTGTTCAAGGCGTTGAGCGCGCCCGAAGCGGCCGATCCGAACGCACCGCGCACGCGGCTGGGCGTCCGTAAACGGGCTGAGCAACACCAGGCGCGCGGTAAGGGGCCGAAGAAACCCGGCTTCCGCGATGAGCCGCGCGGGCCGAGGCATGGAGGCAAGAACTTGAAGAAAAAGAAGAAAAGATAACCACGGAAAAGGCACGGAATTCGTGCGCAAATAGCGAAGGCCGAGTTTCGGGTTGACGTGGTTAAAGCCTTAAGCCGAAACAGGCACCGCCCCTGCAATCCGGGGCAGATCCTTTACCGCAGAAGGTAGTTCTGGCTCAGCAGCGTGAGGGTGCCATGCGACGCCGACATGGCGATATCCTGGACGCCGGCCGCAAGCTGGGCGTCATGGCTTTCCATGTTCGATACGCCACTTGCCGGATCGGTGCGGTAGAGGTCGAAGCTGACGCGGTGGCCATCCGTCCAGTGGATGCGCAGGTCGAAGGCTTCGCCCTGTTTGACGACGAGGCCGTAGGCCTGGCCATCGACGCTGGCATGCAGGCCATCGGCGGCGGGCGTGAAGGTGATGGCCGCGCTGTCACCGGCCTCGCCTTCGACGGTCAGTCGCGATGACGCCCCGGCGCAGCCGGTATCGGCGCATGTGAAATTGACCTTCAGCGCCGCTTCGGCGACCTGGGTCAAAGGGTCGGTTTTGGCGGTCCCGTCGGTATCGCCTTGCGACGTGACCACAAAGGCGACAGGCGACTGAATGATGTGGGGTTCCACATCCTGAGCCATCGCCGGCGCCGCCATCAAGGCCGCAAGAAGCCAAATCCTCATCCCATGTCTCCTTCGCAGCCACCCTGGACGGCAAATGCGTCAGGTATAGGGCGAGCCGTCCTTGTGCGTGAAACCCCAGCCGTCCGGCACGGCGACCGCGGCCAGGTCGTCGTCGGGATAGACGGCCGAGTCGCCCGGGGTGCGGTCGCCGATCTCGAGATAGACGACATCCTCGTCACCGTCGTTGCGCAGCATGTGGCCATCGGGCACGCCGGCGCGGAAGCCGGCGCACATGCCGGGCGACAGCCGGGTCTCGCCGGCATTGGTGACCAGGGTCGGGTGGCCGCCGAGGATATAGACGAATTCGTCCTGCACGGCGTGGTAATGGCGCAGGGCCGAGATGCCGCCGGGTTTGAGCCGCGTCAGGTTGACGCCGAAATTGGCCAGGCCGAAGATATCGCCCAGGGCGCGCTTTTCCCTGAGCAGCATCAGCGAATGGAACGGTTCGGGATAGTTGGAGGCTTTCCTGCGCGGTTCGGCGTCTTCAGCTATGATGGCGACGGTCATGGTCCGGCTCCTCTGTTTCGTGGTATGTCGGCGTGCGCGGCGGGCTTGCCAAGGGGGCGCAAAAAAAGCCGGCGGCGGGTGGTTTGCCGCTTGACTCCGCCGTGTTGATGAGTATTTTCCGCGCCTCTCGTTTATTCGCGCGCCGTCATTGATGATCGCGTGCGCCCGTAAGGATCCTGCCCATGGCCAAGCCAGCTTCGATCAAGATCCGTCTGAATTCGACGGCTGACACCGGCTTCTTCTACGTCACCAAGAAGAACGCCCGCACCAAGACCGAAAAGATGGTGCTGAAGAAATACGATCCGGTCGTGCGCAAGCACGTCGAATTCAAGGAAGGCAAGATCAAGTAGGGTCGCCTTTCGCTAAAGATCGTCCGCAGGCATCCCCCCTCGCCTGTGGGCTGAATGGAGCCGCGCCTGAGTCCCCCCTAGATCTCGGCGCGGCTTTTTCATGCCCGCCATCCCCTGTTCAAGGGGTGGCGGCGGCACTGAATTACCTCTAGGCTGGCCTTTCACCCCGGGAGATTTTCATGTCGCTTCGCCGTATGGCCTCGATCGCCGCCGCACTTGCCCTTGCCGCTTCGCCCGCCCTGGCCGGCAGTTTCGATGATGACGCCGCCAACGCCGCCTGGGTGGCGCGCGCCGACGGTTTCAGCCGGGCCCTGCAGGGTCAGGTCAATATCGGCGACATCAAGTCGGATCTTGGAGACGCCTGCCACGGCGTCACCGGCGATCTGGTCAAGTACGGCCAGCATTTGCCGATGTGGGCGCAAACCTCGTTCAGCGAGTTCTGCTCCGGCGTCAATGTCATGGACCGCGACGGTCTCAACCGGATTTCGTGCAAGTCGTTCAAGCGCGCCCTGGGTGACATCAAGGCCGATCCCGCCAAGGACCCGGCCGAGGTCGTGCGCGCGGCCACGGAGTGGCAGGCAGCCTTGGCCGGCGCCATCCAGGCGTCGAAGGACAATCACCGCTGCTAAACTACCCTTCTACTCCCCCACGAGTGGGGGAGGTGGCGCGAAGCGCCGGAGGGGGTCCTTTTCGACGACCGCCGACGGCGCTATCTTCCCTCGCATGAAACTTAAATACTACCTGGCGAAGACCTTGCGGCGTGCAATGACCTCAGCCGAATTTCTGCTGTGGGAGCGCATCAAGGTCCGGCAACCAGGAGGACCGATCTTTCGCCGCCAATATCCCTTCGGTCCCTATATTCTCGATTTCTACTGTATCAAGGCCAGGCTGGCTGTCGAGGTGGACGGACTGGCGCATGATCGTGACGAACAGGCGGTGCGCGATGTTATACGTGACGCTTTTGTCGAGAGTTACGGCCTCGTGGTTTATCGCATTCCCGCCAGCGACGTTTATCGCGATCTCAATAGCGTCGCCGACGGCGTGTGAGGTTTGGCGACAGAGCGGCTGGGGATGATGAGCAAGTAAGGACCCCACCACCATTCGCCATGAAGAATGGCGAATGGTTCCCCGCCCCACAAGTGGGCGGTAAAACTGGAATCAGGCGGCCGTGCGGACGATGACGCGGTTGCGGCCGGACTGCTTGGCCTCGTAAACGCCGGCGTCGGCGCGCTTGACCAGGCCTTCGGGCGAGTCGCCCACGCCCTGCGCGGTGGCGACGCCGACTGACACCGTCACCCACATGGCGCGGCCGTCGGACAGGACGAACGGCTCGTCGGCGACCTGTATGCGGACGCGCTCGGCGATGTTGAGCGCGTCGTCGCCACCGGTTTCGGGCATGAGCACGACGAATTCCTCGCCACCGAAGCGGCAGGCCATGTCGATGGCGCGGACGTTCAGGCTGAGACGGCGGGCGAATTCTTTCAGCACCTCGTCGCCGGCGTCATGGCCGTAGGTGTCGTTGATGCGCTTGAAGAAATCGATGTCGAGCATCAGCAGCGACAGTCCGTCGCCGCTCTTGATATGCCGCGCCATGGCGACGCTGAGCTGGTGATCGAGGAAGCGGCGGTTGTTCAATCCGGTCAGAGGATCGGTCACCGCCAGTTCCAGCGAGCGGTCGAGCGTCGTCTTCAGGAAATCGGTATAACGCTTGCGCCGGATCTGGGTGCGGGCGCGCGCCTGCAGCTCCAGCATGTCGATCGGACGCGGGATGACGTCGTTGACGCCAAGCTCCAGCGCCTTCAGCATCTGGATGCGTTCCTCGGCATTGACGATGGCCAGCACCGGGCGGTGGCGGGTGGCTTCCTGGGCGCGCAGCTGCGCTACCCAGCGCAGGGTGTCGAACGACTTCGACAGCATGTTGACGACAACGAGGTCGACGCGGCCGGCGGCGATCTTCAGCGCGCGCGCCGGATCGGGTTCATAGCCGCAGCGGTGGTCCTGGCCCAGTTGCGCCATGATGCGTTCGGCCTGGCGTGTATTGTCGTCAAGGATCAGGACGTTGCCGGTGGCGGCGATCTGACGCTGATAAAGGTTCTGGTCGATCAGGCCGATACGGCGCGACGAAGCCTCGCGCAGGCGCAAATCCTCAACCATCTGCTTGAGGCGGACCAGGGCCTGCAGGCGCGCCGTCAGCAGCACGTCGTCGATCGGCTTGGTCATAAAGTCATCGGCGCCGGCTTCGAGTCCCGAAAGACGGTCTTCACGGCCATCGAGCGCGGTGACCAGGATGATCGGAATATGGCGTGTTTCAGGATGGGCCTTGAGCTGGCGGCACGTTTCGTAGCCATCGATGCCCGGCATCATGACGTCAAGGAGGATGATGTCGGGCTGGCCCTCGGCCGCCATCTGCATGGCGGTTTCGCCATCGTGGGCGGTCAGGACTTCATAATAGTCGGCCTCGAGCTTGGCCTGGAGCAGCCGGACATTGGCCGGGATGTCATCGACGATGAGTACGCGCGCGGTCATTGGGCCATAGACTCATGGATAAGTCGGGTGCGGCGCCAGAAATGGCAAAATAATGCCAGGAATAGTCCGACGGCCGTAGTTAAGCTACGGCCTAGGGCAATGACGCCGCAGAATGAAGCCATTTCGGCGTCCGTAGGATGTGGTCGTCTTGCACGGATCACGGCGTCAGAAAAACTTGAAAATGTATACATTTCCTGCGTTTTCCTTCCTTGTGCCCGCACGAAACGCCTCACACCGCAACTCGACTTATCCATGAGTCTACGGCCCTTACCCCAGGTACTTCCGGACGGTTTCGAGGAACTTGGTCACCGAGATCGGCTTGGAGATATAGGCCTCGCAACCGCCATCGCGGATGCGCTCCTCGTCGCCCTTCATGGCGAACGCCGTCACCGCCACCACCGGAATGTGCGACAGCTCGTCGTCTTCCTTCAGCCACTTGGTGACCTCGAGGCCCGATATCTCCGGCAGCTGGATATCCATCAGGATCAGGTCGGGGCGATGCTTGCGGGCAAGCGTCAGGGCGGACAGGCCTTCGCCGGTCTGGAACGTCTCATAGCCCTGCGCGTCGAGCAGGTCATGAAACAGCTTCATGTTCAATTCGTTGTCCTCGACGATAAGGACCTTCTTATTGGTCATGACGCGGAACGAAGCCTTCCTGAACTATCACCTATGGCGAATCGGTCGCATGCGCCGGCGCCTTTTGTACGGCTCGTCTTCTAGCATCGACTCTCTTAAGGTGAGGTGAAGGGAAAGGTAACAAGACGTAAACAGGGACTTCTCAACGCCTTGCAAAATCAGCTATAAGCGCGCCGTGATCACGTTCGCGCCAAGGCGGACAAAGGAGCGCAACATGTCGAAATGCGAAGCCCGCCTGGCCGAGATGGGCATCACCCTGCCCACCCCTTCGGCGCCGGTGGCCAACTACGTCCCGTTCGTCCGGACCGGTAATATCGTCCACATATCGGGCCAGGTGTCGAACGACGGCAACGGCCGCATCAAGGGCACGGTCGGCGCGGACCTCACCCCCGACGAAGGTGTCGAGGCGGCGCGCATCTGCGGTCTCAACCTGCTGGCCCAGATGAAGGCCGCAGCCGGCGGCGATCTCGACAACGTGCTGCGCGTGGTCAAGCTGGGCGGCTTCGTCCAGGCTGGACCGGACTTCTACGACATTCCGAAAGTGATCAACGGCTGCTCGGACCTGCTGGTGGCGGTGCTCGGCGACGCCGGCAAACACGCCCGCTCCGCGGTCGGCATGTACAAGATTCCACTCGGCTTCGCCGTCGAGATCGACGCGATCATCGAAGTCATGGACCGGCGCTGAGGCGGCTTGGCATCGAGGTCATAGGCCGGCGCTGAGTCAGGCATCAAAAGGGGGGGAGATGATTATCGGCATCGATTTGGGCACGACCAATTCCGCCGCCGGCGTATGGCGAAACGGCAAGGTCGAACTGATCCCGAACAGCCTTGGTCACATGCTGACTCCATCGGCGGTCGGCCTCGACGACAACGGTGCCCTGCTGATCGGGCTGGCGGCGCGCGAGCGCCAATCGACACACCCCGCGCTAACCGTGACGGCCTTCAAGCGTTACATGGGATCGCGCCGCGAAACGCGGCTGGGCAAGGAGGTTTATTTGCCCGAGGCGCTGTCGGCGATGGTGCTGGGCAGTCTGAAGCGGGATGCCGAAGCCTGGCTCGGCGAGCCGGTGACCGAGGCCGTCATCACCGTGCCCGCCTACTTCAACGACAAGCAGCGCAAGGCGACCCGGCGCGCCGGCGAACTGGCCGGGCTCAAGGTCGAGCGCTTGCTCAACGAACCGACGGCGGCGGCGCTGGCCTACGGCATCCACCTGCTCGAGGACGAATCGCAGTTCCTCGTCTTCGACCTCGGCGGCGGCACGTTCGACGTGTCGATCCTCGAAATCTTCGAGGGCGTGATCGAGGTCCGCGCCTCGACCGGCGACAACCGGTTGGGCGGCGAGGATTTCAACGATCTGCTGATCAAGGATATGAAGGCCAAGCTGGGCAACCGGTTGAAGGCGCAGGAAAGCGAGCAGGACGCCCTGCACCAGCTGCTGCGCGCGACGGCGGAAAAGGCGCGGCGCACGCTGAGCGACCAGGGCTCGGCCCAGATGCAGATCGTGTGGAAGGGCGAAACGTTCGAGCATGACGTGACGGCCGACGGTTTTGAGGCCGTGGCCGCGCCGCTGCTCGACCGCCTGCGCGAGCCCGTGCTGCGCGCCATGCGCGACGGCAACATCCGCGGCGAGGCGCTGAAGGAAATCGTGCTGGTCGGCGGAGCGACGCGCATGCCGATCGTGCGCCGTGCGGTGACCAAGATGTTCGGCCGCTTCCCGTCGCATGCCGTGCACCCCGATGAGGCGGTCGCCGTCGGCGCCGCCATCCAGGCCGGACTGAAAGCGCGCGACGCGGCGCTGAAGGAGATCGCGGTCACCGACGTCTGTCCATACAGCCTCGGCATCGGCGTCGGCGAGCGCGACGAGCACGGCCGCGTGCGCACCGGCATCTTCTCGCCGATCCTGGAGCGAAACACCACCGTCCCGGCCAGCCGTATGCAGACCTATTTCACCATGGACAGCGGCCAGCGCGCCATCGAAATGGGCATCTACCAAGGCGAGTCACGCTACGTCGCCGACAATGTCCAGCTCGGCAAGCTGCGCGTCGATGTCCCGGCGAAACCGGCCGGCGAGGTCGGCGTCGAGTGCCGTTTCACCTACGACATCAATGGCCTGCTGGACGTCGACGTTCACGTGCCGCTGACCGGCGAGCGCAGGCAACTGGTCATCGTCGACGACGACGGCCCCAAGGGCGACGACCTGGCCAGGCAGCGCAAGGCGCTGGAAGCGCTGAAGATCCACCCGCGCGAGGCCGACGCCAACCGCGCGGCGCTGGCGCGCGCCACGCGGTGCTACGAGAATCTGCTCGGCGGCCGGCGCGAGCATGTCGGCCACCTGATCGCCTGGTTCGAGGGCCAGCTCGACCTGCAAGACCCGCGTGACATCGAGAAGGCGCGGACGCGCTTCCTGTCGGAACTCGACCTGATCGAAGGCGAGACCTTTCTGTGACCTGGTGGCAGGTTCTGGGCATCGAGCGGACGCGCGACCGGGGCGAGATTCGCCGCGCCTATGCCGCCAGGCTCAAGGTCACCAATCCCGAAGACGACGCCGAGGGCTTCAAGGCCCTGCGCGCGGCCTATGAACAGGCCCTGGCCTATGCCAGCGGCGGCCAGCGCACGGCCACCGTGTCCATCGCGCCGCCGGCAAAGCCGCCGCGCAAGGCCGGGACCAGGCCGGTCACGCCTGAGCCCGTAATAAGCGAGCCGGCCGCTCCCGCGGGGCCTGCGCCCGAACCGCAACCGGCGCCGCCGCACGATGACCTGGCCGTCTTTCGCGATGCACGACAAAGACTGGCCCTCCTGCTGAACACGGGCAGCACGGCCGGAGCCGACGAACTGGAGGCCGCCTTCAACGCGGTGATCCACGCCGAGGCCATGGGCCGGATCGATGTGCGCGACGAGGCAGAAAACGCGTTGGCCTGGATGCTGGCGAACGCCGCCCCGCGCGCCGATGCGATCCTGGTCGCCGCCATCACGTATTTCGGCTGGAGCACGCACAAGATCACCCGCCACACGCCGCCGACCGTGCAACAGATCCTGGCCCGCGCCAACAGCCTGGTCCTTATCGGACAGATGAAAAGAAAAGGCGGCGCATACAACGGCGCCTGGAAAATCCTGAGCGCGCCGCCGGCGCCGGCAAGCCTGCGCCAGCGCCTGTTCGGCCCGACACACGAAGAGATGGCGCGCCTGCTCAAAGCCATAGATGGCAACAGCGTCCTGCGCGCAGATGTCCATTCGCAAACCCTGGCGCAATGGGAGGCGCGACTCAGCCGACCCTATGTGCCCGTAGCCTTGTTGTGGACGCTCATCGCCGCCCTGCCATGCGCGTTACTGGGCGCCGTCCTTGTGCTGTTCCCACACATTGCCCTTGTCTCCGCGGACTCATCCGGCTTCAGTAGTCCGGCCATTTTGCCCTTTGTCCTGGTGGCCGTCGCAGCCGGCTGGCTGGCCTGGTATTACCTCTACCTTGCTCCGTCACAGCTGTGGCGAACGCACGGGGGTCACCTGCGGGGCCGATTCTGGCCCAGCCTGGGCTGGGCGCCGGCCATGTTCGGAGCCCTTGCAGTCGCCACCATACCCGGCCTGCCCTGGTTGAGCGGTATCGGCGCAGCCGCCGGCGTGTTCATCGCCATCTGGGCCGGCATCACCGGTGAAGCCGACCGCCGACCCAGCGGGATGCCGTGGTTGATGCGTGGCATATCGGCCTATGTCGTGCCAATTGCCTGGCTGCTGGGCGTTGGCTTCCGGCTGGCTCACACTGCCGATGGCGCCGCCTTGCCGATCGCCGGCATCACCGCCATCATTGCCTTTATCCTTGGAAAGATGAGCCTTTACCGCTTGTGGACGTCGCTTGACCGCATGCGCCAGACCGTGGCGATCATCACCACCGCGGTCCTGTGCGTCGGTGTCGGCGTCCTGTGCGCCGCCGGTTTGCCGTTTGACGTCGCCGGCGAGTCGCAAACCTCGCCTCTCACCACGCCGACCGTCGCGCTGCTTATCTTCCTGGTCCTGGTTTGCCGCCTGCCCGTCCTCGACAGTGGCGGCCTGAACCTCATCGTATTGCGGATCATGGCGCTGGGCGGCTTCATGACCATCAGCGCCGGCGCACCTCTGCTTGGCGGCATCGCCGTCATGGGGTGGGCGCTCTATTGTCTGACCCGCGCCTGGGGAGATCGGCGTCGCGCCGCAAAGCGTTGACATCGCGATTGGTTTCACGTTCAACTTCCCGGGACACAGGGAGTTGCAGCGTGAACACATCCGAAGTCCGCCCGCAGAAGGAATTTTTGGGCCATCCCCTCGGCCTGGTTTACCTGGTCTTCGCCGAGGCGTTCGAGCGCTTTTCCTATTACGGCATGACGGCGTTGCTGCCGATCTACCTGACGCACTATCTTCTGCTGCCGGGCAATGTCGAGCGGGTGTTCGGGTTCGGCCCGTTCCGCGCCTTGCTGGAGCATGGCCAGGGCGCGATGACGGTCGCCGCCCTGTCATCCGCCATCGTTGGCCTTTACGGTTTCACCTACCTGACGCCGATGCTGGGCGGTTTCATCGCCGACCAATGGCTCGGCCGCCGCAACACCGTGACCCTTGGCGCCGTGATCATGGTCTTCGGCCACTTCCTGATGGCCTTCGATCAGTCGTTCCTGATCGCCCTGGCCTGCATCCTCCTGGGCGTCGGCTGCTTCAAGGGCAATATTTCATCGCAGGTCGGGGCTCTCTATGGCCCGGACGATGTCCGCGCCGGCACTGCCTTCCAGGTCTTTTACCTGGTGTTCAACTTCGCCGTTATCCTGGGGCCGATCGTCTGCACCACCCTGAGCGGCATAGGCTGGAGCTGGTGCTTCGGCGCGGCGGGCGTCAGCATGGCACTGGGGCTCCTGACCTATCTCAGCGGCCGCAAGTGGTTGCCAGTCGAACCTCCGCGCAAGGCGGCCGAACGCGTCGCGCAGCCGAAACTGACCGGGCGCGACTGGCGGAAAATCCTGCTTCTCCTGGTTCTCCTGCCGCTGCTGGGTGCGGCGCTGGTCATGAACCAGCAGATCTTCAACAACTACATTCCCTGGGGCAACGACAACTACGACCTGAGCTTCCTGTCCCGCTTCAGCAAGAACCCGGGAAGCTATCTGGTTTCGATGGACGCGGCGTGCTCGACCATCTTCCTGTCCGCCTCGATCGCGTTCTGGAAATGGTGGTCGACGCGGCGCAAAGAGCCCGACGAACTGACCAAGATCGCCTTTGCCGGCTTTTTCTGCGCCATCGCACCGGTAGCGCTTGTCCTGGCGTCGCTAAGCGTGCACCCCGGCCACAAGGCGTCGCTGTGGTGGGCCATACTGTTCGAAGTGTTCAACGACATCGGCTTCGCCAACCTGGTGCCCGTGGGCCTGGCCCTGTTCGCCCGGGTGGCGCCGCAACAGGTCAACGGCACCATGATCGGCGTTTACATGGGCACATTCTTCGTCGCCACCATCGCCGCGGGCAATGTCATAGGGCCGCTCATGGAACCGCTCGGCGCGACCAATTTCTGGTGGCTGCACGTCGCCATCGTCGGTGCGGCGGCGGTGCTGCTGTTCCTGTTCTGGCGGCTGTTCGGCAAAGTGCTGGCGCCCGGGGCGGTCGCGGCCGAAGCATGATTGTGCGCCTGCGAAAGCGGTGCTAGCCTCACGCCATGCCGCTGACGCTCAAGCTTCATGACGCCATCGCCGATATCGGCGAAGCCGTGTGGGACGGCCTGCGGCCCGACGACAACCCGTTCAATGCATTTGCGTACCTGGAAGCGCTGGAAGCCACGCGCTGCGTCGGCGGACGGTCAGGCTGGCAGTCCGCCCATTTGTCGCTGTCGGACGAGACCGGCGTGCGCGGTGTCATGCCGCTCTACGTCAAGTCCCATTCAATGGGCGAATATGTCTTCGACCAGTCGTGGGCGCGGGCCTATGAAGAAGCCGGCGGCGCCTATTATCCCAAGCTGCTATGCGCCATTCCGTTCACGCCGGTGACCGGCGCGCGGCTCCTGTCACCCGATGCGGATGTACGCACGGCGCTGATCGATGCCGCGCGGCAGGTGTGCGACCGGAACCGTTTGTCGTCGCTGCACGTCACCTTTCCGACGGAAGAAGAATGGAAGCTGGCCGGAGATGCTGGCCTGCTCCTTCGCCAGGACCAGCAATTCTGGTGGGAAAACGACGGTTATAACGACTTCGATGCCTTTCTGGTCAGGCTTTCCTCCAACCGCCGCAAGGTCATCCGGCGCGAGCGGCGCGAGGTTCAGGCGATATTTGACATGCGTTGGATCGTGGGCGAGGAGATAACCGAAGCGCACCTCGATCAGCTCTACGCCTTCATCGCGGACACCTACGACCGCAAGTGGGGCACCGGCCGCCCGTATCTGACGCGCGCCTTCTTTTCGCGCGTGGCCGAACGGATGCGTGATCACCTGGCCCTGGTCTTCGCCTTCGACGGGCCGCGCGCTGTCGCCGGAGCGATCAACTTCATCGGCGGCGACACGCTTTACGGCCGGCAATGGGGCGCCCTGGTCGAAGCGCCGTTCCTGCACTTCGAGGTCTGCTATTACCAGGCCATGGATTTCGCCGTCGCACGCGGCCTGAAACGTGTCGAGGCCGGCACCCAGGGCGAGCACAAGCTGGCGCGCGGCTACCTGCCCAATCCCGTCTATTCGGCGCATTACATCCGCGACAAGGCTTTGCGCGGGCCGGTCGAAAGGTATCTCATGGGCGAACGCATGGCGGTGCGCGAACACATGCAGGCGCTGGAAACGGACATGTCGCCCTTCAAGAACAGCGAATGAGATGATAAAGTCTGGCTCCTAAGCGGAGAGGCCCCCTCCACCACTTCGTGGTCCCCTCCCCCGCTATGCAGGGGAGGAGAGACATGACCGAGCGCATCAGGACCTATTCCGCCTTTTTCGATTTCTACCTCGGCGAACATCGCCAACCGGCGACGCGGGCATGGCATTATGCGGCATCGGCCTTCGGTCTGGCGGCACTGGCGATCACCCTGTGGACTCTGAATCCATTCTGGCTATTAGCAGGTCTTGTCGCCGGCTACGGCTGCGCCTGGATCGGCCACTTTTTTGTCGAGCATAACAAACCCGCGACCTTCAGCTATCCGCTGTGGTCATTCATGGCGGATTACCACATGTTCTTCCTGTGGCTGACCGGCCGTCTTGCCAAGCGGCGGGAACGCGCCGGCCTTTAAAGAAAGCGGAACCAGGTTTCGAGCGCGAGCGCCTGGCGCTTCATGTCCTCGGCGCGCGCGGCCGCCTCGTCATCGCGTCCCCAGGTCCCGGCCTGGAAGTCCTCGCCAATGCGCGACGCGGCAAACGCCTCCTCGCCTGTAATGCGACCGCGCCACAAGGCCAGAGCCAGGATCACCGAACCGAACAGCGGAACGGCCGCCATCAGGCCCACCTGTTCGTAAGGCGTCATGGCGGCGGCGAGGGCCGCCATAGCGTCGAGTGTCTGCAATGGCTGCGGCTGATGAATGACAGTGTGATTTTGCTGGAAGTCCAGTCCCAGTTCGTTGCTGGCCCAGGCCAGCAGCGGTTGCCAGGCAGCCGTTTCGCGCCCGACCAGGGCCTGCGGATAGTCCGATGGATAACACAGCAAATCGGTTTCGCCGTAACGGCGCAGTTCGGCCAGGGTTTCGGCTTCGACAAGGGGCATGCGGTCAATGGCGGCGAAGGCCAGGCGCGTCAGGGGCATGGCTTCATAGGCGACATGTCCTTCGACGGCTGCCCATTCGGTCGCAACGTGATTCGCCAGATCGATATTTGGCAAAACAAGTGTTTTACCGGCTGGTGTCTTAACCGGGCGGCCGTCGAGATGGACCTCGAAGGCGTCATCTATGGCCACGGCCGCCGCCACTTTCCAGAAGCGTTTAGGGCGATGGCCGAGCCGATCAGCAAACTTTGATGGCGGATTTATCATGATAATTCAATGTTATTACAAACGTAAATCAGGATGGCAAAGATGATTCGAAATCGGCCAGACAGGCTTCCAGTTCGAGGAAATCATGGACAATCTGATGGGCGCCCGCCTTTTGCAGTTCCGCGATTGTGTGGAACCCCCATGACACGCCGATAGCGCGGACGCCGGCTTCGCGCGCCATGTTGATGTCGTGGGCCGTGTCACCGATCATCACCGCCTGATGCTTCGCCATGCCGAGGCCGTCAAGATTGGCGTGGAGCATGTGCGGGTGCGGTTTCGACGGGCCGTCGTCGGCGCAAAAGGTAACATCGAACAGGTCATGCCAGCCGTAAACCTGCAGGCAACGATTGACGCCGCGGCGGGAATTTCCGGTCGCCATGCCGAGGCTCCAGCCCTTTTCCTTTAACGATCTCAAGCATTGACCGGCGCCGGGATAAAGGCTGTCGCAAAAGCCGGGTTCGGCATGAAATCTCAGATAGGCTTGTTGGAACTCATGGACGTAAGCGTTCAGCGCGTTCTCGTCGAGGTCCGGCTTCATCATCGCCAGGGCGGGACGCAGCGACACGCCAACAATGGCGCGGACATCGTCATAGGTCGGCGGCGCGATACCGATGGCTTCGGCGGCCTCGACGGCGGCGCGGAAAATGGTCGAGCGGCTATCGACCAAAGTCCCGTCCACGTCCCAGACAGCGAGCTTCATCTCTTCGATTTCTTCTGCTTCACAAACGGATCGGCGGCGGCTTCGTGTTCGTCGAAGCCGTACTTGTCGAAGCCGGCCTGGATCACCGGATCGAGCGGCGCCTCGACGATCAGCATGCCGTGGCTTGGGTGCGGCAGCTCGATGCGGCGGTGGTGCAGTTGCAGGCCAAGCCCTTCGGACAGGGCATGGCTGGCCTCATCGCCGTACTTGGGATCGCCAAGGATGCTGTGGCCGATGGCCTGCATGTGAGCGCGCAGCTGGTGTGTTCGGCCGGTGTGCGGGCGCAGGCCCATCCACGTCACGCGCGGACCGGCGCGCGAGATCGTCACGTATTCGGTCTCGGCCGGTTCGGCGCCGGGCTCCTTGGGGTCGGCCGGCATGACCATTTCGCGGTCGTGGAAGCCCTTCTTGACCAGGGGCGTGTCGATGAAGCCCTCTTCCGGCCTGGGGTTGCCGGCAACCAGCGCCCAGTAGGTCTTGTGGGCGCGGCGCTTGGCGAAGGCTCCGGCCAGGCGCGCGGCGGCGTTGGGCGTCTTGCCCAGCAGCAGCACGCCCGACGTGTCGCGGTCGAGGCGGTGAACGAGGCGCGGCCGCTCCAGCCCCTCGCCCCACGCCGACAGCAGGCGGTCGACGTGGTTCTTGGTCTTGGTGCCGCCCTGCACCGCCAGGCCCGACGGCTTGTTGAGCGCGATGACGTCCTCATCCTCATAGAGGACCAAAGAATGGGCGAAGGCGATTTCCTGCGGACTGAGCGTGGCGCGTTCGCGCTTTTGCTGGTCTTGGGACGGGGCATCAGGCAAGGGCGGAACGCGCACGCTTGATCCGGCCGCCAGGCGCGTGTCGGCCTTGACCCGGCCACCGTCGACGCGAACCTGGCCGGAACGCAGCAGCTTGTTGAGCTGGATGTGGTTGATGTGCGGCCAGCGGCGCTTGAAGAAGCGGTCGACGCGGACGCCGTCCTCGCCGTCGGTCACATACAATGTCTTCACGTCGTGGCTCATGCCAGCACCAGCTTGCGGATGATCACGAAGCCGATCGCCACCGCCGTTACCGACAGCATGAAGGACAGTCCGGCATAGAGCCCGGCCAGAGCATAGGCGCGGCGTTCCAACATCTGGAAAACCTCAAGCGAAAACGAGGAAAAGGTGGTGTATCCGCCAAGGATGCCCGTGGCCAGGAACAGGCGCAGGCGCTCGGTGTCCGGCCCGCCTTTCCACGGCCCCAGCACCATGCCCATGACGATGCCCATGACGAGGCCGCCCGAGACATTGGCGATGAAGGTGCCCAGCGGCCATTCGTTGAAAGGCCACTGCAGGTGGGCCCACCATTTCGCAGTCAGGGGACCCAGGAGATAACGGCCGGTCGAGC
The DNA here is from genome assembly GCA_964474575.1 of uncultured Caulobacteraceae bacterium. GTDB lineage: Bacteria > Pseudomonadota > Alphaproteobacteria > Caulobacterales > Caulobacteraceae > Asticcacaulis. The sequence continues at coordinate 59,400 of CAYYTA010000088.1, read as the reverse complement.
CGATGGCGCCGCCGATGGCGACGATGAGCATATTCATCCACATGCCGCGCTCTTACCTCTCTTGGCGTTGCGGCGATAGTCCTTTAAACTTTGCGCGAACACAAAATCGCCGGACTACGCAACCCATGACCCTCCACGCCGACTATGATCCGGACAATATCTTCGCCAAGATCCTGAGCGGCGCGGTGCCGTGCGTGAAAGTCTACGAAGACGACCGGACACTGAGCTTCATGGACGTGTTCCCGCAGGCGCGCGGCCATACCCTGGTCATTCCCAAGGTCGGGGCGCGCAACCTGTTTGACATCGCCGAGGCCGATTTGCAGGACCTGATCGTCAAGACGCAGAAGGTCGCAAGGGCGGTGCGCGATGGCCTCAACCCCGACGGCGTGCGCCTGATGCAATTCAACGGCGACGCCGCCGGCCAGACGGTGTTCCATATTCATTTCCATATCCTGCCGTTCTGGCGCGGCGTGCCGCTCAAGCCGCACGTGTCGGGCCAGATGGCCGACATGGGCGAACTGAACGGGATCGCGGCGGCGATCCGGACGAAACTGTAAGGCGATCAAGGTGTTCTTCGTTCTTCGCCATGGCCAGACCGACTGGAACCTGGAGGCCAGGCTGCAAGGCTCGACCGACATTCCACTCAACGACACCGGCCGCGAACAGGCGCGCCATGCCGGCCGTATCCTCAAGGACCACGGCCTGACCAAAATCGTCGCCAGCCCCCTGTCGCGCGCACTGGAGACGGCACGGATCGTCGGGCAGGCGGTCGGTCTTGAACCCGGCATCGACGCTCGCCTGATCGAGCGCAATTTCGGCCTGTTCGAGGGCATGACCATTGATGAGGTCCATCAGCACCGCAAGGAAATGCGCGCATTCATGAACCCGAAGGCCGATCTTGACGGCAAGCACTATCCCGACAATGCCGAGCCGCTGATCGAGGTGCTCGACCGCGTCGAGGCCTGCGTCAACGACCATCGCGTCGGTGAACGCACCCTGTTCGTCTGCCACGGCATACCGTTCCGCGCCATCTCGCGCCGGTTTCTCAACGAGATGTACTCCAGCCCCAATGCCGCGCCGGTGCGCTTCGAGCAGGCGGATGGCAAGTGGCGCATGGTCGCGCTCGATCCCGACAATGCGCCGATCCCGCAGGTCTACAACGTCCAGACCACCATGGGCGCGATCTAGGCGGCCAGGCCGTTTCGTGCTACCCCTCGGCGCAAAAGGGGACGGGACATGCTCAAATTCAACACGGCGCTGGCGCCGACAGAGGCTCTTATCTTCCGGCTCGGTGTCGGTGGCGTGTTCGGCCTCCTCTGCGGCTGGCTGGCCAAGATGCTGGAGGCCCAGCACCCCATGCCCGACCTGTGGGTGCACGTGACCTTGAGCACCCTCCTGCTCGGCGCGTTCATCCTGTGGGCCGGCGCGGGCACCATGCGGCGGCTGTCGCTTGCCGCCTGGGGCGTGGTGGCGCTTGGCGTCATCGCTCTGATCGCCTGGCAGCATGCGGTCAACAAGCTGGGCGATGACCTGCCCAATCCCGTCTTCTTCGACGACCACTTCCTGATCTACCCCTTCCTGTTCATCGCCCACGAACTGGTATCGTCGGCCGACATGGCCAGCAAGCCGGTGGCGCCCTACAGCCTCTATTTCGACCAGGCGTGGAAGCGCGGCGTGCAACTGGTGCTGGCCGTGGGCTTTACGGTGCTGTTCTGGGCGATCCTGTGGCTGGGGGCGACCCTGCTCGGCTTCATCGGCTTCGACTGGCTGCGCAAGCTGCTGGAAAATCAGTATTTCGCCGGCCCGACGCTGGGCCTTGCGCTGGGAACCGGGGTACATCTCGGCGACGTCCAGACCAGGCTGCTGGCCAATGTCCGCGCCCTGGTGCTGGGCGTGCTGTCGTGGTTGTTGCCGGTTATCGCTGTGATCGGCGTCATCTTCGCCGTATCGCTGGGCTTCAGCGGCCTGGCGCCCCTGTGGGCGACCAAGGCGGCGACGGCGACGCTGCTGGGCGCCTGCGTGGCGCTGGTCCTGCTGATCAACGCCGCCTATCAGCAGGGCGACGAAGAACGGCCGGTTCATGTCGTGCTGAAGTGGGCGGCGCGGCTGGCCTCCCTGCTGCTGCTGGTCTTTGCCGGCCTGGCGGCCTACAGCCTGCACCTGCGCATCCATCAGTACGGCCTGACGCCCGAGCGCGTACTGGCGGCGGTGGGGGTCTTCATCGCCCTGCTCTATGGCCTGGGCTATGTCTATGCCGCGGTCCTGCCGCGCGGGCGCTGGATGGCGGGACTTGAGATCATCAATATCACCCTGGCCTTCGTCATGGTCGTCGTCTTCGCCGCCGTGCTGACGCCGATTGCCGAGCCGGCCAGGGTCAGCGTTGACAGCCAGGTGGCGCGGCTGCAGGCGGGCCGGGTTGCGCCGGACGCCTTCGACTGGAAGATGCTGCGCTTCGACAGCGGCGGCTACGGCGCGCGGGCGCTCGACAGCCTGATCAAGAACGGCAAGACGCAGGTCATCCGCGATGCCGCTGTCAAGGCCAAGGCAATGAGGGACGAGGAGCGTTATTACGGTACCATCGCCGCCGACACAGGCAAACCCGATCCAGCGCGTCTGGCGGTCGTCCTGCCGGCGGGCAGCGCGATTCCGGCCGGTTTCGTTGCTGGCAGCTATAAACAGTTCATGCCGGATTCCACGTCACACTGCCTGGCGACATCGCCGCAGGGCAGCACGTGCTATGTCGCCATGATCGACCTCAACCACGACGGCAGGGCGGAAATCCTGGTGCTCGACGACCGGACAGCCTTCATCTACAGCCACGACGGAAATACGTGGAAGGATATCGACAGGCTCTATCTCGAGAACGATGAAATCGCCGCCTTCCAGACCGGCAAGATTGCGGCGACAGCCCCGGCCTGGGACGATGTCACGGTCGGCGAGACGCGCGAGCAGATCACGCCGTCAAAGTGAGGCCGTCACGCACCCGGGCGAACAGGTCGAGCGACGTCAATCGCGCGTCGATGTCGTGGATCGGCATGGAGACGATCAGTTCATCCGCCTGGGTTTGTTCGAGGAAGCTCTCCAGGCGTTTGACGACGGTTTGAGTCGAGCCGACCATGGCGTAGCGCAGCATGTGGTCGATCATCACCGTCTCTTCAGCCGTCAGGTTGGCGACGGCGTCGTAGTCAGGCCGCGGGAACGGCTTGCGCTCATGGCGGCGCAGGTTGGCGAAGGACTGCTGCATCGAGGTGAACAGGAAGTCGGCCTCGGCGTCGCTGCCGGCCGCCACGCCCATGACGCCGACCATGACATGCGGTTTTTCAAGGTGTTCGGAGGGCCGGAAATGGCGGCGATACAGCGCCAGCGCCTCGAACAGCAGCTCCGGCGCGAAGTGCGAGGCAAAGGCGTAGGGCAATCCCAGCTGCGCCGCCAGTTGAGCGCTGTAAAGGCTGGAGCCGAGCAGCCAGATCGGCACGCGGCTGTTCATGCCAGGTACGGCCAGGATGCGCTGGCCCGGCTCCGGCACGCCCATCAGGGCCTGGAGTTCGAGGATGTCCTGCGGGAAACTGTCGACGCCGGCGTCGAGATTGCGGCGCAGGGCGCGGGCGGTCGCCATGTCGGTGCCGGGCGCTCGGCCGAGGCCGAGATCGACGCGGCCGGGGAACAGGGCTTCAAGTGTGCCGAACTGCTCGGCTATGACCAGCGGCGAATGGTTGGGCAGCATGATGCCGCCGGAGCCGACGCGGATGGTCGACGTCGCCTGGCCGACATGGGCGATGACGACGGCGGTGGCGGCCGAGGCTATGCCGGGCATGCCGTGGTGTTCGGCCAGCCAGTAGCGATGATAGCCGGCGGTTTCGGCGGCCTTGGCCATGCGGGCGGAATTGGCGAGGGCGTCGGAAACGGTGAAGCCCTCGCCGATTTGCGACAGGTCGAGGATGGAAAACGGGATGGTCATGCCGCCTATGTAGGCGTTGCGATTACGCTTTACACCAGCCAATGGTGAAAAAGGATCGCTGCCTCAGGCCGGTTTGTGCGTATACATGTTGATCTTCATGCCGCCGAGGTCGAGGTCGCCGGGGTTCATGCCGGCCGGACAGGCGCCCATGAACTTGCCGTCGATGGTCGAGGTCGTCGGCTTCATCATCGGCGGATCGTAGCTTTGCTCGACCACCTGGTGGTAGGTGTCGCCGCCGGTCAGCTCCATGTGCATCTTGTTGGTGACGGTCAGGCCCTCGCTCTTGCAGATGGTGGTAACGTCGATAACTCCGCCGTTGCGCGTGGCCGATTGCGGCGCGCAGTCCATCTTGCCGGGATTGGATGTGCCCATGTCCTGGAATTTCTTCGACAGGCCTTCGTCGAGGCACATCCTGGTGGTCAGCGTACCGGTCATGGCCGTCGTCTTGACCGTCGTCTGCCACAGGCCGGGCTTGAGGCCGGGGCCGTTCGACAGCGCGGCGGTGACATCGCCGCCCGGGGATGCGGCAGGCGCCGAGGCCGGCGCCGTCGATGAGCCGTCGCCGTCGGCAGAACCGGTTTTTTGGAACAGGCCGCGACGGCCAGCAGCGACAACGAGATACAGGCGGCGTAAGCCAGCGTCTTCATGAACAACCTCCCTTGTGATCACAGCGGTTTAGCTGCGCCGGGATATCCACCGCAATTGCCTATTTAGGCGGGTGCGTGTTAACCTCCGGCCGGGGAGGATGCATCATGAAGCTTTTCAGGGGTTTGCTGGGGCTGGCTGTGGCGGTCGTGGCCGCCGGCGCTGTGGTCTGGTTCGTGCCGGCCCTGCGTGTGCCGGCCGACATCTGGGTCATCGACAGCGGCGTGGTTCCGCTTGACTATGCCGACTGGGCCTACCTCCGCGAAAGCTCGGGCGATCGCGGGCGTGAGGCGCTGAAGACCCTCGCCCGGCATGGCAGCAGCGACGATATCCGCATCACCGCGGACTACATGCTGAACGACTACATCCCTCCCGATCGATGCGGCGATAGTACGTGCGCCAAGCCCCTGCCGACACGCATATACCACCCGGTGGCGACGGCGCTCCAGATGGTCACGGACCTGCGGCCCGGTCAGGTCCTGCCGCACGAGTTCGTCATCCAGACCGCCAATGACCGCAAATTGCATCAGTGCATCCATATGAGCCCGGACTGTGTCCTGCGCATGCAGGATATCAACGGCGACGGCAAGGACGAGGTCGTTGTCGAAGAGACACTCCGCGATGGACGCGACGGTCCCGAAGACGAAGCGCGGCACCTGCTTGTCTACTGCGAAGACAAGGACGAATGGATGCTCTGCGAGCGCCTGAACTTCCGCAACTACGACGCCCGCACCTGGCCGCAGCGCCCCTTCATCGTCGAAACGATCGCGATGGACGATCTTGTCGTCAACGGCACAAGCTTTCACTTTGTCAACCATCCGCACTACGCCTACTGGCCGGAGCATCCGAATTATGCGGCATCGCAAATGAAGGGACTGGGCGTTTTCGCCGGGCGGGTTCCGGTCGTCCTGCCCAAGGATGGAAGGGTGCCGGCTGACCTGATCGCCGCCCTGCGCTCGGGAACCGTCACCCTCACGCCCCTCACGGGCAACCCGCCGCTGCCCACGCCGCCCGTCACAAAGGGACCCTGGATCGACTATACGCGCCCGCCGCTCTGCCAGGACGCGACGACGTGCCGAGCCATCGTCGCTGATCTCGATCACGACGGCCATGACGATGTCATCCTGATCGGCGACCCCGACCCGGCGGACGCCCAGCGGCCGTTCGACGCGACCCTGCTGAAAAACGAGGGCGGAACCTGGCGCGTGATGGCGAACATCGAGCTGTGCAGGGACATCGTTCCCGATATCGCCAAGGCGAAGTTCGAGCTCGTGGCGGCGAAACACTCCATCATCAGGCTGGGGGAGAACCGCTATCCGCTGGAATGGAACCCAGGCTGCGCGCAAGGTTACGTTCTCTGACGCCTGGGCACGGCGGCACGTCGCGTGCTTGACAGGGTGGCGTTAAGCTACCAACCTGCAATATTATAACGGAATCACGAGGGAAAACGCATGCTTATCGGACTTGTTCTTGTCGCCATCGCCGCCGTGTTCGGCTTTATATTTTATGCCTCATCGCAGAAGAACAAGCAGGCCGCCGCCTGGCCGACCGTCCCGGGCAAGGTCGTCTCGTCCGAGGTCCGGACCTTGCGCAGCGGCGGCGGCGGCCAAAGCGACCTCAGCTTCGAGCCCAACGTCGTCTATACCTACACCGTCGATGGCCAGGCCTTCACCGGCAACAAGGTCAATTTCTCGGCCTTCCGCTCCACCAACAAGGCGGCGCCGCAGAAGACGGTCGACAAGTACCCGGCCGGCGCCGATGTCACCGTGCACTACAATCCGAAGAAGCCGCAGGAAGCGGTCCTCGAAATCATGGGCGCGAAGTAGGCCGCCATGATCATCGGTCTCATCGGCCTGGCCGCCGTTATCGCCCTTTTCTTCGGCCTTGCGGCCTATTCCAAGGCGCGCAACAAGGCGGCGTTCGACTGGCCATCGGTCGAGGGCCAGGTCGTCCATTCCGAGGCGACCGGCAAGTGGTCGACCGACAGCCAGGGCAAGGCGGTCATGCGCTACAAGGCCGACATCCGCTTTCGCTACACGGTTGACGGCAAGTCCTATGACGGCGCCCGTGTCGCCTTCTATGGCGCGCTGATCGACACCATGGCCAAGGCGCAGGCGGCCTGCGACCACTACCCGGTCGGTACGAAGATGCCGGTCTACTACAATCCGAAAAAGCCGTCCGACAGCGTGCTGGAACGACGGGAGACATAGTCGTGCCTGCCCGGCGTTAACCAAATCGACATCAAGGGCGTCTTGTGATAACGTCGTCATCTGGGAAGTCCGGGGCTTAAGGGGCGTTGGGCATGAAATCGACCTGGGTAGGATTGTGTCTGGCAGCCTTTGGCTGCCTTGTTTGGCCGTTTGCAAGTAAGGCTCAGCTTACGCCTTCGGGCCTTGAGGCTTCCGCTCCGGGATGGGTTGCCGCCAGCCACGTCAGTCTGAACGCCACGATGACCCACACGGGTGACGCTGTTCCGGATTTCAATCCCGACCGGCCCGTGGTCGAGGTTTGGGACGTTTCCAACATCAATGGCCAGGCCGGCCCGGCGATATTGAACCTTCATGGTTTTTCACCCACGTCCGGCGGCCAGTATCTTTGGAGTGGCAGCCATCTCGGCCAGGTCTTCGGCCTGGCCATCGACCACAATCCCGACGGCCCCTACATCTACGCGGCCGAAACCGCGATCTACGGCGGCTGGTATGGCACCGGCGCGGCATGGTCCAATAACTTCGGTATGGATTGCGACCTCGCACCTTATAGCGCCGGCAACCCCAACCCGAACTGCTATCCCGGCAACGCCAGCCTTTCGGCCCCCAACAACAATAACCCGGCCTTCACCCAGCCGCCTCCGCCCGGACTGTTCGCCTTTCCGGCGCCCTTGCCGGCGAGCGGAAATCAGATACCTCTGCCGAACAGCCACCTCGGCGCGGTGTGGCGGCTCAGCCTGAAAGCCGACCTGTCGACGAACAACGATCCCCACCGCACCTACGAACTGGCCGCGCTCATACCCACCAATCGGATGAGTCTGGGCCAGATCGCCTACAATCCCGATGCCGATACCTTCTATGTCTCCAACTTCGCCGACGGCCTGATCTACATCTTCAACAACCCGCCCGTCGGCGGTCCGCCGGTCACATCCGGTTTCGTTACCTATGATCACGGGGCGACGCAGGGGATAGGCGAGATTCACGCCCAGTTCACCGCCTATGGGCGGCGGGTATGGGGCCTGCAATACAATGCCGCCGAACACCGGCTTTACTATGCCGTCTGGAACGCGGACGACCGCTACCGGCGCACGGATAATGACGGCAACGCCATTCCCAACCAGATCTGGTCGGTCGATCTCGATGCGTCCGGCCACCCCGTCGCCGGCACGACCGTAAAGCAACTCGACCTGCCCTACTACCCTAATCCTCTGCCAACCACGCAAATTCCGTGTTATCAGACGGCTTTCAACCCGGTATGTATATCCTATTCCCAGCCTGTGTCGGATATCGCCTTCAACGAAGCGGGCGACGTCATGCTGCTGGCCGAACGCGGCGAGCATATCGGCCGGGTGATCGGCGCCGGCTATGACAACTCCGCCAACGGCAAAAATATCCTGGCGCACAGTTCGCGCGTCCTGCGCTACCGCAAGGATCAGGCGACGGGCCAGTGGGCAATCGACACAACCTATTCGTGGCCGCCCAATACTCCCAACCCCTTTGGGCAGTACAGCGGCGACAATGTATTCAACAACCCCAATACGCCGGCCCAGGTCAACGGCTGGCATACCGATGCGACGGGCGGGGTGGATTTCGGTTTCGGCTACACGACCGATGCGGGTGGCAACAACACCATTCTCGATCCGGCTGCCCGCGATAAATGGGTTTGGAACGGCACCAATTCGGGTGCAACCCTGAACACCATCTCGTGTTATTACGGCCACCCCGCCTCTCCCGCCTGTCCTCTGGTTTACGGTCTGATGGGCGCGGAACTGCCGGGCAGCGGCGCACTGGCGCCCGTGCCAAACGCTGGCACCGGCATCTCCATTTATCCCAATTCCAACCTCTATTACGTGGATTTCGACGGCGATCCCCTGTCCATTACCAAGGCGGCGATGGGCGACGTCGAGGTCAATCGCTTCCTTGGCGCCGGCAAGGTGAAGATCTGCAAGGTCGCCGGCGCCGGCATAGAGGAAGGCACGCCCTTCAGCTTTACCGTTTCCGGACACGCCGATGCCGTTACCATCCCCGCCGGACCGGCGCCTGGCGGATGGTGCAAGGAAGCCGGAGCCTTCGACACCGGAACCACGGTGACCATCACCGAACAGCCGGTCCCCGGGGTCTCCGCCAGCGACATCCATGCCGAACCGGCCTCTGCGGTGGCCGGCCAGCTTGACCTCGCCAACGGCACGGTGAACCTGCAGATCGGCACGGGCGTGACGGAGGTCACCTTCACCAACGCGCGCCCCACCGGCTATCTTGAAATATGCAAGTCGTCCGATGCGCCGGGTCTCTTCACCTTCGACGTACAGGGTGCAGGGAATGTGACCGTCCCCGCAGGCGCGTGCTCGCCGGCGCTCAAGGTGCCGGCCGGCAATGTGCTTGTTCGCGAACTGACGTCGGGCTTCAATCTTACGGCCTGCGCAACCGAACCCTTCAGCCGGCTGCAGGCGTGCGAACTGGACGCGCGCGAGGCCAAGGTCAGCGTCGTCGCCGGCGGGATTGCCGACCAGACCATCCTCCACCTCACCAACGCCACGATCAAGCCTTCCACGGGCGAAGGCACGCTGAAGATTTGCAAGGTGGCCGGCGACGGCCTGAAGGCTGGCGGCACCTACTGGTTCATGGGCAAGACGGTGTCGGTCACGTCTGGATCTGGGCCCGGCGGCCTGTGCCGGATCGCCGGCACCTATCCGGCGGGAACGGCGATCACGGTGGATGAATGGCCCACCGATGGCGTTATCGCGACCGCAATCGATGTCCAGCCCGCTTCGGCCATATCCGAGCCGGCCGACCTAGCCGCCGGAAAGGTAGGCATCAGACTGGGCGCGGGCGTAACAGAAGTCACCTTCACCAATGCGCGCCCCTCGGCCTATATCGAAATCTGCAAAGCCGCCAACGTCGCCGGCAGCTTCGATTTCAAGATCGAATCCTACGGCACGGTCACGGTGCCCTCGGGCTCGTGTTCACCGGCCCTCAAGGTGACGGCCGGCCTGGTCAAGATCAATGAAAGCATGCCCGCGCTCTATAGCCTCACCGCGTGCGCGACGTTGCCCGCCGGACGGCTCGATACGTGCGACCTGCCCGGCCACAGCCTCGTCGTCAATGTGCCGGCGGGTGGCATGGCCGATCAGACGATCATCAACCTTACCAACTACCGGTGCGTCGACACACCCAAGCATCCCTGCTTCCGAGCCGTTGGCCCGGAAAACCCGCGTATGCTCACCGACGGAACCGCTGCGCCTCCTGCGCCTCCTGCGCCGGCCGCCCAGTCGGCCGCAAAACCGAAGCCATAGAAAAAGCGCCGGTCCGTGCTGAACGGACCGGCGCCTGCATCGTCTTCGCGCGTGAGATTCAGTCGACGGCTTCCGTCTTCGCGCCCGACTTGTCCGCGCCTTTTTGCGAGGGCGTGATGTCGAAGGCGATCTTGCCGTCGGCCAGCTTGACCAGGATATGGCCGCCGCGGACCAGCTTGCCGAACAGGATCTCGTCGGCCAGCGGCTTCTTGATGTTCTCCTGGATGACGCGGGCCAGGGGGCGGGCGCCGTACAGTTCGTCGTAGCCGTTCTCGGCCAGCCACTTGGCGGCGTCCTCGGTCAGCTCGATCGAGATGTGGCGGTCGGCCAGCTGCATTTCGAGCTGCATGATGAACTTCTGCACGACCTGCGAAATGACTTCCGGCTTCAGCTGCTTGAATGTCACGATGGCGTCGAGGCGATTGCGGAATTCCGGGGTGAACAGGCGCTTGATCGCCTGTTCGTCCTCGCCCGTGACCTTTTCGCGGCCGAAGCCGATCGAGTTCTTCTGGTTGTCGGACGCGCCGGCATTGGTGGTCATGATCAGCACGACGTTGCGGAAATCGACCTTCTTGCCGACCGCGTCGGTCAGCACGCCGTGGTCCATGACCTGCAGCAGGATGTTGTAGATATCCTGGTGCGCCTTCTCGATTTCGTCGAGCAGCACCACGGCGTGCGGCTGCTGATCAACCGCGTCGGTGAGCAGGCCGCCCTGGTCATGGCCGACATAGCCCGGAGGGGCGCCGATCAGGCGCGACACCGTGTGGCGCTCCATGTATTCCGACATGTCGAAGCGCAGAAGTTCGATGCCCATGGTCGCGGCCAGTTGCTTGGCGACTTCGGTCTTGCCGACGCCGGTCGGGCCGGAGAACAGGTAGCAGCCGATCGGCTTTTGGGGATCGCGCAGGCCGGCGCGCGCCATCTTGATGGCGGTCGACAGCTGTTCGATCGCTTCGTCCTGGCCGAAGACGACGCGGTTGAGGTCGGTCCTTAGGTCGCGCAGGGCGGCCGTGTCGTCACGCGACACCGACTTCGACGGCACGCGGGCGATCTTGGAAATGACGTACTCGATCTCCTTCGGGCCGATGACCTTCTTGCGCTTGTTTTCCGGCAGGACCATCTGCAGCGCCCCGGCCTCATCGATGACGTCGATGGCCTTGTCCGGCAGCTTGCGGTCGGTGATGTAGCGCGCCGACAGCTCCACCGCCGTCTTGATGGCGGCGTCGGTATATTTGAGGTGGTGGAAGGTCTCGTAATACGGCTTGAGGCCCTTCAGTATCTTGATGGTGTCGTCGAGCGTCGGCTCGTTGACGTCGATCTTCTGGAAGCGGCGGACCAGCGCGCGGTCCTTCTCGAAGTGCTGGCGGTATTCCTTGTAGGTCGTCGAACCCATGCAGCGCAAGCTGCCGGCCGCCAGGGCGGGCTTGAGCAGGTTGGACGCATCCATCGCGCCGCCCGAGGTCGCGCCGGCTCCGATCACGGTGTGGATTTCGTCGATGAACAGAACGGCATTGGGGTGCGCCTCCAGTTCCTTGACACCCTGCTTGACGCGCTCCTCGAAGTCGCCGCGATAACGGGTGCCGGCCAGCAGCGTGCCCATGTCGAGCGAGTAGATGGTCGCGCCCGCCAGGACTTCGGGGACTTCGCCATCGACGATCTTCTTGGCCAGGCCTTCGGCGATGGCGGTCTTGCCGACGCCGGGATCGCCGACCAGCAGCGGATTGTTCTTGGTGCGGCGGCACAGGATCTGAATGGCGCGCTCGACCTCGGCCGAACGCCCGATCAGCGGGTCGACCTTGCCGTGGCGCGACTTTTCGTTAAGGTCGACGCAGTAGGCGGCCAAGGCATCGGTGGTGCCGCTCTTCTTTTCTTCACTGCCGCCGCCGGTGGCGGGGCCGTCCTCGGTGGCGCCGCGCACAACGCGGTTTTCCGAGGCGCCGGGCTTCTTGGCGATGCCGTGGGCGATATAGTTGACCGCGTCGTAGCGCGTCATCTCCTGCTCCTGCAGGAAGAAGGCGGCGTGCGATTCGCGTTCGGAGAATATGGCGACCAGGACATTGGCGCCGGTAACCTCGTCACGACCCGACGACTGGACGTGGATGACCGCGCGCTGGATGACGCGCTGGAAGCCGGCCGTGGGCTTGGCCTCTTCCGACTGCGGTTCGACCAGCGACTTGAGGTCGGTCTCGATATAGGCGTCGAGTGCGCCCCTGAGCTTGGCCAGGTCGACGTTGCAGGCACTCATGACGGCGGCTGCGTCGACATCGTCGATCAGCGCCAGCAGGAGGTGCTCGAGCGTCGCATATTCATGATGATGGGCGTTGGCGTGGCCCACTGCGCGGTGCAGGGTTTCTTCCAAGGCGCTTGAAAACGACGGCATGGTAACCTCCAAAGGCCGAAACGGCCTGATACGAAAAACTCTAGGATAAACTCCCTAACTTAGGGTTAGAGAAAGCTTACCCAACTCTTGCTGAACCCCGGCTGAACCGCCGTCTTCGCCGACGTTTATCCACTTCATTTCCGCCCCACACGTGGGGCGCGGGACCATTTGCCGTTCTTCGCGGCAAATGGTGGTGGGGTCCTTTTATTGCAACTCAAGGATCCCTCCGGCGCTTCGCGCCACCTCCCCCACGCGTGGGGGAGAAAAAATCTCAATCCTTCTCCATCGTGCACTGAAGCGGGTGCTGATGACGTGGTTTCTTGCGTTTGTCGCCAGTCAGCACTGCAGGCCTCAATCCTTTTCCATCGTACATTGGAGCGGGTGCTGATGGCGACGGGCCATATCCACGACCTGCGCCACCTTGGTCTCCGCCACTTCATAGGTATAGACGCCGCAGACCCCGACGCCGGTCTGGTGGACATGCAGCATGATGCGGGTGGCCTCTTCGCGCGATTTGTTGAAGAAGCGCTCGAGGACGTAGACGACGAATTCCATCGGTGTGTAGTCGTCGTTGAGAATCAGGACGCGATACAGCGACGGCTTCTGCGGCTTTGGCTTGGTTTCGACCACCGCCAGCGGCGCCGAACCGGGACGCGTCACCACGCCCTTGTCGGCCGCCATGCGCCACGCACCTGTGCTCGCAGCCGGCGTCTGCGCGCTCGTCCCCCCGAAAAACATGCCTGGCCTAAGCGATATCGTCATTACTGGTCCTGGAAAGCGGCGCAATCGATTCGACCTGCCCTGTTGAGAGCTGCAATCGCCATGCCGCCGGGAATAAGTTCACAAGATAGTGCAAACTGTAGGCCTGTTAAGGGGCCAATTGCATAAACTCGCTGTGATAGGATCACAGTTTGTCACTTTAGGCGTAAAAAAGTTACATCGTAGTTGCTCAGACGCCGCAAGGCTCGCCGCAGAAGCGGCGGCGCACAGTCGTGCTTGCCAAATGCCGCAGGCTCCCGAGGCAATTATCCACCTGCGGCGGGCCGCCGCGTGGCGGATTGTCGCATATCCATAAACTTTGTGTGGGATTAAGCCGAAACACCCATTTACCGCGGAGGGCCGCATGCCACCACCACTCCCGAACGCCGAGACGTTGGCCCGTATCCAGTTCGCCTTCACCGTCTCGTTCCACTTCCTGTTTCCGGCCCTGACCATCGGCCTGGCGTCCTATCTTGCCGTGCTCAACGCGCTGTGGCTGTGGAAGAAGGACGAGGTCTATGCCCGCCTCTTCAACTACTGGAAGACCATTTTCGCCGTCGTCTTCGGCATGGGCGTGGTGTCCGGCATCGTCATGAGCTACCAGTTCGGCACCAACTGGGCGGCCTTCGCCAAGGCTACCGGCGCGGTGATCGGGCCGCTGATGGGCTATGAAGTGCTGACCGCCTTCTTCCTCGAAGCCGGCTTTCTCGGCATCATGCTGTTCGGACTGAAGCGCGTCGGGCCGGGCCTGCACATGTTCGCCACGGCGATGGTGGCGGCCGGCACGCTGATTTCGGCCTTCTGGATCCTGGCCGCCAACAGCTGGATGCAGACGCCGCAGGGCTACGTCGTCGCACCCGACGGCCGCTTCCTGCCGGAAAGCTGGATCGCGGTCATCTTCAATCCGTCCCTGCCCTACCGCCTGGTGCACACGGTGCTGGCGGCCTACCTGACCACGGCCTTCGCGGTCGGCGGAGTGGCCGCATGGCACCTGCTGAAGGACCGTCACGACCGCCCCGCCCAGGTCATGTTCTCGATGGCGATGTGGATGGCGGCGCTGGTCACACCGGTGCAAATCCTGGCCGGCGACGCCCACGGCCTCAACACGCTGAAATTCCAGCCGGCCAAGGTCGCGGCGATGGAAGGCGACTACGACACCAAACGCGGCCAGCCGCTGATCCTGTTCGGCATTCCCGACGACAAATCGGAGAGCGTGAAAGCCGCCGTCGAGGTGCCGAAGGCGGGATCGCTGATCCTGACCCACGACATCAACGGCGAGGTCAAGGGCCTGAAGGACTTCGCGCCCCGCGACCGGCCGCACACGCTTGTGCCCTTCTTCGCCTTCCGCGTGATGGTCGGGCTCGGCATGCTGATGCTGCTGACAGGCCTGTGGTCATTGTGGGCGCGCTGGCGCAAGACGCTTTACAGCGACCGCTGGCTGCTGCGGCTGGCGGCGCTGGCCGGACCGTCGGGCTTCGTCGCCGTCCTGGCCGGCTGGGCGACGACCGAAACCGGCCGTCAGCCGTTCACCGTCTACGGCATCCTGCGCACCACCGACAGCCTGTCGAATGTCGCCGCGCCCGCCGTCGGCGCGTCGCTGCTGGCCTTCATCATCGTCTATTTCTTCGTCTTCGGGGCGGGCATCGTCTACATGCTGCGCCTGGCCAGCGTGCCGCCCGGCCGGCCACCGACAGGGGAACTGAACAAGGGACCGGTGCGCGCCGCCGGCATCAATCCGGGACCGCAGCAGGGCATCGATGAGGCTCACCATGACGCTTGATCTCCCCACCATCTGGGCGGCCCTGATCGCCTTCGCCGTGCTGGCCTATGTCGTGCTCGACGGCTTCGACCTCGGTGTCGGCATCCTGTTCAGTCTGTTCCACGAAGACCGCGAGCGCGATGTGCTGACCAATTCGGTCGCCCCGGTGTGGGACGGCAACGAAACCTGGCTGGTCATGGGCGGCGGCGGGCTGCTGGCGGTGTTTCCGCTGGCCTACGCCACCCTCCTGCCGGCGCTCTACGTGCCGCTGATCGTCATGCTGCTGGCCCTGGTGTTCCGAGGCGTGGCGTTCGAGTTCCGTCTGCGTACCGAACGCTGGAAGCACGTGTGGAACACCGGCTTCATGCTCGGCTCCGGCATTGCCGCCTTGATGCAGGGCATAGCGCTGGGCGCCCTGGTCCAGGGCGTGCACATTGCCAACGACGCCTATGCCGGCGGCTGGTGGGACTGGCTGACGCCGGTCTCGGTCACCACCGGCGTGGCGGTCGTCATCGGCTATACCCTGCTCGGCGCGACGTGGCTCAACTTCAAGACCACCGGCGATATCCAGGTCCGGGCGCGCCACTACGCCCTGCCGGCCTTTGTCGCCACCCTGGCCCTGATCGGCGTGGTCAGCCTGTGGACGCCGTTCATCAACCGCCTCTACTTCAATCGCTGGTTCGGTTTCCCGACGGCCTTCTTCTCGGCCCTTGTGCCGCTGCTGCTGGCGATCTGCGGCTTTATCCTGTGGGACGGCCTGCGCAAGGAAAAGCACCTGCAGCCGTTCCTGGCCGCGCTCGGACTGTTCGTGCTGAGCTATATCGGCATCGGCATCAGCTTCTGGCCCTATGTCATCCCCGGCGTCCTGACCTTCGAGGCGGCGGCCGGGCCGGACAAGTCGCTGAGCTTTCTGCTGGTCGGCGCGGCTATACTGGTGCCGGTGATCCTGGCCTATACCGGCTACGCTTACTGGGTGTTCCGCGGCAAGGTCGATCCCGAGGAGGGTTACCACTGATGGCGAAGAAACTCGTTTGGTTCGCCGGGCTGTGGCTGGCCGGCGTGGTGGCGGTCGGCCTGGTCGCCGAGGTCATCCGCCTGATGCTGGGGATGTAGAGAAAGACAATAAAACGTTCACGCACCCACCTCCCTATGCCCTTGGCATGGGGAGGTGGCGTTTGACAGGCTTGCCCGGCAAATGACGGAGGGGCCAACCGACGGAGAAGACCCCTCCGGCGCTACGCGCCACCTCCCCATCCTTCGGATAGGGAGGTGGGAGTTCTTCCTCCACGCTTGGAGGACGGCAACAAAAAAGCCCCGGACCGTGCGGCCCGGGGCTTTTCTTACTCATAACCCGGAGAAGGGCTTTAGCGATACGACTGGAACTTCTCGACGGCGGCGGTCATGCGCGCGTTGATCGGCTTGAAGGTGTCCTTGAACGAGGCCGACAGGGTTTCGGTCATGGCGTTCATCTCGGCGACATAGGCTTCCATCGAGGCCTTGGCGTACTTCGATTGCAGCTCGATGACTTCCTGCACGCTCTTGGCGCCCGACAGGGTCTTGCCGGCGGCGACGGCGTCGTCCCAGCTCTTCTTCGAATAGGCCATCGCCTGGGCGCCGACGGTTTCCGCGCCCTTGGTGGCGGCGGTCAGCGATTCGACAACGGCTTCGACGTTCGACTTCGAGGCGGCGTTCAATTCGTTGAGAGCGGTGAGGCTCTTTTCAACGCCGTCCTTGAAGGCCTGGTTACCGGCGGTCGCGAACTTGTCGACATTGGTCTTGAAAGTTTCAGCGGTGTCCATGTGGGTAGCTCCGATTTTCACGATAAAGTTAACGGGCTTATGCCTGCCCGGAATTGACCGTTCAGATAACGCAGTTGCAGCATAAGGTCAAGCTTTTTTTGTGCACCGCACAATAAATTAACACAATCGTGAAGGCCTTTTTCGCGTCCCGTGGGAGATCATCCCCATATCGGAACCATAAGGTTGTGCCGTCTGGCGCATAAGCCTTTTCGCGGGCGAACTCATGTGATCTCCGGTCACATTCCGGTGTCTTTAACAAAGACTTAAGGAAACGCCGCGACAGACTGGACGTTCCGGTTTATGTTGCCTTTGCTCAACTGGCCGCCGATTTTGCGGAATCCTTATGAGCAGGCGTTTGTGCGAGTATGAGGATGGCTGGATGCGTATGATCGGGCAGGCTTGGCGTGCGGTGCGGGGGGCGTTCATGGGGGGGAACCGGTTGAAGGTCCTGCTTTTGGCGCTTGTCACCCTGGTGGCCGCGGCGCCCGTCATGGCGCAGGACCTCTCGGACAATCCCAAATATTCGGCCATCGTCGTCGATGCCCAGTCGGGTGAGGTGTTCTATGCCCGCCGCGCCGATTCGGCGCGCTATCCGGCGTCGCTGACCAAGATCATGACGCTTTACATGGCCTTCGACGCCCTGGCCCGCGGCGAGCTGAAGCCGACCGACGAGATCGTCATCAGCCAGCACGCAGCCTCCCAGGCCCCCGTCAAGGTCTATCTCAAGCCCGGCGACACCATCGACGTCGACACCGCCATGCGCCTGATCGCGCTTTATTCGGCCAACGATCTGGCCGTTGCCCTGGCGGAGAAGATCGGCGGCAGCGAGGAGCGCTTCGCGGCCCTGATGACCATCCGGGCGCAGGAACTGGGCATGACGAGCACGCGCTTTGTCAACGCCAACGGCCTGCCCGATCCACGCCAGCTGAGTTCGGCGCGCGACCTGGCCATTCTGGCGCGCGCCGTGATGCGCGACTATCCGCAATATTACGGCTACTTCAATCAGGAGAGCCTGACCTATCGCGGCCGGACCTATGTCAATCACAATCCGCTGCACGGTCTGCCGGGCGTCGATGGCATGAAGACGGGCTACACCAACGCCGCCGGCTATAACCTCGTCGCGTCGCAGGTCAAGGACGGCCATCGCCTGATCGCGGTCATGCTGGGCGGTTCGACCAAGAGCCAGCGTCGCGAGCATGTGACGGAGCTGATGAACACCGGCTTCGACGTCATCGATCGCCGGGCGCACGGCGAACTGATCGCGGTGGCGCAGAGCCAGTTCATGAAGGACGACAGCGACATGTCGGCCTCGCCCTACACTATCCTGGCCAACAACGATTCGTCGGACGACGATGATGTCGGCAGCGACGCCGCGCCCGCCGATACGGCCCGCACCTATGCCAGCCTGAGCGACAGCCAGTTGCGCGGCACCCTGGCTGGCAGCGAACAGGCCAATGCGACCGATGAGGACGTCCAGCGCCTGAGCGCCAAGGTGTCGGCCCCGGCAGTCGTCGCCACCCTGACGAAGAAGCCCGCTCCCGCTCCCGCGCCGCCGGTGGCGCGCAAGACGACGGTGCTGGCCGCCGCTGCGACCCCGGCCAAGGGCAAGGGCAAGAAGAAGAACCCCGACGCGATCTGGGGCATCCAGGTCGGCGCCTTCAAGGACAAGTCGCTGGCCACGAATTGGATCCGCAATATCCAGCAGCGCTTTGACGACGCCCTGGCTGATGCGTCGTCGCAGGTGACGAAGAACGACAACGGCTGGTACCGGACGCGCTTCGCCGACCTGACGCATGAGCAGGCCCAGGCCGCGTGCAAGAGCATGACGGCCAAGCGGCTGGACTGCATGGTGGTGAAGCCCGACGCTTAACTCATGGGGCGTGGGGTCCTTGGACCCCACATCTTCTTCTATCCAATAAAAAAGCCCCGCCCCTTCGGCGCGGGCTTTTTTATTGGAAGGAAAAGGCTTGGGGCCAAAGGCCCCAAACCCCGTAAGTTTAGCGCCCGCGTTTCATCAACACATCCCTCGCCGCATTGAGCGCCTTGGCGCGCTCGGCCGAACCGCCCTGGTCCGGATGAGCCGCCTTCATCAGCCGCGTCCACGCCTCGCGGATCGCCCTGCGGTCAGCCCCGACCGCCAGACCCAGCGTCTGATAAGCCCGGATTTCCTCCGCTGTATAGGCCGCCGCCACGCCAGGGCCGGCCGGCCGGCGCGGCCCTGCGTAAAAGGATGTATTGAACCGCACCGTCCCACCCAGCACGACCGCCGCCAGGATGGCGCCCAGCCCCTCCCACGCCAGGCCGCGCGTCAGCATGACGACGCCCAGCACCAGGAACGCCAGGGCCACCACCGAACGTACCGTGCGGAACTGGCGGAACCACGGGCCCGACTTCCATTTGCCGAGCCGCACCTGGCGGCCGACATAGCTGATCGCCAGAAACATCCCGACAACCGCAAGAACCCACATCGACCGGTCGCCTCCTCGCGTCGCCACGGCCCTTATAGCCCTCCGCCTCTCCATTGCAAACAACGCCCTAGCTAATGGGCGGACAGAGGACTATATTGCCGCCATGACCACAGATTCCGACTACCTCGTCCGTTCCGAGACCATCCGCATCCACACGGAGGAGGATTTCGACGGCATGCGCAAGGCCGGGCGCCTGGCCGCCGATTGCCTCGACATGCTGATCCCGCATGTCGTGCCGGGGGTGCAGACCTCGCATCTCGATGACCTGGCGCGCGAATTCATCCTCGACCACGGCGCCCTGTCGGCCTGCGTCTTCTATCGCGGCTACCAGCACACGGTGTGCATCTCGCCCAACCACGTCGTCTGCCACGGCATCCCGTCGGAAAAGACCCTGCGCGAAGGCGACATCGTCAATATCGACGTAACCGCGATCCTGAACGGCTGGCACGGCGACACCTCGCGCATGTACGAGGTCGGTCAGGTGGCGCCCAAGGCGCGGCGTTTGGTCGACATCACCTATGAATGCATCCGCCTCGGCCTCGAGCAGGTCAAGCCCGGCAATACCTTCGGCGACATCGCCTCGGCGATCCAGAAATATGCCGAGGCCCAGCGCTGCTCGGTGGTGCGCGACTTCTGCGGCCACGGCGTCGGCCGGGTCTTCCACGACAATCCGAACGTCCTGCACTTCGGCCGCGCCGGCACCGGTCCTAAGCTGCAAAAGGGCATGTTCTTCACCATCGAGCCGATGATCAACCTCGGCCGTCCCGACATCAAGGTGCTGAACGACGGCTGGACCGCTGTGACGCGCGACAAGATGCTGACCGCCCAGTGCGAACACAGTGTCGGCGTCACCGACACCGGCGTCGAGATCTTCACCGCCTCGGCCACCGGCCAGTTCCGTCCCCCGCATCCCGCGGCCTAGAACCACGCTCCGTCGCGATCATCTCCGGCGTATTCGAAACGCTGCGGATCGCGCTTGTGTACGAGCAGATCAACAGGTGCACCCACGGCGGGAACCGCGTCTATACTCCCGTCAACCGCCTTGCCCTCTCCGGTATGGACCCGATGATCAACCGGCGAGACAAAGCGGAACGACAGCCGCGTGTGATAGCCGATCCGGCCCCCCTGCGACGCGCGCAAGGCCTCCATATCAGGGCACGAACCGCTGTACCATTGGCTGTTGTGCTGATGATAGACGTCGAGCTCACACGTCGTCGACCTTGCCGTCACCTCACCCGTTGCCGGTAAATAATTGCCGCGCAGGTCGATCATGCGGACTTGCCATACGGCAAAGATGACGACGGCCGCGCCGGCAGCTATCGCGCCGAGCCTGGCCAGATACGCCATGTCCCGCTTTGGCGGCAAGAAAATGTCCCAGCCCGTGCCGAATGGATCGTAGTCGCGATTGAGCAGCATGCCGCTTTTTACCGCCGAGGCCGGTAAGATTCGGTGAGCGATCATGCTTAACGTGCGCGCTTGCCAGCCTCGCGCGAGCCGATATAGTCGCGCGATGGAAGACGGTTTTTCAGATTCTTTGGCCGATCCCCTCCTCCCGCAGCACGGCGGCCACCGCCAACGCCTGCGTGACCGCGCGCGCAAGGGCGGCGTCTCGGCCCTGCCCGAATACGAGTTGCTGGAGCTGTTCCTGTTCCGCTCGATTCCGCAGCGCGATGTCAAACCCCTGGCGAAAGCCCTGATCGCGCGCTTCGGCGGACTGGCGGCCGCCCTGTCGGCGCCACTCGAAGACATGCTGCAGGTCTCGGCGCTCGACAATGCCGGCAAGCGCCTGGCCATGACCGCCGACATCGCGCTTGACTTGCAACTGATGTTCGAGGCGACGCGGCGACTGGTCGCCGAGCCACTCAAACGCTCCACCGTCATCTCGTCCTGGGCGGCCCTGGTGTCCTACCTCAAGGTGACCCTGGCGCACGAGCCGCGCGAACAGTTCCGCATCCTGTTCCTCGACAAGAAGAATCAGCTCATCGCCGACGAGGTCATGAACCACGGCACGGTCGACCATGCGCCGGCCTATCCGCGCGAGATCATGCGCCGGGCGCTGGAGCTGTCGGCGTCCAACGTCATCCTGGTGCACAATCACCCCTCGGGCGACCCGATGCCGTCCGCCGGCGACATCGAGATGACGAAGCAGATCGTCGCCGCCGGCAAGCCGCTCAAGGTCGGCGTCCACGACCACCTGATCGTCGGCCGCGAGGGCGTGGCCAGCCTCAAGAACATCGGCGCGATGTAAGCTGCCTCTATACCTCACCACTTGTGGCGGTTGGGGCCTTAGGCCAGCAGATCGATCTCCGCGAACTCCGCCACTTCCGGAATCCACCGCCCCTCGACAAAGGCGACGTGATCGGGATGCGCATTATAAGTCTGGTAGGCGGCATCGTCGGCAAAGGCCATCGACACGGCGTGGGTGAAGCTGTTTTTCCTGCCGATCTGCGGCAGGACCTCGAGATTGAGCACGCCCGGAATGGCGGCCAGGTTCGCCAGCGCGGCCAGGAAACCGGCTTCTTCCGCTGAACCGGCGGCGTGCTTGAGTCTGAACGGAACGATATGACGGATCATGGCTGCCTCCAGGATGTGTCAGGCGAAGGAAGATTTTGACCACGAAAAGCACGAAAAAGGCACGAAAACCACGAAAATTCAAACTGTGCCTGAAACAGACGCTCCGCTACATGATTCATACCGAGCGCCGAAGGCGCTCCATTCATTGCCTGCTCGTAAAGGTCTTTGATGAGTAAATACTTTTCGTGTTTTTCGTGCCCTTTTTCGTGCTGTTCGTGGTTAAGCCTTAAACCCTTGAAAATACGCCGTGCATGACTTCGGAAAAGCCCGGCTGGCCGGCCGGCTGCGCCTCGATCAGATATTCGAAGCGGTTGCCGTCAAGCCGGAAGGTCGAGCGCCCAAGCCCTCGCGGCGTTCGCCTGGTCAGGACCAGCAGGTCGCGGCGGAACAGCCCGCGCGCCGGCTCCAAGGGCGGAAACCCATAGCTGTCGAACCAGAACCACAACAGGTCATCGCTGTCGCCATCGGCGCAGAAGACGCCGTGGCCGTCGAAGGCCGAGCCGTCGGCGCGGCTTTCCTCATAGGAATGGATCAGATTCCTCCGCGCCGGATCGAAGCGGAAGGACCAACGCCCGCGGCATTTGCCGGCCCCGCCCCACGGATTGGATGCAATGACGCCCTCGCCCTTCCAAAGGCCGATCAGCGGATCGAGCAGGTAAAGGTCGAAGGCCATCTTACGCCGTCCGGATGCGCACCAGGCCCGCAAAGCCGTAGGTCTGGCCGGCCTGCGGATGGAAGATGACGGCGATGCGGCGCTCGCCCGTCCTGGGCGGCAGGTTGACGCTCAAGGGGTCGGACGGATCACCCTTGCTGCCCAGGAGCTGGCCGTCGGCATAGACGTCGCACGCCCCACGCACGTTCAGCAGCTCAAGCACACCGCCCGACTGCTGCACGCCGGCCAGAGGCGTGATCGCCGTGGTGCACAGGCTGTACTGCCCCGCTCCGAGCGCCGGGAACAGCGAGCCGTCGGGCCGGAACCACGACCAGTCGGCGGCGTTGACCGTCGCCGGATCGGGCTGGGACGACGACGGCGGCGCGCGGAACCAGTTGTCGAGCACCTGGGTCGACGGCCCGGTCGCCTGCAACGGCGGCAGGGGCACCGACGCCACCGGCAGGTCGAGCTCGGCGGTCTTCAGCCCGTCGGCCCAGGCGCGCAGACGCAGGCCGCCAACCTTTTCGCCGGCCTGAACGATGACCTGGGCCAGGCCGTTGAACAGCGAACGCTGGCTGCCTTTCTCCGGCTCCAGGCAGTTGGGATCGCCGTTGCCGAGGCCGATGATGGCGCCGCCGGAAATGTCGAAGCTGACCATGTTCTCGGCCAGCGGCACGGTGCGGCCCTGGGCATCGATGGCCTCGACCGTGACCGGCTGCGCATCGCGGCCGTCGCCGTTCATGTTCAGGCGGTCGGGCGTCAGGCGCAGCGCCACCGCCTTGCCGGCCGTTTCGCAGCGCGCGGTCGCCACTTGTTTCCCGCCCCTGTAGGCGCGGACTTCCAGCGCGCCCGGGAAAAACTCGATATTGTCCCAGTAGTTCATGCGGTAGCGGTCGACCTTCTGGCGGCCAAAGGACAGGCTGTTGACGTGCAGCTCGACCTCGTCGCAGTTCGAGCACGCCATGACGCGGATCTTGTCGCCGCGCTTCCAGTTCCAGTGCGGCGACACGCCGACATAGGGCTTGTCATCGATCCACTGGGCGCGGTGGATATTGGCCGCTGACTTGTCGAAGCCGCACAGGTCGAGGATGCCGAAGAAGGTCGAATTCGACGGATATTCGAACGGCGTCGGCTCGCCGTGATAGTCGAACCCGCTCCACACAAACGTACCGGCGATGAAGTCGCGCGTATTGATCGCCTGCCAGGCGTCGCGGTGGGTCTCGCCCCACGGCGCCGGCTCCTCGTCATAACCGGCCATGACGTGGGCGTCGCGATCGCTCTTCCACGCCCCGCGCGTCATGAACGACGAGGTGTCCTCGGACGAGAAGATCGGCTTGTCGGGATGCCGCGCATGGACGGCGTCGTAGATGCCTTGCTGGTAGTTGATGCCGATGACGTCGACCGCGTCGGAGACATTGAGCGGCGTATCGAGGCCACCGTTCATCGCCGCCGTCACCGGGCGCGAGACATCCAGCGCCTTGACCGCCGCGTTCATCCGCCGGACCATCTCGTAGCCGGCCTCGCTGCCCTGCATCGGCTCCTCGTTGAACACCGACCACAGGTAGACGCACGGATGGTTGCGGTCGCGGCGGACCAGCCATTGCAATTGCGCCAGGTAATCGGGTGACGGATCGAAGACACGGTTCTCGGCCATCACCAGGAAACCCAGGCGGTCGCAGGCGTCCATCATGAAGCGCGACTGGGCGTTGTGCGAGAAGCGGATGGCGTTGCAGCCCAGCGTCTTCAGGCGGCGCAGGCGGAAATCGATGAGGCCGTCGGGCACGGCCGTGCCGACGCCGGCGTGATCCTGGTGCAGGCACACGCCCTTGATCTTGAGGTGCTGGCCGTTGAGGAAGAAACCCTGGTTGGCGTCGAAACGCTGAGTACGGAAGCCGCACGTCGTGGTTACTTCATCGACGACCGTATCGCCCTGCATCAGCCGGGTGACGACATTGTAAAGCTGCGGATTGTCGGGGCTCCACAGGCGCGGCGAAACAACGGCCAGGTTCATGCTCGCCACCGACTGGCCAAGCGAGGTCACCGTCGCGGCCGCCTTGGCCGAGGCGATCGCGCCGTGACCTGACGGGTCGTGCAGTTCGCTGACCACGGTGACGGCGGCATCGGACGTGCCCGCGTTGTTGAGCGTCACCTCGACCGGGATGGTCCAGTCGAAGCCGGTGGCCGAGCCTTCCGCCGGCACCGGATGGGCGAACACGCCATCGGTCATGATGTGGACGGGATTGCGCTTGACCACCCTTACGTCGCGGTACAGTCCGGCGCCTTCGTACCACCAGCCCTCGATGCCGCTGGCGTCCACTCGAATGGCCAGGCTGTTGAGGTTGTCGCTGTAGGTGACATAGGGCGTCAGGTCGATATAGGCCGACGAATAGCCCGAGAAGTTGTGGTTGACGAGAACGCCGTTGAACCAAACGGTCGAGGCCGAGGCCGCACCTTCGACCTGCAGCTCGATATGCTTGTCGCGGTCGAAGTCCTCGAAGCGCAGGACGTTGCGGTACCAGGCGACGCCGCGCTTGCGGTAACCCTGGGCGATGTCGCCGTCGTCCTTGGAGACCGGCTGGAAACTGGCGAAATCGTGCGGCACGGTCACGCGCGGCCACAGGCTGTCGTCGTATGAGGCCGAGGCCGCGCCGCGCGCCGCGCCGGCCTTGGAGGCGTTATAGGCCCCGCCCGACGCCGACAGCGGCGGCGTCTCGATATCGCCCTCGTGGAAACGCCAGTCCTTGGAAAGCAGCAGGTCCTCGCGCTCCGAATCGGCAGCCTGCGCGACGGCCCGCAACGGCAGCCCCGCCAGCATGGCCGCCGAGGCCGACCCCAGCAACATTTCGCGCCTGTTCATGAACCGCTCCCGTTATAGGTTTCGGGCGTCAGATAGACACGAAAACGCCGCGTCTTGAAGAGCCAAAAACGCGGCGTCGCCGGAAATTTGTACGACTTTTAGTCCAGGTGGACGCCCAGCGCCTCGACGGCCTCGACCGAGACCTGGCCCTGCGGCAGGCCGCGGTCGGCCTCGAACTTCTGCATGGCGGCGACCGTCTGCGGCCCCAGGCGGCCATCGACCGCACCGGGGTTATAGCCATGCTCGATCAGGGCGTGCTGGATCGAGGTGATGACCTCGGGCGAGGCGTTCTTGTCGCACAGGACCTCGCGCCATACGGCTTGCGCCTCGCGCGTCATGCGGCTCTTGGGCACATCCTGGAAGACGGCCGGAATCTGCACGGTTTCGGTGTGGGCGGGCGTCACCACCTCGCGCACCTTCTGCGTCTGGTAGACGGCGGGGATGGTGGTGCTTTCGATATGCGCCGGCACGTCGGTCACTTCGCGGCGGACCTGGCGGGTGACGGGCGGGACATCGACGGTGCGCGTCTGCTCGGGCGCCACCATGACGCGGACCTGGCGGTCCTGGTAGACGGCCGGAATGACCTTCAGGCAATAGACGGTCTGGGCGCTGCCGCGCTGCAGGTACTGCGCCGTTTCGTGCGACACCGGAACGGCCTGGCCGTCCTTGCCCGGCCACGTCAGCATGCCGTCGGCGCGATAGCGCACCGGCACATGGTCATCGGGCGTGATCAGGGCGGCGCCGGTGGGAATACCGGCCTGAGCCACCCACTCCCGGTGCTCGGGCGAAACCAGCACGTGCTGGACCTGCATCTCGTAGCGGGCCGGAATGACCTCCTGCCGCGTCGTCGCCGGGGTAACGACCTCGGTCACCATCTCCCAGTGGGTGACGGCGGCGACGTTCTTCTGCACCACGCGCTCGGGCGCCACCATGACCGACTTGTCGACCATGCGCGCCACTTCCGGCGTGGTGTGGGTCTCGGTGCGCGCTTCCTGGACCATGACATGGTCCATGTAGGTCTCGAACGCCGGCGCGATCAGCATGCGGGCGAAGCACTGGCCCGGGCGGGCATGGTCGCGCACGTCCTGCGGCACCTGCTGCCAGACCACGCTCGTCTTGTCGCCGTCGGGACAGGCGACGGTTGCGTCGGGCAGGTCAGCTTCGTCGACATGGCCTGCCGGCGCGGCGACTGTCGCCGGACCCGTCTGCGACGCCGGCTGGACGACGGGCTTGAGGTCGTGGGCGCAGGCCTGGCCGGCCATAAGGGCAACAGCGGCGGTGGCGGAAAGGAGGAACAGCTTGGTCACGGCGACAACCCCAACGTAGTCAACAAAAACGTGCCGCAATTTTAACCCTTTATTAACCAGAGGGCCAAGTCCCCACACCTCAAAAGCGTAAATTAATTATACTGGACACAGACAGCGCAAAGCCAATTAGGGCTTGACTTGGGCGCGGGAAGTCTCAATCAGGGGCGCGACTTTCCAAAGGTATCCACCATGATTTCCCGTTATGCCCGCAAGGACGCCGCCGCGATCTGGGATGCGGCCACCAAGTACAAGATCTGGTTCGAGATCGAAGCCCACGCCGCCACCAGGATGGCCGAGCTCGGCGTGATCCCGGCCGAAGCCGCCGAAACCCTGTGGGAAAAGGGCAAGGATGCCGAATTCGACGCCGACCGCATCGACGAGATCGAGCGCACCGTCAAGCACGACGTGATCGCCTTCCTGACCCACGTCTCGGAAATCGTCGGCCCTGAAGCGCGCTTCCTGCACCAGGGCATGACGTCGTCGGACGTGCTCGATACCTGCTTCGCGGTGCAGCTGCAGCGCTCGGCGGACCTGCTGATCGAAGGCGTCGACCTCGTCCTCGCCGCGCTGAAGAAGCGGGCGATGGAGCACAAATATACCCCGACCGTCGGCCGCAGCCACGGTATCCACGCCGAGCCGGTGACTTTCGGGCTGAAGCTCGCCGGCTACTACGCCGAATTCGTCCGCGCGCGGGCGCGGCTTGAGACGGCGCGGGCGGAAATCTCGACCTGCGCCATTTCCGGCGCCGTCGGCACCTTCGCCAATGTCTCGCCCGAGGTCGAAGCCTATGTCGCCGGCAAGATGGGGCTGACCGTCGAGCCGGTGTCGACCCAGGTCATACCGCGCGACCGTCACGCCGCCTTCTTCGCCGCCCTGGGCGTGGTGGCGTCCTCGGTCGAGCGCCTGGCGGTCGAAATCCGCCACCTGCAACGCACCGAGGTGCTGGAGGCCGAGGAGTTCTTCTCGGCGGGCCAGAAGGGCTCGTCAGCCATGCCGCACAAGCGCAATCCCGTGCTGACCGAGAACCTGACCGGCCTGGCGCGGCTGGTGCGCTCGGCGGTGGTGCCGGCGATGGAGAATGTCGCCCTGTGGCACGAGCGCGATATCTCGCATTCCAGCGTCGAACGCGGCATCGCGCCGGACGCCTGCGTCCACCTCGACTTCGCCCTGCGCCGCCTCGCCAACGTCGTCGACAATCTGCTGATCTACCCCGAGAACATGCAGAAGAACCTCGACCGCCTCGGCGGCCTGGTCCACAGCCAGCGCGTGCTGCTGGCCCTGACGCAAAAGGGCATGTCGCGCGAGGATTCGTACTCGGCGGTGCAGCGCAACGCCATGCGCGTGTGGCGCGGCGAGGGCAATTTCCTCGACTTCCTGGCCGCCGATCCGGACGTGTCGAAGGTCTTCACCCGCGAACAGCTGGAACCGTTCTTCAGCCTCGATTACCACACCAAGCACGTCGACACGATCTTCGCCCGGGTGTTCGGGTAGAACCAAAACAGGAGTTTGAAATGCGATACATCCTAAGATGTAAGGTTGCAGAACTCCCCCCACCGCAAGGCTCTTTTCCAACTCCAAATGAACATCTGGAGATGAATTTTTATGTTCGCTTGGGGATTTTTATGGCGTCATGGCAGTTTATCGAATCCGGCCTATCGAGTGTTTATCTAGCGGCTTTAAAAATTCTCCCCGAAAGATACGAAAGTGCAAAGGCATCTTTTTATAGAGCCAATTCTTTTAATACACGTCTCGATATGATCTCAGACGTAATAAAATATTCTGACTTGGACGAAGAATTAAAGAATGAATGGAAAACTATAAAATCACACTTAAGTGCTTGCGCCACCATAAGAAATAAAATTGCCCACGGTATAGTTTATTGGGCGCCGCATGAAACGGATGTGGGCGATAAGGAAATGTATATAAGCGAGCAACATGACGATCCAAATAAAAATTTAAAAGATAAAAAATATTATTTTTCAGATGTTGAAGACATGAGTCAGGACTTCGACTATAAACATAAGGAATTGCTTGATTATTCTACGAAGCTGAACCTTGCCATGAAAAAAATGGCTGGCTAATGCACCTTCTCTCTTCCCAGTTCGATCCCGAAGGCTACAAGAGCCGCTTTGCCCGCCACGGCCGCATCCGCCTGGAAGGCGCAATTTCCGCCGAAGACGCCCAGACCGTCCACCAGGCGCTCGAACAGCAGACGCCGTGGGAACTGCAACTGGTAGGCCGCGACGGTCCCGAGGTCATCAACCGCCACGAACTCAACCGCCTGCCGGAAACCGATATCCAGCAACGCCTGCAGGAAGCCGCCGAGCGCGCCCAGACCGGCCTCAGCTACCTGCGCCTCGGCTATCGCCCGACCGGCGACGACGCCCTGACGCCCGTCGCGACCCTGGTCCGATCCGCCGAATTCGCAGCCTTCTGCGAAAGCCTCACCGGCTTGTCGGGTCTGGAATTGGAATCATTGGCCGCCGTCTGTTATCGCCCCGGCGACTTCTTCACCCGCCACACCGACCAGGCGGCCAGGCTCTGCTTCGAATGGAGCTTCACCGAGGGCTGGCGACCCGACTGGGGCGGCCAGATGCTGTTCCACGGGCCCTCGGGCGACATCGAAGGCGGCATCATGCCGCGGATGAACGACCTGGCCCTGTTCACCGGTGACCAGCCGCGCTCGATCGCCTCCGTCGCCCCCTATGCCGCCGGCCCGCGCTTCTCGCTGACAGGAAAATTCGGATAAATTTGCTTAAAAAATACAACATATGCGATAATCATTCGTTCATCTTCACAAATTATTGTTGCATAATTAAGAATCTGATACTACGTAGCCGCTTCTCACAGGATCGAAAGCAATAGCCTACATCGCTAGTTGGAACTCATGGCGGATTTCAAAAATAAAGAGACCCCTCTATTGGAGCAGACGCATGAGCAGCGGCTTGCGGTATACGAAAGCCTTCCCCAGTTAGGCGGCGATCCGAAAAATACCGGCAGCTCGGTATCGTTAATGGTGAAGCGTGTCTCCGATTTCGTAAAAAAAGAAGACTATGTATCTGTTATAAATATATCTGCGGCACGATAAGCAAGCTACTGAAGCAGACATGACAGATTACATACCTCCTGAATCGCAGGTTAATGAATATGCTGTCTTTACAGAAAAAGCATTGGCACTTGCGTTACGACAAATTGGCATAACTGAATGCGAATCCAACATTTCCCCAAAGCGACTTAAAAGTTGCGCGTATCATTTTTTGCGCGATATGTACCGTATAGAATCCGAGCAACGTGGAACTGTTTCGGCGACGAAATTTGCTGGCTACTGGGCATTTTGGATTCGGAAAGTTAAGCCAATTGGCCATGCTTATGATCCAAGTAATCCGAATTTTCAAATAGATAGGCAATTATCTGAAATTGATACAATTAATGAACTTATGGGAATTGACGTTGCCATAAATTTCTTGGCGGACCTTGGAAAAGGCAACGTTCATGATGTCCACGATTTTATTCGTTTTGATTGCGCTAATTCCTGTGACGGCGCAAGTTGCTTACGGACATACGCCAAAGCTTTTTTTAATTTTCACGATGGAATAAATCAAAAATATTTAATAAATTCATTGGCTCACAGAACTTTTGGCCCTCACCACTTGACCATTATTCTGGAAAACTTAGTTTACGCTGCTTGCAGAGGTAGACAGGCCGCTTAAATTTGCCTTAACGATAGAGTCCAAAACAGACCGCCTACTTTTTAAAGTTGGCGCAATACTTTGGAATAGAATTTCCGACAAATGCAACAACTCATTTCTAGTTATTACAGCTTTGGCACCTCGCCCAAGCATACGTGATTCAATCTTTTTTCTTATTGCCTCACTTCTAGTACCATCTTTTTGCAAACATTCGATAATAAAATTTAAGCCCACACGTAGGTCAACCCTACGAGAAGAATTCTCATTCAATATTTTATACCCAACTTTAGCCGCCTCCCTCATCAATTCCTTAGGTAAGGGATCATTACCGCTATAGTCAGGCAGGCCAACATATTCCGTATTAAAACTATTGGATAGAAATTTATTTCTAATAGACTGTGTATATCTAATCAAACTTATTTCGTCATCATTATCAAAGTAAAAATCTTGCTCGTCTGTATAATTTGAAATTACCACATTGTCATCATTTAACTTCGCCCCTTTCCCAAGTCTCAAGAATTGCTTAGAGCTTAATAATTTCACATCTCCCGATTTATGAATTGAAAAATATTGTTCAGCAGGCGTTATACACACAACACTAACATAGGAATGCGTCGCGTCTCTTTTTAATTTTCTAAGTATATCACTTTCTAAAATTTGAACATTGCTTTCAAGCGCGGTTATGAATTTTATCCTCTCATCAAAGCTTAACGCATTTTCATTCATTGATAGAACAATATCAATATCACTATATTTTTCCTGAAAATCGTCTCCACCATCATTAATCAAAGAACCAAATAAAAAATACCTCTGAAACTAAAGGCAAATCCTTTAATCCAACTCCCCATAAATTGATAATTTCAAAGGTTTCATCTATCATACTCATCTTTGCAATTCCTTGAAAAGGATTGTTGGTTAACGGCGGCACATCGCCATGTTGAGCGTCATCCGGCGGATGTCGTCGATATGGTGCCCCAGCCGCATCACCGACCAGTAGCGCGCCAGGCCGAGCGCATTGGCCGAGGTCGACCCCGCCGCCAGCACATGATCCTTGGCCACCAGCCGCGTCATCTTCGGCACGGCGCAGCGGATATTGTTGATCGGGTCCTCCAGCGACCTGGCGTTGCGATCGATGGCGCACCAGGTGAACCCGTCCTCGTACGACAGCTGGAACAGGCCGACCGAGTCGATATTGAGCGGCGCCGGCTCGTGATAGATGTGGTGCGGGTCATAGCCGCTTTCGTAGCCGGCGACGCCGACGAACAGCGTCGACAGCACCTCGACCTTGTCGTCACTGCCGAGCTTGGCGAACGCCGGGCAGTAGCTCTGGATATCGCTGGCCTTGCTGAGCGAGGTCAGGTTATTGGCGACCTGGGCGCGCAGTTCCGCTGACCAAGCCGCGCGCTCCGGATCGCCGTTTTCCCACGGCAGAGCCGGCGTGAGCAGGACCTGCGACGGCGGCGGAGGCGGCGGAGGCGGCGCCGCCTCGTCGCCGGTCGCGTCATCGGAGGGCGGCGGCGGCGGCGGGGCGCCGATTGGCTGTTCCGGCAGGTTGCCGGTGCCTTCGTAGCCGGTCGACACCGTCGCGCACCCGGCCAGGGCCAGGAGGCCCACACCCAGGACCAGCGCGGCAAGCTGCTTCATCTTCATGTCCTGCTCCCGTGTCTGGGATGTTTCAGCCGGCCTTGAGCGCCTCGCGCGCCTGGGCCATGCATTCGGCGGCGCGCGTCCACACCTCGGAGTCGCGTACCGCGATGTTGGCGGCCGAAAGGTCACCGGAAATCTTGCGAATCACGTCGTCCTCGCCCGGCTTTTCGGCGTGATAATGCTCCAGCACGCGGGCATAATTCTCGGCCATTTCGGCGGACAGACCCATTTTCTCGGCCGCCCACAGACCGATCATCCGGTTCCGGCGCATTCCCACGGCCAGCTCGAAGGCTTCGGCGGGCGATGGCATGGCCAGGCCGGTATCGGACAAACGCTCGTCGCCACTGGACATTTCAGCAAAACCCCCAAGGTTTTAACCGTTTTAATTCCGCATCCATTCGCGCGCAACAAGAACCGTCATTTACAGGACAAAAGTTTTTGTTTATTGGCGGCGCATTCCGCACCCCCTATATGATGTCGTGCGGCCCGGGCGAGTCGTTGTGCGCCGCGGGCTTTCTCTCCAGTACAGGAGCCGGCCGCCCGCCGGGAACCTTAAGATGACCACCCGCCGCAAGAAGATTTAAGAAGGCAAGGCCAAGATCCTTTACGAAGGCCCCGAGCCCGGCACGCTGATCCAGTATTTCAAGGACGACGCCACCGCCTTCAACGCGCAGAAGAAGGCCGTGCTCGAAGGTAAGGGCGTCATCAACAACCGCATTTCAGAATTCGTCATGACGAAGCTGAACAATATCGGCGTGCAGAACCACTTCATCAAGCGTCTGAACCTGCGCGAGCAGCTGATCCGCGAGGTCGAGATCATCCCGCTCGAAGTCGTCTGCCGCAACGTCGTCGCCGGCTCGATGGCCAAGCGCTTCGGCCTGCCCGAAGGCCAGCAACTGCCGCGTTCGATCATCGAGTTCTATTACAAGAACGACGCGCTCGAAGACCCGATGGTCACCGAGGAGCACATCACCGCCTTCAACTGGGCCAACACCCAGGAGATTGACGACATCCTGGCCATGACCCTGCGCGTCAACGACTTCCTGTCGGGCATGTTCGCCGCCGTCGGCATCACCCTGGTCGACTTCAAGATCGAATACGGCCGCCTGTTCGAAGGCGACTTCTCGCGCGTCATCCTGGCCGACGAGATTTCGCCGGACTCATGCCGGTTGTGGGACGCTGCCACCAACGAAAAGCTCGACAAGGACCGCTTCCGCCGCGACCTCGGCAACGTCATCGAAAGCTATACCGAGGTCGCCAAGCGGCTCGGCATCATGGGCGACATGCCCCGCGTCATCGACGGAGGCATCCAGTAATGAAGGCCAGGGTTCACGTGTTCCTGAAACCCGGCGTGCTCGATGTGCAAGGCAAGGCCATCGAAGGCGCCCTGCACGGCCTCGGCTGGGGCGATGTCGCCAATGTCCGCGTCGGCAAGCTGCTGGAGTTCGACGTCGACGCCAGGTCGGAAGACGAAGCGAAGACCGAACTCAAGGCCATGTGCGAGAAGCTGCTGGCCAATACGGTCATCGAGTCCTACAGGGTCGAGGTGGCGTGACACCAAAAGCGGATCATGCCTGGGAACTGGCGCAGGTCAATTTCGGGCGGGTGAAGGCGCCGCTCGATCACCCTTATATGACCGATTTCGTCGCCAATCTCGATCCGGTCAACGCCCTGGCCGAAGCCTCGCCGGGCTTCGTCTGGCGGCTCACGGGCGACGGCAACGACGCCAGCGACATCCAGGCCTTCGACGACCCCGCCATCATCATCAATATGAGCGTGTGGACGGACATGGACAGCCTGGCCGCCTTCGCCTACCGCAACGCCGAACACCGCACCGTCATGCGCCGGCGCAAGGAGTGGTTCGAGCACATGGAGCTCTTCATGTGCCTGTGGTGGGTGCCGAAGGGCCACCGCCCGACGCCGCGGGAAGCCCGCGAACGGCTGGAAACGCTGGGCCGCCTCGGCCCCTCGCCCGAAAGCTTCACCTTCAAACAGCCCTTCCCGGCGCCCGACAGCGCCCTGATCAAACCCATCCTTGAATCCTGCGAGTAAATCCATGAAAGCCGCCGTCCTCGTCTTCCCCGGTTCCAACTGCGACCGCGACTGCAAGACGGCGGTCGAGACCACGGTCAACGGCAAGGTCGAGATGGTCTGGCACCAGGACAGCACCCTGCCCTCGGGCCTCGACCTGATCGTCATCCCCGGCGGCTTCTCCTACGGCGACTACCTGCGCTGCGGCGCCATGGCGGCCCAGTCGCCGGTCATGGCGGCGGTCAGGGCCGAGGCCGAGCGCGGCGTCTCTATCCTCGGCATCTGCAACGGCTTCCAGATCCTGTGCGAAGCAGGCCTTCTTCCCGGCGCCCTGCTGCGCAATTCCGGCCTGAAATATGTCTGCAAGCCGATCGAACTGACTGTCACCAATCCGCGCACCCGCTTCACCAACGCCTTCGGCAACCGCCAGACGGTGTGGATGACGCAGGGCAACGGCGACGGCAATTTCTTCGCCGATCCCGAGACGTTGAAGCGCATCGAGGACAACGAACAGGTCGTCTTCCGCTATGTCGACAACCCCAATGGCTCGGCCAACAACATCGCCGGCATTGTCAACGAAGCCGGCAATGTCCTCGGCATGATGCCGCACCCCGACCGCGCCTTCGAAGCGGCGCTGGGCTCGGCCGACGGCGCGCTGATGTTCAAGAGCCTGGTCAGCGCGGCCGTGGCGGCGTAGTTATCCCCATATGTTTGCTTGGATGTAAGCTTGCAGAATGTACGGCTAGCACCACATAACGAACTAAGGCATATTGATTTCTTAAGAATCCTATGCCAAAGCTTAACACATATCCGCTACGCCCGTAGGCGGGCACTTTATGAAGACCCTCCGAGTGGCAACATTCGGGGGGTTTTTCATGATCGTTTCTGTACTTATCGATGGCGGCCATCTTCGTGTTTTGACGAAGAAACAGAATATTGCTTACACGCCAGATTATATCGAAAAAGTCGCTCATGCTTGTGTTCAGCCTGATGAGCGCCTCCTGCGTGTCCTTTATTATGACTGTGCCCCCTACAACGGTAAGGCGAAACTGCCAATATCGGGGGCAACGCATAGTTTTACGGGTTCGGATGCTTGGTTGAAAGAACTGGCAGCGAAGGACTATTTTGCCACCCGGTTGGGGGTCCTAAAGTTCAGAGGCTTCAAACCTGTTCGCAAGCCAACAGTGGCATTACCCTTGACCGATGCTGATTTCCGCCCCGACTTCGAGCAAAAGGGCGTCGACATGCGTATCGGGCTGGATATCGCAACCTACTCAAATCAAAAAACTGTCGACAGAATTATTCTGGTCACAGGTGATACCGATTGCATCCCGGTAATGAAACATGCACGAACCAAGGGCTTGCAAATCATTCTCGTCGCCTTCCCTGGTCAAAGAGTCGCTCCTGAACTTTTACAGCATTCCGATTTGAGACGGGACGTTGCATGGCCGCAGCCCTGAACTCGTTCATTGACAACCCTCGTTAACAATGAAACCAATGCCGCTTCTTTTCAAGGAGTGAGCTTCCATGTGGCGTCGTCTGGGTCTTGTTGTCGTGGCGGCGCTGGCCGTATTTGGCTGCGCGCCGAAAAAGCCGGCCGGCCCGCTCTCCCTCGGCTGGCACACGCATGATTGCGGCCCGCTCTATCTCGGCCTGAAGCAGAAGGTCGAGTGCGGCACCATGGTGGTCGAGGAAACGCGCGGCGCGAATAACGGCCGCACCGTCGAACTGCCCGTGGTCATCGTCCGCGCCAGCGCTGCCGACAAGAAGCCCGATCCGGTCATCTTCCTGCACGGCGGCCCGGGCGGCGGCCTGGTCGACGGCGTGCCGTTCCGCCTGCGCAAGGGCGGTTTCTCCGAGGACCGCGACTGGATCTTCTTCGACCAGCGCGGCACCGACAAGTCCAACCCGTCGTTCGACTGCGGCGAAGCGCCGCTCAGCGACGCCGGCATCACCAGCGACGAAGGCGTCAAGATCCTCAGCGACTGCATGGCCGGCTGGCAGGCCAAGGGCTACGATCTGACGCAGTACAATTCCGCCACCATCGCCAAGGACATCCGCGACCTGCGCACCGCGCTCGGCATCAAGACCTACAACCTCTACGGCGGCTCCTACGGCACGCGCGTCGCCATGGCGGTGATGCAGCACGACCCCGCCGACCTGCGCGCCGTCGTGCTGTCGTCGACCTGGCCGCCCTCGGCCAATGCCACCGCGCCCCTGCCCGGCCTCGTCTCGCGCGAAGTGCGGCAGGTCCTCGGCTACTGCGCCAAGGATGCGACCTGCAACGGCAAGTATCCCGACCTCGAAAAGCGCTTCGACGCCTTCATGGCCCACTGGCTGACGAACCCGTTAACGCAGAACGGCAAGACCTACACCGCCGAGGAGATGGGCGCCTTCCTGCTCGACGAGATCTATTCCGACCATGGCGCGCGCAGCCTGCCGACCACCATCGACACGGTGATGCAGGGCCATTACGACCGCATGGACGATTTCATCAAGACCCAGGCCGGCTATACCGAGGGCCAGTTCTTCACCACCCTGTGCAACGAGGAATTCCCGTTCGAGGACGTCAATGCCGTCAAGGACGATCCGAACGATCCGATCGCCACGGCCGTCGCCCACGATACCCGCCGCTTCTTCGCGGTGTGCAAGGCCTTCAACCCCGGCACTCCGGACCCGGTCGAGAACCAGACCCTGACCAGCGACATCCCCACCCTGCTGCTGTCGTCGGACATCGACGCCGGCTGTCCGGCCGAACTGTCGGACGAGGCCGTCAAGACCCTGAGCCACGGCAGGAACTACGTCTTCCCCAACCGCATGCACACCCAGCAGGGCAGCGATTGCCAGAAGGCCATGGTCAGGCAGTTCCTTGAAACCGCCGACCCGAATGTCGACACGACCTGCCTCAAGACCGACCGCCCGGCCTTCCCGTTCATCTACGACGACAAGTGATGTCCTTTTCCCTGCCAAGGCCGGCGGACCGCGGCGGGAACGAAACCTCGGCAGGATAAAATATCTTCCGGAATTGTGCGGCAGGACCGAAATGGCCCATTGACCCTCCTGTTGCAGGAGGCTCCATGACGTCAGGCGAGATGAAAACTGCGCTCTACACAGTCAAGGACGTGTCAAGAATGGCCGGGGTCGGCATAAAGACCCTGCACCATTACGACGCAATCGGGCTTCTACCGCCTCACGGCGTCTCGACTTCCGGCTACCGCCTTTACGGGCGGCCCGAGCTTGAGCGTCTGCAGCAGATCCTTTTCTATCGCGAACTGGGTTTTCCTCTCAAGGACATCAACCCGCTTATCGACGATGCCCGCGGCCGGCTGGCCAATCTGCGGTCACAGCGCGTGCTCCTTGTCAAACGGCAACAGGACATGTCGCGATTGATCGCAACGATCGACCGGACAATCGCCGGCATCGAAGGAGGATACCCCATGCCTGAACAACAACTTTTTGAAGGCTTCGCGACGACCAAGGACTGGAATGCGGCGCTTGCCGAGCACAATACCCATCTCAAGGCCGAGCATGACGTCGACCTTCCCGCCGTCGACGATGCGGACAAGGCCAACGACACCGCCCGTCATGCCAAGGCCTTCATGGACGCCATGTCGGCGGCCCTGCGCGACAAGAAGGCGCCCAACCATGCCAAGGTGCGTGATCTTGTCGCCCAGCATGTCGCCTGGCTGAAGGAACAGGGGCACGTCAAGGATGCCCAAGGCTTCGTCACGCAGACGCAGTACTACATCGATGACGACTTTCATCGTGGCGTAATGGAGAACCACCAGACGGGGTTGAGCTATTTCCTCAATGCCGCTGCGCGCGCATATATCGCCTGAGCCGTTCCGGCGCCCTTCCCCGGGGCGCCGGACAGTTTTGCCCGCCGGCATGCCGTGCGCCCTGGGCAGCGCATTTTCTTTGGAATTCGGAACTGACTCTTTATAAGAAACTTGCGTTATCCCGCACAGGTTCGTCTCGGCTAAAGTTGACGTGGAGGTTAACATGACCGGTCTGAATATCGAAAAGGACCGCGCAATGTTCTCGATCGATTTCCTTTCGCAGCATCGTGTCTATGACGGTATCCTCTACTTTTGCCGCCACGACAGTGCCGCCACCGCCACCCAGATGATCTTCTCCATCTTTGTGCCGGACGTGGCCGAACAGCGCACCGACGCGCCGTTTCCGGCGCTTTACTGGCTGTCGGGCCTGACCTGCACGGCCAACAACTTCACGGAGAAAGCCGGCGCCTATCGCCGGGCGTCCGACCTCGGCCTGATACTGGTCGCGCCGGACACCAGCCCGCGCGGCGCGGAGGTCGCCGACGATCCCGCCACCGACCTGGGCCACGGCGCCGGTTTCTATGTCGACGCCACGCAGGGCCCGTGGAAGGCGCACTTCCAGATGGAAACCTATGTCACCCGCGACCTGATCGAGGCGGTTGAGAGCAATTTTCCCGCCGATCCGGCGCGGCGCGGCCTCTCCGGCCATTCCATGGGCGGCCATGGTGCGCTGACTCTGGCCATGAAGCACCCGCACCT
Source organism: uncultured Caulobacteraceae bacterium (assembly GCA_964474575.1). GTDB lineage: Bacteria > Pseudomonadota > Alphaproteobacteria > Caulobacterales > Caulobacteraceae > Asticcacaulis. The sequence goes on along the minus strand of CAYYTA010000088.1, from coordinate 20,837 downwards.
CTACCGCTCGGTGTCGGCCTTCGCGCCGATCTCTTCAGTGCTACGCAGCCCGTGGGGCGAGAAGGCGATGGCCGCCTATATCGGCTCCGAGCGCAGCCTGTGGGAGGCCCACGACGCCGCCCAGCTGATGGCGTCAGGCGCGGGCAAGGCGTTCGACGATATCCTTGTCGACCAGGGCCTGGCCGACCCTTTCCTGCACAGCCAGTTGCAGCCGGACCTGCTGGAAGAGGCCGCCACCGCCGCCGGCCAGGGCCTGACCCTGCGCCGCCATGAAGGCTACGACCACGGCTATTATTTCGTCCAGACCTTCATCGATGACCACCTGGCGTTTCACATGAAGCGCCTGGGTAGCTGATCAATCCAGCACCAGTTCGCGCAGCGACTGTTCCTGCCTGAGCTTGAGCTGCGACAGGCGTTCGGCCTCCATGGCGTGGGCCTTGAGGATATCGAGCGCGTTCCACAGCTGGCCGATCTCGGGGCTCATGGCGCCGGTGGGGATCGGGGTGTCGTAGGCGCCCTGCGAGATGCGCACCATCGACTGGCGCACGCGGTTGAGCGGCTCGGCGATCGAACCGATGGCCAGCCAGATCGAGCCAGCCAGCATGATCAGTATGCCGGCGGCGGCGACCAGCAGGAACTGCAGACCGCGCTGGTTTTCAAAGCGCGCCAGGTCGGCCTGGCTCTGGGCCTGGCGGGCCTCGATGCGGGCGACCATGGCGTCGATCTTCGCCTGGGTGCGTTCGCGGTCGGCGCTGTATTGCGGGTGGAAACCATAGGCATGGGCGGCCAGCAGGCCCTGTTCGCGTGCAATCCGCGCCAGGGTGTGACCGTCACGCGCCATGTCGAGCACGAAGCCTGAGACGTCATTGAATTCCGGCAGTTCGCCCGGCGCCAGCTGCGCCCTCCAGCCGGTGACAAAGGCGGTCAGCTTGTCGGCCTGGGCGTCAATGCGGTTGGCGGCGGTATTGGCGTCGGCCTGGCTGGTCGCCATGTACAGCGCGCGTCCGTCCAACGCAGCGTCGGTCAATTCGCGGTTGAGGCGCTCGCCGTTGAAGGCATTGGCGGCGGCATGGCGATAGGCGCTGATGACCATGTTGTAATCGGCCATGGTTTTCAGGCCGAGGCCGGTAATCACCGCCGCCAGCAGCGCGAACGCCACGACGAGACTGAGGATCTTGCCTTTGATGGTCATGCCGACGCCCCTGGTTTGCACTTTTTTGCACAGATAGCACGCGCCTCTTAACAAATTGGCCTTTTGGCCTTATGGCGCTTGACTTGACTGCGCAAATCCCCTAAGTCCGCGCCCTTCATTACGGGTTGATCCTGACGCCGCCGTTGCAATCGCCGTCCGCACATCGCGGGCAGCCGGCCAGGGTTACTACAAGGCTACGATATGTCGAAGCGCCACAGCGCCAAGTACAAGCTCGACCGCGTCATGGGTGAAAACCTGTGGGGCCGTCCCAAGTCCCCCGTCAACAAGCGCTCCTATGGCCCAGGCCAGCACGGCCAGCGCCGCAAGTCGAAGACCTCGGACTTCGGCATCCAGCTCCGCGCCAAGCAGAAGCTGAAGGGCTACTACGGCAACATCACCGAGAAGCAGTTCCTGCGCACCTATGAGGAAGCCGACCGCCGCAAGGGCAACACCTCGGAAAACCTCATCGCCCTGCTCGAAACCCGTCTCGACGCCCTGGTCTACCGCGCCAAGTTCGTGCCGACCGTGTGGGCGGCCCGCCAGTTCGTCAATCACGGCCACGTCCTGGTCAACGGCAAGCGCGTCAACATCCCGTCCTACCGCGTCAAGCCGGAAGACGTCGTTGAAGTCCGTGAGCGTTCGCGCAACATGGCTCTGGTCCTCGAAGCCCTGCAATCGCCCGAGCGCGACGTGCCGGACTATATCGAGCTCGACGCCAAGGGCATGAAGGCCCGCCTGATCCGCCTGCCGGAACTGGCCGAGGTCCCCTATCCTGTGAAGATGGAACCGAACCTGATCGTCGAATATTATTCGTCGTAAGCATTTCGATCCTGCGAGACTGCCAAACCCCGGAAGCCTGGCTTCCGGGGTTTTTCGTCACCAGGTCTCGGGAACGGATTGGTAGGTCTGGATCAGCGCCGCCACCTCGTCGCCGCTCTTGTGCGCCGTGATGGCGTCGGCGATCGCCTGGAGCAGGTCGTGGTGGCGCCCCGTCGAGTTGTCCAGCCAAGGCTTGATCGTCGTCATGGCATCGTCGTAGCGGCCGCGCCGCACGAACAGCTCCGTCTGGTAGAGCGTGTAATAGTTGTGCGTATAGTCCTGGGCCAGAGCGATGGCGTCCATCGTCTGGTCGTCGGGATAATCGGGCAGGTTGGCGTGCGCCCTGGCGAAGTGATAGAGCGTCGTCGGCAGGCTGGGGTCGAGGTTATAGGCCTTGCCGAGCTCGTTGCGCGCCTTTGCGTAGCTGGCGTCGCGCTGGTCGGCCGGTCCGCGCTGGCCCTCAGCCAGCCAGGCGCGGCCAAGCAGTTGCTGCGCCTCGGTATTGCCGGCGTCCTTGGCCAGGATTGCCTGGAGCGGCTGGATGGCGGCCATGGGGTCACCAAACGCGATCTCGGCGCGCGCGGCGATCATGCGGACGAGATCGTCGTCGGGGTGGGTTTTCAGCAGACGGCGGCCGCGATCGAGCAGCGAATGGCCCGAGTCCGCCGGCGGGCAGGCGCGCAGGGCGGCATAGGTCACGGGCAGCGGTACGACATCGCTGAGGACCGGCGCAAGCGTGATGTCCGAATCGCCGGCCAGCGGCGCGATGATGGCCAGGACCGGGCCCTTGCCGTGCATTTCCGTCGTGTAATCGGCGTCGAGGTCGGCAGGCGTCTTGCCGGTCACGGCGGTGAAGGCCGCGGTCGCATCCTCGCCGGCCTTCACGCGGTCGAGATAGTCGGCGAACTGCTGCCGCAACTCGGGCGAAGACAGCATGTGGCCGGTCAGCAACCAGGCTTCGAAGCGCCACGCGTCGTAATTGGTGCCGTGATAGGTCCCCGCCAGCACCTGGGCATAGGGTATCGCCGGCTTGTCGCCAGGTTTCAGGTCGCTGACGTTGTAATAGGATAGGCCGACATAGGCCTTGTCCTTCTCGAAATCCGTGACGCCGAGGTAATAGGGCAGGCCGGCGCCGACCCAGCCGGGCACATCATAGGAGAAGTGGTTGTCCATCTTCCGTCCGGCATAGCTGATGAACAGCAGCGGCAGGGTGTCGGTATCGTTGGAGCCCATGCCATGCGTCATCGGCGTGGCGAAGAATTCCGGGCCGTCGTCGACGCATTCGACGCGGTTGCGCATGGCGACGTCGCCACCTGAGTCGCCGCCTGGAGCCGCGGGGTCGACGTCGTGGAACTGAGCCAGGGATTCCAGCATGAAGACGGTGGTCTTGCTGTTCGACGGCACTTCGGAGTCGCCCAGCGGCGCGATGATGGCGTCGGCGACAGAATCGAAGGCTTCGAGCTTGCGGATATAGCTGCGCGTCGCCTCGGGCGACTCGCTGCTGTAGAGCACGAAATGGGCGCTTTCCGCCTTTTGCCATGTGGTGGCGTATGCGGCGGCGGGCAGGGTCAGACATGTCGTCAGCGCCAGGACCGGAATGTGCCGGATCTTCATGTCATGTCCCCCCTTTGTTTTACCGCAAGCATAGGCCCAAACCGCCGGGCGGGGAAGAGGCCGGCTTCACGGCTTTTTGGCGTCGCTCCAGGGCTCGCCGCGTTCGGTGCGGGCATAGTCCGTGCTGTAAAGAATGCTCGCTATGTCGTCCGCCGATGCGCCGGCGTCGATGGCGGCCAGGGCACGATTAAGCGCCGCTATGTCGGTGTCGCCGTGTGAGTCGGCGATGCGGGCGAGCAGCGGACGGGCCTCGGCGCTTCGCCCCTTGCGGACGAGCAGCTCCGCCGCGCGGAAGGCGTATTCAGAATTGCCCGGGATGAGATTGTAGGCCTGCATGGCGGCATTGACGGCGTTGTCGTCCGGCAGGCCGCCGCCATCCTGCGCCAGGGAGTAGTAATAGAGGTTGGCGGCATTCCTCGGGTCGAGACGGTAGGCCGCCGCCATGGCGTCGCGGGCGTGCTGCATCTCGGTCTCTGGCGCCTCGCCGTCGCTGGTCAGGCCGCCGCGGGCCAGGCGGAACCAGGTTTCGCCGAGCATGGCCTGCACTTCGGCGTCGGACGGGCTGGCGGCCGCGAGCGTACGGAGAATCCGCAGGGCCACCGACGGATCGCCGATCGTCATCTCCGCCCGCGCCAGCACCCGCTGCGCATAGGCGTCGCCGGGATAGCGCGCGGCCTCGGTCCGGATCGCCGTCAGGCGTCCATTCGAATCGTCCTTGATCTGGCAGACGCGGACGCCGGCGTCGAGCATCAGCAGGTTCTGCGCCGAGGCCGGCATGGCCGTGACGGTGGCCTGGGCGCTGTCGCCGCCCAGCGTGAACTTCAGCCCCGGCAGACCTTTTGACAGGTAATCCTTGAGCACGTGGTGCAGTTGCGAGGTCTTGATGCCGAATACGGCCTCGAAGGCGGCGGCCGGGTCCTGGCCGGCATCGAGCGCATCCCAGTAGGCGTCGAGCTTGCCGGCGCGGCCGGGATCGGACAGCAGATAGTGGGTCAGCAGCCACGCCTGGGCGTAGAAGGCCTGAAGCTGGTTCGCATTGGCCTTGTCCGAGCCGGGCCACCTGCCGCGCAGCACCTCGTCCCACGGCAGGGTGTATTCGCCAGGCTCCAGTTCCCAGCTGCGGAGGACCGAGACGTTGCCGATGACGACGCTGCGGCCGTCGATCCGGGCGGTGGAGTAGTATTCGGCGAACCCTTCCTCGAACCAGCGCGGGAAGTGCCGGTCACTGTAGGCGTCCATGAAGCTGTGGGCGTATTCATGGAACATGACGGTTTCGCTGATATCCTCGACGCTCGACGCAAACACCTTGTCGCTCTGGACGATGGGAAAGGCGGCCTCGTCCTCGCGGCAATGGGTGAAAAAGCCGCCGATTTCGTCGGACGCGCCGGGCCAGACCACGTCGAGATCGCCGTGCGACGCCAGCAGGTAGACCTTGAGACGCGGCGTCACGTCGTCGTCCTCGGTCGTCACGCCGAAGAACTGCGCCAGGGTGTCGTGGTAGGCTTCCAGGTCGCTGGCGTAGCGGGTAATGCGCTCGCTGCTGGCGTCGCTCAGCACGATGAAATGGGAGGTGTCGGCCCGTGTCCAGCTGGGGCCGGCCACCGCCGCTCCCGCCAGGGCAAATGCCGTCACGGCGGCGGCCAGGCCGCGAAGATGCCGGATCAAGATATTACCCCTCCGTTGCTGTCGCAGCATAGGACGAAACCATGGCTGTGGATAGGCGCAGCGGGCTTCACGCAGCATTGAGCAGCGCCATGACTTCATTGACCGGCTTGCCGTCGCGGATGGCATCGATGGCCTTCTGGATGTGTTCGGCCGCGGCGCGGTTGTGCGGATCGCTGACGAAGGGGGTCAGCAGGGCGATGGCGTCGTCGCGCTTGCCGGTCGCCAGGTCGGTGAAGGCCGCGAACATGGCGTAGTCGCCGACGCCGGGCGCCAGTATATGGGCGCCGTTCGCAGCGTTGACGGCATTCTGGTCGGGGAAGCCCGGCTGGTCGTTATAGCTCCGGCCGAGGAAGTAGAGGTTCGGCGCATCGAGCCTGTTGATGGCGTAAGCGGCGCTGAAGAAGCCGCGCGCCGCATCGGTCAGGTCGGTGTGGTCCTGGCCCTTGGCGGCCTCCGCTTCCCTGAGATAGACCCGGCCCATCAGATAATTGGCCTCGAAGTTGTCGGGATGGGCGTCGATCAGGGCGCCGGCATCCGTTTCCGCGTCGGTAATGTTGCCAAACAGCAGTTCGGCCCGCGTCGTGGCCAGGGCAAGATCGATATCGGCTGGCGCCGCAGCCCTGTCGGCCTGGAGGCGGGCGAGGACCGCGCGGCCCTGGTCGACCGGCATGCAGGTGGTCAGCAGCGAGCGGTCGAGCAGCGACGCGCCCGCGCCGGCGGCGACCGGCGTCACGTGGATGTCGCCGTCGGGATAGTCGGCGACGGGAACGTTGAGATAGAACATCTTGCTGCTGTAGCGCTCGAGCGTGCCGTGCAGGCTGGCGACCTTGATGCCGGTGGCGTCCTCCCAGCTTTTGATCGGATCGCCGCCCTTGGCCAGGGCCGAGAAATAGGCGTTCAGCGCCTTGGTGCGCGCGGGGTCGCTCAGCATATAATGCGTAAGCAGCCACGACTGGGCGTAGAAGCTTTCGATTTCCGTCGGATCGTTCGACCTGTCGCCGGCGAAGCCGAAGTCAGGATTGAGTACCCGCTCGAAGCTGATCCAATGATCTTCGGACAGGGCATAGCTGCGGCCCTGGTTGTTTTCGCCGATCGATATCGAGCCGTTCTTCGGATCGGCGGTGCTGAGGTATTCAGCGAAGCCCTCGACATACCACGCCGGATAATAGGTGCGGGCATGCTGGAACATCACATAATGGCTGTATTCGTGGAAAAGAGTAACCTGGCTTTCGTCCTGCTCGTCCATGATGTCACCGCGCTGTTCCATGGCGCCGTAGGCGCTGGTGCCTTCGGCGCAATTGAAATAGACGCCGCCGACATAGGTGGAGAACGTCGGCCGCACGATCAGCATCTGGTCGCGGTTGTTCAGGAGGTAGATCGTGAACTTGACCTGGGGGCCGCTGTCGCTGCTGCCGAGCAGAAGGTTGGTCAGGCTGCGAAAGGCTTCGAGCTTCCTGATATAGATCCGCGTCTTCTTGTCGGACGCATCGCTGTAAATGACGAAGTGCGCCGATTCGGCCTTGATCCAGCTGTCGGCGGCCTGCGCCGGAACGGCCATGGCCATGACGGCCATGACGGCCATGACAAGAGCCGCCAGAGAGGAATGACGAAAATTCATGCTACGCCCCCGAAGCTCCGGCGGAACGTAATGCAAATCCCGGTTCAGGGAAAGTCTCTCAGGCGGGGATGAGGCCCTTTTCGGCCAGGGCGGCCTTCAGTTCACCCGACTGGAACATCTCGCGCACGATATCGGCGCCGCCGATGAATTCGCCCTTGAGATAAAGCTGAGGGATGGTCGGCCAGTCGGAATAGACCTTGATGCCGTCACGCAGGGCCGGGTCCTGAAGCACGTTGACGCCGACATAGTCGACGCCGAGATGATCGAGCACCTGGACCACCAAGCCCGAAAAACCACATTGCGGCTGTTCCGGCGTGCCCTTCATGAAGAGGACGGCGTCGTGGCCGTTGATGGTGTTATCGATGAAGTCGCGAACGTCCTGCTCCACGGCAGTTCTCCTCAAACTGAAACTCCGGCTCATATAGGCGCAGCCGGGCCGCGAATCCAGTCTTTAGGCCTTGCGGCGCTCGTTGAAGCGCGCCATCTCGATCTGCGCCGGCACCGACGGCGGCAGGTGGCGTTCGGGAACGTCGGCCAGGCTTTCGAGATGCTCAGGCGAGCTCGGCTCGACGAAGATGCAGGCGAGACTCGGCTGCGACAGGGCGTAGCCGAGGCACAGCTGCTCCGGGGTCCAGTCGGTTGTCTGGTGCAGGAAGGCATGGGTGCCGGCGCCAGCCAGAGGGTTCTGCGCCTTGATGCCGAACCAGCCGCGCCGCGCTTCGGCCGGAACGACGTCCGACGCCTTGCGGTAGGCGTCGGGAAAGAAACCGGCGGCCATCACGTTCATTTCGCGGGCGATGGCGTTGTCGATCTGGCGCCGCTTCTCCCAGGTCGAATCGATGTCGAAGCTGGTCTTGATGACATCGAACTGGCCGCTCTTGATGATCGCCGGCATGGCCCCGGCCTCGGCTTCGACGGCGACGTAGCGCAGCATCTTCGAGCGCTGCAGGTTCTTGACGAATTCCAGGCTCTCCTCGGGCAGGATGGCGACGCCGTCCTCGCTGAAGACCAGCAGATCGATCCACGACAATCCCGAATCCTTGATGGCTGCGCGCAGGCGGTCCTTCAGCGACGGCAGGGCATAGGCGGAATGATCGACATGCCCCGGTTCCTGCGCCTCGACGCTGACGAACAGGAGCTTGCGTTCGACGACGGCAAAGACTTCGGCCGCGGCCTGCAGCATCTTCGGCTCGGTCGTGTCGAAGTGATAGGTATTGATGCCGTTTTCCAGCGCCGTTGTGATCAGCTTCTGCAACAGGCTGTGGTTTTTGTTGAGCTTTTCGCGCGAAAGATGCAGGCCGACCGTCGACAGGGCAAGGCCTGATCGTCCGAAGGGACGATAACGCATGGTGCTACGCTCCCCCTCGTTCCGCGCCGTTGCGGCGCGTCCTTACCGTATCGCCAAAAGACATCATGCAATCAAACCGTTAGCCGCAAAGCCCATGCGGAACCTTCCATCCCGTATCATGGATTGGTTAACCGGACCGTTAACATTGCGCGGTTATGCGAGCGGAAACGCACATTTTCAGATATTTTTCGCAACCGATGGAACAAAGCGTTTTCTCACGGCGCGCGCGCCTTTGTTCATCGCCGGTTCAAGCGCCGCAGGCGACAATTGGCGCGATCCGTATCCTGGGTTATAGTTAACCCAAAGGGAGAGGCCTGAATGAGACGACTTGCCGCCGCGACCATACTTGCGCTCCTGCTGGCCCAGCAGGCCTGCGGCAAGGAACCTGCCGATAGCCGCGCAACCGACACCACGCGCCCGGCGCCGGCGCGCCTGAGCGAACGCGACGATTCGCGGCCGCAGCCCGCCATGGGCGCGGCCGGCGGGGACTGTTCGCGCGACCTGGCCGCTGCACTGGACGGCGCCATCGCCGAGACGCTGGGCGCGGTGCGGAGCAACGATCCCGATGCCTTGCTCAACCAGATCGACTCAGGCGGGCTCGATATCAACGGCACGGTGTCGCGCGACGGCCTGGCCCGGCAGTTCGCCGGACGCACCGGGCGCTATTGTGACCTGTTCAGTTGCGGCGGCAAGGAAGGCGGCATGCACCACATGTTCCACGCCGGGCCGGCCGACAAGCAGGTCGACGCCGCGAACGGCCGCGCCAGCGTCTTCCTCAACGCCAACACCAATGACGAGCTTGACCTGAGCTATAAATGGGCGAGCTGCAAGTGGTGGCTGACGGCAATCGCCACGCCATGATGTCGCAAGACAGCCCACTGCGGCCCTACATGGCCATCGTCTGGACCAATGACCCTGAGAAACCAGGCCAAAGACTGGAGGTCTTTGCCAATAGTCTGGATGACGCAAAAAGCATGATCAAAGCCCAGTTCGACGAAGAGATTACAATGTCTCTTTGGAACGAAGAGGACGCTAACCGGCCGAGGTAGTCGTTAAGCCCCCATGTAGTCCGGTAGCCAGCGTTCGTTGCTGTCGCGCAGGGTGCCGAGCGTCAACGACAGGCCGGCATAGCTGAGGGCTTCGCCGCCGGCGACGCCGATGACCGCCACCGTCACGTCGGCGCCGGCCGCCTGGGCGGTCACCAGGTGCACCGCCGCCTCGTCGACCGCGATCAGGTAGCGCGCCTGGTCCTCGGCGAAGGCGAAGACATGGTCGGCCAGGTCCGAGGTGTTCTTCAGCTCCAGCCCGGTGGACGACGCCAGCGCCATGTCGGCCGCCGCGCACAGCAGCCCGCCGTCGGAAAGGTCGTGGCAGCCGCGAACGATGCCGCTGCGGATCAGCCGGCGCACGAAGACGCCGTTGGCCTTTTCGCAGTCGAGGTCGACCCTGGGCGGCGCGCCGGCCTCGATGCCCAGGACTTCGCGCAGGTAGAGCGAGGAACCCATCTCGCCCGATGTGCCGCCGACCAGGACCAGGACCTGGCCCGGCTTGACCTTGTTGAAGCCGATCCTCTGGTCATAGTCCTTGAGCAGGCCGACCGCGCCGACCGTGGGCGTCGGCGGAATGGCGATGCCGTTGGTTTCGTTATACAGGCTGACATTGCCCGACACGACTGGGAAGCTGAGCTCGCGGCAGGCTTCGGCCATGCCGTCGATGGCGCGGACGATCTGGCCCATGATTTCGGGCTTTTCCGGATTGCCGAAATTGAGGTTGTCGGTGATCGCGATCGGTTCGGCGCCGACGGCGGTCAGGTTGCGCCAGGCCTCGGCGACCGCCTGCTTGCCGCCTTCGTAGGGGTTGGCCTTGACGTAGCGCGGGGTGCAGTCCGAGGTGACGGCCAGCGCCTTCTTCGTGCCGTGGACGCGGACGATGCCGGCGTCATGGCCGGTGGCCGAGTCGGCCAGGGTGTCGGCCATGACGTGACGGTCGTACTGCTCCCATAACCATCTTTTGGACGCCATGTCGGGGCAGGCGAGAATCCTGAGCAGGGCGTCGTTGAGGTCGTGGGCTGGCGTGTTCGTCCATTCCGGCTCGCACGCCGGTTCGACCCACGGCCGGTCGTAGAGCGGGGCGTCGTCGGTCAGCGGGGCGAGCGGAAGGTCGCACACCACCTCGCCCTTGTGCCGGAGCACGATGCGGCCGGAGGTGTTGGTCTCGCCGATCACGGCGGCATCGAGGCCCCACTTTTTGAAGATGCGATAGCCGTCGTCCTCGCGGCCGGGCTTGAGGATGGCCAGCATGCGTTCCTGGCTTTCCGACAGCATCATCTCATAGGCCGTCATGGCCTGCTCGCGCTGCGGCACCAGGTCTAAGTCGAGCGTAATGCCGAGGCCGCCCTTGCCGGCCATTTCGACCGAGGACGAGGTCAGGCCGGCCGCGCCCATGTCCTGGATGGCGGCGACGGCGCCGGACGCCATCAGCTCCAGCGTCGCCTCGATCAGCAGCTTTTCGGCGAAGGGGTCGCCGACCTGGACCGTCGGGCGCTTTTCTTCCGAGTCCTCGGAAAACTCGGCCGACGACATGGTCGCGCCGTGGATGCCGTCGCGGCCGGTCTTCGAGCCGAAATAGACGACGCTGAGGCCGGGCTCGGGCGCGGCGGAATAGAAGATCTTGTCGGCATCGGCCAGGCCGACGCACATGGCGTTGACCAGGATATTGCCGTTATAGCCGGCGTGGAAATTGGTCTCGCCAGCCACGGTCGGCACACCGACGCAATTGCCGTAGCCGCCGATGCCGGCGACGACGCCTTCGACCAGGCGGCGGGTCTTCGGATGCTCAGGATCGCCGAAGCGCAGGGCGTTGAGCAGCGCCACCGGCCGCGCGCCCATGGTGAAGACGTCGCGCATGATGCCGCCGACGCCGGTCGCCGCGCCCTGGTAGGGCTCGATATAGGACGGGTGGTTGTGCGACTCCATCTTGAAGATGCAGGCCTGTTTTACGCCATTTGGGCCGTCGTCGATGTCGATGACGCCGGCGTTCTCGCCCGGGCCGCAGATGACGCGTGGGCCGGTCACCGGGAACTTGCGCAGGTGCTTGCGCGAGGATTTGTACGAGCAGTGCTCCGACCACATCACCGAAAATACGCCGAGTTCCACGTCGTTCGGCTCGCGGCCGAGACGGTCGAGTATGACGGCGTATTCGTCGGGTTTCAGGCCATAATCGGCGGCCTTTTGGGCCATGGATTTAGGTGACGCTTTTTGGGCGGAGGCGGTGCTGTTGCTCATGCGCGCGCATATAGGAGATTCATGACGCGGTGTCAGCAGTTAAACGAGATTCCCACCGCTGTTGTTTCCGGTCCCCGAATCCCGGAATGCAGCACAGGGGAGGTTTCGGGGGCGGAGGGCGTTCATATCATGATACTGAAACTTCATAGTTTGACTTTATAGTGATATTACTATAAGAGATAAGCAGGATGCATATCAAACCCCTTCTCTGGGTCGGCCAAAGCAAGAAGGATTTTATGGCCTTCCCGCAGGAGGTGCACGACGCCGTGGGCTATGCCCTGCACCAGGCTCAGCTTGGCGGGAAATCTCTGTCAGCCAAGCCCTTGAAAGGTTTTCAGGGCGCAGGGGTTCTGGAAGTGGTCGAAGACCATGACGGAGACACCTACAGGGCTGTTTACACGGTGAGGCTGGAGGGCGCGGTCTATGTCCTGCACGCCTTCCAGAAGAAAGCCAAGAAGGGGATAGCCACCCCGCGACAGGAAATCGAGTTAATCAGGCGCCGCATGGCCGTGGCCGAGGCGGATCATGCGCTGCGCAAGAAGGAGAAACCGCAATGACTGACGCTGTGAGCCATATTACGCAAGGCAGTATTTTTGAGGATGACGCCCTGGGCTTTCCGCCGGAGCATCGGGTCAAGGCCGAACTGGTGGACGAGATCGGCCGGCGCCTCGCGGCTGACAGTCTTACGCAGACCGTTGCCGCCGAGCGCATGGGCATTGCCCAGCCTGACCTGTCCAATATCCTGCGCGGCAAGTTTCGCGGCTATTCCGTCGACAGGCTGGCCGCCATGCTGGGCAAGCTGGGCTACGGCGTTGATATTGTCCTGCGCTCTCCTCTGGCCGGCGAGCCTGCCCGCACCGTTCACGTCAGTCCGTAGGCGGATGGCAACGCCTTGTGGCTGCATCCGGCAGGATGGGGCTGGGTGTCAGAAACGGGAGCCGTGGAGGGCGGAGATTGCGGGATTCGGTAAGCTGTCTCCGAAATCCTGAATTAAACGAGGGCGCGACGATCAAGGGCCCAAGCTTAAGGCACGAGTTGACGGGCGGGGATTAAAGAGGGATTTAGAACCCGCCGGTTGAAATTCGGGCTGGGGGGGGAGCGTGACATGACCAAGCGGATCGATACGGACGTGACGCGGCGCACGGCCATCGTGCTGTCGGCGGCGGCGGGGCTGATGGCGACCCGGCTGCCCGCGGCGGCGGCCGAGGCGCAGGCAGCCGGACCCGCGACGCCAGCCGGAAAGGTGTCGGTCGCCGGATACATCGCCATACGCCTACGCCAGCTTGGCTGTCAGACCCTGTTCGGCGTGCCCGGCGCCACCTGCGATGCGATGTTCGACGCCGCCGCCAGGGGCGGCATGCGGCTGGTGATCACGGCCAGCGACCTTGAGGCCGGCTACGCCGCCGACGGCTATGCCCGCATGCGCGGCATCGGCGCGGTCTGCGTGACCTACGGCGTCGGCACGCTCAGTCTCGTCACCGCCATCGCCGGGGCCTATGTCGAGCGCAGTCCGGTGGTCCTGATCAATGGCGGCCCTACCAACGAAGACCTGACCCGTTATCGCGAGGACGGCACGCTGTTCTCGCACTCGATCGGCGCCGTTCCGCCGCGCAAGGCGGGGGCGGCGACCATCCCGGACGCCGATCTTCTCGGCGACCTGGCGGTTTTCGGCCGCGTCACGGTCGCGGCCGTCCGCATCACCCATTCCGCCGACGCGTCCGCCCAGATCGACGCCGCCCTTTTGGCCGCCCTGCGCGACCAGCGCCCGGTCTATATCGAGATCGGCAAGGGCCTGTGGGACGTCACTGTCCCGGCCCCGTCCGTCCCCCTGCATGTTCCGCCGCCGCCCGCCGCCGGCGAGGACGCGATCGCGCAGCAGGTTCTGGCCCGTCTCAAGGCGGCGCAGAAGCCGGTGCTGATCCTGGGCGAGCAGGTCGCCCGCTACGGCCTTGCCGACGCGGTCACGGCCCTGGTCGGCAAGCTGCAGATCCCGTTCGTGACGACCTATCTCGGCAAGGCGGTCATTTCCGAACAGACGCCCCAGTTCGTGGGCGTCTATGATGGCGGCACAGCGCCGCCTTCGGTCCTGAAAGTCGTCAATGAGTCCGACGCCGTCCTGGCGATCGGCTGTACCTTCGGCCGCCAGTACCGGGAATTGCTCCAAACCCGGATCGGCTTGTTCATGCAGGCCGCCGACGGCCAGTACCGCGACCGCAAGAGCCCGTCAGTGGCCGCCGATCTGGGCCGTCTGGTCGCGGCGCTGAATGCGTCGTCGTGGACGCCGGTGCCGGCCCATTCCGTCGGACGCCTGCTCACCGGGCGCAGTTTCGAGGACCGGCGCGCCAGCCAGGCGCCCTCCCGCGCCGGCATCCCGGGACCGGGCTTGACCTATGACGGCGTGATCGGCACGGTCAGCAGCTTCCTCGACCCCGGCTTCGTCGTCCTGACCGACACCTGCCTGGCGCAATATCCGGCCGCCGATCTCGACATGCCCGAGCGCAAGAGCTTCGTGGCCAACGCCATCTGGAACGCCATCGGCTATACGCCTGCCGCCGCTGTCGGTGTCGGCCTCGCCGAGAAGGAGGCCGCCGCCGACCCGGCCACGGTGCGCCGCCCGATCGTCATCTGCGGCGACGGCGGTTTCCAGATGACGGCCCAGGCCCTGTCCACCCTGGCCCGCAACAAGGTCCGCGCCATCGTCATCGTGCTCGACAACGCGCTCTATGCGGTCGAGGAATATACCATCAACGGCAGCGGGGGATATTTCAGCAACCCCAATGTCGCGCCGGTCGAGCACCTGAAGCTGGCGCGGTGGGACTATGTCATGCTGGCCCAGGCGATGGGGCTGACGGCGGCCGAACGCGTCGATAACGTCGCCGACCTGGCGCGGGCGCTGCAGACGGCCAGGGCGGCGCAGGGGACGGCGCTGATCTCGGCCGTCATGAACCCGCGCGACCTGCCGTCCGAGCTTTTTTCCTGACGAGTGTCAGGTACACTGGCTGACGTCGCCGCCGAAGATGCGCTGCATGCGCTTGGCTATATCCCGGTAGCTCTGGTCGCTCAGGCCACCCAGATTGCCTGTATGGTCGAACGTGCCGCCGATGACGATGTCGTCCTGGCGGCAGAACATGTAGGCGGCGTTGGGGCCGCAGCCGCCGCTGAACAGCCAGTCGAGCTTGTCCGGATTGTTGAGCGCGACGAGCTGGCCGCGTATGGGCGACAGGTCCGGATCCTTCAGCATCGTCTGGGACCCCAGGCCGGTGCAGTTGACGATGATGTCGGCATCGATGGCCAGCAGGTCGGCGCGGGTGGCGATCGTGCGCTTTTCGAAGGTTACGTTGGCGGCGCGCAGGTCGGAAACCAGTTTCGGCAGCAGGATCATCGGGTTGATGAGCCAGGTCGAATAGACCTTGCCCTCGACCGTCGCCAGCGGGGCGAAGGGCATGAGGCCGGTGCGCCCGGCGGGAACGACATCGCGGGGTATGCCCTGGGCGAAGCCCTGGTCGTCCTCCCAGGCGAGGATATAGTTCTGGCGATCGGCGACGCCATGGTCCTTTTCGGTCCCGAGGCCTTTAAGCTGTTGGATCCGCTGGTACGAACGGCGGATGAGGTCGTGCAGGACGTCCATCCTGGCCGGATCGGCGGGATCGGCATATTCCCGCCAGAGGGCCGACGGCTCGAACTGTCCGCCGGCGATCCACGAGGTGGTGTCCTGCGGGCGCGGATTTCCGGAGGGGTCGACACTGCCGGCCATGACCGAAACCGTCATGCCGGGCGTCCAGCGCTTCAGGGCGTCGGCCGTGGCCAGGCCGATGGCGCCGGCGCCGACCACGACGACGCGTGCATCGGCCGGCGCCTTGTGCAGGCGGTCGCGCAGTTCGGCGAGCGCCAGGTCCTTGACCTTGTCCGCGCTGCCCCAGGCGAGCGTAATGCCGGCGCCGCCGTGGCCGTAATTGTGGATCACGGACTTGCCGGGCGCGATGTCCGCGCCACGGTCCACTTCGAGCCTGATGCCGCCCTTGCGCGACGGGCGCAGGCCGACCCGCCGCCAGTCGGCCGCCAGCCGTGAAAAGTCGGGAACCTTCAGCAGGCCGCCAAGCGGCGCGGGCGTTTGCGTCTGCGCTCCGGCGCGGGTCGCGGCGAGCGCGGCGAAGGCCAGACTGCCGGTAAGGAGAAAATCCCGCCTGTTGATCATCTGCTCCCCACCCCATCCGCGAATATCATCCGGAAAGGGAGGACATTACGGAAAGAGCGGCAAATGTCAAAATCGAGCTTCGACGAAACGGCGAAGCTCGTAATCGTCAGAATACAATCACGGAACGGATGCTCTCGCCGGCGTGCATCAGGTCGAAGGCCTCGTTGATACGTTCAAGGGCGAAGGTATGCGTAATCATCGGGTCGATCTCAATCTTGCCGTCCATGTACCAGTCGACGATCTTCGGCACGTCGGTCCGCCCCCTCGCCCCGCCGAAGGCCGAGCCGCGCCAGACGCGGCCGGTGACCAGCTGGAACGGACGGGTCCTGATCTCGGTCCCCGCCGGGGCGACGCCGATGATGATGCTCTCGCCCCAGCCGCGATGACAGGCTTCGAGCGCCGTGCGCATGACGTCGACATTGCCGGTGCAGTCGAAGGTGTAGTCGGCTCCGCCGCCGGTAAGCTCGACCAGGTGCGCCACGAGGTCGCCCGAAACCGTTTTCGGGTTGACAAAGTGGGTCATGCCGAAGCGCCTTCCCCATTCGGCCTTCGAGTCATTGATATCGACGCCGACGATCCGGTCGGCGCCGACCATCTTCAGGCCCTGGATGACGTTGAGCCCGATGCCGCCGAGACCAAACACCACGCAGTTCGATCCCGGTTCGACGCCGGCGGTATTGACCACCGCGCCGACACCGGTCGTCACGCCGCAGCCGATGTAGCAGGCCTTGTCGAACGGAGCGTCGTCACGGATCTTCGCCACCGCGATCTCGGGCAGGACGGTGTGGTTCGAAAACGTCGAGCAGCCCATGTAATGAAAGATCGGCTGGCCTTTGTACGAAAACCGCGACGTGCCGTCGGGCATCAGCCCCCGCCCTTGCGTGGCGCGAATGGCGGTGCACAGGTTGGTCTTGCGGCTGAGGCAGGATTTGCACTGGCGGCATTCGGGCGTGTAGAGCGGGATGACGTGGTCGCCCGGTTTCACGCCGGTGACGCCCCGGCCGACCTCCAGCACCACGCCCGCGCCTTCGTGGCCCAGGATCGACGGGAACAGGCCCTCGCTGTCAAAACCGTCGAGCGTATAGGCGTCGGTGTGGCAGACGCCGGTAGCCCTGATCTCGACCAGCACTTCGCCGGCCTTCGGCCCGTCGAGGTCGACTTCGACGATTTCCAGCGGCCTTCTGGGCGAGAAGGCGACGGCGGCGCGGGTCTTCATGCGGTTCCCCCGATTCGGGAATTTATTAAGGTCTCGATGCTAGACTTACCTTCCCGTCCTTCGCGCGTACAGTGTGATTTCGTCATGACCATCAAGGCCAAGATCCTTTCCCTCGTCGCCACCTTCGCGATCGTCGCCGCCGCCATCTGCGCCCTCGGCCTGATGACCATGCAGGATTACCAGCGCGCCATCGCCGAATATACCCGGGCGTCCAGCGACGCCTTCGACGGCGAGCGGCTGAACCTCCTGGTCGCCGACAGCATCATCGAGATGCGCAACATCTACCTGACCAAGACGCCGGAGGAGCTGGCCGGCCGCACCAAGGCCCTCAACGGCCGTATCGACGAGACCGCCGCCTTGATGACCGCGTGGAAGGCCCGCCTGCGACCTGGCGAAATGCCTTATTTCGAGGATATGGACAAAGGCGCCAAGAGCGTCGGCGCCTTCGGCCACAAGGTGATCGCCATCGCCAATGCGCAAGGTCCCGCCGCCGCCGAAAAGTTCGGACTCGACCCCAAGGCGATTTCCGGCCGCGAATACTTCCAGGGCCGCCTCGACGCCATCGTGCTCGACAGCCAGAACAAGATGAAAACGACGCAGGAAGCCCTGCGCGTCTATCAACAGCAGCGCATGTTCGACTTCATCATGATCGCCGGCACCGGCACGCTGATCATGCTGATCGCCTCGCTGTGGGTGGCGCTCAACGGCATCGCCAATCCGCTCAAGCGCATCAGCCAGTCGGTGATCCGCATCTCCGAAGGCGCCTACGACACCGCCATTCCGGCGTCGCAGCGCGAGGACGAAATCTCCAAGCTGTGGAACGCCGTGGCGATCCTCAAGGACCGCGCCATCGAGGCCAAGCGCCTTACCGACGAAAAGCTGGAACTGCGGCTGGACTGATCCGCCGCCCTGTGCCAGTCTGCCTGTAACCGATTACAAGAAGCAGACAGGCAGGGGGTTTTCATGTCCGGTTTCGACCGCCGTTCGCTCATTCGCGGCACGATAGGCGCTTCCGCCCTGGCCGCGGCTTCCGCCTATGCCAAGCCCAAAAAGACAAAGGCTGCGCCGAGCGACAAGGTGCGTATCGGCGTCATCGGCCTCAACGGCATGGGCTGGGCCGACATGCAGGCGCACCAGAAGCTGCCGGATGTCGACATCGTGGCCCTGTGCGATGTCGACGCCAATGTGCTGGCCAAACGCGCCACCGAACTTCAGACCCTGACGGGCAAGGCTCCCAAAATCTACAACGATTACCGCAAGCTGCTCGCCGACAAGGATATCGACGCGGTCATCGTCGGCACGCCCGACCACTGGCACTGCCTGATCATGACCGACGCCTGCGCCGCCGGGAAAGACGTCTATTGCGAGAAGCCGGTTGGCAATTCGATCGCCGAGTGCCGGGCGATGATCGCCGCCAAAAATCGCTTTGGCCGCATCGTCCAGGTCGGCCAGTGGCAGCGTTCCAACCAGCACTGGCAGGACGCCATCGCCTATGTCCAGGCCGGCAAGCTCGGCCGGGTGCGCATGGTCAAGGCGTGGGCCTATCTCGCCTGGATGCCGATCCTGTCGCCCCAGCCGGACGGCCCCGCCCCGGCCGGCGTCGATTACGATTTCTGGCTGGGGCCCGCGCCGTCGCGCCGGTTCAACCCCAACCGCTTCCACTTCAATTTCCGCTGGTTCTGGGACTATGCCGGCGGCTTCATGACCGACTGGGGTGTGCACCTGCTCGACATGGCGCTGCTCGGCATGAAGGCGGCCGAACCGAAGTCGATCATGGCGGTCGGCGGCAAGTACGCCTATCCCGACGGCGCCATGGAGACGCCCGACACCCAGACGGCGCTCTACGACTTCGGCGGCTTCTCGATCCAGTGGGAGCACAGCGTCGGCATCGGCGTCGGCCCCTATAACGGCCGCGACCATGGCGTGCCGTTCATCGGCGAACTGGGGATGCTGGAGGTCGACCGCGGCCAGTGGACGGTGATGCCGGAGTACGGAGACGGCAAGCCGAAGATCGACGCCGTCGCGCCCATTCCTGCCAGCGACAACGGCCTGGACAAGCACGCCGCCAACTTCATCGCCTGCATCAAGGACCGGACGCTGACACCAGCCTGCGGCATCGAGGCGGCGGCCCATACCGCCACCGTCTGTCACATGGGCAATGCCGCCTTCCGCACCGGCGACAAGATCTACTGGGACGGGCAGAGGTTCGACAAGGACGCGGCCAATGCCTTGATCACGCCAACCTATCGCGGGCCGTGGAAACTGCCGCCGGTTGCGTAATCACCCTCCCCCCTATGCGAAGCATGGGAGGTATCGGCGAGGGCTTGCCCGAGACGACGGAGGGGGCAACACCGTCGCAGATGCCCCCTCCGGCGCTGCGCGCCACCTCCCCATCCTTCGGGTAGGAAGGAGGGAGATAGCCAACTTCCAATGAAAATCGGGCCAGCAGTTTTTCATCTGCAAATGATCTTTCGCTTTTATACGATAATTTGACCGATTGCGGTTGACGGCCAATCGCTCTAGCCTTTAGTCCTACAAAAAATGATAACGCTATCAGGGATGTTGACCATGCTGAGAAGCTTCTTCGCCGGCCTTGCCGCCTCCGTCATCACCGCCGCCACCGCCCATGCCGGTCCGATCGTCACCCTCGACCGCAACGGTGCGTGGGTTTCCGTCGAGGCGTATGGTCCCAATGTCGTCCACGTCACCATCGCCGCCGACAAGGCCGAGGCGCTTAAGCCCGCCGGCTATGGCATATTGACCGACCACGCCGACAACTCGGCGTTCAAGACGGCAACCGATCAGAACGGCGATACGTTCTCGTCCTCTGCGCTGACCCTGCACGTCAACGCCGCTCCGCCGCCGCACGTGCCGAGCCAGGGCGAGAAGTACTTCGCCCCGTCGCTGGCCCCGGTCGGCCTCCAGGTCTCGGACGCCTCGGGCAAGCCGTTGGTCAGCATGAACGGCTGGGAAATGGCGCCGCACGAGGATTCCGGCGAGGCCACCTACCAGGTCGGGGCCAGTTTCTCCTCCGCTCGCGACGAGCATTACTACGGCTTCGGCCAGAACCAGGAAGGCATACTCGACCTGCGCGGCCGCGCCATCGACTGCAAGCACTGGTACGACGCGCCGTTCGGCGAGACGGTGTGCGTGCCGATGCTGGTATCGTCGAAGGGCTACGCCATCGTGTGGGACAATCCGTCCGATACCCACCTGGTGGCCGGCGTCAACAACTCGACCCACATCTACAGCCAGGTCGGCGAGCGGGTCTCGTTCTTCATCATCACCGGCGCGACTCCGGCCGATATCTACAGCGCCTATGACCGCGTCACCGGCAAGACGCCGATCCCGCCCAAGGCGGCCTTCGGCCTGATCCAGTCCAAGGCGCGCTACGACAGCCAGGCCGAGGTGCTGCGCGTCGCCAATACCTACCGCCAGAAGGGCTATCCGCTCGACGTCATGGTGGTCGACTGGTTCTACTGGACGCGCATGGGCCAGCTCGACATCGACCCGGCGCAGTTTCCCGATCCCGACGGCATGAACAGGCAACTCCACGACATGGGGATGCAGTCGATCATCTCGATCTGGCCGCGTTTCGAGACGTCGAGCCGCTACTATAACGAACTCGATGCCAAGGGCTATTTCCTCAAGGACAAGGACGGCCACACCGTCGACGGCCTGCCGTTCCGTTCCGACCGCACCGGCGCGCTGATCGACGAGACCAATCGCGACGCGCGCATATGGTTCTGGGTCCACGCCCGCGACAACATCCTTTCGCACGGCTTCGACTATCCGTGGCTGGACGAGACCGAACCGGACCTGGTGCCGGACGGCTTCTTCTTCTCGATCGGCTCCGGCGACCGCTACCGCAACGTGTACCCGCTGT
>CAYYTA010000087.1:0-24341 GCA_964474575.1 uncultured Caulobacteraceae bacterium | reverse complement strand
AAGCCGCCGTGCTGATCGCTCCACCCCCCCTAGCGGTGGCGTGGGGGAGGTTTATTTTCCGAGCTTGCGCGGAAAAGTCGGAGGGGACAACGCCGGTGGAGACGACCCCTCCGGCGCTGCGCGCCGCCTCCCCATGCTGCGCATAGGGACGAGGGAGAAACCATTACCCTCCGAGCCTCAATTCGGCGTCTCGTCGACGGCGTTGATCCACAGCATTTCCGAGCGCCAGCCGTTCTGCGCCGCCATCTGGCGGAAGGTCTGCTGCCATGCCGCGCCGCGCGCCGCCGGCGGAGGCATGACGATATTGTCCGGGAACGGTCCCTTGCCCTTGAGCAGCAGCAGCCCGCCCCATCCCGGTGTGTCCTGGTTGGGCACGAAGCGGTACAGGCCATTGCCCTCGGCCTGGATGTTGAAGCTTTGGATGAAGGCGGGATCGGACAATTGGGCCTTGCTGATCGGCAGGCGGCCGATCGCGCCCGAAGTCTCGATGCCGTACATGGCGACGTCCGGCGTCTGCGGGTCGACATAGAAGGTGATGACCGGCCGGGCCAGCTTGATGTTCTTCTGGTTGGCCGGTGCGTCCGGGCGGATGTCCATCTCGGTCTTTGTCTGGGCCGCCGACATCAGCGAGCCGCCGGTGGCGCGGATAGCCGAATAGGCGTTGAGCAGGCCGCAGGCCGGCCCTTGTTCCATCGGCGCCACGTCGTCGGTGCTGAGGGCATGGAGGGTCAGGCCCTTGGCCGACATCGCCTTGACGATCGCCGCCTGAACCGCGATGGTATCCGCCGCCACACCGCGCAGGGAGACATCGACGCCGTCTCCCGCGGGTTGAATGTTGGTGACATCGAGCCATGCACAGTCGATGCCGGGCAAGGTGGCGGTAACCGTAGCGCGGGCGGCATCGACCGGCGACGAACTTGCCGTCACGGCGGGCACGGCCGTTGCGCCAGTGGTCTTGGCGGGATGCTTGCCGCCGAACATCATCACACCGCCGACGATCAGCAGCAGGACGACGACCGCCCCGCCGCCGCCGAACATCAGAAGCTTGGGATCGATGGCCGGAGCTGACGGCGTGGATCCAGCCGGTTTCGCCGCCGGCTCGGGCCTGGCTTTCGGAGCGGGTCTATCCTTGGCCTTTGTTGGCGCCCTGGCCGGTTCGGGCGTTGGCGTAGCCGCGCCGCCCTTGTCGATGAAGGCGATGACCTCGTCCATCGAGCGCAGGCGTTCCTGCGGATTGGGCTTGAGCATCGCCGTCAGCAGCGGATGCAATTCGGCCGGCGCGCCGCTGAGGTCCGGGCCCTGCCGGCGCTTGTCGACGGCGTCGACCAGGGTGCCGCCCATATTGACCGGCTTGCCATTGGCCACCGCCAGCACGACCAGAGCCAGGCTGTAGATATCGGTCCACGGTCCGACGCTGCGGTCGAAATCGCCAAGCTGTTCGGGAGCGACATAGTTGAGCTTGCCAGCGAAGCCGTCGCCGACGATGGTCTTGGAGGTCGGGTCGAGGTCCTTGGCGATGCCGAAGTCGATGATGCGCGCCTTGGTCAGTTCGCCATCTTCCAGCAGCACATTGTCGGGCGAGATGTCGCGATGGATGGCCCCCAGGCCATGCGCCACGCGCAGGCCGTCGGCCAGCCGCCGCGTCAGGGCCAGCAACTGCGCCGGCGTCGCCTTGATCTGCGGCAGCGCGTCTTCCAGGTTCTTCGAGTCGATATATTCGGTGACGATATAGAGTACGCCCAGCTGCGGCTCGGTCGCCATGACGCGGTACTGGACCAGGGCCGGGTGGGCCAGCTTGGTCAGGGTCTTGGCTTCCTTGCGGAACATGGCCTGGACGTTGGGGTCGGCGGCCAGTTGCGGCAACATGACCTTGATCGCCACACGTTCGTCGCTGGCGACATTGACGCCCTCGAAGACCTCACCCATACCGCCGCGCGCGATGAAGCGCTTGACCTCGAACATGTGATTGAGCACATCGCCGATCTGGATGCCGCCGCCCTCGGCGCGCGGGGCCATCGGGGTGAACGAGGTGCTGGGCGGCGGCGCCGTCATCTGAGGCTGGGGCGCTGGCGCGGCCTCGACGGCCGATTGCGACGCGGCCGGCGGAGCGCTTTTCGGCGGAACGGTCTTGCTTTCCTCGGGCTGGACAGCGGGCTCGTCGAACGGCGTCGGCGCGGGGCGAGCTGGCGGCGGCGAGGTGAACGGGCTTGGCGCGAAGACGGTCTTGTCCTCGGGCGGGCTTGCGGGCGCCTCCGGCCTTCCGTCCTGATTGTCGTCCTCACCCGCCATTACGCCTGACCCGCAAACGACAGCACCGTGGCCTCGGACACCCGGACCAGCACCACAGTAACATTGTCCGGCGCACCGCGCGCCAGGCAAAGGTCGATAAGCGAAACAGCCGCGTCGTGCAACGCCTGGGTGGCGAGCACGCCGGCGATCTCGCCGTCCGACACCACGCCGTAGAGGCCGTCGCTGCACAGCAGGAAAACGTCGCCGGCGCTGGGTTCGTCGGCTATGCCGTCCAGTTCCAGCTCCTTGCCGACGCCGACGGCGCGCGACAGAACGTGGCCCATCGGATGGCCGACGCTCTGTTCCGGCGTCAGCAGGCCGCGGTCGATCATTTCCTGGACGCGGGTATGGTCGCGGCTGAGCTGGTGAAGCTGGCCGTCGCGCAGGACATAGCAGCGGCTGTCGCCGGCCCACATGACGGCGAAACGCTCGTCCTTGAGCACCAGGGCGACGGCGGTCGAGCCCATCGACACATGCTTGTCCTGGGCTTCGGAATAGATGATGGCGTTGGCGGTGTGGATGGCGCGCGACACCTTGTCGAGCAGCGAGTCGAAATCGCCCTCGCGCGGCACTTCGCGAAGTGAGTCGGCGATCGCCGCCGACGCCCACTCGCCGCGTTCATGCCCGCCCATGCCGTCGGCGACAGCGAAGACGCCCAGCGCCTCCGAGACGAACAGGGCATCTTCGTTATGGTCGCGCACCTTCCCGGGATGGGACTGCGCCTGGACCTCGTATCTCAGCCGTTCCGTGATCATGATCGCAACCTCGCCGATTCCACCATGCGCCGGACCAGGCGCGGCGGCCGGTTGCCGTCGAGCCGGGTGATGATAACCTTGTTTTCGTCTTCCAGGAACCAGCCGCGCGGCGAAGCTTCGCCGCCCTCGCCGCCGCCGGGAAAGTCCTCAAGCGCCGCGATCAGGCCGTCGGCCGCCATTCCTGTGCCGAAGGCATCGTAAAGCAGGGCCTCGCAGGCGTCGATGGCCAGGCCGGCCTCATAGGGCGCCTCGACGCCGGCCAGGATCGGAAACTGCCGCCCGACGCGGTCAACCGACGGCGCGATGACGCCGCACATCGTCTTCTGGCCGAAATCGGCGATGAAGCGCCAGGCCGGCGCGCTGGCGTAGAGATCGTCAAAATCCTCGATCGCGGCCGCGTCACCGAGCGACGCCGACAGCCAGTCGTCGAGTTCCCCGGCAACGTCCTCGCCTATACCGCGGCGGATGAAGTCGCCGTGGGCGGGCAGCTTGCCGAAGAGGAAAGCCGATCTCACAGGGTCACCGGGCAGCGGAAGGTCCACACGCCACCACGGCTGAAGGGGTTGAAGGTCGAGGCCAGCAGGACGTTGAAGGTCACCGTCTTCGTGCCCTGGCCGAAAGTCGCCTGGAAGGCCGTCGGGCCCGAATTCTGCTTCTTCGCCTTTTCCATCAGCTTGAACAGCGCCCATGGTCCGTCGCCGGTTTCGTTATCGACCGCTGTGCCGCCCTTGGTCAGGGTGACGTGGGCTTCGGGCAGGCCATTGAGGTTCCAGATCATCGGCTTGGCGGCCATGTTCGAGGCGTCGAACTTGTAGGCCGTGCCGCCGGAGGAGAACTCGACGCCGTCGACGTCGGGGCCGAAGGCGGCGACCGCCACCTTGAAGGTCACGCCGCCACTGAGGAGGTCGCGCAGTTGCGCCACGCGCGACATTTCGTCGGCGCTGGACGGATTGAGCGTGGCGGCGACGGGGTCATCGGCCCGCCATCGCCACACCGGGCCTGACGTATCGAGCATAGGTGTCAGGCGTTGCTGGAGGAAACTGTCCATCGTGCCGTTGGCGCCGAAGGTTTTCATGGCGTCGAGCGCCGCCACGTCGGTCGTCGAACCCGAATAGAAGGGGTATTTGTCCTGCGATGCATTCTGGCACGCCGGCAGGACCGAGGTCGTCCATGCCGCCGACACGGCGCCGGTGGCGGCCGTCGTCTGGGCCTGGGTTCCGCCCTTGACCGCCGCGCCGATAAAGCCCTGAAGCTGCGGCGGCGCGCCCGCCCCGGCCGTGGCCATGGCGGCGGTGGCGCCGGCGGTCTGAGCCTGGACGGCGTCCGACCCCGCCCCGCCGCCGATCGACTTTGCGGCGGCGACCGCCTGGCCGTCGGTGCGCATGGCAGTGATGAAGTCGTCGATCGGCGCCGGGTTCTTGCCGTCGCCGACGAAGTCCTGGACCTGGCTGAAATAGGTCTGGATGTCGGTGCCCGCGTCGAACTGGCCGCCAGCCCCGGCCAGGCCGGCGCTGACGATCTTGCCCTGGGTGGCCATGACCTGGTCCTTGATCGCGCCCGCCACGCCGCGCGATCCACCGGTGAAGTTGGTGTTCTTGCGCAATTCGAGCAGCAGCAGCTTATAGGGCGAGGTCGGCTTGGCGAAGGTGCTCAGCGCCGCCATGTTGTTGAAGTAGTCGGCCGGCTGCATGGTGTTGATGACATTGTCCCATGCCGCTTCGTAGTCCTTGGCGTAATGGGCGGCGACGCCCGGGCGGATGCCCGAGATCTGCTCCTTGACGCTGACGGTCGAGGCGTCGGTGCCCAGCACCCACAGGTCCTTCTGCAGATCGGTTTCTACGGTGGGCAGGCTCATCTGGTACGCCTTCTCGAAGCCCGGCCGGGTGAAGAAGTACGGCACGCGCAGCGCCAGCACCTCCTTGCCGTTGGCAAAGGCGACGGCGTCACCGGACGACAGGACGCTGGTTGCTGTCCAGTCGGGGCCGGAATTGGCGAGCGAGCCCTGGCGCATGATGGCGTAGGCGCGGTCGGCCAGGGACAGGGTCTGGATCGCCGATCGGGCGTTGGCGATCAGTTGCCCGTCGAGCGGCGCGGTGCGGTTGGGCCACACCGAGTTCATGTCCTTGTCCTCAAGCAGGGCGTCGAGGTGTTGGCCGAGCCGTTTACGGAGGTCGGCGCGGTCGGCGCCGGCATAGGTCACGTCCTCCCAGTCGTTCTCGACCCAGTTCCTGATCGTGTCCTTGTCGAGCGCGCCGGGCTTCTGGCCGCCGAGCATGAGATAGGCCTTCAGCGGCTCATAGACCGACATCGGATCGTTCATGTTGGCGTTCATATAGCTTTCCAGCCGCAGCAGGATGCGCGGCAGGAGGATACGGCGCAGAGCCTCGCGATAGGTCAGGTCTGCGCGATCGGAATGGCCTTTCTGGTAAAGGCCGAAGCTCATGAACAGCGGCGTGCCGCTCTTCTTGCGGTCGGCATAGCCGCGATCGAGCGCGCGAAGCGAGTCGAGCACGCCCACCGCCTGTTCGAGGTCGGCGTCGTTGGGCCCGACCTCGACGAGGTCGACGCCGGAATCCTTGACCTGCTGCTGCGCCGCCACGGCCTGCTGGGCCAGCTTCGACTGCAGGCCGAGATTGCCGATCAGGCTGACCATCCACAGGACCAGCACCAGAGCCGCGAAGCCCGCGATGCCGCCCATGATCATGATCATGCGCGTTTTCAGCCGCGCCCGCGCCGCCGGCGACATGGAGACCAGGCCGGCCTCGGGAAAGACGACCTCGCCGAGCAGCCGGTTGAGGAAATAGGCCTTGCCCTGATGCGTCGACTGCGGGGCGTCATAGACCTCGCCCATGCCGGCAAGCAGGCGTTCGAGCGGAGCGCCCTGCTGCACGCCCGAGGTGGCATAGAAGCCGCGCAGGGCGCCGACCGGCTGATCCTTGGTGATGAAGGCGCCTTCGAGGAAGCGGCAGATGCGGGCGCGCAGGGCCGTGAACTCCGCCGGAAAGCCGAGCATCAGGGCGCGGCGTCTCGCATCGGGATCGTCGGCCAGGCGCTTGGGCTGGCGGTCGGCGCCGGCCTGGGCGACCTCATCGAAGGCGGCGGCGATGATGTTGGCCTCGGGCTTGTCCGGCGAATAGGGCAAGGTGACGCCGAAGACGGCGCGGCGGCCCTCGACGTCGAGATCGTCGAAATATTCGATGAAGCCGGGGATCAGGTCGACCTTTGTGAACAGGACATAGACCGGCACGCTCATTTCAAGCTGGTCGCGGATTTCGGTCAGGCGGCGGCGCACGATGGCCGCGTGCTGGTCGAGCGATATCTGATCGGCCTTGATGATCTCGTCGAGACCGATGGCTACGATGACGCCGTTGATCGGCTGCAACGGCCGGTGCTTTTTCAGCAGGCCGAGGAAACTGCCCCAGGCCTTAGAGTCGGCGGCCTGGTTGGAATCCTGGGTGGTGTAGCGGCCGGCGGTGTCGACCAGCACGGCCTCGTCAGCGAACCAGAAGTCGAGGTTGCGCGTCCCCCCTACCCCTTTCAGCGCCTGTTCGGCGAAGGGAAAGCGCAGGCCGGAATTGAGCAGGGCCGTCGTCTTGCCGGCGCCGGGCGGGCCGATGATGACGTACCACGGCCGCGAATAGAGATAGTCGCGCTTGTTGCCGGCCTGTGTCTTGAAGCTGGCGATCGCCTCGGCCATGCGCTTGCCGAGTTCCTCGCTCTCCTGGCCGCCTTCCTGGGAAAGCGCCAGTTCGCGGGCGATGGCGTCGGCGGCCTCGCGCGCCTTCTTCCAGCGGAGATAAGCCCACACGCCCCACGGCGCGACGATGGCCAGGAAGATCAGCAGGCGCACCCACCACGGGCGCAGGAACGGCACGAAGATCGGCAGGGCCCAGCAGAGACCTGCGACCAGCAGCACGACGATGGTGATGGTGACCACCCACCAGTTGGTCAGGAATTTCAGGACCGCTTTCATTTCCGTCCCCTAGTTCGTGCGCTGCATGACGACTTCGACGCGGCGGTTGAGCGCCTTGCCGTCGGGGGTCGCGTTGGAAGCGATCGGCTGGGTGTCGCCGAAGGCCTGGGCGGTGATGCGGCTGGGGTCGCTCAGGTTCTTGGCGATGAGGCCGGCGACCGTATTGGCCCGCGCGCCCGACAAAGCCATGTTGTCGGGGAATTGCAGGGTCGATATCTTGTCGGAGTCGGCGTGGCCCTCGACGGTGATGGGCCCAGGCTCCTTCTCGATCGCCTGGCCGATCTTGTTGAACAGGGCGACGCGGTCGGGCTCCAGTTCGTCCGAGCCCGGCTTGAACAACTGGCCGACTGTGGTGCGGACACGGACCGTCGTGGCGTCCTGCTCGACCTTGACCAGGCCCTGGTCGATCTCGGGCTTCAGGAAGTCGGCCAGTTGCTGCATCTGGCCCGAGGCCGGCGGGGCGGCGGGGGCCGCGACCTCGCGCGACAGCCGCAAACGGTCGCCCGGTATCAACGCACCCATATTGTCCCAAGAGGTGTGGCCGGTCGACAGCAGGATCAGGCGCAGGATGATGAAGATCAGCAGCAGGACGCCGAACGCAATGGCGGCCGCCATGGCGATGTAGTTCCAGAAGCCGACCTTGGTCATCGGCGCGTTCTCGCCGCGCCAGTGCGGCACCAGCTCGCGCTGAGACAGGCTGCGGGGAAAATCGAGGCAGGCATAGAGCTGCGTCATGATTTCCTGGAGACGGCGCTTGCCGTCGGGCATGACCCGGAAACGGCCTTCGAAGCCGGCAGCGAGACAGGCATGGAACAGCTCGATGATCGCCATGTTCTGCTGCGGCCGGCCCAGCATGTCGTCGGTCAGTTGCCAGAAACGGTCGCCGCCGATGTTCTCATGAAAGAAGGTCACGACCATGGAACGGCGCGCCCATTCGGCGGTGTCGTTGGTCATGCCGGGCAGGTTCTGGGCGATGTCGTCGACCGTGGCGCAGACGGCGTAGCGGGCGCGCTGATAGGTTTCGTTGTCGAGACCGGGCTGAATCGCCTTCTCGAATTTTGCGATCGCCGCCTGGGCGATCTTGTGAAACTGCGGCAGCGGCGGGCGGGTGCGGCCCGAGCGGACGGATGCGGCCAGCGCCAGGACCGGTCCGGCTTCGGTCATCAGCCGGTTGCGCACGACCTGATCGGCTTCGGGCAGCGGGATGTCGTCGGTCGGCAAGGCCGAGACGGCGCGCGCCACCGGTGGGGGCGGCGGGGCGAACGGCGACGGGCCGCTGGAAAACGGCTGCCCGCCCTGAGGCTGCGGGCCCTTGTTCTGGTTCAGGCCCTGAAGGGGCGAAGGACGGAAAACCGTCCGATTGCCGCCGTTTCCGTCCTTGTCGTTCATTTGTCCGCCCTCTTCACGCACCAGAGTTCGAGCTTCAATTGCGGCCATTCGCCGGCCACGTGCAGGCCCAGGCCCGGCGCGGTGGCGAAGTCACGGAAATCAGGCGCGCCGCGGTCTAGTTCGAAATAGACGTAACCCGGCAGGACGCGCAGTTGCGGCGGTGGGGTCGGCGCGTGGCGCAGGGGCACACCGGGCAGGGCGCTTTCCACGATCTGGCGCATCTTCTGTACCGGGCCGATCTTGGCGACCGACGGGAACCGGCCACGGATTTCGTCGAGCGGCGCAGCCGCCGCGACTGCGAGATAGAAGAAGCCGGTCTTGAACAGGTTGTGGTCGCGGATGGTCGAGACATAGGCACCCGGTCCCGCCACATCGAGCGGCAGTTGCACGGCCGAGCGGTCGAAGACGGCGGCCAGCATGTTGCGCAGGGCGTCGAACACCGGCTCGAACGTGCCTTGCAGGTTCTCGTGATCGTAGGGCGGGAACCTGAAATAGGCGCGGTCGGGCCGGGCCATGGTGGCGATCTCGCCCGCCATGGCCGCCAGGTTCTCGTAGAGACGCTCCGGATGAACCATGGGCAGCGAATCGAGGTGGCGCAGGATCGGGCACCAGCGGTTCAGCGCCTGGAGCAGCAGGAAGGACGAGAAGGTTTCCGAGCCGCCGTCGGTCGCCTCGACCGCGCGCAGGGCCAGTTCCTCCTGGCGCTGGTCGCAGCGGCCGAGGATGTCGTTCAGCCCGCCCTTGAGCTTCTGCGCGGCGCGGATGTCGAGCGCCGGCGGCACGTAGCGGTCGTCGAACATCAGCCGCTTGTTCTGGATCTCGCGGATGCGCGCCAGGCCGACCGTGACGCGGCCGTAGGTCTGGTCGCGCGTCACGCCGAATCTCAGATTGGCGCGGCCGAACTCGACGCCTTCCTGGACGCGGTCGTCGGAAAAGGCGTCCGACACTTCCTCCTCGTCGACCAGGAAACGGGCTTCGGCGGTGGCGGCGTCGGAATCGCGGAATTCGACCGCGCCTTCCTGGCTGGCTGGCAGGGTCAGGTAAACGACGGCCTCGCGCGTGTCGGGCGGCACGTCGAGCGGCGGCGGCGGGACGCCGTCGGGAATGGCGAAAGTGGTGCCGTCGGGCAGGACGCCCGACAGGCGCGTGATGCCGAACTTGCCAAGGCTGGCCAGGTCTTCGTCGATGGCGATGTCGAACAGGCCCCAGGCGTAGGGGCCGGTGCCGGTGATCCGGGTATTGAGCTGCGAATCGAAATAGCGGTCCTGCTGCTGGAAATGCTGGGGCCGCAGGAACATGCCTTCACGCCAGGCAACTCTTTTTTTTCCCGCCATAAGAGATCAGGTCCCTGAAAATTTCGCGCAAATTTTGCCCGGACTTAAGCACAACTTCCAGAGCGTTGAAAGCCATGATAAACACAAATAACGCGGAAATAACCGGAAGAGTCACAAGGCGATAGGCGAAAATGAGCGAGGACGAGCCGGATCATTCCTTCGACCCGAAAACCTGGCTCAAGCCGGGGTCGGGAAGTGGTAGCGCAACGCCGCCGGGCAAGGGGGAAGAATCGCCAGCGAAGGTTGCCGAAGACCATTCCTTCAACCCCAAAACCTGGCTGAAACCGGCGCCGAAGGCCGAGACGCCGCCGCCGGAGGAAAAGGCCCCTCCCCCGGCCGCGACCGCTCCAGCTCCGCCGTCGTTCCGGGCGCCGCGCGGCGGCCTGATTGCACTTGGCATCTCGGCGGCCATTCTGATCGTTGGGGCCGCGGTCGCCCATTTTTCGTACCACAAGCCCGCCGTGACCAGGGACCAGGCCGCGGTCATCGCCGCGGCGGCGCCTGCCCCCAGCAACCTGTCGCGGGTCATGACCCTGTCGTCGCTGGCGCAATTGCCGGAAGCCTTCGCGGCCAGCGGCCTGTCGCCCGACGACGCGAAGGTCGCCGCCAACGCCGCCTCGGGCGTGCTCGGCGCCGGCAAGCCCGGCGACATCCGCCTGGCCCTGCAATTGTCGGCCGGCAACCCGCCTGCGCTGCAACGCGCCGACATCGCCTTTGCCGACAGTTCCGGCGCCACCATCCTGCCCGCCGGCCCCGGCCGGTTCTCGGCCAGCGCTGTGGCGGCGGCGCTCAAGACGGTGATGATCGTCAAGCGCGGCGAGATCGACACCAACAGCTTCTATTCGTCGGCGGTGACGGCCGGCATCACCGACAGCCTGATCCCCGAATTCGCCCGCGCCTTCTCCTACGATTTCGATTTCCAGCGCGAAATCAATCCCGGCGACGTCTTCGAGGCGGCCTTCGAGCAGACCGAGAACGCGTCGGGCGAACCGGTCGGGCCGCCGCACCTGGTCTATGCATCGATCACCACGGCCCAGAAGTCGAAGGCGCTCTATTTCTTCGCGCCGAAGACCGGGGACGCCGGCTGGTTCGACGGCAACGGCCGCAGCGTCATCAAGAGCTTCATGCGCACGCCGATCGACGGCGCGCACATCACCTCGCAATTCGGCATGCGCGTCCACCCGGTGCTCGGTTTCATGAAGATGCACAAGGGCACTGACTTTGGCGCGCCCGTAGGCACGCCGATCTATGCCGCCGGCGACGGAGTTATCGCCTGGGCGGCGATGAAGGGGCCGAACGGCAATCTGACCGTCATCCAGCACGACAACGGCTGGCAGACCTTCTACCTGCACCAGAGCGCGTTCGCGCCGGGCATCGTCCAGGGCGTGCGCGTCCACCAGGGCGAGACGATCGGCTATGTCGGCACCACCGGGCGTTCGACCGGCCCGCATCTGCACTACGAGATGCACATCGACGGCCAGCCGGTCGACGCCATGACCGTGCCGCTGGAAGACGGCCACAGCCTGACGCCGGACGACCTGCCGAATTTCTTCAAGGAACGCGACCGCATCGACGCCGCCCGGGCGCAGCAGGATGAGTGATCATGCCGCCGCCGCTTTTGTGGCGGGCACGATCAGCCCCCACGCGAACGGCACGGCCAGGGCGATGAGGACGAAGGTTTCCGCCAGGCTGCCGTTCAGCCCTTCCGCCGAGCCGCCCCACAAGGGCGATCCGGCCATGTCGAGGTTCCACAGCGAGGTCCAGACGTCGACGCCAGGATTGGGATAAAGCCCAAGCCCGATCGACTCCATCCAATCCCAGGCGAAGTGGGCCATGATCGGCGCGGCGAGTCCGCCGGTGCGCACCGCCAGCAGGCCGAACAGCAGGCCGGCCAGGCAGACATTGAGCAGGCTGAGCGGCGCGCGAACCCCCGCGAAGACATGCAGAGCGGCGAACAGAAGCGAAGTCACCACCAGTCCCGGCCATACGCCCCAGCCGCGCGCCAGCATCGGCTGCACCCAGCCACGGAAATAGATTTCCTCGCCCGCGCACTGGAACAGGGTGAGGCACGTGCCGGCGATGAGCAGCAGGATGTGCGGCCTGGCATAGGTGATCGTCCAGTGCAGGCTGCCGGCCAGGGCGACATAGCCGGTGGCGACCAGCACGCCGGCGATCCCCATGGCCGCGCCCATGCCGCCCGATGCCAGCGGCGACCGGCCCGGCGCCAGGACGACGTGCCGGGACAGCACGCCCCACAGCATCGCCGCCGCGATCAGGGCGCCGAACAGGACGATGGTCACGATGCCGCTCTGCCACGACAGGCTCAGGGTCTGGTCGAGGCGGAAGGCGCGCATGATGCGCTCGATGCCGTCCGGCAGCAGGCCGACCACCAGTAAGGCGATCAGTATTGCCGGGACCAGCATGATCGCCGAGGTCCTGCGGTCGTTGCCGGCCAGGGTTTCGCCGAGCGTCATGCCGCCACCGTCACCGGCTTGCCGTTGTCAAGCAGGCGTCCGCCGCCCCAGCTATAGCCGTGGGTCGTGTCCTTGTCCTCGACCGAATAGAGCGTGATGCCTTCGAACCACGGCGCCTGCTCCTCGGGCGTCGCGTTGCGGACATAGACGTTGAAGACGCGCGGATCGAAGTAGCGGAACAGGACCATCATGCCGTCGGGCTTCTTCACCTGGAGGAACTGGCGAAAATGGCGGCGCAGCACCTCGATCGGGCGGGGCGACTGGCACATGATGCCCCAGTTGCGGCCGCGTCCTTCGGTCTTCCACGCCTCGAACAAGGGCTCGCCCGGCACCATCTTCACCAGATGCGGCGAGGCCGCGGCCAGCACGTCGGGCACCTTGCCGGCGAACAGGCAGACATAGGATGACGACTGTTTGATCAGGCCGTGCAGCTTGTCATCCTGCGCCGCGTCGACCACCGCGTACCAGTCGTCCGCCATCACAGGCCTCCCGGCAGGGACGGCGGCTTGGGCAGGTTCTTGACCGCGTCCTCGGCCGACTTGGCGGCGTCACTGGCGTCCTTGGCCGCGTCCTTCGCCTTGTCGGCGGCGGCCTTGGCCTGTTGCGCGGCGGCCTTGGCCTCCTGCGCTGCTGCGGCGGCGGCTTCCTTCGCCTTGTCGGCCGCCTCCTTGGCCTGCTGTTCGGCCTTGGCGGCGGCGTCCTTGGCCTGCTTGACGGCGTCCTGGGTCTGCTTCTCGGCCTCGGCGAGCTTGTCCTTGACCTCCTTTTCGGCCGTCGCCGCGGCGGCTTCCGCCTGCTTCTCGATGTCCTTGGCCTTCTGCTCGGCCTCCTTCATGGCGGCTTCAGCCTGCTTCTTCGCCGTGTCGGCGGCGGCTTCGGCCTTCTTCTTGGCGTCTTCGGCGGCGGCTTCGGCCTGCTTCATCGCCTCCTTGGCCTGCTTTTCGGCGTCGGCGGCAGCCTGCTTGGCCTTGTCGGCGGCGTCGTGGGCCGCGGCCTCGGCCTGCTTCATCGCCGCTTCCGCCTGCTTCTGCGCCGCCTCGGCGGCGGCCTTGGCCTGCTTCATCGCTTCGTCGGCCATGGCCTTGGCCTCGTCGGCTGCGGCCTGAGCCTGCTTCATGGCGGCCTTGGCGGCGTCCTCGGCCTGCTTGGCCAGATTCTTGGCCTGCTTGGCCGCCTCGTCGGCCATGGCCTGGGCCTTCTTCATCGCCTCCTGGATCTGGCTTTCGACCGAGTTCAATCCGTCCTTGGCCAGCTTTTCCGCGTCCTCGGCGGCGGCCTTGGCTTTCTTCATGGCGTTTTCGATCATTGACTCGGCATCGCCCAGCAGGCCCTCGCCCTGCTTTTCCAGCGCCTTGACCTTGTCGAGCGCGTCCTTGCCCAGGGCCGCCGCCTGGTCTTCGGCCGCCTTGGCCTTCTTCTTCAGGGTCTGCATCAGGGTATCGGCCTGGTGCGCCATCGCCTGGACCTTGGACGGATCGGCCACCGGGAGGTCCGGACCGCCGGCGCCTTCCAGCTGCTTGCAGATCTCGCAGGTCGGCGCTCCATCCTTGGCGGCGCCGATCATCGCCTTGGCCATGGCGGCCGCGTTCTGGAAGACGGCGGCTGTGTTGGTGACGACCGCCGGCACGCCGGCTCCGCCGGCGCCCCCGCCGCTGCCTGCGCTGCCGCCACCCGAATCGCCGATCAGCACGGTCGGGAAACCCAGGATAATCGTGCCGCCGTGCGCAGTCATGTCGCCGAGGCGCGCCGCCGGCAGGCTGCACACAAGAACGGTGAACGCGCCCATGACGATGACGTCGGGCGGGCCGACGCAGACCGCCATGTCGCTGATCCGCGCCTGGGGCAGCTTGCCGGTCAGCACTGTCACCGCCGCCGGCGGCAGGATGGGGCCGCCGACGTGCGGAATGATCCCCGTGACCATCGGGCAGACGTGCATGTCGGTGATGCGCGCGGCGGGCATGCCCATGGCTCAGTTCGCTCCCGTGCCGAAGGTCTTGTCGATCAGTTCGTTCAGTTCCGCCAGTTCGCGCGACAGATTGGGATCGAACTCGCGCACGAACTTCATGCCGAGGAATCCGAAGTTCAGGCTCTTGCCCGGCACCAACGGCGACTGCCCGGCGGTCAGGGCTCCGGCGACGTGGTCAAGCTGGACGATGATCGAGGCGAAGGACGGCTCGCCGGGCATGCGGGCGTCGAGCGCGCGCATCATCCGCGCCGCCTCGTGGCAACGGTCGATGGTTCTGCGCCGTTCGGAATCGCTCAACATCACGGTACCGCCTTGCCTAACTTACTGCTTTAAACGCATTCTTCATAGCATCTGTCACGGTCATTTGCACGCCGCCGCCCTTGGTCGCCACCGCCTTGGCCTTGTCGGTCCAGTCATCGACGATCGGCGCGGCATAGGACTTGAGGCACTTGCCGACAGGTGTCTTGAAGGTCTTCATTTCGCGGATCAGCGGATCGCCGTTGAGGCCCAGCATGTCGGCGGTCTGCTTCGGATCCGGATTGAACCAGTTGCCCGGCTGGCCCCACGACTTGCGCACATATTGCACCATGGTGTCGGGCGGCGGCACGTCGACGATCTCGACCGGCTTGGTCAGGTCGACGCCTTTCAGAAGCTGGTTGGCTTCGGCCTCGCCCAGCTTCATCTCGTTACGGAAATAGTCGAGCGCCGTGTTCTTGCGCTCCTCCATGACCTTCGCCATGTCGTCGGCGGCCGGCGGGACGACCCTGGTCTTGACCTTGCGGATCACCTTGCCGCACGGCAGGACCTCGATGGTCGTGTCGAGCACCGTCATCGCGGGATCGGCCAGGGCGTCGGCGGCGCGGCCGGCCGCGTCGTCCGAGATCATGTCCTCCAGGCCATCGAGCGCTTTCATCGCCTTGCCGGCCTCGGCCGCAACGCCGGCTATGGCCATCGACCCGGCCTGAAACGCCGACTCCGCCAGCTTCTCGCCCTTCTTGAGCAGGTTTTCCGCCTGGCTCATCATGGCGTTGGCGCCGTCGGTGATCGCCTTCAGTTCCTTCTCGGCTTCCTTTTCGGCCCTGGTGACGGCCGCCGCCATCGCCGCCGCCATCGCCTGTTCCTTGGCGATAGCGTTGTTGAGAAGCTGCTGGCCCTGCTTGGCCAGTTCATCGGCCTTCTTTTCGAGTTCCTCGGCCTTCTTCCTGGCCATGTCCTCGGCCTCGGCCACCGCCTTTTGGGCCTTGTCCTCAAGCTCCTTCGCCTTCTTTTCGGCGTCGGCGACGGCTTGCTTGGCCTTGTCCTCGAGTTCCTTGGCCTTCTTCTCGGCGTCGGCAACGGCCTGCTTGGCCTTCTTCTCAACCTCCTCGGCGGCCTTCTTCGCCTTGTCGGCCTCCTCCTCGGCCTTCTTCTTGGCTTCACCGAC
Source organism: uncultured Caulobacteraceae bacterium (assembly GCA_964474575.1). GTDB lineage: Bacteria > Pseudomonadota > Alphaproteobacteria > Caulobacterales > Caulobacteraceae > Asticcacaulis. Next base: position 8,738 of record CAYYTA010000087.1, on the reverse strand, counting down.
AGCGGCTTCGGCCTTCTTTTCCGCGGCTTCTGCCTCGTCCTTCGCCTTCTTGACCTCGTCCTCGGCCTTTTTCTTGGCGGCCTCGGCCTCGGTCTTGGCCTTGTCGGCCGCGTCCTTGGCGGCGTCCTCGGCTTTCTTGACGTCGTCCTCAGCCTTCTTCTCGGCGTCAGCGGCCGCCTTCTCAGCCTTGTCGGCGGCGTCCTTGGCGGCTTTTTCCGCCTTGTCGGCGGCATCCTTCGCCGCTTTTTCCGCCTTGTCGGCCGCATCCCCGGCGGCCTTGCCGGCCTTGTCGGCGGCATCGCCCAGCTTGCCGGGATCGGGCCAGCCGCCGCCGCTCATATGAACCTCCCGAAGGCGATGGCAAGCCGCGCCCGCATCGCCGCCAGCAGCACGGTCGGCGCCGTCCGCCGCGCCACCAGCTCGCTCATCCACGACATGGCGGTAAAGCCCGGTCCCCAGAACGAGCGGCACGCCGCCACGACCAGGACAGCGTCAGGCAGGTGGCGGATGTCGAGCTCCTCGGCCTGGCCCGCCGCCGCCGATACCGCCCCGCGGGCGTTCTGGGCGTCCGGGCGGTCGAACAGCACCACCGGCAGGGCGGCCACCGTCTGCTCCGGCACAGGCTGGCCGGCGAAGGACGGCGGCACGAAGAACGGCAGGTTCGAGCGGCGGCGTTCGGCGCGCGTCCACGCCGGCTTCGGCACGGTCTTCGGCAGGTCGCGGAAAGCGTAATCCTTCGGCTGCGGCGCAGCCTCGAGATGGCTGCGGATCTCCGGCTCCTCATCGAAATTGGCGGCGACGGTGATCATGATCTCGCAGAAACCGAGCAGGGACGACTGGTGGCTCAGACCCCATCCCGCTGCGCGGCCCAGCATGTTGCCGGTGATCAGGTCCTGCAGCTTTTCCGGAAAGCGCGGCAGGAACTGGGGGTACTTCGCGGCCAGCGCCGTCCTGACCCGGGCGGCGAAGGCCGGCCGGGCATAGGCTTCAAGGGCGCCTTGAGCTGTGGGCGAAAACGCCAGCATCGCCGCTATCCAATCTTCAGTTCGACGCCGTCTGCAGGGCCGGGCCGCTGAGCATCGATTTCGAGCCGTCACCGATCAGCACGTAGGCCCCCCAGTAATAGGGATGCGAATATTGCGGTTCGGCGATCAGCAGGCTCTGCGCGGCGCGCAAAGAACGGCCCATGCTCAGGGAACGGCCGTAGCTGTAGAAGGTGCGCATCAGGTCGTCGGTCTCGACGGACGCCGGGACATTCCAGTAGGTCGCCATCACCGCCCGCGCCCGCGCCGTGAAGAAGGCGCGGACCAGGCCGTCGAGCATGGCGCCCGAGTCTTCCTGGCCCGACAGGCGGCCCAGTTCGCCCGACACGCCAGCCGCCGTGTCGCAGGCCGACAGGACGACGAGGTTGGCGTCGAAGCGGAGCTGGGCGATTTCCGGGAAGGTCAGGAAGCCGTCCGAGGTGATCTTGTCCGACGCCCCGATCGGCGCGATCGTGGTGATCAGCGACGGCGGGATGTCGGAGCAGCCGACGCGCGTCTCCGGAATGCCGTGGGTAGCGAAGTGGACGACCTGGTACTGTTCATAGGCGCCGGTGTCGCTGTTGGCCTCCACCGCCGTATCGGTGAAGGCGGCGCCGGTCACCTCCGGAGCGCCCGATGCACCAAGCGCATTGGCGGCCAGGCCGATTTCATGGGCGCTGACCGGCTTGTTGCCGCGGACGCGATCGATGAAGTCGCCATAGGCCATCCGGCAGCCAGCGAAGTCCATCATCAGCGACGCCTGCTGCGCGTCGGGAGTGGGCGGCGGGGCGTTCTCGCCGAAGCCGATGAAACGGTGCGGCGCGGCGGACGGGGGCAACGAGCGCGAAATCAGCAGCGACCGGGGCGACAGGGCGTAATAGACGTCGCTGCTCTTCGCCAGAAAGGCGACGTGGCTGTAGTCGTTGGGCGTATCCTGGACCGTCGCCATATAGGCCTTGACGCTGTCGGCCGAGGTCACCATGACGCCGGCCGGTACGTTCTGCAGCGGTCCGGTCGGGTCGATGATGATGGCGCGGGCGTTCCTCAGCGTATCCTGGGCCGGGCCGGTGACCAGGGCGAACAGGGCGTAGGCCGCCTGGACGTCGAAGAAGGGCAGCGAGCCGGAATTGTCGCGGATCGACGCGCGCACCCGATTGGAGATGACGGTCAAGGCGTCGCTGCCCGCGCCGATGGCGTAGAGGAAGGTCTGGTCGCGGCCGATGACGAGGCCGTAGGCCTTCTGCTTGAGCTGGACGATCTTGACGTAATATTCACCCGGCGCGAGGACGGCGCGGATGTCGCCGATCTTGACCAGCTGGTCGTCGACCATGCGGTAATGCGGGTCGGCGGCCAGTTCGGCATTGACAGTGGCCAGCTCGTTTTCGGCGCTCTGGCGCTGGCTTTCGAGCAGGGCCAGGTCGGCCGGCGTCGCCGCCGCGCCGGTGGCGATCTGGTAGCGCAGCTGGATAACACGGCGTTCCAGTTCCTGGCGGTCACGAACCTTGGCTCCCAGCGCCGGGTCAGCGGTGACCACGGTCTGGAGCTGGGCGATCTGCTGCGCGACCGCTGGCTCGCCAATGGCCTGGACGGCGCGGAAGAAGGATTCGGCGGCGTCCGAATTGGGATCGGCGGCGTTCTGCGCCACCAGGATATCGAAATAGGGCTGGAGCTCGACCGGCTGGCGTTCGCCGACGCTGCTCGACGCCAGCAGGGAGTCGATCGCCGTGCTGTAGGCCGAGGTCACGTCGCTTTCCCTGACCGGTTGCTGCCGCGCCAGCAGGGCGGCACGTTCGAGTTCGGTCTCGGCGATGATCGGCCCCGACAGGGCGACGACGTTGGGTCCGCCGGCCGAGGGCGCGAAGACGCACGCCTTCGGATCGGTGACGCGGCCGCCCTGCAGGATGGCCAGCGAGCAGTCGAAGCTTGTGATGGCGTCGCCGGTCTTGCCCTCATAGGCCTGGAGGCGGCCGTACTGGCGCTGGATACGCGCCTTGACCGCGATCAGGGAGTCGCTCGACACCTTGGCCTGAAGGATGTTGACCTCCGCTGTCGCCGCGTCGAGCGCGGCCCGGCTGCCGTCGGCGTCGCCGGTGGCGAGAAGCGCCACGCTCGACGCCCACTGGCGCTCGGCCTCCATCAGGGTGGACGACAGTTCGCCGCGATCGACGATCGCGACCGACGACGGCGCGGTTGAAGTCGGCGGATTCTGGTTGAGCTGGCTGATCACCGAGGGATCGAGCAGCGGCGCGTTCTGGATATCGCCGGCCTTGAGCGCCGAAAGGGCGTCGGGCCACTGGCGGCGGTTGATGAAGTCGAGCGCCTCGTAGGTCGACATCTTGCGCACCAGGTAGGTGCTGGTCTTGCCGCCCCCGCCCGAAGCCAGGATGTGCTCGGCGTCGGCGAAGTGATTCTTGGCCGATTCCGCCTGGCCGATATTGGAGTCGGCCAGGGCCGCCTCGAGCAGGAATTCGGCGCGGGTATAGTCGCTGGCGTTGGCCGGCAGGCGGCTCAGGCCGTCATTCAGGGTCCTCGATGCTTCGTTATAGGCGCCCTGCTGGTTGAGCGCGATGCCGTTGCTGAGCGTGATCGCCGGATCGAAGCTCCCGCCCGTCGGCACCGTTTCGGTGGCGGCGGCCGTATCCTGGGCGGGCGCCGGCGGCAGGGCCAGGCCGTTGATCGACGCCGTATTCGACTGATAGCGGTCGACGACCGGCGGCGCCAGGCCGGCCAGGGTCTTCAGCGCCACCTCCATCGGTCCCGCCGCGGTCAGGGCGGCGTCGCCGGCATAGATTGCGCCGTCATGGGTAAAGTCGGCCGACACCACGGTTATGCCGAGGTCCTTGTCGTAGCACTGCCGCGCACGCACAGTGCCGATGTCCTTGACGTCGACGTCCTGGGCCGCGCCGCACGGATTGTCGTCCGACAGCTTGCCGTACTTGGTGTTGATGATGAGGATCGTGCCCTGGCTGCGGCTGGCCGACGCCCCGCGGCAGGTGATGACGTAGGAGCGGTCATAGCGGCTGATGTGCGGATTGTCCCACGACCGCTTGGCCGAGCACGGCTCGCCATTGGCGTCGCGCCCGAGCAGGTAGGTCTCCTGTTCGGCCTGGGCATGGGCCGGCGCGTGGCTCAGGGCCAGCCCGAACGCGGCGGCGAGACCGATGGCGATGAGATGGGCGGCCTTGATCATTGGGCTTTCCCCGTCGGGCATTTGTTCGGATTGGCGGCGTCGGGCTTGCAGTCCTCGTCGGGCAGTTGCGACACCGGCGTGGCGATGTCGGAGAACAGGGCCTCGTTGTTGCTCGACAGGACCGAGTCGAACGACAGGTCGGGCGCCACGGCGCTGATGACCTGGATGTTGCTGCTGTCGAAGACGTTGAGCGGCGGCTCGCTGATCTGCGACGACAGGCAGGCGGTCGAGGCGCCGATGACGCAGCCGTTGACGCGCGAGTCGCCGGGCGAGACCGGTCCGTTGATGTTGATGACCGTGCCGCCGAGCAGGGCCGTGGCCACGCCATCGACGCCGTTGATCGTGCCGAAGACGGCGAAGGCGTTGAACGACGAGGCCGGGGTCGCGGTCAGCTTGAGCGCGGTCGGCACCGGCGAGGCGGTGGTGCCGCCCAGGATGACGCCGGCGTTCAGACCCGGCAGGCCGGTATTCTGGATTAGGGCGAAGTCGGTGTAGCGCACATTGAGCTGGCCGGCGCGGATCAGCACCGGATCGCTGTAGAGGACGCGGGCACGGTAGAGCGTCGACAGCGGCTGGCTGACATAGGCGCTGGCCGCCGTCCCCGCCGTGATCGGCGTGCCGCCGGCATCGACGCCGAGCGCGCTCAGGAAGTCCTGATCCTGGCCGACGGCGACGGCGTTGCCGTTGAGCGTCAGGTTCGCCCCGCCGGCATCGATCCGGCCGCCGGCGTCGGCCGTGCTGGTCACGGCAATGACCGAGGCGTTGGCCGCGGCGTCGCTGACGCTGCCGCCGAGCGTGATCGAGCGCGTCGCCGGCGCGTTGCCGCCGTCGAAGACCAGCTTGCCGACAATATCGATACGGCCGGTTGTGAACAGGCTGACGCTTGTCGCCGGATCGGGCAGGGTCCAGCCGAGCGTGCCGATGCGGATATCCGAACCGGCGGCGTTGAGGACGATCGCCGAATTCGCGCCCGCCGCCTTGAAGTGGTTCATTTCCGCCTGACTGAGGTCGAAGCCGGCCGTTCCACCCGGATCGTCGCCGAGGCGCATGCCCTGCGTTGAGTTGACCGTGATCTTGTTGGCGTCGAGGTCGCCGGTCAGGTCCATGTCCGGCGCGTTGATGGTCACGCCGTTGGTCGCCGTCGCGCCGCCCAGCGCCAGCTGGCCGGTGCTGGTGAAGACGAGGTCGGCGGCCGTGCTGTTGCCAATGTGCAGGTTGCCGGTCGAGGCGCTGGCATTGACCGACGTCGCCGCCTTGGCCGTGCCGACATCGACCGTAGCGCCGGTGATGACCACATCGGCGCCGGTGCTCTCTATGGCGCCGCCCGAGGCGAGCGTGCCCGCCTTCAGCGTCGCCGTGCCGCCGGAGGTCAGGGTGCCGGCGTGAGCCGAGCCGGCCGTTCCTTCGACCGTGCCGGTGGTCCCGGTGGTCAGCGTCCCGGTGACATTGGCGTTGTTGCTGCCCCTGACGAGGGCCGAGGTCCCCGACGAGCCGTCGCCCAGGGCGACATCGCCGGCGTCGGCGACCAAACTCAGCGCGCCGGTCGAGGCAATGGCGCTGGTGACGTCGATATTGTCCGCCGCCACGGTGACGTCGGTCTTGCCCTTGACATTGCCGAGCAGGGCCTTGGTGCCGCCGGTCACCATCACCTGGCCGGTGTCGGAAGTGAGGTTGGCGCGGTCAGTCGTGTTGGCGCCGGTGACCTCGCCCGACGACGCGGTGACCGTAACGTCGCCATTGGTCGCCTCGACATTGGCCAGGCGGGCATTACCCGAAGCGGTGATGGTCGCCGTGTCGTGCGAGGTTAGGGTGCCGGTGAGTTTGACATTGCCCGTGCCGCCGGTCGACTTGAGGTCGGCCGTGGCTCCGGCCGAGCCGTCGCCCAGCACCACGTCGCCATTGTCGGCCGTCAGCGCCAGGGCGCCGTTGGTCGCCGTCGCCGAGGTGATATCCATGCTGTCGCCGGTGACGGTGATCGCGCCGGCGGCCTTGACCTGGCCCAGCAGGTCGTCCGTGCCGGCATTGATCGTCACTGAGCCATTGGTCGACGTCAGCGTTGCGCGTTCCCCCGCCGTCTTGCCTTCGACCGCGCCCAGGGCATCGACCTGGATGTCGCCCGTGCTATCGATGTCGTTGAGCGAGGCGTCGCCCTTGGCATTGACCGTGGTCGTACCGGAGGCCGTCAGTGAGCTGATCAGGATGACGTCCCCGGCCCCGCCGAGCGTCTGCAGGGTGGCGTTTCCGCCCGCCGTACCGGTGTCGAGCGTCACGTCGCCATTGGTACCCGTCAGGGTCAGATCGGTCGCCGCGTCGGCGGTGGTGACGTTGGCGGTCGCGCCGCCGATATTGACATCCGCGCCGGTGCTCCTGACCAGATTGGCCGTCACATCGCCGGTCGCGCCGATCTTGGCTTCGTCCGTGGCGGTCAGGCTGGTGGTCACCCTGACGTCGCCCGTACCGCCGGTGGATTCCAGGTCGGCCGCGCCGCCGGCCTTGCCGGTGCCGAGCGTCACGTCGCCATTATGTGCGGTGAGCGCCAGCTGCGTGGCGGCATCAAGAGTGGTGGCGTCGATGCTGGCGCCGTCGACCTTGATATTGCCGGCGGTGCTGGTGAGCGAAGCCAGGGTAACCGCGCCCTTGGCGTCGACCGTGCTGGCGCCCGTGGTGGTCAGGCTGGTCGTCACCTTGACATCACCGGTGCCGCCGGTGGTCTTGAGAAGAGCCATGCCCGCCTTGCCGGCGGCAAGGTCGATGTCGCCATTGGTCGCGGTCACGGTGAGGTTGGTCTTGGCGTCGGCCGAGCCGATCGTGATGGCACGGCCGCTGGCGTCGATGGCGGCGCCCGTGCTCTTGATCGACGCCAGGTCATCCTTGCCATTCGTCGCGGCCACCGTGCCCGTACCGCCCGAGGTCAGGCTGGTCGTGACCTTGACATCACCCGTCGCGCCCATGGCCTTGAGGCTGGCTGTGCCACCCGCCGAGCCGGTTCCCAACGTCAGGTCGCCGGTGTGGGTGGTCAGGGCGAGGTTGCCGGACTGGGCCGTCGTCATGGTGGCGTCGATGGTGCCGGAATCGACGGTGATCGACTCGCCGGCCGTGACCGTGCCGAGCAGGGCCTTGACGCCGTCATTGACGGTGACGGAACCGGCATCGGCGGTGAGGTCTGCGCGGTCGGCGCTGGTCTGGCCGGTGACCGAGCCCGCCGTGGCCGTCAGCTTGACGTCGCCGGACATCGCCTCGACCTTGGCGGCGAAGATATCGCCCACCGAGGTCAGGGTGGCGTCGCCGGCCGATTTCAGCTGGCCGATCAGGCGGATGTCGCCGCTGGCGCCATTGGTCGTCAGGCTGGCCGTGCCGGTCGTCGCCGTGCCGTTGTCGAGCTTGAGGTCGCCGCCGGTCGCCGTGGCGTCGAGGTTGGTGTTCGCGCGCAACAGGCCGGCATCGATCGTCGCCGCCTTGACGCTGACCGCGTTGTTGGTGCTTTCGACGCTGGTCAGGCTGGCGTCGCCGGTCGCCGTGACGGTGGCCTTGCCGCCCGAGGTCAGGCTGGTGACGACGGTGATGTCGCCCGTGCCGCCCGTCGTCGTAAGGTCGGCTGTGCCGTTCGAGGCCAGGCCTGTGCCGAGCTTGATATCGCCGTTCGAGGCGGTCATGGCCAGGGCTGTATTGGCGGTGGCGGTGGTTACATCGATCGCCGCGCCTTCGATGTCGAGATCGGCGGCCGTGCTCTCGATCGTCTTGATCGTCGCCTTGCCCTGAGCCTTGAACGTGCCGGTGCTGCCCGAACTGAGTTTATCGGTGACGTTGACGTCGCCCGTCGCGCCTGTCGTCTGCACCAGCGCCGTGGTGCCCGCCGTACCATCGGCAAGGTTCAGGTCGCCGCCATTCGCGGTGACATCGAGCGCTGTCTTGGCGGTGAGCGTCGTGGCGTGGACCGTCTTGCCGGTGACGCTGACGCCCGCTGCCGTGCTTTCGACATCGGCCAGTTGCGCATCACCAACCGCGCCGACGGTCGCCTCGCCGCCCGAGGTCAGCTTGTGCGTGACCTGGATATTGCCCGTGCCGCCGGTCGTCTTGACATCGGCGGTCGTACCGGCCGAGCCGTCGACCAGATTGAGGTCGCCGTTCGATGCGGTCATGGCCAGGGCTGTATCGGCCGTGGCCGTGGTTACGTCGAGGCTGGCGCCTTCGATATCGAGATCGGCGGCCGTGCTCTCGATGGTCTTGATCGTCGCCTTGCCCTTGGCCTTGACGGTGCCGGTGCTGCCCGAACTGAGTTTATCGGTGACGTTGATGTCGCCCGTCGCGCCTGTGGTTTGAAGCAGAGCCGTCGTGCCCGCCGTGCCATCGGCAAGGTTCAGGTCGCCGCCATTCGCGGTGACATCGAGCGCTGTCTTGGCGGTGAGCGTCGTGGCATGGACCGTCTTGCCGGTGACGCTGACGCCCGCCGCCGTGCTTTCTACATCGGCCAGTTGCGCATCACCAACCGCGCCGACGGTCGCCTTGCCGCCCGAGGTCAGCTTGTG
>CAYYTA010000086.1:0-21317 GCA_964474575.1 uncultured Caulobacteraceae bacterium | reverse complement strand
GCTGCGCGCGCATGACCCACGCCGTGCCGCATCCGTTGGGCCGCGAGACAGCCGAGCGGATGCTCGACGGCATGCGCGCCTTGCCCCAGCAGCATTGGGCGATCCGCGTCGACGACGACCTCCTGGCCGGCGTCGTGTCCTTGACTCCGTCGGCCTGCGGCAAGACCGGGGGCATCCACAATTTCGGTCCCAATCTCAGCTTTTTCATAGCATCCGAGCATCGCGGCCATGGCTATGCGGTCGAGGCGATCGACGGCCTTTTGGCCTACGTCAAGCGACGCAGGCTGCACAAGGTGGTTCACGCGGCGCACTTCGCCGACAATACGGCGTCAGCGCGGGTGTTGGTCGCTGCCGACTTCCTCTATACGGGCCGCCGGACGATGGAGACGTCGCTGGCGCGCGAGGGCGAGCACCCTGCGCTGCATATGGTGCGGATTCTTTAGCGGGCTGCCCCGGCCCTCCGCATGGCTTCGGGCGTTCGTTGCGGGAATCGAGACATTTAGTCTCGATTCCATCCGGTTAGCCTCTAAGGCAAACCGGCGCGCCTCACACTTATCCTCTCGCTGAGCACAACATTCTTGCCCTCCGCCGCCGTTGCGCCTAGTAAACAGCGATGAAATTCCTCGACCAGTGCAAGATCTTCATCCGTTCGGGCAACGGCGGCGCGGGCAGCGTCTCGTTCCGGCGCGAGAAGTTCGTCCCCAACGGCGGGCCCGATGGCGGCGACGGCGGCAAGGGCGGCGACGTATGGATCGAAGCCACCGAGGGCCTCAACACCCTCATCGACTACCGCTACCAGCAGCATTTCAAGGCCAGGACCGGCGAACACGGCAAGGGCCGCCAGATGCACGGCGCCAATGCCGAGGACATCGTCCTGCGCGTGCCGGTCGGCACCGAAGTGCTCGACGAAGACGAGGACATGCTGATCGTCGACCTCGACGAGGCCGGCAAGCGCTACCTGCTGGCCAAGGGCGGCAATGGCGGCTGGGGCAATACCCGCTTCAAGGGCCCGGTCAACCAGGCGCCGACCTTCGCCATGCCGGGCCAGGACGGTGAGGAAAAGTGGCTCTGGCTGCGGTTGAAGCTGATCGCCGACGCCGGCCTGGTGGGCCTGCCCAACGCCGGCAAGTCGACCTTCCTCGCCGCCTCGTCGGCCGCCCGGCCCAAGATCGCCGACTACCCGTTCACGACCCTGACCCCCAATCTCGGCGTCATCGATCTGGGCCCCGAGCAGCGCTTCGTCCTGGCCGACATTCCCGGCCTGATCGAAGGCGCGTCCGAAGGCGCCGGCCTCGGCACGCGCTTCCTTGGCCACGTCGAACGCTGCAAGGTGCTGATCCACCTGATCGACGGCACCGGCGACGACCCGGCCGGCGCTTACAAGGTCATCCGCCACGAGCTGGAGGCTTATGGCGAAGGTCTGGCCGACCGGCCGGAACTGGTGGCGATCAACAAGGTCGATGCGCTCGACGCTGACACGCGCAAGACGCTGGCGACCAAAGTAAAAAAGGCGGCCGGCCAGGCGCCGCACCTGATTTCGGGCGTATCCAGCGAAGGCGTGCGCGAGTTGCTGTTCGCGGCGTTCGAGACCATCCGCGGCGATGCGCCACAGGCCGCCGGAACCGCGCCCGGTGGCTACAATCCCTGGGACAATTGACGGCATGTGGTTCGCCGGTCCCGCGCCCATGACCTACCCCGTGCGTTCGGGTGCGCTGCGCACCGGCTTGCATCTCGAACGCGGCATGAAGATCGGCCTGTTCGGCGGCTCGTTCAATCCGGCGCATGAAGGCCACAGGCACGTTGCCGAAACGGCGCGAGTCAAGCTCGGCCTGGACAAGATCATCTGGCTGGTCTCGCCGCAGAATCCGTTGAAAAGCCGCCACGAGACCGCACCGCTCTCCGAGCGCATCGCCCAACTCAAGCCGTTCATCGGCCCGCACGACGTCATTTCCGATTTCGAGGCCCGGATCGGCGCGACCTATACGCTGGATACCCTCAGGGCGCTGAAGGCACGCTATCCCGGCGTGCATTTCGTATGGATCATGGGCGGCGACAGCCTGGCCGGATTCCACAGGTGGCGGGGTTGGCTGCAAATCATGCACATCATGCCGATGGTGGTGGTGTCGCGGCCGGGCGCGATGATGAATGCTCGTTTTTCGCCGGCCGCGCGCCGTTTTGCCCACTTCCGCATCAAGGAGCGCGCCGCCCACATCCTGCCTTTGCAGAAGGCGCCGGCCTGGGCCTATCTCAAGGGACCGCTGCACAGCCATTCCTCGACCGCACTTCGTGCCAGACTCAAGCGGGAAAAGGAAGCTTCAAAAAACCCGTGAAAGGGATGACCCGGCGGGCTTTCCGTGCTAGGGTGCCGGCTTCAAGGACAACAAGGAATTCCTCCCCTGCCACGCCCGACCGCGCATGACGCGCCCCAAACCGCCTCCCCGGCGCCTCTTCCTGGCGACGATTCCGTCGAAATTTCCGAAGACCTTCCGCCACTTGAGACCTTGATCGTCGATCGTCTCGACGAAGACAAGGCGCAGGACATCGTCTGCATCGACCTCAAGGGCAAGTCCTCTGTCGCCGATACCCTGATCATCGCCTCGGGCCGTTCGCACCGCCATGTCGGCGCCCTGGCTGATCACGTTTTGCGTGCGCTGAAGGATGCCGGGCACGGCAAGGCCAAGGTGGAGGGCCTGCCGGCGTGCGACTGGGTGCTGATCGACGTCGGCGATGTTGTTGTCCACATCTTCCGCCCGGAAGTCCGTACCTTCTATAACATCGAGAAGATCTGGTCGCTGTCGGCCACCGGCACGGGCCATACGGTCTCTGTTTGAAACTGACCTTGTGTGCGGTCGGCCGGCTGGGCGCGACCGTCGAAAATAACCTCACCAAGGACTATCTCAACCGCGCCGGCCAGGCCGGGCGCGCCATCGGGCTTGGCCCGGCCGAACTGGTCGAGGTCGAGTCGAAGAAGAAGACCAAGGCCGACGAGGCGGCGGCCATCCGCGCCGCCCTGGGGCTTTCCGGTGAAGGCGGGGGCGGCATCGTCATCGCCTGCGACGAACGCGGCGATCTGCTGACCTCGCGCCGGATCGCCGAGCGGCTCGATGCCTACAAGGATCGTGGCGAGCGCCGGGTGGCCTTCGTCATCGGCGGGGCCGACGGGCTCGACCCTGAGTTCGTCAAGTCGGCGACGTTTTCGCTGGCCTTCGGGCCGCAGACCTGGCCGCACGCCCTGGTGCGGGCGATGCTGGCCGAGCAGATGTACCGGGCGACGACGATCCTCGCCGGCCTGCCCTACCATCGCGACTAAGCGCATCCCGAAAAGTGTGACACACTTTTCGGATTAAGATGCGCGCAAAACAAACAATTAGAAGATTTCCCGAGTCAGCTCGACCAGGAAATGTTCTAAAGCGGCTGGAAGCCGCCGTAGATCATGCGCTTGCCGTCGAACGGCATTTCCATGTTCTGCATGTTCGGGTCGTTGCGCATCTTCTCGTTGGCGGCGTCGCGCGTCGCCTTGTCCGGCCATTCGACGTAGGAGAAGACAACCGTCTCGCCGGGCTCGAGCTTGACCGCCATCGGAAAGGAGGTCAGCTTGCCGTCGGGCACGTCGTCGCCCCAGAATTCGACCAGGCGCAGCGCCCCGTTGGCCTTGCATATGTCGCCCCACCCCTTCGACGCGGTGAGATAGGCGTCCTTCTTGTCGGTCGGCACGGGAATTACGAAACCATCGATATACATTCTGGAACCTCCGGCTTGTTCGGTGGCTACCCCCTAGCATGACAAGCACAGGAATGGCAGAAGCAAGCGTGAAGGAGGCCGTCATGGCGCATCACTTTTCCCTGATCGACGTGTTCGAAAGCGGTCCTCGGACCGGCAATCCGCTGGCCGTGGTCAACGGCGATGGCCTGTCGGGCAACGAGATGATGGACATCTGCCGCTGGCTCAATTTCTCCGAGACGACCTTCCTTCTGCCGCCCGACGACCCGGCGGCCGACTATCGCGTGCGCATCTTCTGCCCGGAGCGGGAGTTGCCGTTCGCCGGCCATCCGACGCTTGGCACCTGCCATGTCTGGCTGGAGCGCGACGGCCGGCCCAAGAGCGCGGAGGTGATTCAGGAGTGCGGTGCGGGTCTGGTCCGCATCCGCCGTGACGGCGACCAGTTGGCGTTTGCCGCGCCGCCGCTGATCCGTTCGGGGCCGGTGCCCGAAGACGATCTCGCCGCCGCCGTGCGCGTGCTGCGCATCGCGCCGGAAGCGGTCATCGAGTCGCGCTGGGCCGACAATGGACCCGGCTGGCTGGCGGTCAGGCTGGCCTCGGCGGAGGCGGTCCTGGCGGTTCAGCCCGACGCCAGCCCCGGCGGCCGCTTCGATCTCGGCGTGGTCGGACCATATCCAGCGGGTGGCGAGGTGGCGTGGGAAATTCGCGCCTTCTTCAGCGACCAGAACGGCGCCCTGCGCGAAGACCCGGTGACGGGAAGCCTCAACGCTTCGGTGGCGCAGTGGCTGCTGGGCGACGGTCTGGCGAGTGCGCCCTATGTGGCGGCGCAGGGCAGGAAGATCGGCCGGGCCGGGCGGATTTATGTGTCGCAGGATGGCGATGCTATCTGGATCGGCGGGCGATCGCGGACGCTGTTTGACGGTGTGACTCGGTAAGTCATGGGTTTGGGGGGTGAGACGCGAAGGTTTGCCGCATGGCAAACCTTATGAAATCGAGACTAAATGTCGCGATTTCCGCGCCGAACGCCCAAAGCCATGCGGCGGGCGGCCCCAAACCTTCCCTGATCCAAGAAAAGGCCGCTCTTTTGGGGCGGCTTTTTCTTGGATCAAAGAAGATGTGGAGTCCAAGGACCCCACGCCCCGTGCCCTTACCGAGCCAGCCCGGCGAACTCGGCGATCACCTGCCTGTAGCTTTCCCGTTTGAAATGCACCACACGTTCGATGACGTGGTCAAGGCCGCACCATTCCCAGCGCGAGAATTCCTGTTCGTCGTGGGCTTCAAGGTCGATCTCGCTGTCGTCGCCCACAAAGCGGAACGCGAACCAGATCTGCTTCTGGCCCTTGAAATTGCGGCCGATCTTCTTCTGCGCCAATATCTCTGGCGGGAAATCGTAGGTCACCCAGTCGGCAGTCCGCCCGATCAGCTCAACCGAGGTCATGCCGGTTTCCTCCTGAAGCTCGCGCCGCGCCGCCGCTTCCAGGTCCTCGCCCTCGTCGATGCCGCCCTGCGGAAACTGCCAGGCGTGATCACCGCCGACGCCGAAACGGTGGCCAAGCCAGACTCGGCCGTCGCGGTTGAAGACGACGATGCCGACATTGGGCCGGTATCCTGTGGGGCCGGTCATTGGTGGGTGATGGCCGAGGCCGGCGCCAGCTGGATGCCCTTGGCGTCGAGCGAGCGCGTCCACGCAAACGCCGTCGCCAGGGTCACCGGATAGGCGAAGCCGGTGCCGAGCGCCGAACCGCGCGACTTCGCTGTCTGCTCCAGTCCGGCCAGCTGCGCATTGATCGCCGTGGCGTTGATCTGGTTGTCGACGATGCGGTCGGCCGAGGCGCGGGCCCAGGCGCCGCCGACGCTGCGCGCCTGGCCGTCGTCGATGAAGGCGACGCCGCGCGACTTCAGGCTGTCCATGAAGGTCGCCGTGCCGGCCTTGTCCTTGAAGAATGCGCCGCCCTGGTAATTGGTTACGCCAAAGAAGCCGGTGCAGCGCGACAGCGCCCAGTTGAGGTGCGCCTGCAAATCCGAGGCCGAGGCATTGGCCATCAGCGTCTGCGGGCCGGGGTCGTTGTCGGGATAGTTGGTCGGCTGCATCGGCACCTCGATCATCACCTCGTGCCCCGAGGCGCGGGCGAGATCGATCCAGCCCTGCAGGCCTGAGGTATAGGGCACGAAGCTGAGCGTCACCTGCGGCGGCAACTGGTCGATCGCCTCGCGCGTCGTCGTCGGGTTCAATCCAAGACCACCCACGATCAGCGCCACCATCGGGCGGCCGTCGCTCTTGAACGGACGGGCATAGGCCGAGGCCGGCGTCATGCCGTTGGGCGCGATCATCGGCAGCGGCCCGTCATTGGTCGTCTGGACAAGGCCTGCGATCGGCGCCTGCACAAGCGGCGAGGCCGGCGCCTGCGTTCCGGACGCGGGGCCCGCGCTGTCGCTATAGCTGCTGCCGTCGGGAAGCGTGATCACCGCCGTGCCGGGCGACGCGGCCGTGCCGTCCTGGCTGAGGTTGAAGCCGCCCACCGTCGTGTCCTGGAACATGCCGAGGCTGTCGAGCGTGAAGGCCTGCATGCCCGAGGCGCTGTCGTCCGGGGCCACGGCCGATGACGGCGCGGCGGCCTTGGGCTTGTCGAGGCGGATGCGCACCGACGGCGAGCCGGCGTCGGGATCGCCGGCCAAATTGAGAAAGGCGAGGAGCGCGATGACGAAGGTGCCGAAGGCGGTGACCGGCGGCGCCCATGGCGAAGCGGTGAAAGCCTTGAAAGCGTCGGCGAGGCCGCTGTCGCGGCCACGCGAACGCGGCGTGAAACGCGGCGCGGACGGGGCAGCGGCTTTGGGCTTGGCGAACATGGCCAAAAGTTTGCCGCGTCAGGGTTAACAAACCCTAACGGAAACTGAATCGGCGGAGGAATTTCTTAACCGCCAGCGCTTTCCGGCCATGGGTCGGGCTGGCAACCCAATCGCGCCGCCAATCGACGCACCGTCTCGATTCCGTCGATTTCCTCGCCAGGCAGCGACAGGGAATAGAGAACGTGGAGATAGTGACAGGCCTGCGGACCAGCATAGATGCAACCTGACGGCTTGCCGTTTCTGTCGACGGTTAGGTCGCTATCATATGTTATGCCGTATGGGTCGGCCCAACATGTCTCGAACATGGCGACATTTGTCATCATTTGGTACTGCCGCGCGCTGAGCACCAGTCGCGTTACTATATTTGGATTAGAAGGATCGCGCGGCGGCAGGGCGTTGGTCTGGCCAAACCAGATTTCGGGATAAGGCTTGTCGACATTCTGACCTGAGTACCAAAGTTTTACCCAGCCATCAGGCGGATCGCCCGGATAAGACGGCGTTCCCGCATTGCCGAGAAACCCGGCCAGCGATTCCAGCCCCTGATGCGGAGACAGCGGAACGCCGGGAATCTGTTTGAGCGCCGCGAGGTAAGAACGCGCCGCGTCACCTTCCAGAAAGCAGTAGCCGGTTTGCCGTCCGGCCGTGAAAATGCTGATGGTGATTTCGGCCCCATCGTCGCCAACCGTGTCCTCGCAAACCAGTGCAGCGGTCAACGCAAGGACCTGATCGTACTGGCCTTGATCAACGGTGACGCGCTGCACAAAGGGCACGTACCACGGAGTCGGTACGACATCCATTTCCATCCTGTAGTCCGGCTGAGGCGGCGCTTTGTCGTCCGTTCCCAACCACAGGGTCGGCGGAACCCAGGTCTGGGTGCCGTCGTGCCGGATTTCAACATAGCTGTAGCGACTGTCGAGCGGCGGCGTGACCGGCCCCTGCATCATCATCAGATTTGATGCGTTTTGCGCCCACGCCGCCATCGGCACCACAGCCAGCAACAGCGCAACCCACAAGGCTCTCATCTCACCCCCTGAAAGCAGAAAAGCCTCCCGTTTCCGGGAGGCCTTTCGTTACGGTTGCGGCGTGGCCGAGGAACTCGATGACGCCGAAGCCGAGGACGAAGTCGCGTCGCCGGTGGACGCCGCCTTGGTCTTGCTCTCGAAGCGCTGGCCGGGCGTGCCGACAAGGTCCGAATCGGCGAGCTTGGCGCCGCGCGGATGCGCCGCCGCCATCTGGACGTTGCCGTCATCCTTGAGCACGTCGAGCGCGCGCACCAGCTCGAAGTCGCCGGTCTTGGTGTCGAAGTCGTCCGGCGGCACCTCCTGCACGGTGTGCGGGCTGCGGCGCACCTTGCCTTCGTCGGCGTCGAGCGCGTTGGCGTAAGCGGCCTCGGTATATTGCTGGGCCGAGGAGGCGATGTACTTGGCCTGGTCCTTCGACTGCGCCACCTCGAGGTCGGGCTCGATGCCGGTCTTCTGGATCGAACGGCCCGACGGGGTGTAGTAGCGCGCCGTGGTCAGCTTGACGGCGCGGTTCTGGCCGAGCTCGATCAGGCTCTGGACGCTGCCCTGGCCGAAGGTGGTCAGGCCAACCGTCACGGCGCGGTGCTGGTCCTGGAGCGCGCCGGCGACGATTTCCGCCGCCGAGGCGGTGCCCGGATTGGTCAGGATGACGATCGGCTTGCCGTTCATCATGTCGCCGGGCGTCGCCTGGTAGCGGCGGATGTCGTTGGGATCGCGGCCGCGCTGGCTGACGATCTCGCCGCCGTTGAGGAACAGGTCGGCCACGCCCACCGACTGGTCGAGCGAACCGCCGGGATTGTTGCGCAGGTCGAGCACCAGGCCCTTCATGTTCGGGTTCTTGGCGATCAGGTCGGCCAGGGCGTCCTTGGTTTCCTGGGCCGTGTTCTCCTGGAAGCTGGCGATGCGCAGGTAGCCGTAGTCGCCCTCCATGTGCGTCTTGACCGACTTCACATTGATGATCTCGCGCGTCAGGGTGACGTCGAACGGATCGTCCTTGCCGGCGCGGACCACGGTGATGGTCAGCTTGGTGCCGGGATCGCCCTTCATCTTGCTGACTGCGTCATTGAGCGGGATGCCGATGATCGAGACGCCGTCGATGGCGGTGATGTAGTCGCCCGACTGCATGCCGGCCTTTTGGGCCGGCGTGTCGTCCATCGGGGTGATCACCTTGACCGCGCCGTCCTCGCCGGTCACTTCGAGGCCGATGCCGCCGTACTTGCCCTGAATCTTTTCTTTCAGGTCGGTATAGTCGTTGCCTTCGAGATAGTTGGAATGCGGGTCGAGGCTGGCCAGCATGCCCTGAAGCGCCGCGTTCATCAGCTTCTTCGGGTCGGTCTTGACGACATAGTCCTTCTGGACCAGGTCGAGCACCTCGGCGAACAGGTCGAGCTGGTTATAGGTATCGGATGACGACGAAAACACCGGCTGGTTGGCATAGGCCACGGCGCCGATGCTCAGCGCGACAGCGGCGATACCGCCGAGATAAAGGTTCTTCATGATGGCCTCGAACTGGGAACAGGCAGAACCCTATATATAGGGCTGTGACTATGGCGTAAACGGGGCCGGGACTCTATCGTGAAAAAGTCCTTCGGCAGGTGCTGCGCACTTGCCTCAGTGTACTTTTTCACGTTCTCAATGAAGAAAATCCAGGACTTGAAGCGGTTCTGCGTCCTGGATTTGCTTTTATCGGACAGGTTTTGGCTCTTCGGCCAAAACCTGTCCGGCCTTCGGCAAGGTTACGGGCCGCCGGGCGGCCCCAAGGGACAGTTTTTCAATACTTTCAACCCGGAAAAGTACACCGAGCGAAGCGAGGGGCTTTCCGCGAGGCCTATTTCCCGGCCAGGCTGATGGCGGTGGCGGGACTGACCGGTTCGTCGCCGCGGCGCAGCTCCATATAGAGCACGACCTTGTGGTCGGTCAGGACCGGCATCCGCCCCAGCGGCTCCTGGCGCGACACGGTCTGGCCGCGTTCGACATAGACGCGGCCAAGGCCCGTCAGTACGACTCGGTAGTCGCCGCCGGCATTGATGATCAAAACCTGGCCGTAGGAATCGAGCGGGCCGGCATATTCGATCTCGCCCTCGACCGGCGAGGTCACCTGGGCGCCGGGCTGGGCGGAATAGCTGACGCCGCGCGCCGGCGCCGTGGTGCCGCCCAGCGCATCGGCCTGGCCGAAGTCGCGCACCTTGTCGCCGACCACCGGTGGCAGGAGGTGGCTGGCGTCGCCGGCATCGAAGCTCAGGAAACCGCGCAGGATGCCGCCGCCCAGCTTGTCCTGCTGCGCCTTGATGGCCGCCGCCGCCGCCTGGTACTGGTCGGCCTGGCCGAGGAGCTGGTCTTCCAGCTGCGATTTCTGCGCGATCAGGTCCTCGATCTGGCGGCGCTCATCCGACACGTCGGACTGCGAGATGAACAGGGCCTCGTTCTGCAGGGCGGCATCGCGGCGCAGGGCGACAAGCTGCTGGTTCTGCCCGACCAGGACATCCGTGCGCGCCTTGAGCGTCGGGGTGATGGCGCGCATGATGATCGCCGCCAGCACTGCGTCATTGGCGCGGCTGGGCGCCACGAACAGGGCCGGCGGCGGGTTGCGCGAATAGATCTGCAGGGCGCTGAGCAGTCGCGCCTCGCGGCCGCGCGCGGCGATCAACTGGCGCTCGATATCGGCTTCCTGGAGATTGATGGCGTCGAGCTTGGCGCGGTAGATGGCGGCGCGCGTTTCCGAAACGCCCTGGGTCTTCGAGATGGCGATGATCTGCTGGCGCAGGTCCTCGATCTCCTGCGCCAGCTGGCGGGCGGTGGCGCGCGATTCGTCGCTCTTGCGTTCGGCCGTGCGGCGCTGGACGGAGAGCTGATCGAGGTCGTCCTGCTGGCTGGCGCTCAGCGGCGTCAGGCGCGCCTGGGCGTCCGAGCGCATGCCGCCAAGGCAGGCGTACAGGAAAAGGCCGGTCAGCAGAAGATAGGCCGAGGAGCGCAGCATGGCGCAGATATGGTATGTTTAGCCTTAACGAACAAGAAACGGATCAGTTACCGCTGTAGCCCGTCAGCTTGCGGATGATGTCGATCTCGCGCTGGCGGTAGGGCGTGCCGTCCTTGTGGAACAGGTCGTGGAACCACACCACGGGGTTGTGGTTGACGTAGGGGTGCTCCCATGAGTCCCACGGGAAGCGCGTCTGCGTCTTGCCGTCGACGAAGCCCCAGTTGTACATGGCGACACGGTGGTCGTGGCCGACCGGCAGGACGGTGTCGATGGTCGATCCGGCCGAGCGCGCCATATATTCGGTGCAGAAGATCGGCCGCCCATATTTTTCCAGTTGCGTCACCCGGTTCTCGAACTCTTCCGGCCAGGCGTAGCTATGGAAGCTGACGATGTCCGACTGTTCGAGCTGGACCTTCTGGATGGGCGTAAGCGATGCGCCCGGCGACCAGTCGCCGCCATCGAACACGCCCGAGGTCAGGGGCTGGTCCGGGTCGGCGTCGCGCGCCCATTGAAACGCCTGGGGCAGCAGGTCGGCGACCAGCTTGGTGTCGTCGGTATTGTGGATGGTGTCGGTGTCGGCCTGGTCGTGCGGCTCGTTCCACACGTCCCAGCCGAGGACGCGGTCGTCATGGGCGAAGGCGCCGATGACACCCTTCACGTAAGACTCCAGTTCCGGATAATCGGCCTTGTTCTCCAGCCGGTCGATGCCGGGGCTCTGCACCCAGCCGTAATTGTGCACGCGGGGGGTGGGGTCCTTCTGCTTGCCGCGGTGGGGGTGGGCATCCCAGCACGAATCGAACAGCACGAACAGCGGCTTGATGTGGTGCCTCGCGGCAATGGTCAGGAACTGGTCGAGGCGACTCTTGAAGCCCTGCGGATCGGAGGCCCACAACTGGTCCTGCAGGAAGACGCGCATGGTGGTCATGCCGGTATGTTCGGCCAGGCCCAGTTCCCAGTCGATCTGCTCCGGATCGAAGGTTTCCGGCTGCCACATCTCAAGCTGGTTGATGGCGTCGGCGGGGATGTAGTTGCTGCCCACCCGCCACGGCTGGGCGGCATACCAGGCATTGGCCTGCTGCGCCGTCCATTGCGGCCGCGCAAGGGCGGCGAACGGCAGGGCGATGAAAATGGCGGCGAGCGCGAAGGTCTTGAACATTACCAGCTTCCGGTATTGGCCATGCTGGCCCAAGGCTCGGCCGGCGGCAGGGGATCGCCTTTTTGCAGCAGTTCGACGCTGATGCCGTCGGGCGAGCGGACGAAGGCCATCTGGCCGTCGCGCGGCGGGCGGTTGATGACCATGCCCATGTCGGACAGGCGCTGGCAGGCAGCGTAGATGTCATCGACCTCATAGGCCAGGTGGCCGAAATTGCGTCCGCCGCTGTAGGCTTCGACGTTTCCGTCCTTGTCCGGCCAGTTCCAGGTCAGTTCGACCTCGGCCTGGGGACGCAGGCCCGGCTTGCCGCCGAGGCCGGTGTCTTCCGGCGCGGCCAGGAAGACCAGGGTGAAACGGCCTCGGTCGTTATTGGTGCGCCGCACCTCGATAAGGCCCAGGCCGTCGCAGAAGAAGTCGAGCGCTGCTTCGAGGTCATGCACCCGCACCATGGTGTGGAGGTAACGCATGGCGGGTCTCCTGAAGGAATTTAGTGCTCGCCTTCCGGACGCGGGGCGGGGTCTTCATAGTCGTGGGCGTGGTCCTTGTAGACGAACTTGCGGTCGCAATAGCCGCATTCGGCGGTGCCGTCCCCGCCCAGCTCGTAATAGGTCAGCGGATGGCCGAGCGCCCCGCCGCCGCCGTTGCAGGCGACCTTGTGGCTGTCGATATAGATGACTTCGGGAGGCGGAATGGTTTCGCTCATGACGCGTTCAAAACCCTGGCTGGAACCTGTTCTTCACATAATCGCCGGGGGCGCAGGCGTCAAAGGCTTTTCGGTCCGGTGGATTTTTTAAGGGCGTGTGGCTATACCGCGCGCATGGCCGTTTTCACCCCCGTATCCGACGATGACGCGAAAGCTTTCCTGAGCGCCTACGACATCGGCGAGCTGACGCACCTCGAAGGCATCGAGGAAGGGGTGTCGAACACCAATTTCAAGGTCGAGACGACGACCGGGCGCTATGCGCTCACCCTGTTCGAGGCCGCCACGCCGCAAGATGATTTACCTTGGTTCATGGACTATACGCTCTATCTCGACCGCAAGGGCTATCCGGCGCCGGGTCCGGCCCTGATGCGCGACGGGTCGAGCCTGGGCCAGATCAACGGCAAATGGGCGGCGCTGATCAAGTGGTTGCCGGGGCGCTGGCCGCGCAATCCCGATACGCGCCATGCGGCGTCGGCGGGCGAATGGCTGGCTCGGCTGCACCTGACCGGCGGCGATTTCCCGGAGGTGCGCGCGAACAGCATGGGGCCGCAGGCGTGGCCGCACCTGATCGAACGCTGCGTGCCGAAGGCGGAGGCGTCACCACGCGCCCGGGCCATTCTGGCTGACTTCCGCCAGGAACTGGCGTACCTTAACAGTCACTGGCCCGCCGACCTGCCGAAGGGCGCGATCCATGCCGACTATTTCACCGACAATGTGCTGATGAACGACGACGGCGAGGTTACCGGCGTTATCGACTACTACTATGCCTGCACCGATTTCTACGCCTACGACCTGGCGGTGGCGATCAATGCCTGGGGCTTCACGCCGGGCGGCCAGCCGATGCCGGACATGATCCGGGCCTTCGCGCGCGCCTATCGCGAGATGAGGGCCATGTCGGACGCCGAGATTGCCGCCCTGCCGATGTTCGCGCGCGGTTCAGCCATGCGTTTCACCCTGACGCGGCTCTTTGACCTGCTCAATCACGACCCGTCATGGGTGGTGAAGCCCAAGGACCCGGAGGCCTTCTACCGCCGCCTCGACTATCACCGCGACGTGACCAATGGGGCGGACTATTTCTAAGCTGTGAAGGCCCTGACAGCCAGCAGCGCCTCGCTGTCGTTATTGGCCAGGGTGCGGATGGTTTCCTTGAGGCCGTAAAGCTTTTGAATCGCTTCAGGCACGTCCGGCGCGAAGCCGAGCGCCCGCGTCACGAAGTCCGGGAACTTGGCGGGATGGGCGGTGGCCAGCGCGATCTGCGGCTGGCCGTCATCTCTTTTCAACGCGGCCGCGACAGCCACCGCCGTATGCGGACAGATGACCTTGCCGAAGCGGTCATGGGTGAGCTTGATCGTCGCCGCCGTCTCGGCCTCGCTGATCGCGCTGGCCGACACTTCGGCGCGCAAAGCGTCTTGCAGGTCGGGCGACAGGCGGACGTCGCCGGTGGCGCGGAACTCATCGAACAGACCCTTCGTGCCTTCCACGCTGCGGTTCGAGGCCTCGAACACCAGCCGTTCGAAGTTGGACGGCGCCTGGACGTCCATGGACACCGACGCCGATTCTTTGGCCTGACGGCGTACATAGTGGCCGTGATTGATCGCCTGGGCCAGGGCGTCGTTCTGGTTCACCGCCGTGTGCAAGTGACCGATGTTGCCGCCGATCTTGCGCGCCACCCAGCCGGCGAAGGCGTCGCCGAAATTGCCGGTCGGCACGACGAAATCGGGCTTGTCAGCGCCGGAGGCCGCGGCGGCGGCGAGGTAGTACGGCGCCTGTCCGAGCAACCGGCCCCAGTTGATCGAATTGACGCTTGAGATCAGCCCACGCTCTTTCAGACCGGGATCGCCGAGCAGGAACTTGACGATACGCTGACAGTCGTCGAAGTCGCCCTCGACGCCGATATTGAGCACATTATCTGCCTCGACCGTGGTCATCTGAAGGCGCTGGACCGGCGATACACGGCCGAGCGGATGGAAGACAATGAGGCGCACGCGCTCGGAACCGGCGAAGGCGCGCACGGCTGCCGCACCTGTGTCGCCGGAGGTGGCGGTGACAAGCGTCAGGGTTTCGCCGCGCTGCGCCAGGGCCGCGTCGGTCAGAGGCGCCATCATCTGCATGGCCATGTCTTTGAAGGCCAGGGTCGGGCCGTGATACAACTCCAGCAGCCACAGATTGTCCGCAAGCTGGGTCAATGGCATCTGGCCGTCGCGGAGGAAGGCGGCCTTGGTGCGATCGGCCGCGGCTTTCACGGCGCCTGGCCCCAACACGCCGGCGCCGAACAGGTTGAGCAAGGCTTCGGTCAGGACGCCGTAGTCGCCGCTCGCATCGACCTCGGCCATGGGGTAGGTTTCCGGCACGTATAAGCCGCCGTCGGGCGCGAGGCCATCGAGCAGGGCGCCGGCGAAATCGCGCCCCCCGTTGAACCCGCGGGTGCCTATATAGTTCATTTTGTTACCGTTTTCTTGCCCTTGCCGCCGCGCGGCTTATCCAGTAAAGCGCGCCCTAACACTTAAACCCGCCGAGATAAAGCCTCCATGCCCGCTGCCGACATGAAATCGCCGTTGTGGCCGGAAGCGATCGCCGCCGCCGGGCGCGTGACCATCAAGGTCGGTTCGGCGCTGGTGGTCGGCGAGGTCGGCGTCAATGGCCCGTGGCTGGAGGGGTTGGCGCGCGACATCGCCGCCTTGAAGGGCGCTGGCAAGCATGTGACCCTGGTATCGTCGGGCGCGGTGGCGCTGGGGCGGCGTTATCTCGGCATGACCAGGGCGCGGCTCAAGCTCAACGAAAAGCAGGCCGCCGCCGCGGCCGGACAGCCGCGCCTGATGAGCGCCTGGGAGGCGGCGTTTGCACAGGTCGGCCTCAAGACGGCCCAGGTGTTGCTGACGCGCGAGGACACCGAGAAGCGGCGGCGCTGGCTCAACGCGCGCGCCACCGTCGAGACGTTGTTCGAGCTCGGCTGCATCCCCGTCGTCAATGAGAACGACACCGTGGTGACCGAGGAAATCCGCTACGGCGACAACGACCGGCTGGCGGCCAGGGCAGCGCAGCTGGTACGGTCGGAGGCGCTGGTCCTGCTGTCGGACATCGATGGTCTCTATACGGACGATCCGCGCCGCAACCCGGAGGCGCGCCACATTCCCATCGTGCACAAGCTCGATGCCACGATCGAAGCCATGGCCGGCGGCGCGAACCGCCAGGCCGGCGTCGGCACCGGCGGCATGGCGACCAAGATCGCCGCCGCCAGGATCGCCGGCTCGGCCGGGTGCGCCACCCTCATCGCGTTCGGCGGCACGATCGAACCCCTGTCGCATCTGGGTGGACCGGCGGGGGCGCGCTTTACCCTGATCCGGCCGCAGGCATCCCTGAGCGCGGCCTATAAGGCATGGATCGCTGGCACCGTCGCGCCGGCCGGCAAGCTGATGCTCGACGAAGGCGCGGTCCGGGCGCTGCACAACGGCAAGTCGCTCCTGCCGTCGGGCATTGTCGAGGTCATCGGCCAGTTCGACAAGGGCGACAGCGTGTCGATTGTCGCGCCGTCGGGCCTGGAGGTGGCGCGCGGCATCGTCGCCTACAACGCCGAGGATATCCGCACCATTCGAGGCCGCGTCAGCAAGGACATCGAGGGCCTGCTCGGCTACACCATGGGCGATGAAGTCATTCACCGCGACGACATGGCCCTGGTGTGACGCACCCTCCACGCGGTGGCTAAGTCTTACTTGGGCGCTCTCTTCGCCAGGATGCGCTGAAGCGTCCGGCGGTGCATATTGAGGCGGCGGGCGGTTTCCGACACGTTCTGGCCGCACAGGGCATAGACGCGCTGGATGTGTTCCCAGCGCACGCGGTCGGCCGACATCGGGTTCTCCGGCGGCGGCGGGGCCTTGTCCTCGATCGCCAGCAGGGCGCGGACGACATCGTCGGCGTCGGCCGGCTTCGACAGGTAGTCGACGGCGCCTGACTTGACCGCCGCCACCGCCGTGGCGATGTTGCCATAGCCGGTGAGCATGATGGCGCGGGCGTCGGGCCGGGCCTTGTGCAGCGCCTCGACCGCCTTCAGCCCGTTGCCGTCCTCAAGCCGCATGTCCATGACCGCAAAGGCCGGCGGCGTCTTCATAATGGCGTCAAGCGCCTGGGCGACGCCCTCGGCCATGGCGACGGAGAAGCCGCGCGCTTCCAGCGCCCGGCCGAGGCGGTTGCGGAACGGCGCGTCGTCGTCCATCAGCAGCAGCGAACGGTCGGGCAAGGCGGCGATGCGCTCGGCCAGGGCGGGTTTGACGGCGTCGAGTTCATCCATGGGTCTGATCCTCTTCAGGAGATAAAATATCCCCCTCGTCGCGCCGCCACAAGGCCCGCACGTAAGCCCCGCCCTCCTCGCGGTTGCCGAAGGTGACCGTCGCGCCGGTGTGTTCGAGCAGGGTCTTGGCGATGAAAAAGCCAAGCCCCATACCGGAATGGCTGTCCTCGCCATAGACGCGCGACGAGATGTAGGGGTCGCCCAGCCGCGACAATATGTCCGGCGCGAAACCGGGCCCGTCGTCCTCGATGGCCAGGCGGACCGAGGCCGCCGTCACCTCGGCGCGAACCCACACCGCGCTGCTGGCGAAGTCCATGGCGTTCTCGATGAAGCCCGACAGGGCGTGCAGCCATTCCGGCCGCCGGTGGATCATCAGGTGGCCGGCATCACCCCCGGCCACATCGATGACGATCGTCTTGCGGCCCTGGGCATAGGGTTCGGCGCAGAGGCTGAGGAAGGCGCCAAGCGGCATGCGTTCGTAGATCTGGTCGCGCGTTTCCGGCTTTTGCGACAGGCTTTTCAGGATGTCGCGGCAGCGCTGGCTCTGCGACACCAGAAGCTCGGCGTCCTCATAGAGCGGGCTCGACGGCTTGAGGCTGTGCAGCATTTCGCGCGCCACCACCTGGATGGTGCCGAGCGGCGTGCCGAGTTCGTGCGCGGCGGCGGCAGCAAGGCTGCCGAGCGCCGACAGGCGGGCTTCCTTTTCGAGCACAGCCTGGGTGGCGGCCAGGGCCTGTTCCATGCGCGTCGATTCGAGCGCCGCCTGCCAGGCATAGCCGGCGGTGAACAGGGTGCCGACCAGAATGGCGCTCAGGAATCCAAAGCGGTAGATGGCCGGCAGAACAAACACCTCGCCCGGTTTCCATGGCAGGTCGAGCGACCAGAAGGCGAGCACCACACTGGCCGCCATGGCCACCAACATCACCGCGGCGCCGTAGCGTGTCGGCAGGTTGGCGGCGGCGACGGTCGCCGGCGCCACCAGCATCAGGCAGAACGGGTTGTTGAGGCCGCCGGTGACGCCGAGCAGCGCCGCCAGTTGCAGGGCGTCGAAACTGAGTTGCAACGCCGCCTCCCACGCCTTCATGCGATAGGGCGTGCGCCGGCCGAGCGTCAGCAGCAGGTTCAGCCAGACGCTGGCCATGACGATGGCCAGGCACAGCCAGATGCGGATGTGGAAGCCGAAGACGAAGGCGATCAGGAAAACCATCGCGCTCTGACCGATGATGGCCAGCCAGCGCAGGAAAACCAGGGTGCGCAGGCGCAAGGATTCTTTCTCGCGGTCGAGCGCGCTCACCGTGATGGGTGCGACATCGGCGCCGTTGAAAAAGCTGTCCAGCCAGCCTATGGGTCGGAACGGAGGCATGAGGCCTGAATAAATGACCCGAATCCGTCTGACAATCATTCTCCTGGCGCTGGGACTTCTGGTCGCGGTCGCCGGCGTAAGCTGGTATCGCACCCTGCACCAGCCGGTGGTGGCATCGCAGATCGATCCGTCGGTGACGATCGGCGGGCCCTTCGCCCTGACCGACCAGGAGGGCCGGCCGGTGACCGAAGCCGCGCTGAAGGGCAAATGGACTGCGGTCTTCTTCGGCTATACCTATTGCCCCGATGTCTGCCCATTGACCCTGCAGAACCTGGCGGCGGCGCAGAGGAAGCTGGGCGGCGACGCGAAAAGCCTGCAAATCCTGTTCATTACCGTTGATCCGGCGCGGGATACGAAGGATGCGCTCAAGACCTATCTCGCCAGCAACGGCTTTCCGTCGGGCGTGGTCGGGCTGACGGGAACGCAGGCGCAGGTCGATGCCGCCGAAAGGGCCTATCGCGCCGTGCCCCAGCGCTACGAGAAGGACGGCACCTACTATTTCAGCCACACTTCGGTGATCTATCTGATGGACCCGCAAGGGCGCTTCAACGCGCCCCTGACCTCGGACATGAGCCCGCAGCAGAACGCCGACCTGATTCGGCAGGCCATGCATAGCGGTTGATTGATACCCATCACAATTTCTGTCTCCGAAATCTTCGATTTCAGCAAGCGCGCCAGAATGTCTCGATCCTGGGCGCCACGCACGTTTGCGTGAGCCTTGCGGCGACTGAGCAAAAAAAGTTCGTAATCAATTGGCAGCGTTGTCGTGTTAGTGTTAGCTAACCGTAACAGTAATTGCGTGCCCAAGGTTCCATGCTTTATTCGCTGCACGAATACGCCTACTACACAGCGGCCCCTTTCCGGGCCATGGCCCAGATGGCGCGGGATTTCTGGGGCTCCAAGCTGAACCCGGCCGCCGATACCGCCATCGGGCGCACGCTCTATGCTTCGGCGGAGCTATTCTCCAACGTCACCCGGCGTTACGGCAAGCCCGAATGGAAGCTTGATTCGGTCACCATCAATGGCCACGACGTCCGCGTGGCGGTCATCGAGGACTGGTCGAGCGCGTGGTGCAAGCTGCTGCGTTTCCAGCGCGACCCGTCCGACCTGCGCCGCGCCGGCGTCAAGAAGCCGCAGCCGGCGGTGTTGATAGTGGCGCCGCTGTCGGGCCACTATGCCACGCTCCTGCGAGGCACGGTGCAACAGTTCCTGCTCGACCACGACGTCTATATCACCGACTGGAGCAACGCCCGCCAGGTGCCGGTGCTGGAAGGCCGCTTCGATTTTCATAGTTTCATCGACCATATCCGCCAGATGCTGGGCGTGATCGGCACGCGCGCCCACGTCGTTGCCGTCTGCCAGCCGGGACCGCCGGTCCTGGCCGCCGCCTGCCTGATGAGCGAGGACAACGACCCGACGCGGCCGGCCTCGATGACCTTCATGGGCTCACCGATCGACGCGCGCTTCAACCCGACGGTGACCAACAACCTGGCACAGGAAAAGCCGTTCGGCTGGTTCCGCTCGAACATGATCCACACCGTGCCGCCGCCCTATCCGGGCGTGGGCCGGCGCGTCTATCCCGGCTTCGTCCAGCTCTACAGCTTCATGAGCATGAACGAGGCGCGCCATACCGACGCCCACTGGGACTATTTCAACTCGCTGGTCGAGAACGACGGCGACGGCATCGAGAAGCACCTCGAATTCTACGACGAATACCTGTCGGTGCTCGACCTGACCGAGGAGTTCTATCTCCAGACCATCAACCTGGTGTTCCAGGCCTTCGCGCTGCCGAAGGGCGAGCTGGTGCACCAGGGCCGCAAGGTCGATTGCAAGGCGATCAGCGACATCGCCCTGATGACGGTCGAAGGCGAAAAGGATGACATTTCGGGAGTCGGCCAGACCCAGGCGGCGCATGGCCTGTGTTCCAATATCCCCAGCGCGATGAAGGAGCTCTATGTCCAGAAGGGCGCCGGCCACTACGGCGTGTTCAACGGGCGGCGCTTCCGCGACGATATCTATCCGCGCATCCGCGACTTCATCAGCAAAAATGATAAGCTCGCTTAAGCGCGCTTTCGCCCCCCGCTATGATGACGGCGACACCGTCGACGTCGGCGATTATGTCCTCAACCTCAAGGTCAATCCGCGCGCCCGTACCTTCAAGGTGCGGGTCGACCGCGACGGCAAGGTGGTGGTGACGGCGTCGCGCGCGCGCTATCTTGAGGCCGCGGTCGCCTTCGCGCGCAAGCAGCACGGCTGGATCACGGAGCAACGGGCCAGGAGCGTGACGGCGCGGCCGTTCGCGCCGGGTCTCAGCCTGACCATAGCCGGCCATCCGGTGACCCTGGCGGCGCGCGACGGCGTCATCACGCCCAAGGCGGAGCAGCAGGCGGACGGAACATGGCATCTTGTCAGCAGCGGCGACGACAGGACCTATGCGCGGCGGATCGAACGCTACCTGCGGCAACAGGCATTGGAGCTGCTGACGTCAGAGACCGATCGCATGGCGGGGCAGCTGGGCTTTACCGGCATAAGGACATCGCTGTTCGACGCGCGCGCGCGATGGGGCTCATGCACGCCGAGGCGCAAGGCGATCCGCTACAGCTGGCGCATGATCATGGCGCCGAAATCGGTGCTGATTTACCTTGTGGCGCACGAGGTGTCGCACCTCAGGCATCCCGACCACAGCCCGCGGTTCTGGGCTGAGGTGGCGGGGCTTTACGGCGACTGCAAGGCCGCCCGCAAATGGCTGAAGTGCGAGGGTCAGAGCCTGTTCCGGTATCAATAGCGCCAACTAGATGTGTCACCCATGTCTCCGAACAACTGTTACCTGTCTCTCCGGGCTAAACAGCGCTAGCGGGGGAGGGGGACCACGAAGTGGTGGAGGGGGCTCTCTCCTCCGGTGTTGGCCCCTCCGTCTGCATCACTGTGCTCGCAGGCCACCTCCCCCGCTTCGCAGGGCAGGGCTATAGCATGACCTGACGCAGCTTCGCCTTGGCCATTTCCATGAGAAGGACTGCCCACAGATTGGCACAGATTAGCACAGATTTTTCAAAGTGTTATTGTAAACAACAGTATCAGGTTGACAGGAAATGATCGCTTCGCGATCGGACGGTTCTAAAAACCCTGGCGGATTTCGTCGGATCATGATTCCCTTTTGGTATCGGTCATGGGGATTTCGCGATGGCACGGCAGCCGGGATTTTTCGATGTGATGTATCGTTACGAGGCCCTATCGAAGGTCGGCGACC
>CAYYTA010000085.1:0-15111 GCA_964474575.1 uncultured Caulobacteraceae bacterium | reverse complement strand
CATCCTGGCGCGTATCCCGACCGAAGGCGCCAAGACCCGCGACATCACCGGCGGTCTGCCGCGCGTCGCCGAACTGTTCGAAGCCCGCCGTCCGAAGGACTGCGCCGTCATCGCCGAAATGGATGGCCGCGTCGAATTCGGCCGCGACTACAAGAACAAGCGCCGCATCAAGATCACGCCGGAGGGTGACGGCGAGGCGGTCGAGTTCCTGATCCCCAAGGGCAAGCATATTTCCGTCCACGACGGCGACATCATCCAGAAGGGCGACTACATCATCGACGGCAACCCGGATCCGCACGATATCCTGCGTATCCAGGGCGTCGAGGCGCTGGCCGAATATCTCGTCAACGAGATCCAGGAGGTCTACCGCCTGCAGGGCGTGCCGATCAATGACAAGCACATCGAGGTGATCGTCCGCCAGATGCTGCAGAAGGTCGAAATCCTCGACGCCGGCGACACCGGACTGATCAAGGGCGACCAGCTCGACAAGACCGAGGTCGACGCCGAAAACGTCAAGGCGGAAAAGCGCGGCGGCCGTCCGGCCCTGACGCAGGCCGTCCTGCTCGGCATCACCAAGGCCAGCCTGCAAACGCGCAGCTTCATCAGTGCAGCCTCGTTCCAGGAGACCACCCGCGTCCTCACCGAGGCGTCGGTCCAGGGCAAGATCGATACCCTCGACGGTCTCAAGGAAAACGTCATCGTCGGCCGTCTCATCCCGGCCGGCACCGGCGCCTACCTGCGCAGCCTGCAGCGCATCGCCACCAAGCGCGACGAACAACTGTCGCATGCGCGCGAGGAAACGATGGAGCCGCTGCCGGCGGAAGTCCTGCTCGAAGGCCCGGTGGCGGGGGAGTAATCCCGGCAATCGTGCGAAAACAGCGGAACCCCTGAGGCTCACGTCTCAGGGGTTTCTTTTTGGAAGCCCATGACCGAGTTCACAGACGAAGCCTATGTCCTCAGCGCCCGGACGCATGGCGAAAGCGGGGCGATCGTCCATGTCCTGACCCAGGGCCACGGTGTCTTTGCCGCCCACGTCGCCGGCGGGGCGTCGCGACGGATGCGGGCGGTGTTGCAGCCGGGATCGAACGTCTCATTCGGCTTCCGCGCCCGCCATGCCGAGCAGCTGGGCTCGGCGACGCTGGAGCCCAGCGGCCCGACGCCGGACCTGCTTGACGATCCGCTGGCCCTGGCCGGGCTGCAGTGCGCCTGCGCCATGACGCGGGGGTGCCTTCCCGAGCGTGAGCCGCATCCCGGCGCGTTTCTCGGGCTCGCTACCTTGATGGCGGTGCTGGAGCATGCCGACATCTGGCCGGCGGTCTACGTGCGCTATGAGGCGGGCTTGCTGGAAAACCTCGGTTTCGGGCTCGATCTTTCGGCCTGCGCGGTGACCGGATCGCGCGAGGATCTCGTCTATGTCAGTCCAAAATCCGCCCGCGCCGTATCGCGCGAGGCCGGCGCACCCTATCGCGACAAACTGCTGGCCCTGCCGCCGTTCCTGCTGTCGAGCCAGGGCGGACTTGAGGCCGGCGATGTCGAACACGGCCTGGCCCTGACCGGTTTTTTCCTCGAACGCCATGTCTTCCATCTCCACGACAAGCCCTTGCCCGAGGTGCGGACGCGGATGATAGACGCCCTGCGGGCGGCGTCAAAGCTGTAACGGCGTCAAGGCTCCGGTAAGTTTTCTTGTGGCATAGTGGCGTTACTGATTCTGTCGGCCAGATCTTGGGGCGCCCACCAGCGTATGAATATCTACAGCGAACAGGAACTGCTGGCTGCCAATGTCAGCCCGAGGACGGGGCTGGCCACCGATTACCTCAACCTGTTCAACGAAGCGATCATGCTGTTCGAAATGGGCCTCGACATGCCCGACATGGTCGAGGAACTGGCCGACTGGAAGAAGCGCGACTATGTCGAGCATTTCGAGCAGTCGGGCTTCGAGATGAAGGACGTGGTCATCGCCGCCTATCACTACGCGCCGGCGGCGGTGCGCATGCGCTTCGATCCGGCGGTCAGGCGAGCCCTGGCGGCGTTCGATTCCTCGATCAACATCCTGCTGAGCTCGAACCTCGCCGATCCGGACGCCCGCGCCGACCTGGAAGCGCGCCTGCACGACATGAAGGCGCTGGTGGTCGAGATCGACTCGCATAGCCACGGCCGCGCCGTGGTCGACTTCGATGTGCAGAACGAGGTCGACGCGCTGTTTTAGACTGCGCCAAGGCTCGCCTGGCTTGCGTTCGCTTCCCGTTCCGCCTAAGCGATAAAGCATGAGTGACGTAATGATTCCAGACGATGGCGGGCGCGTCGTCGATGAGCCGATGGGCGACGCCCTGTCGAGGCGCTATCTCGCCTACGCCCTGTCGACCATCATGCACCGGGCGCTGCCCGACGTGCGCGACGGCATGAAGCCGGTCCACCGCCGTATCCTCTACGCCATGGGCGACATGCGCCTGACGCCCGAGGCCGCCGCGCGCAAGTGCGCCAAGGTGGTCGGCGAGGTCATGGGTACCTACCACCCGCATGGCGACCAGGCGATCTATGACGCGCTTGTCCGCATGGCGCAGGATTTCGCCCAGCGCTACCAGCTGGTCGACGGCCAGGGCAATTTCGGCAACATCGACGGCGATAACCCCGCCGCCATGCGCTATACCGAAGCGCGCCTGACTCCGGCGGCCATGCTGCTGCTCGACGGGATCAACGAGGACGCCGTCGATTTCCGCCCGACCTATGACGACCAGGACGAGGAACCGGTCGTCCTGCCCGCCGGCTTCCCCAACCTGCTGGCCAACGGCGCCATGGGCATCGCCGTCGGCATGGCGACCTCGATCCCGCCGCACAATGTCGCCGAGCTGATCGACGCCTGCCGCAAGCTGATCGCCAGGCACGACACGACGCTCGACGAACTGATGGAGTTCATCCCCGGTCCGGACTTCCCGACCGGCGGCGTCTGCGTCGAAGCCAGAGCCGCCATCCGCGAAGCCTACGAAACGGGGCGGGGCGGGATGCGTGTCCGCGCCCGCTGGGCGGTCGAGGAACAGGCGAGGGGCCAGTGGCGCATCATCGTCACCGAAATTCCGTATCAGGTTCAGAAGTCCAAGCTGATCGAGCAACTGGCGGACCTGATCGAAAACAAGAAGGCACCGCTGCTCGGCGATGTACGCGATGAATCCGCCGAGGACATCCGCCTCGTCCTCGAGCCCAAGACGCGCAACATCGAGCCCGAAGTCCTGATGGAGAGCCTGTTCAAGCTGACCGATCTCGAGACGCGCTTCCCGGTCAACATGAACGTGCTCGACGCCACCGGCACACCGGGCGTCATGGGGCTGCGCGCCTGCCTGATCGCCTTCCTCGACCACCGCAGGGTGGTGCTGCTCAGGCAATCGAACTGGCGGCTGGAACGCATTGAAAAGCGCCTGCACCTGCTCGACGGCCTGATGATCGCCTTCCTCAATCTCGACGAGGTGATCCGCATCGTCCGCGAGGACGACAAGCCGCGCGACACCCTGATGGCGCGGTTCTCGCTGTCCGAGCTTCAGGCCGACTACATCCTCGATACCCGGCTGCGGCAGCTGGCGCGGCTTGAGGAAATGACCATCCAGGATGAGCATAAAAAACTGACCGAGGAGCGCGAGGGCATCCTCGCTCTGCTGGCGTCGGAAAAGCTGCAATGGAAGCGCATCGATCAGCAGTTGGCCGAGGTGCGCAAGAAGCTGCTGTCGGCGCGGCGCACGTCCTTTGCCGACGCCCCGGCGGCGTTCGACGTGGCGGCGGTCGAAAGCTACCTGCCCAAGGAGGCGATCACCGTCATCCTCAGCAAGCGCGGCTGGATCCGCGCCGCCAGGGGCCGCGTGGAAGACCCTTCCGAGCTGAAGTTCAAGGAAGGCGACGAGCTGTCGTTCCTGGTTCCCGGCTATACGACCGACAAGTTCCTCATCCTGACCTCGGATGGCCGCTTCCTGACCCTGTCGGGCGACAAGCTGCCGTCGGCGCGCGGTCATGGCGAGCCGCTGCGGCTGATGCTCGACATCGAGGAGCAGGCCAGGATCGTCACCGTCTTCGCCTACACGCCGGGAGCGAAGCGCCTGATGGTGTCGAAGAACGGCTACGGCTTCGTGATGAACGAAGAGGATGCCGTCGCCAACAAGCGCGCCGGCAAGCAGACCATGACGGTTGACGGCACCGAGGCCTTTGCCGCCTTGCCCGTAAACGGCGACACGGTCATGGTGTGGGGCGAGAACAACAAGCTGCTGGTCTATCCCGTTGCGGAGCTTCCGGAGATGGGGCGCGGCAAGGGCGTCAAGCTGCAGGCCTACAAGGACGGCGGCCTGAAAGACATTGCCGTGTTCGACAGCGCCGCGGGGGCGGTGTGGTACGACGGTTCGGGCAAGTCGCGCGACTTCAAGGACGTCAAGGACTATGCCGGCCGCCGCGCCTCGGCCGGGCGGATAGCGCCGCGGGGCTTGAGGAAGCTGCGAGTCTGACAGCGCTCAGCCAAAGCTGTAGCCGAAACGGGCGATGTCTTTGGCATAGCGGGTGGCCAGGAATTCGGCAGTACAGTCCGTCATGGCGGTGCGGTAGTCTTCGCGGAACGAGCCGGTGCTGTTGTGCTCGCCGAGGCCGCCCAGGGATACGCCCAGCCGTTGTCCGATGATCGCCATATCGCCGGCCAGGTTTTCATACCGTCCAGCGAAGGTCGTGCCCGCCGCGAAGTCGCTTTGCGGGCGGACCGAGTGCAGGCCGCTGACCCAGTCAACGCCGTCGCCGAGCAGGACCGCCAGTTCATCGACGGTTTCCGGCACCGGCCAGCGCTTCGTGTACTTGGCGCGCAGGAAGCGGTGCAGCGACAGGAAGCGGCTCCACGGATTGCGCACGAAGCAGAAGCGAAAATAATCCGCCAGTGGCGGCGATCCATCCGGCGCGCCGGGCGGGGCGTCGCTTTCGGAAAGGCCGAGGCGCGCCATCATCTCCGGCAGGGTTTCATGCTGCGTCTTCGGGTGGCGCAGGTCCGGCCGGGCGCCGGGCAGGGGCGCCAGCACCTGGCGCAGGCTGCTGCCGGCAGCCTTGGGCGTATGGACGAAGATGAAGGCATGGCGGTCGTTGACGATCATCCCCCCTCGCGGGTCCTAGGCCGCCACCAGCTGGCCGCAGACGAAGGCGTCCTCGCCGGCATCGAGCAGGGCGGCCAGCACCGCGTCGGCGTCGCGCGGGCTGACATAGAGCACGAAGCCGATCCCACAGTTGAAGGTGCGCAGCATCTCATGCTTCTCGATGCCGCCCGTTTGGGCCAGCCATGCGAACACCGGCGGGAATTCGAGCCCGTCGAAGTCGAAGCGCGCCGTCAGGCCGTCGCGCACGGCGCGGTCGGGGTTTTCGATCAGGCCGCCGCCGGTGATGTGGGCCGCACCCTTGATCTGGCCGGCCTTCATCAGCGGCAGGACCGACTTGATGTAGATTTTCGTCGGTTCGAGCAGGGCCTGGGCCAGGGACTGGCCGGGCGAGAACGGCGCATCGTCCGCCCAATGCAGGCCCGAGACCTCGACCACCTTGCGGATCAGCGAATAGCCGTTGGAGTGCGGGCCGGACGAGGCGAGGGCGATGACGAGGTCGCCGGCGCGCTGGTCATCGAGGCGCGGCAGGACCTTGTCGCGGTCGACCGCGCCGACGGAAAAGCCGGCCAGGTCGTAGTCGTCGTTGCCGTACATGCCGGGCATCTCGGCCGTTTCGCCGCCGACGAGGGCGCAACCGGCGCGCTTGCAGCCTTCGGCGATGCCGGCGACTACGCGCTTGGCCGTATCGACGTCGAGCTTCGAGGTGGCGTAGTAGTCGAGGAACATCAGCGGTTCCGCGCCCTGGGCCAGCAGGTCGTTGACGCACATGGCGACGAGGTCGATGCCGACCGTGTCGTGGCGATGGGTCTCGATGGCGATCTTCAGCTTGGTGCCGACGCCGTCGGTCGTGGTGACGATCAGCGGGTCGTCATAGCCCGCGGCCCTGAGGTCGAACAGCGCGCCGAAGCCGCCGAGGCTGGCTTCCGCGCCCGGCCGCCGCGTCGCTTTCGCCAGGGGTTTGATGGCGTCGACCAGGGCTTCGCCCGCGTCGATATCGACTCCCGAGGCTGCGTAGGTGAGGCCGTTCTTCATCATCCGTTCCGTGATTGTTTTTGGAAGCGTTTTTTTGGGTTGGGGTCCCGTCTCGTGGTTGCTATAGACAATAAATGACTCCAATTACAAACACCAATGACCTGATCGCCTTCGTTGAGACGATAAAAGACGCGCCTTTCATCACCGTCGACACGGAGTTCATGCGCGAAACCACCTACTGGCCGAAGCTGTGTCTGATCCAGGCGGCCAGTCTCGATCATGCGGCGATCATCGATCCGCTGGCCAAGGGCCTGGATTTGAAGCCGTTTCTCGACGTGCTGGCCGATCCCAAGGTGCTGAAGGTGTTCCACGCCTGCCGCCAGGACATGGAAATCTTCGTCAATCTCGGCGTCTGTCCCGCGCCGATTTTCGATACCCAGGTCGCGGCCATGGCGGCGGGTTTCGGCGACCAGGTCGCCTATGATTCGCTGGTGCGCCAGAAGCTGAAGATCGACATCGACAAGGGGTCGCGTTTTACCGACTGGTCGCGGCGGCCGCTCAGCGAACAGCAGTTGCAATATGCCCTCGGCGACGTCACCCATCTGGCCAAGGTCTATGTCCGCCTGCACGCACGGCTGGAACGCGAGGGCCGTCTCGACTGGGTCAGCGAGGAAATGAAAGGGCTTTCCGACCCGGCGCTCTATTCGACCGATCCCAACGAGGCGTGGCGGCGGCTGCGCCCGCGCAAGCCGTCGGCCAAGTACATGGCCCTGTTCGCTCAGGTCGCAGCCTGGCGCGAACGCATGGCCCAGGAACGCGACCTGCCGCGCGGCAGAATCCTCAAGGACGAGGGCGTCGACGAGATCGCCACCCAGGCGCCGACCGACGCCGCCGCCTTCGATCACCTGCGCTCGACCTCGAAGGGATTCGGCGCGTCGAAGTTCGGGCAGGACCTGGCCGAGATCATTCGCACCGTGCTCAAGAACCCTGAAGATTATGCGCCGAAGGTCGAACGCCCCGGTCCGCCGGTCCAGGTGCCGTCGTCGGTGGTCGAGCTGCTGAAGGTCCTGTTGCGCGTGCGTTGCGAGGACGAGGGCGTGGCGCCGAAGCTTTTGGCCACCGTGTCGGACCTGGAAAAGATCGCGCTCGACGACAATGCCGACGTGCCGGCGCTCAAGGGCTGGCGGCGCAAGGTGTTCGGCGAGGACGCCCTGCGGCTCAAGCGCGGCGAACTGGCGCTGGTGCTTAACGGCACGCGAGTCGAAGTGGTGGAACTCGATTGATATCGCAGAAATGTGATCGCGGCGCCGCCACATATCCCCGCGGGTGTGCCTTTGCGCGCCTAGTCAGGGGCGGTTGGGGCTGTTAACTTTTTCGTACGCCCTGATGGGTGCGAGAGGAAGCCGCGATGCATGATGCCGCCACCACAACCGCAACGCCTGTCCCGGCCCGTGTGGTCTATGGCCATATCGCGCGCGTCGGCATCCTGTTGTTCATCATGGTGACGGTGGCCAGCTACGTCTTCCGCCTGTTCTTCAGCCTGATGGCGTCGGGCGAGGTCGAGGCCATGCTGGTCGAGGCCCACTTCAACGACGTGCTGGCGATCGAAAACCGCCTGCTGGGTCTGACCATGGGGCCGGCGATCTACGGCGTGCTGGCGGCGATCTGCCCGCTCATCGGCTGGTGGATCCAGGCCCGCGTCGAAAAGCCGGCGCAAGGGGCGGTGGGCTGGGGCGGGGCGGCCTTGTTCGCCCTGATCTATGTCCTGGTCGGGCTGACGGCGGCGGGCGTGATCCTGCGGCTCGGCGACCTGTGGCTGCTGGCGGCGACGGTGACGGGCACGGCCCTGATCGTGGTCTATACCGTCTTCTTCATGGGCATCGGCTTTAACATCGCCAAGATTTTCAAGCTGACCCTCTGAGAGACGCCCCAGCCGTTGTCGGAAAAGGACCCCACCAACACATCTCACTCACCTTTGATAGATCAAAGGTTCGCTCGTGCGGTCCCTCCCACACGTGGGGGAGGTTAAGGAGGTGTAAGACGTATCACTGTCCGGCGCAGGCGCCTTTTTCTTCCTCGTGATTGCGCAGGAAGACGTAGTCCTTGCCGTTCCAGCGCAGCACCGTGGAGGAGAAGCCGGGCCCGCCGATCTCGACATCGGGCCAGCCGCCGGGTGTCTTCACCCTGGTTGCCAGGAAGGTCGAACCTGGGCATGGCGCAATCCTTCGGGAGACGGCGAAGGAACGGCCGGTTTCGTCAGGCCGTCAATAACTAATAATATTGAGGTTGAGCTTGAGCGTCTGAGCCAGGGCGCGGGCACGGCGGCGCGTCTGTTCGCCGAGCAACAGGTCTTCCCAGCCGTTCTTCGCGCTCAGGATCAGTTGCAGGCCGTTCTGGCGCAGGTGGGCGTAGGAGAGCAGGGTGGCTGACTTGGCCGACAGGTCGCAGCCAAGGCGCAGCAGCAGGCCGAGCTGGGTCGCCAGCTGCAGCTTGTCCTCGCCCAGGATGCGGCGGATCAGCACCGGCTGGGCGTCGAAGGCGTCGCCGCTGTAGCGGGTGAAGAGCGCGGCGGCCAGGAAGACGCGGTCCTCGTGCGTCTGGCCGGGAATGGGCGCGCGCAGCACCTGTTCGCAGACGACGTCGGCGCGGTGGTCGGGGTGCAGCCGGGCGCCGATGTCGGAAAGCTTGGCGGCGGCGCGGACCAGCTTGTCGTCCGGCGCGATGATCAGGGCATTGTCGGCGCTGTCGTAGAAGGCGCGCGCCCAGGCGCTGAGCGCCGCGCCGAGGTCGTCATTGATGCCAAGTTGCTTCCCCAGCGCCGTGCAGCCCGCGATCAGCGGGTCGTCGCGCTTCAGGCCGTCGTCGAGCGAGTCGAACAGCAGGCCCTCACGCAGGCCGAAGGCCGAGAAGCAGATCGAGTCGTAGCGGAAGACTTCGAGCAAATTCTGCAGGACGAGGGCGGCATAGGAGATGTTCTCCAGGCGTCGCTTGGGCACGCCGGCCATCTTTTCCAGCGAGGACAGCGACTGGCTGGCGAGCAGGCGGCTGACCGAGAGGGCTTCGTGGGCGGGCAATTCGAATTGCTGGACCACGTGGAGCGGGTAGTTCTGCTTCAGCATCCAGATCAGGGCCATGTTGCGCCACGCGCCGCCGACGGCGTGGAACTGGCCGCCGGTGAAGCGGCCGCGCAGGGGCTCGAGATGCTCGCGGATGGTGGCGTGGGTCCTGGCCACGTCGATGGCTTGCGGCGCACCGAGCGCAAACGGGCCGAGCGGCAGGGTGACGCCCTTGCCGGTTTCCTCGCCGTCAAGATTGATCAATTCCAGCGACGAGCCGCCGAGATCGCCAACCACGCCCTTGGCGTCGAGATGGCCGCAATGGACGCCCTGGGCCGAGAAATAGGCCTCTTCGGCGCCGCTGAGCGTGCGCACGTTGAATCCGGTGACCTCGTGGATGGTTTCGGCAAAAGCGGGGCCGTCGCTGGCCTCGCGGATGGCGGCGGTGGCGACGACGTGGGTGCGTTCCAGCTCGTAGGACTCAAGCACCGCCTTGAAGCGGCGGAGCGCGATCAGCGTTTCCTTGATTCCGTCCGGATGCAGGGTGCGCGTGGTGCGCAGGTTGCGGCCCAGGCCGGCCAGCACCTTTTCGTTGAAGACCGGCCAGATCGACCGCCCCTCGACGCGATAAATGACCAGCCGCACGCTGTTGGAGCCGATATCGATGACAGCGGTATTGTAGTTCACGAGGCCAGCCGATTCCACGCCGATACTGAAGCGGGCTATGGCCGGTTATGGCGAAAGGCGCAATAGGGATTTTGCCGGAGAAGCGGAAGCGGCGCCGTGGCTTGTGGTTTGAAAGTGAGGCTGGCTACTTCCGGGCGCCGACGTGGTCGAAGGCGCGCGGCAGGTCCTTGACGCCGCGGCCGCGGCCGGACAGCGACGGGTTGGTCATGAAGTAGTCATGCGCCGAGAACGGCTTGTCGAGGTGGCTGGCGTCGATGCGGGTATACTGCGCGTCGCTGCCGAGCTGCCAGCTCTGGGCCTCGTCGTTGAGGTTGGCGACCATGATCTGGTCGAGCACCTGACGGTGGACGGTCGGGTTCTCGACCGGGACCAGGGTCTCGACGCGGCGGTCGAGGTTGCGGTCCATCCAGTCGGCCGAGGAGATGAAGACGCGCGCCTGGTCCGACGGCATCGGCTGGCCGTTGGCGAAGCAGACGATGCGGGCGTGTTCGAGGAAACGGCCGACGATCGACTTGACACGGATATTGTCGGAGATGCCCGGCACGCCGGGACGCAGACAGCAAATGCCGCGGATGACGAGGTCGATCTGCACGCCCGCCTGGGAGGCGATGTAGAGCTTCTTGATGATCACCGGATCGACGAGGGCGTTGAGCTTGGCCCATATCTGGGCCGGCTTGCCGGCATGGGCGTTGGCGATCTCCTGATCGATCAGGTGGAGCAGGCCGGGCTTCAGCGTCACGGGCGAGAAGTAGAGCTTCTCCATCATGTCGGGGCGGGCGTAGCCGGTGATGAAATTGAAGACGCGCATGGCGTCGCGGCCGAGTTCGGCATTGGCGGTGAACAAGGAAAGGTCGGTGTAGATCTTGGCGGTGATCGGGTGATAGTTGCCGGTGCCGAAGTGGCAATAGGTGCGCAGGGCTTCGCCTTCGCGGCGGACGACGACGGAAAGCTTGGCGTGGGTCTTGTACTCGACGAAACCGTAGACGACGTGGACGCCGGCGCGTTCCATGGCGCGGGCCCAGCGCAGGTTGGCTTCCTCGTCGAAGCGCGCCTTGATCTCGACCAGGGCGGTGACGTTCTTGCCGAGTTCCGCCGCCTCGATCAGGGCGGCGACGATGGGTGAGTCCTTCGAGGTGCGGTAGAGCGTCTGCTTGATGGCGATGACATTGGGATCGCGCGCCGCCTGGCGCAGGAACAGGACGACGGCGTCGAAACTTTCGAACGGATGATGGACGAGGATGTCCTTCTCGCGGATGGCGTTGAACATGTCGGCGATGTTGTCGCGGACGCGTTCGGGGAAGCGCGGCTCGAACGGCTTGAACTTCAGGTCGTTGCGGTCGGACGGGATCAGTTGCGACACCTGGGCCATGCCGAGAATGCCGGGGATCAGGACCACGTCCTGGGACTGGGCGTGGAGGTGGTCGACGATGAAGGCGCGCAGGTCATCGGGCATGGTGGCGTCGATCTCGACGCGGACGACGCTGCCCAGGCGGCGTTGCTTGAGCAGGGCCTCGAACTCGCGCACCAGGTCTTCGGCCTCTTCCTCGATTTCGATATCGGAGTCACGTAAGATTCGGAAAAGGCCGCGCGAGACGATATCGAAGCCCGGGAACAGCAGGTCGAGGAACAGGGTGACGAAGCCCTCGAGCGAGATGAACTTGTGGCGGCGGGTGGTGGCGGCGCCCCGGGCGCCGGTCTGGATCTCCCAGAAGCGTCGTACGCCCGTCGGCATCGGCACCAGGGCGTACATCGCCTTGTTGTCCCTGCGGCGCAGCAACTTGAGGACCAGGGAGAAACCGAGGTTGGGGATGAAAGGGAAGGGGTGGGCCGGATCGATGGCCAGTGGCGTCAGCACCGGGAACAGCTGGCTGGCGAAGTGATCGGAAAGCCACGCCTTGTCGGTGCGGGTGACCGATTCCGGATCGACCAGGACCAGGCCTTCGTCGCTCAGTTCCTTGCGCAGGCCCGACCAGATCGCCTGCTGGTTGGCCATGAGCTGTCCTGCCAGGCGGTTGACGGCCTCGAGCTGCTCGGCCGGGGTATGGCCGTCGGGCGACAGAACGCGCACGCCTTCGCGCACCTGGCCCTGCAGGCCGGCGACGCGGACGGTGTAGAATTCGTCGAGGTTATTGGCCGAGATCGACAGGAAGCGCAGGCGTTCCAGCAGTGGATGGCGCGGGTTCCTCGCTTCCTCGATGACACGCTGGTTGAAGGCCAGCCACGACAGTTCGCGGTTGATGTAGAGGGTGTCGCCGAGCGGTTCGTCGCTGTTGAGGTCGATTTCGACGGGGGCGGGCGCGTCCACCGCCGCGGCCTGGAGCGCGGGCAGCGCCAGGTCATCGTGGGCGACATCGTTGGCGGGGGCGGTGGATTCAGTCATCTGTCCAGGCTTCGGTGTCTTGTTCTTATGTCTAATCCGCCGGACTTAAAATATCCCGAACTATTCCATGTCGAGATCGTCAAACAAGGTTTCGGATTGTTCGAAGAACTCGCGGACCAGGGCGCGGTTGAAGGCGCGTCCATTGGCGTAATATTCCAGTTCCGTGACAATTTTTTGCGCCGCCGTCACGGAACGCTCCATGCGCCGGGCCAGGTCGTTGAGCGCATCCGGCGACGGCGAGATGGCGCGCTCCAGGAACAGCTTCCTGAGAATGGCGGCCAGCAGGGCTTCGTCCGGCTCAGGCAGGATGAGCAGCCGCATGGCGTTAAGGCGGCTCTTCAGGTCGGGAAGCCGAACGTTCCAGGCGCGCGGATGGGTTTTCGTGAGCAGCAGGAGCGGCTGACCGGACGCCTGGACGCGGTTGATGAGGTGGAAGAGCGCTTCTTCCGGCGCGGTTTCGGCGTCGTCGACGACAAGGGTGCGCGCATCCCTGGAACCGGCTTCGGTGGCGGTGAGGAAAATGCCGCCAGTCTCGGCGGCGAAGACGTGGCCGAAGTGGGTCTTGCCGCTGCCGGCCGGACCCAGCAGGATCAGGCCCGGCGACAGCCAGCTATCGGGCGCAAGCAGCACGTCGAGCACGCCCTGCAGGCTGCCTGTCACGACCAGGCGATCGCGCGAGAAGCGGTCGGGCATTTCAAGATCGAGCGGTATCTGCTGCGGCATGGCGCGAGTTTAAGAGCGCAGGCGGGTGGTGACAAGGAACGGCGGCAAGTTTTCCACGTTTTGCGCGCCTTGAAGGCTGGAGAAGATCCGCCCACAGATTGATGCCAAAGGCGCCGTTCGGACGGTCGCTGACAAGACTCTGAAAAATCTGTGCTAATCTGCGCCGATCTGTAGGCGAACCCCTTTTCACGCTCTGGTCGCGTCTCAGGAATATCCATAAAAAAGCCGCCCAGACCTTGACAATACTGGCGGCTCATGTGCCCTACGCGCCTTTGATTTCAAGCGGATTCCGGGCTTACGACCATGCATCTCTACCGTTCCCACACCTGCGGCGCCCTGCGCGCGACCGATGCCGGCCAGGCGGTGCGCCTGTCAGGCTGGGTCCACCGCAAGCGCGACCACGGCGGCCTACTGTTCATCGACCTGCGCGACCATTACGGCCTGACTCAGCTGGTGTTCAATCCGTCGTCGCCGGGCTTCGCCAAGGTCGAGTGCCTGTGCGCCGAAAGCGTCATCCGCGCCGACGGCAAGGTGATCCGCCGTGATGCCGACGTCATCAACCCGAACCTGCCGACCGGCGAGATCGAAGTGGTTGTGGACGATGTGGAAGTGCTGTCCGAAGCGGCCGAACTGCCGCTGCCGGTATTCGGCGAGCCGGAATATCCGGAAGAGATCCGCTTGAAAAACAGGTTCCTCGACCTGAGACGTGAGACTTTGCATAGGAACATCGTGCTGCGGTCGAAGGTCATCATGTCGATCCGCCAACGCATGGTCGAGCAGGGTTTCCTGGAATACCAGACGCCGATCCTGACCGCGTCGTCGCCAGAAGGGGCGCGCGACTTCCTGGTGCCGAGCCGCCTGCATGCCGGCAAGTTCTATGCGCTGCCGCAGGCGCCGCAGCAGTTCAAGCAATTGCTGATGGTGTCGGGCTTCGACCGCTATTTCCAGATCGCGCCATGCTTCCGCGACGAGGACCTGCGCGCCGACCGGTCGCTGGAGTTCTACCAGCTCGACGTCGAGATGAGCTTTGTCACGCAAGAGGATGTTTTTGCGGCGATCGAGCCGGTGATGCATGGCCTGTTCACCGAGTTCGGCGAGGGCAAGCGCGTCTCCAGCTATCCGTTCCAGCGCATCCCGTACAAGGAATCGATCGCCAAGTACGGGTCGGACAAGCCGGACCTGCGCAACCCGATCGAGATGCAGGACGTGTCGAAGCATTTCCGTGGCGGCGGTTTCGGCCTGTTCGCGCGCATCCTGGAAACGGCCGGCAACGCGGTGTGGGCGGTTCCGGCGCCGAAAGGCGGATCGCGCGCTTTCTGCGACCGGATGAATTCGTGGGCGCAGGGCGAAGGCCAGCCTGGCCTGGGTTAC
The DNA here is from genome assembly GCA_964474575.1 of uncultured Caulobacteraceae bacterium. Classification (GTDB taxonomy): domain Bacteria; phylum Pseudomonadota; class Alphaproteobacteria; order Caulobacterales; family Caulobacteraceae; genus Asticcacaulis. Next base: position 817 of record CAYYTA010000085.1, on the reverse strand, counting down.
ATCTTCTGGTCGGACGACCAGGGCGGCTGGGGCGGTCCGATCGCCAAGAACCTGGGGGCGGATAAGGCGGCCGAACTGATGGCCGGCCTTGGGTTGGCGCAGGGCGACGCGGCCTTCTTCGTGGCCGGCGATCCGAAGGTGTTCTACAAGTTCGCCGGCCTGGCGCGGACCAAGGTCGGCACCGACCTCAACCTGATCGATGAGGACCAGTTCCGCTTCTGCTGGATCGTCGACTTCCCGATGTTCGAGTACAATGAGGACGACAAGAAGGTCGACTTCTCGCATAACCCGTTCTCGATGCCGCAGGGTGAGATGGAGGCCCTGCTGACCAAGGACCCGCTCGACATCCTGGCCTACCAGTACGACATCGTGTGCAACGGCTATGAGCTGTGTTCGGGAGCGATCCGGAACCACAAGCAGGACATCATGCTCAAGGCCTTTGAGATCGCCGGTTATGACGCGGCGTTCGTCGAGAGCCAGTTCGGCGGGATGCTGAACGCGTTCAAGTACGGCGCGCCGCCGCACGGTGGCCTGGCGCCGGGCATCGACCGCATCGTCATGCTGCTGGCGGGCCAGATCGCCATCCGCGAAGTCATCGCCTTCCCGCTGAACCAGCAGGGCCAGGACGTGATGATGAACGCGCCGTCGGATGTGCTCGACAAGCAGTTGAAGGAACTGCACATCCGGACGAGTTTACCGATCAAGGTTTGACGCCGTCGCATTATGGGGCGTGGGGGGGGTTGGCCCCCCCCCCCCCAACTAGACCACGGTTACCCCAGAACAGGGTGAAAGGCAGCCCCCCCCTCGCCCGGGGCGG
>CAYYTA010000084.1:0-20400 GCA_964474575.1 uncultured Caulobacteraceae bacterium | reverse complement strand
CTTGCGCACCCAGTCCTCGCGCGATTGCCCGCCCTTCCAGGCACGCGTGGTGAAACCCAAGATCTCGACCTTGACGCCGCACCGTTCCAGCGTCCGCGCCAGCACGTCGGCGCAGATGGCGGCGACCATGATCGGCCGCCCGCGCATGGAGCCGGAATTGTCGAGCAGCAGGGTCACCACCGTGTCGCGGAATTCGGTGTCCTTCTCCTGCTTGAAGCTGAGCGGCGCGGACGGATCGACGATGACGCGGGTGAGACGGGCGGCATCGAGCACGCCCTCTTCCAGGTCGAAGTTCCACGACCGGCTCTGCTGGGCCAATAGCTTGCGCTGCAACCGGTTGGCCAGCCGCGACACCACCGACGCCATGTTGGCCAGTTGCGCATTGAGGAAACCGCGCAGGCGTTCCAGTTCCTCAGGGTCGCACAGCTCCTCGGCGGTGACGATCTCGTCATGGGCGCGGGTGAAAACCTCGTAGTCCGGGCGCGGCTTGTTGTCGGGGGCCTGTCCGTCGCGGCGCTCGGCCTCGCCCGCCTCGCCGTCCGGGATTTCGTCGGTGGCGGATTCGGACATCGACTGCGGGTCGCCTTCCATCCGGCTGTAGTCATCCTCGCCTTCCTGCGCGTCCTCCTGGCCCTGGGTGCGGTCTTCGGGCTCGTCGGGTTTGGCCTCGTCCTCGGGCCGGTCCTTGTCCTCGGCCTCCTGGTTGTCCTGCTCGCCCTCGTCCTCGCCTTCGTCGCCTTGGTCCTGCTTCTCGTCCTCGGCGTCGAGGCTGTCGTCGACGAGGCCCAATTCAACAAGAATTTGCCGCGCCGCCTTGGCGAACGCCTTCTGATCATTGACCAACGGCGCGATCTCGCGAAGGCGTTTTCCCGCTTTTTTCTCAATATCCGAGCGGAAGAAAGCGAGAATTTTCTGGAGTAAACCCGGTACGGGATCACCCGTCAGGGTTTCACGCGCGACCTGCCCCAATATGCGACCAAGTTTCGTCTCGTCCTTGCTCTCAATCCGCCAGAGGCCGGACCGCTCAATATCCGCGACTAACGCGGCCTGCAGATTCTGGCGCACCCCTTGCATGGCCCGCGCACCGACCGCGTCAAGGCGAGCCTCTTCCATTGCGTCGAAAGCGTCGGCAGAATCCTCGCTACGTGGGCGATTGCGGCTGTGGATACCCGCATCATGATGAGCAACACGCAAGGCGAGGCGATCAGCCATACCGCGTACAAGCTGCACCTGCTTGGGGTTCAGATCGCGCGGCGGATGTGGCAGGATTAACTTCGCGCCATCGATGCGCGGGCCGTCGGAGCCAAACACGACCTCAAGCTCCGGCTCACCAGCCAGGGCGCGGGTCGAATGGACCAGCGCCTTCTTGAACGGCTCGCTAAGGATGGTGGGCTTCTGGGCCATGGTTCCCATCTCTCCTCCCCTGCGAAGCGGCAACGCCGTTGTGGGGAAGGTGTCACGGCTTGTCCGCGACGGAGGGGGCCACTTTCCACGGCAGCGGAGGCCCCCTCCACCGCTTCGCGGTCCCCTCCCCCGCTTCGCAGGGGAGGAGAAGTTCAGATCACCTTCACCTTGAGCGCGCTCTCCTTCACGTCGGTGCCGAAAGCGCGCTGATAGAACTCGGCCAGCGTATGCCGCTCCAGTTCGTCAGACTTGTTGAGGAAGCTCAGGCGGAAGGCCAGTTCGGGATCGTTGTTGAAGATCAGCGTATTCTGCGCCCAGGTAATGACGGTGCGCGGGCTCATGACGGTCGAGATGTCGCCATTGGCGAAGGCCGAACGCGACATGTCGGCCACCCGCACCATGGCGTCGATCAGCGGCCGGCGCTCCGTCGTGTCGAACTCAGGCGCCTTGGCCAGCACGATCCCGACCTCGGCCTCATGGCTGAGATAGTTGAGCGTGGTGACCAGCGACCAGCGGTCCATCTGGCCCTGGTTGATCTGCTGGGTGCCGTGGTAAAGCCCGGTGGTGTCGCCGAGGCCGATGGTGTTGGTCGTCGAGAACAGGCGGAAGAAGGGGTTCGGCTTGATGACCTTGTTCTGGTCGAGCAGGGTCAGGCGGCCCTGCGCTTCCAGCACACGCTGGATGACGAACATGACGTCGGGGCGGCCGGCGTCGTATTCGTCGAACACCAGCGCCACCGGCCGTTGCAGCGCCCACGGCAGGATGCCCTCGCGGAATTCGGTGACCTGCTGGCCGTCCTTGAGCACGATGGCGTCCTTACCGATCAGGTCGATGCGGCTGACGTGGCTGTCCAGGTTGACGCGGATCATCGGCCAGTTGAGGCGCGCGGCGATCTGCTCGATGTGGGTCGACTTGCCGGTGCCGTGGAAGCCCTGGACCATGACGCGGCGGTTGAAGGCGAAACCGGCGCAGATGGCGAGCGTCGTCTGCGGATCGAAGCGGTAGGCGTCGTCGATATCCGGCACATGGCTGTCGCGCGTCGAGAACGCCGGCACCTGCATTCCTGAGTCGACTCCGAACACGTCGCGGATGCTGACCTGGGTATCGGGCGCCAGGTTGAGCAACGGATCGGCGGTTTCGGATTCGGCGGGCATGGCGAAGCTTTCGGCGTACGGGAGCGAACGGCTGTCAGCTAAGACCTTAGGCCCGCCAACACAACCCAAATGTCCGCCAACCGGCGATTTTTTTGCTGTGTTTCCGTTCAACCGCCGCATCAGTGGCGGCGAGCCGTCGCACGCCGCCATTGGCCGACGAGTTAAACGCATCGGCCATGGGACTTACCGGTGGACAGCGAACCCGGCGACATAGGCCAGCAGGGCCAGGACAATACTGAGGATCAATATTCGCTGGCCGAACAGCAGCCATTTCAGCGTCTTGTCCATGCGCGGATCGTTGGCCAGCAGCATTTCCATGTGCGCGTTCCATCTTTCGTTGCGATCGCCGGTTTCCCACAGGCCTGGAATAACGCGGCGGAACTGCTGATACTGGAACCGCACATAGGCGGAATAGGCGAGGCAAAAGACCACGCCGTTGGCGACGAGCAGGACAATGATCAGGGTAACAGCGCTCATGACAAACCTCCGTTCGTCCGCCAGCCTACGACAACGGCCTTAAAACCGGGTTAGGCTTCGTCAGGATACTGATAGTTGACCAGGTCCTTGAGGAACGGCGCATCGGCCATGTCCTCTTCGGTGCGCTTGCCGGGCAGGTCGTCGAGTCCGTCCATCCACGGCAACCGTCCCTCCATGCCCCACTGGATCGATGGCGCGAGCGCGCCCGGATGATCGAACGCACCGGTGGCGATCGACATGCCGCCAGGCTCCTCGTAGGTCAGCGGCGTGCCGCAGTCCGGGCAGAAGCCGCGCTTGACGAAGTTCGAACTCTGGAAGCGCTTGGGCTCGGCCCTTGTCCAGCGGAAATCGGTGTTACGCACCGAGGTGAATGGCGCAAACGCGTTGCCGAACGCCTTCTGGCACATGCGGCAGTGGCAGATCGAGGTATGGGTCAAGGGTCCGGTGACTTCGAACCGCACCGCGCCGCACTGGCAGCCGCCTTTGAGGATGTCGTTCATGGTGTCCTCCATCGCCGCATTTTTGGCATCGCCGCATTTTGGCGGAATCTAGCGCAAGATTCGGGCAGCAGCGATGCCTGTTTTCGATTAGAAGGCCGGCATGGACATCACACAACTCGACAATCCGGCATGGCAGGCGCTGAACGGCCGCCACGCGCACCTGGCCATCGGCGACGGCGGTGTCAAGCGCTATCCGGCCGAGGTCTCGCCCTTCGCCGCCATCGAGAGCGTCGCCGCCTTGCCCGGCTTGACGGACCTGCTCGCGCCCGGCGACAATGCCGTGCTCTGGTCGCCGCAAGATCTCGACGCGCCGGACGGTCTGGAACTGGTGATGCGCTTTCCGTGCCTGCAGATGGCCGGCCTCGATTTCAGGCCTGCCGACGTCGCCGACGATGCCCCGGCCATGACGCCTGCCGACGCCTCGGAGATGCAGGACCTCGCCATACTGACCAAGCCCGGACCGTTCGGCCTGCGCACCATCGAAATGGGCAGCTATATCGGCGTGCGCGACGGCGGGAGACTGGTCGCCATGGCGGGCGAACGCATGAAACCGAACGACTTTACCGAGATCAGCGCCATCTGCGTCCACCCCGACTACCTGGGCAAGGGCCATGCCCGCCGCCTGAGCTCGATCATCGGCAAGCGCATCCTTGCCGACGGCCGCATGCCGTTCCTCAATGTCCTGCCCGACAACACACCGGCGATCAGGCTCTACGAAAGCCTGGGCTTCACGCCGCGACGGATGATGCAGGTCCACCTGTTCAGCAGGCCCGGCGGCGACGGCCAGAGCGACGCCTTCTTCAAGAGCCTCTAAACGCTAGAACCTCGCTCCCCTTCTCCCTATACGCAGCATGGAACCTTGGTTCCGAGGGAGGTGGATTTTCCGAGCTTGCTAGATCGGAATGACTTTAAATGGAATCGTCATTCCGATCTAAGTTTTTGTTTGGTCGCGCAATTTATCCGAAAAGTGGTACCCACTTTATCGGATTGCGCTATAGGAAAATTTGGGGGGTCATCGCCGACATAGGGTACCCCTCCGGCTGCTTCGCTTGTCGCCATCTCCCCGTTGCTGCGCAACAGGGAGGAGGGAGTCACGCTAAACTCATCTTCTTGAGGACCTTGTACGCCTTGATCACGCGCTGCAGCTTGTCCTCGGCGGAACGGTCGCCGCCGTTGTTGTCCGGGTGGCAGCGCTTGAGCAGTTCGGTATAGCGCACGCGGATGGTTTCCGCCGACACGCCCACTTCCAGGTCGAGGTCGGCGAAGGCCTGGCGTTCGATCTTGCCGTATTGCTTCTGCGCCGGTCCGGCCTGCTCGCGATTGGGCGCGGCGCCGGCGCCAAAGACGCTGTGTGGATCGTAGAAGCCCTTGGCCTGCGCGCCCTTGGCGGCGATGTTGGCGGCTTCGCGCGACAGGCGCGAGGCGCGGAAGGCCCAGGTCGGACGGTCGCCGGTGGCGATCGACTCGCGGTGACGGCGCGCCTCGCCTTCGCTCATGCCGGAGAAGAAGTTCCAGTTCTTGTTGTACTCGCCGGCGTGATTGGTACAGAAGTTGTAATACTCGTTCATCATCTCGCGCGACTTGGGCGCGCGGGCGGAGGCGGCGCGGTGGCATTCGGGCCATTCGCAGCGCTTCTGGCCCGGCTTGAGCTGCAGCACGTCATCCTCGGGACGGCGCGTCTGCTCCTCGCCTTCCTTGGGCGGGCGGATGCGCATGTCCATGAAACGCGGCTTGTACTTGAATCCTTCGCTCATAAGAGGAACTATGACCCTTGGATGCTTAACAATGGTTAACGGCCGCCTTGACGGTGGCGCAGGAAGGAGGCCGAATTATGGGTGACGTCGCGGACCGCCTTAAATCGAAGCTCGATCAGGCGTTTGCCCCCCGGCTCCTGGAGATTCTCGACGACAGCGCCAAACATAGTGGCCATTCCGGCGCGCGTGAAGGGGGCGAATCGCATTTTTCCGTAACGATTGTTTCATCGCGGTTTGAAGGCCTGAGCCGCGTCGCACGCCAGCGTCTGGTCAATGCGTGCCTTGCCGAAGAATTGGCCGGGCCGGTCCATGCGCTCGCGGTGCGCACCCTGACACCGCTGGAAGCAGGGGATTAGTCAGTTCTAAAGCAGTTTGTGCCAAGCTGCCGTCCTCGCAGTAGGCAGGGGCACGACGTGGTGAAACAACACGGGTTCTGGCGCAATATCTCGGGCGGCACGGCGCTGACCATAGGTCTTTGCCTTCCGATCATCGCCCTGGTCATTGGTGGCGCCATCGACTTCAGCCGCATGACCCAGCTCCGCATCCAGATGCAGGACGCCGCCGACGTGGCCAGTGTCGGCTCGATCTCGGTCAATTCGGCCGCCTTCAAGCAGGGCCTCATGGTCGGCGACGGCACGGTCATGAAGCAGGGTCAGGCGGATGCGGTAGCGATGTTCAACAGCAACATGCCGTCGCATGACGATCTCGCCAATCTCAAGCCCGTCGCCACGGTGATGAAGAGCCAGGGGCGGATGAAGGCGACGGTCACCGCGACCGCCGACTACAAGCCCTATATCCTCGACCTGATGGGCTTCAAGAGCCTGCCCGTGGAAGTGACCTCGACCTCGCAGGCAACCTTCCCGCCCTATATCGACTTCTACCTTCTGCTCGACAATAGTCCTTCGATGGGCGTCGGCGCGACGACCGCCGACATCGACACCATGGTCACGGCCACCGCCAAGAACTCGTCCGACGCCAGTTGCGCCTTCGCCTGCCACCAGAAGGACAAGCCTGGCTCCGACTATTATGCGCTTGCCAAGAAGCTCGGCGTCACCACGCGGATCGACGTCGTCCGCCAGGCGACGCAGAACCTGATGACCACGGCCAAGAACACCCAGACGCTGAACAGCCAGTTCCGCATGGCGATCTACGACTTCGGCCTGTCGGCTGACACGATCGACGCGCAGAACCCGCCGGCCTACATGATCAGCGACCTGACCGCCGACCTGACGGCTTCGGCCAATAACGCCTCGGCTATCGACCTGATGACCATCCCCTACCAGAATTACAATTCCGACCGGCAGAGCAATTTCGACACCGTGCTCAAGAGCATGAACAAGGCCATCCCATCCGCGGGCGACGGTTCAGGTCCGGGCCAACCGCAGAAGGTGCTGTTCATGGTGTCCGACGGCACGACGGATGCCTATGACTGCGCCTATTCCAATGGCTCGACCTGCCGCCGCATCACGCCAATCGACACCACCGCCTGCAAGGCGATGAAGGCGCGCGGGGTTCGCATCGCGGTGCTTTACACCACCTACCTGCCGTTGCCGACCAACAGCTTCTACAATCAATACCTGGCCAAGTACGTGACGCCAACCTCGCAGATCGCGGCAAACATGGAGGATTGTGCCTCGCCCGGCCTCTACTTCCCGGTCAGCCCGAGTGAAGGCATTTCCGAAGCCATGAACACCCTGTTCCTCAAGGTCGTGTCGGTGGTCAAGATCGATAGCTGACGCCGGCTTGACAGGCGGTAAGATATCCATCTAGTTGCGAAACATATTTCGCAATAGGTGAGATCATGGCGACGCTCAAGGATTTTGGCATGCTGGCGCTCGGTACGCGGCTGCGCGTCCTGTCCGAAGGCATGATGGCCATCGTCAAGAGCGTCTACGACGATTTCGGCCTTGATTTCGAGCCTCGCTGGTTTCCGGTGTTCCAGTTGGTACGGCGCGAGCCTGGCCTCTCCATCGCCGACTGCGCCGAGCGGCTGGGTGTATCGCATACCGCCGTCAATGCCCTGACCGGGCCGTTGCTCAAGGCCAGGCTGATTACGCTCGACGCCAATCCGCGCGACGCCCGCGCCAAGCAGCTGCATCTGACGCGCGACGGCGAGATCCTGTTCACCCGGCTGGAGCCGGCCTGGGCCGCGCTCGAAAAGGCGCTTCACACGGTTTTTCCGACCAGCGCCGAGATTCTGGCGACGCTGGACCGGCTCGACGAGGCAGTCGCCGACCGGGCAATTCCGCGCGGCCTGCGCCAGGTCCTGTCGCGGGACGCGGTCATGGCCGGCCTCAGGCTTTTCCCCTTCGATTCGGCCAATGCCGACCACCGCCGCTACTTCGCCGCGCTCAATATCGAGTGGCTGCAGACCTATTTCTACATCGAGGATGTCGATCACCAGATGTTCGCCGATCCCGAAAGCACGATCCTGACACCCGGCGGCCAGATCGTGCTGGCCGAGGTCGACCGCCAGATCGTCGGCACCGGCGCCCTTATCAACCGCGGCACCGGCATCTACGAACTCGGCAAGATGGCGGTGTCGAAACCGTTCCAGGGCAAGGGAGTCGGTGCGCGCATCGTCGGCCACCTCGAAGACGCCGCCCGCGCGCTTGGCCTGAAAAAGCTTTATCTTGTGTCATCTACCAAGCTGCCGCACGCCGTGCCGATGTACCGCAAGCTTGGTTGGGTCGACACCGACCTGCCCCTGCACCAGCACTATCAGCGCTCGGATATTTCGCTGGAGAAGGCTCTGTAGCGAGCGAAGGATTCCCGCCACAGCGGCCGCGATCTTTCGCCAAACCGTCTGCGTGCGTCTTGACGCGCCGCGATGCTGCCTCTAACCGATGACACGTGCCGATGGTGCTCCCCGCGAGGGGAGATAATAGGGAACCGGGTGAAAATCCCGGACTGTCCCCGCAACTGTAAGCGCCGAGCCTGCCCGCCACACGTCACTCGGGGAACCGGGGAAGACGGCGGGAGGCGTTCGAGGCGCAAGTCAGGAGACCTGCCGCGGCTGTCGTCCTTTGCGTGGCCGGGATGTGCCAGGCGAGCTCGGGATTTCCCAAGAGAGACGATGAACCTGTGAGCCTGCCGTGGCGAAGCCTCGCCGTGCGGCATGTTCTCGTCCCTGACGGAAAGTGTGCGCCATGCGTTTTCAAACCCTGCTCCTGAGCGGAGCCTTTCTTACCCTCCCCATCCTGGCTCACGCCCAGGCCACCACCACAGTCATTGTCACCATTACCCGCGAAGCCTTGCCGGTCGCCAAGGTCGGCCAGAGCATCGACGTCCTCGACGACAAGACGATCCGGTCCTACCAGTCGCTGTTCGTCGCTGACCTGCTGACCCGCACCACCGACCTCAGCGTCACGCGCAACGGCGGACCGGGCGAAGCGGCGTCCGCCTCGATCCGGGGCGCGGGCGCCGATCATACCCTCTATCTGCTTGACGGCGTTCCGCTCAGCGACCCCAGCCAGGTCGGTGGCGGCGCCAATCTCGGCCTGCTGGCCACCGGCGACACCAGCCGGATCGAAGTGCTGCGCGGACCGCTGTCGACCCTGTGGGGCTCGGGTGCGCTGGGCGGCGTGGTCAGCATCACCACGCGCCAGGCGATGCAGCCGTTGGAGGGCGACATCAGCCTCGAAGGCCTTGACGACCACAACTCGGCGCGGATCGGCGTCAGCGGCAGAAACGGCATCGTCAACTGGCGGGTCTTCGGTGACAGCCAGCACGACGATGGCGTCTCGGCCTTCGCCGGCGGCTCGGAACCGGACGGCTTCGACCAGAGCCACCTGAGCGGCCAGCTGAGCATTGATATTGATGCCAACACCACCTTGCGCGCCTTCTCGACCTTCACCCACAGCCGCAACGAATATGACGGCTTCCCCGCGCCGCTCTACGCCTTCGCCGACACCGGCGACTTCGGCAAGACCGACACGACGATGAACGTCCTGGCACTGCACAACCGCTTTGGCAACGGCGAGCAGAGCCTTAGTATGAGCGACACCGGCAACAAGCGCCATGACTGGTTCGACGACGGCACGGCCTTTATCGCGCGCGGCGGCATCTCCTCGGCCGATTATCATGTTGCGTTCCATTTCGGCGACACACGCCTGCTTGCCGGCGCCGGCTACGAACGCGACGAGATGACCACCTCGTCGCCCGCGCCGTGGGACCCGAACCCGACGCCGCTCAAGGTCCATTCGACCCAATCGAGCCTCTATGGCCAGGTCAGCCACGACTTCGGCGGCGGCGCGGTCATCGCCGTTTCGGGACGGCATGACGACGCCTCCAGCTTCGGCGGCCAGGACATCGCCCAGGCCTCGTTCAGCCTGCCGGCAGGCAAGTGGCGGCTGCACGCCAGCGCCGGCCAGGGTTACAAGGTGCCGGGTCTCTACCAGCTCTACAGCGACTATGGCACGGCGACGCTCAAGCCCGAAAAGGCGCTGAGCCTCGATGCCGGGGCGGATTATGATCTCGGCGACGGCGCGGTTAAGGTGTCGGTTTTCGGCCGCCGCGTCCGTGATTTGATCGACTTCGGCTATGACGCCTGCACTGCTTCACAACCCTATGGCTGCTATGAGAACATCGACCGCTCGGAAGCCGGCGGCCTCGAAATCGAGCTCAGGCAGGACTGGGCGGCGTGGCACCTGCGCGCCCATGCCAGCGCCCTGCATACCCGCAACCAGTCGCCGGGCCTCGACGGCAAGCGCCTGCCGCACACGCCGAAGGTCATGGGTTCCGTCGATGTCACTTGGGACGCCACGCCGCGCCTGACATTGGGCCTGGGCGTCCGTCACGTCGGCCAGAGCTTCGACAATGCCTCGAACACGGTGTCGCTTGACGCCTATAGCCTTGTCGATGCGCGGGCGGACTATGCGCTCAATGACCGCGTCAGCTTCTACGGGCGGGTCGAGAATGCCGGCGATACGCGCTATGAGACCGCCGGCGGCTACGGCCAGCCCGGCCGGCGTTTGTGGCTCGGCATTCACGCGCGCCTGTTTTGAGACGGCCTCCCCTGAACGGGGGTTGCCGCGAGACTGTGGCGTCCGCAAGATCGCCGCATTCTTTCAAGCTTTTCTGGCAAGCCTTTCTTGTGAAGACAGCCGCAGGGGCGTTCCAACCCGCCCCTGCGGTTTTATTGCCCGCCCAGCCGGGCAATCATGTCGTCGACGGCGGCAAGGGCATCGCGATGACGCGCTGCGGCGGCGGCCACGAACATCACCGCTTCGCCGGCCGTGACCTCGCCGCTGCGATGCAGGATACTGAGCGCGGCAACATCGAACCGGTCCGCCACGGCGTCGGCGACGGCCTGGAGCGCCGCTTCGCTAGGGCGCGTGATCTCGTACGCTCCGTCGCCGTCAGGCTTTACGCCCGTAAAGCCCGCGACGGCGCCATGGTGGCCGTGCGACACCAGAAACTCGGCATGGGCCGAGGCCGCATTGAGCGGCGCGTCCAGCAAAGCCACCACCTTGTCCATGTGTAGTCTCCCCATGACAGTCCGACACCACGCCATAACCGTTACCGGTATCATGAGGCCCTTCTCTATACCTGTCCGCGCAGCTTTGCAAAAATTTGCGACAAGCGCTTGATAATTCGCGTATAGCCAGCGCATTATCGCCGCCACGCCCGCCACCGGAATACCTGCGACCCCGCATGAGTCTGTCCAGCTACCGTTCTCTCCGATTCCTGGCGCGGCTGGCGGCGTTCGGCGGGAAGAGTCCGTCCCTGCCCCTGCCCGATCCATCCGACGCGGCCTCGACGCGGACCCTGCTCAGCCGGCCGCAGGTCGAACTCGACACCAAGGGCCTGCGCGCCTTCTACGCCGGCAAGCGCGTCCTGGTCACCGGTGCCGGCGGCTCGATCGGCTCGGAAATCGCCAAGCAGGCCCTTTCATTGGGCGCCTCGCACGTCACTCTGGTCGACCATTCGGAACTGGCGCTCTACGAGATCGACCGCGCCATCCACGACCAGTTTCCCAGCGTCTGCGCCCGGCCGGTCCTGTGCTCGATCCGGCGCAAGGAACGCTTTGCCGCCGTCGTCGCCGAGGCGAAACCCGATGTCATCTTCCACGCCGCCGCGCTCAAGCACGTGCCGATGGTCGAGCTCAACCCGTCGGAAAGCGTGCTGACCAATGTGCTTGGCACGCAGTATGTCATCGACGCGGCCAAGGAATCGGGCGTCAAGCAACTGGTGCTGATCTCGTCCGACAAGGCGGTGGCGCCGTCGTCGCTGATGGGGGCGACCAAGCGCCTGGCCGAACACCTGATCCGCACCCAGATTACCGAGACGCACCAGGCCTGCGTCGTTCGCTTCGGCAATGTGCTGGGGTCGACCGGGTCCGTGGTGCCGCTGTTCAAGTCGCAGATCGAACGCGGCGGGCCGATCACGCTGACCGACGAAAAGGCCGAACGCTACTTCATGACCATTTTCGAGGCGGTGCAACTGGTCCTGACGGCAGCCATGCACAACGCCCAGACGCCGGACCATGTGTCGGGCCTCTATATTCTCGAAATGGGCGAGCCGATCCGCATCCTCGACCTCGCCCGGCGCATGATCAGCCTCTACGGACTGAAGCCCGGCGACATCAAGATCACCTTTACCGGCCTGCGCGAGGGCGAAAAGATCACCGAGGCCCTGGTCGACGACAATGAGGTCCGCCAGCCGGTCCTGCCCGGCATTTTCGAGGTGGCCAACCACGCCGGCGTCGAGCCGATCCGCGATACGGTCATGCAGACGCTGTACGGCCTGGCCCAGGAAGGCCACGACGAACAGGCCAAGGCGATGGTGTTCAACCTGGTGAACAGCCTGCGGGCTTAGGACGTTTTCTTCAGGCACACCGACACGAACTGCCGCCAGGTCTGGCCGCCGGTCGTGCCGGACGCCTTTTTCTGACGCCATTGCGCGCCACACGCCTTCATGCGGGTGGCCTGGGGGTGATGGCCTGTTTTCGGCGCCTTCGTCTTGTGGGGCAAGGCCGGCACGGATGACGGCCGCGACACCTTGACCGGCGCCGGCGTCTCGCCTTTCAGGCATTTGATCAGAAACGGCCGGTATTCCGCCCGACTCAGGCCCAGTTGTTGCCACTGCGCCGTGCACACCTGCATCGGACTGTCGGCGGCGCGCGCCGGAGACAACCCCGGCGCGGCCACAACCAGCAGCAATGACAACAACCCCAGCCTCATCTTTCGCGATTTACCATGGAAGATTGCGGCAGGCTATACTCCATAGGCGGCGAAAAAGACGCGCATCGCCGCCGCGACCTCGGCATCGACCTCGGCATCGGTCGGTTCCGCCATATAGTTAAGCAGCCGCGCCTTGATGATACGGCCGTGGATCAGCGAAATGAACTGGTGCGCCGCCATGATGGTGTCGTCGATCCTGAGCTCGCCGCGCGCCACCGCCCGGTCGAGAAACCCGGCCAGGATCTCGACACCGCGCTTGGGCCCGCTTTCGTAAAAGCTGCGGCCCATCTCGGGCGACTTGTAGCTTTCCGCCGCGATGACGCGCCAGTTCTGCAACGTGCGCTCCGAGGTGAAACTTCGGAGGTAACGGCGGGCGAAACGGTCGAGGATGTCGCGCGCTACGCCATCTTCGCTGAGCAATTCGTTCAGGTCGCCACGGTGAAAGGCGCAGTGACGCTGCACATAGGCTTCGAACAGCTCTTCCTTGCTCTTGAAGTAGTTATAAAGTGTGCCCTTCGATCCGCCGAGGCGGGCGGCGATGGTCGACATCGACGCGGCGGCATAGCCTTCCTGCAGAAAGACTTCGGACGCCACGTCCAGTATGGCCTCACGCCGGTCGCCCCGCTTGTATTCCGGGGCCGCGACGGTGTCGGCGACTTTCAGATTTTGCATTGCGAAAAAATCTCCAACCGTACGGTACGGTCATGTTGACAGGCACAATAACTGGGCCTATATGCGTTGTCAACAAAATGACCATACAGTACGGTTATTTCAAGATCCTCCCCGGACGCTGACCATGACAAAGCCAAAAAATAAGCTCGCATCTCTCCCGAAAGCCGCTGTCGTCGCTATGATGCTGGCTTCGACGGCCCTCACGGCTTGTACCACGATTCCGCAAAGCGCGCCCTTCGCCGCCGAGAACAGCTCGGCCAAGAAGGCCAATCCGATCGCAACTGTCGAGGAAGACAACTGGTGGACGTCGTTCGGCGACGCCCAGCTCGACAGCGTCATGGACAAGGCGCTCAACAGTTCGCCCGACCTCGCCGCCGCCGCCGGCCGCCTCTACAAGGCCCAGGCCTATGTCGGCAACGCCAAGGCCAGCGAATATCCGACCGCCAGCCTGCTCGGCGGCGACCTGGCGCTGGGCAATAACGCGCCGATCGACAGCGTCGCCCTGGCCGGCCTCAATTTCGGCTACGAATTCGACTTCTGGGGCAAGAACCGCGCCGCCATCACCGCCGCCAGCAACCAGGCCTCGGCCGCCGAGGCCGACCAAGCCCAGGCCCGCCTCGTCCTGACCACGGCCATCGCCGAGGCCTATATCGACCTCGACCGTCTTTATGGCGACCGCGACCTGGCGATGCGCGCCGTGGCGCTGAAGAAGGAAAACCTCGACCTCGTCTCGAACAAGCACGTCCAGGGCCTGACCTCCGACGCCGAGGTCCAGCTCGCCAACGCCGGCTGGTACACCGCCCAGGGCGACCTGTCGGCGCTCGACGAACAGATCGGCCTGACGCGCAATCGCATCGCCGCCCTGGCCGGTGTCGATCCGTCTTTTGGCGACAGCCTGACCCGTCCGACGCTCAAGACTCCCGACGCCGTCACCCTGCCATCGCGTATCGACCTCAACCTGATCGGCCGCCGCCCCGACGTCATCGCCGCGCGCTGGCGCGCCGAGGCCGCCAGCCAGCAGATCAAGGTCGCCCACGCCAGCTTCTATCCCAATATCAACCTGATGGCCTTCGTCGGCCAGCTGATGCTGGGTGATCCGGCCAGCATGGGTTCGACCATGTCGAGCGTCGGCCCGGCCGTCACCCTGCCGATCTTCGACGGCGGCAGGCTCAACGCCAACCTCAAGGGCGCCGAAGGCGAGCACGCCGTGGCCATCGCCAGCTACAACGGCGCGGTCGTCAACGCCATGCACGAAACCGCCGACGCGGTGACCAGCGACAAGGCGCTCGGCCAGCGCCTCGACCAGGCCAGCCAGGCGCTCGGCGCTTCGGAAAAGGCCTACGGCCTGGTCAAGCAGCGCTATGACGGCGGCCTGACCGACTACGCCACCCTGCTCCTGGCCGAGCAGCAGGTGATCGCCCAGCGCCGGGTGGTCGCCGATCTGCAAAGCCGCGCCCTGACACTCGACGTCGCCCTCATCAAGGCCGTCGGCGGCCGTTACGACAACGCCGACCTCGCCAGCAACTAACCTCCTCCCCGAACCGCACGCACACCGAAGAGATTTTCCCATGCCCGACTCCGCTGCTCCTGCCGCCGACCGCGTCGTCCTTGATACCGCCATTCCCGCCAAGCCGGTTGAATCCCCCGCCGCCAAGCGCCGCCGCCTGCTGACCTACGTGGCCGCGGCGGTCGCCGTCGGCGCCATCGCCTGGGGCGCCTATTACGGCCTTTACGCCTCGCACTTCGTCTCCACCGACAATGCCTATGTCGGCACAGACGTCGCCCAGGTGAACGCCCTGGTCTCCGGACCGATCGCCAAGATCGACGTCGTCGAGACCCAGACCGTCCACGCCGGCGACATCCTCGCCCAGATCGACGACTCCGACGCGCGTATCGCCGTCGAACAGGCCGCCGCTGCCTATGCCCAGGCCCAGCGCCACGTCGCCGGCTACGTCGCAGATGACGCCGCCCTGGCCGGCCAGGTCGGCGCCAGCCAGGCCGAGGTCGCCCGCGCCAATGCCGGCATTTCCGCCGCCCAGGCCGCGCTCGACAACGCCAAGGTCGAGCTGACGCGCCGCCAGAACCTCGCCGCGTCGGGCGCCGTGTCGCAGGAAGAACTGACCACCGCCCAGAACGCCTTCACCCAGGCCCAGGCCGCGCTCAACACCGCCGTCGCCAACCGTGACGCCGCCGTCGCCGGTGTCGCCGCCGCCGCCGGCCAGCGCCGGACCAACGCCACCCAGTTCGCCGGCGTCTCCGCCGATCAGAACCCGGAAGTCCTGGCCGCCAAGGCCAAACTTGACGCGGCCCAGCTGGCGCTCGACCGCACCGTGGTCCGCGCGCCGACCGACGGCATCATCGCCAAGAAGTCGATCGAGGTCGGCCAGCAGGTCGCCGTCGGCACGCCGCTGATGACCGTGGTGCCGACGGCCCACGCCTATGTCGACGCCAACTTCAAGGAAGGTCAGCTCAAGAAGGTCGTCCCAGGCCAATGCGTCGTCCTGACCTCCGACCTTTACGGCAAGGGTGTCAAGTACCACGGCAAGGTGCGCGGCATCTCCGGCGGCACCGGCTCGGCCTTCTCGCTGATCCCGGCGCAGAACGCCTCGGGCAACTGGATCAAGGTGGTCCAGCGCCTGCCGGTCCGCGTCGACCTCGACCCGGCCGAAGTCGCCGCCCATCCCCTTCGCGTCGGCCTGTCCATGGTCGCCACGATCGACACCTCGGCGGCAGGCTGCAAGTAGGCTTTCCTGGCCCCGGACCGGTCTTCTCCCCTGACGGTCCGGGGCATTTTTTTATCCCAGCAGTAAAAGCGTTTGCAATTCCACGTCTCCCCTTTGAAGGGGAGAAGGTGGCCCGGAGGGCCGGATGAGGGGTATACCCACCATCTGAAACCCCTCACCCGATCGGCATCGCTTCTTTGAAGCTCGCCTCTCGTCCTCTCCCCTCAAGTGGGGAGAGGTGGTAAAGATAATTCACAGCCGACTCCCGGTCGGCACTGGGCACGCACATGGCTTCCACACCTTCCGCCACCGCCAATGCCGCACCTTCGGTGCCCGCGCCGCTCACGGGCGCCACGCTCGGCGTCGTCGCCATCGCCCTGGCGCTCGGCACCTTCATGCAGGTGCTCGACTCGACCATCGCCAATGTCAGCGTCCCGACAATCGCCGGAAATCTCGGTGTTTCGACCTCGCAGGGCACATGGGTCATCACCTCGTTCGCCGTATCGAACGGCATTTCGGTGCCGCTGACCGGCTGGCTGATGGGCCGCTTCGGCGTCGTCAGGGTGTTCGTGGCCAGCGTCGTCATGTTCACCATCGCTTCGTTCCTGTGCGGAGTCGCCTGGAACCTCGATACGCTGATCCTGTTCCGTGTCTTGCAAGGCGCGGTGTCGGGGCCGATGATCCCCGGTTCTCAGGCGCTGCTGATGATGATCTTCCCGCCCAACAAGCGCGCCACGGCGCTGGCCATCTGGTCGATGACCACCCTGATCGCGCCGATCTGCGGCCCGATCCTCGGCGGCTACATCTCGGACAATATCTCGTGGCCGTGGATCTTCTTCATCAACCTGCCGGTCGGCGCCGTCTGCGCCCTTATCTGCTGGCGCTTCCTGGCCGCACGCGAGACGCCGACCTTCCAGCGCCCGATCGACCGCACCGGCTTCGCCCTGCTCGTCGTCTGGGTCGGCGCCTTGCAAGTCATGCTCGACACCGGCAAGGACGTCGACTGGTTCTCGTCGCCGGCCATCGTCGTCGAGTGCATCGTCGCCGCCGTCGGCTTCATCGCCTGGGTGATCTGGGAGCTGAACGACAAGGCGCCGATGGTCGACCTGTCGCTGTGGGGCACGCGCAACTTCGCCATCGGCACGCTGGTGCTGTGCGTCGCCTACGCCATCTTCTTCGGCAACAACCTGCTGATGCCGCTGTGGCTGCAAACCCAGATGGGCTACATCGCCACCTGGGCCGGACTGGTCGCCGCGCCGTCAGGCATGGTCGCCGTCATCCTGACGCCGTTCGCCGCCCGGATGCTCAACCGCTATGACGCGCGCATCCTGGCGACGATCTCGCTGGTCTTCTTTTCGCTCAGCTTCTACATGCGCTCGCTCTATACGCCCGACGCCGACTTCTTCGCCCTGGCGGCGCCAATGCTGGTCATGGGCGTGGCGATGAGCTTCTTCTTCATCTCGATGGTGTCGATCGGCCTCAACGGCGTCAAGCCGCAGTCGATCCCCGCCGCCTCGGGCCTCAGCAACTTCTCGCGTATCACGGCCGGTTCGTTCGCCGCGTCGCTGGCCACCACCTTGTGGGACCAGTTCGAAGCCAACCGCCAGACGCGCATCGCCGAAACCGTCGGCGGCCCCGGCGGCGCGTCCGCGCCCATCGCCAGCGCGGTTCAGTCCGCCACCGAACATGGCTTCACCCAGGCCCAGGCCGCGGGCGTCGTCGTCCGCCAGGTGGTCGGCCAGGCCTATCTCGGCGCAGCGCTCGACTTCTTTCGCATCTCGGCGGTCATCATCCTGCTGCTCATCCCGCTGATCTGGCTGTGCAACAAGACCATGGCTCAGGCCGGAGCCGCGCCCGCCGCGGCTGACTAGGCTTGCGCTGCGCGCCCGCCTGCGCCATAGGGACGTTGCATCTGCAACGGAGTTGTCCGCGATGATCGCTTTCGCCCTGCACGGCGGCGCCGGCGCCAAGACCGGCCGCGACTACTCGGTCGAGATCGCCCATATGCGCGAGGTCGCGACCCTGGCGCGCGAGGCCCTGCGCGCCAACGCCCATGCCCTCGATGTCTCGGTCGATACGGTGCGCCGTCTCGAAGACTCCGGTCTATATGTCGCGGGCCGGGGCGCCTCACCCAACGCCGCCGGCCTCTACGAACTCGATGCCAGCGTCATGGACGGCGCTACCCGCCGCGCCGGGGCGGTCGCCGCCCTGCAAGGCTTCGCCAATCCGGTCGATATTGCCCGCGCGGTCATGGACTGGACGCCGCACGTCATGCTGGCCGGGGACGGCGCTTCGGCCTTCGCCCGCAAGCAGGGCTTTGTGCCTCTGGCCGATCCTGAAGCCTGGTTTGTCCGCGCCGGCCGCTTCGAGAGCAATCACCCGCCGGGCGTCCTGGCCCACGGCACGGTCGGGTGCGTCGTCCTCGACGCCGGCGGCCGCCTCGCCTCGGCGACCTCGACCGCCGGCGTCTTCGGCAAGCTTCACGGCCGCGTCGGCGACACGCCGATTATCGGCGCGGGCACCTGGGCTGACGACACCGCAGCCGTCTCCTGCACCGGCCAGGGCGAATACTTCATCCGCGTCAACGCCGCCGCCCAGGTCGCCTTCCGCCATGCCGCCGGCCAGGGCCTTGCCGCCTCCGCCGACGCCGTCCTGCGCCAGATCGCCGGCATGGGCGGCGAAGGCGGCCTGATCGCCGTCGACCGGCACGGTCAGGTTGCGGTTCCCTTCCGTTCGCAGGGCATGAAGCGGGCCTGGTTCCAGGACGATCACGAAATCACCTCCGAAGCGTTCTGATCGGGCCGCAATTCCGCCTGGCTCATGGTCTAGCCTTCGGCCGGATTTGACAACCGTTGGTATCTCGTAAAGCTAGTGTAATGGTTTCGGTAGCGGACAACAGGGCGGCGGTGGCCTACGCGCGTTTCGGGCTTGGCCGCCGGGCCGGCGGGCCTGAGCACGGCGACGATGCCTATATCCGCCTGCTGCAGGAGATCGACGACGGCGGCGTGCCGCAACCCGGCAACGGAGATCTGCCTTCAGGCGCCGATATCTTCACCCGGATCTGGGCCGCCAAGACCGCCTTCAAGCAGGGCCAGACCGGTCCCGGCAACAATCCGGGGCCAGACCTCTTCAACGACGAGCTCGACGCCCGATACAACGGAACCTTCCTGGAGGCCGACACCGGTCTGACCGAGCGCCTGGTCATGTTCTGGGCCAACCACTTCGCCGTATCGCGCGACAAGCACTCCGAAATCAACGCCGCCGCCGGCGCCTTCGAGCGCGAAGCTATCCGACCCTTTGTCTACGGCCGTTTCTTCGACATGCTGCTGGCGGTCGAGACCCATCCGGCCATGATCTGGTTCCTCGACAACCAGAATTCCGCGGGCCCGAACTCCAGGCGTGGCAAGGACCTTGGCCTGAACGAGAACCTGGCGCGCGAGATCATGGAACTGCACACACTGGGCGTCCGCACCGGTTACGACCAGAGCGATGTCACCGCCTTCGCCCGCGTCCTGACCGGCTGGACGGTCAGATACAAGGACGCCGAACCCGGTCCGCAACTCGGCGGGTTCGGCTTCAATCCGCGCATGCACGAGCCCGGCGCCCAGACCATCATGGGCCGGAGTTACGAAGAGGAAGGCTTCATGCAGGGCGCGCACGTCCTGCGCGACCTCGCCAGCCGGCCGGCGACGGCGCATCATATCGCCCTCAAACTGGCGCGCCATTTCATCAGCGATACGCCGCCACCCGCCCTGGTCACGAGGTTGCAGCAGGCCTTCCTCGACACCCAGGGCGATCTCAAGGCCGTTACACGGACGCTGGTGCAATCGGACGAGGCCCTGGCCACGCCCGGCCAGAAGCTGCGCCTGCCGCAGGAATATCTTGCCGTTGCCCAGCGCGCGCTGGATGTGCGCGTCAAGCCCGAACTTCTGCAGAAATGGCTGACCGGGATGGGACAGCCGATGTGGCTGCCGGGCGGACCCGACGGCTTCAACGACACGGTTCCCGTCTGGGCGACACCCGTATCGCTGGCTGGCCGCGTCGGCATGGCCACCGACATCGCGCGCCTGACCGAGAGCCCACCCGACCCGCGCCAGTTTGCCTCGGAGAGTCTTGGCGCCTTGCTGACCGGCGCCACGCGCGATGTCGTCGCCCGCGCCGAGACGCGGCAGCAAGGGCTTGCCCTGGCTATGCTGTCGCCCGAGTTCATGAGGCGCTGACATGGTTTTTTCCCCCAGCCGCCGCCGCATCCTGTCCCTGGCCACCGCCCTTGGGGCCAGCGTCGCCTTCGGCGCGGCCGTACCCCGCCTGGCGCGCGCCGCCGGCAGCCGCGACCCTCGCCTGATCGTCATCGTCCTGCGCGGCGCACTTGACGGACTGATGGCCGCACCTCCTGTCCGCGACCCGAGCTTCGCCGTTTTGCGCGCCCGCTTCGCCGATGCCGCGCCCCTTCCGCTCGACAGCATGTTCTCCGTCCACCCGTCCCTGGCCAATTTCGCCCGCCAGTACCATGCCGGACAGGCGGCCGTGGT
>CAYYTA010000083.1:0-13764 GCA_964474575.1 uncultured Caulobacteraceae bacterium | reverse complement strand
GCGGGAAACCCACCTCAAAACAAGGTCTCGCTGAGGATCGTGGTAGACCACCACGTTGATAGGCCGGATGTGGAAGCACCGTGAGGTGTGAAGCTAACCGGTACTAATCATCCGATCGGCTTGATCGTTCCTCAATAAAGCGCATGTTACTCACCTGCAAAGTCCTTCGCCCTTCGGGCGGAAGTCGTACTTTGCAGGTGGTCCAAGGATGACATCTCGTCTCTCGAAGCGGTTCTTCGAGACGAGATGACTTTTTGCTTCAGGCGCTTCGCAGGCGAAGCGCGTCGGATACGTCTTCTCCTTCTTCTCCCGCCCTGTTTACGGGGAGGGGGGACCGCGAAGCGGTGGGAGGGGTCTCTTGTCTTCTCGAAATGAACAGACTGGTCTTTGTTGACCTGGTGGCTATGCCGGAAGGTCCCCACCCGATCCCATTCCGAACTCGGTCGTTAAGCCTTCCTGGGCCGATGGTACTTCGTCTTAAGTCGCGGGAGAGTAGGTCGTCGCCAGGTCTACAAAAGCCAGTCCGTTCCAACCCTTCATTGCACCAAGGCCGTCCGGTATCCCGGCCGGCCTTTGCTGTTACCTGTTAGCTTTATCCCGCGGGATGGAGCAGCCCGGTAGCTCGTCAGGCTCATAACCTGAAGGTCGCAGGTTCAAATCCTGCTCCCGCAACCAAAGCTAACAGAAACAATGACTTAAAAATGGCCCTTCCCCCCGGAAGGGCCTTTTACATTACGGCCATGACTTCCGCGCGCCGTCTATCCACGCGGCAAAGTGGTGCCGAGTAACGGTGGCGGCCATCACATCAAGGAAGAAGGCGCCTGCGTATCCGGCAGGGCAAAAGGGGCCACGACCTTGGCCATCTCGGCTTCGTCATCGAAATACCGAGCTCTGGCCACATTGTGCGGCATCATGTCGACGAGCAGATGGATGCGCATGACATCGCTATGGTTCGTCACGGCGTGAGTCACGACATTGTTGAGGTCGTAGAGCGTATCCGGCTTCAGATGGAACACGTCGCCATCGATCATGAATTCGACCTTGTCGTGGGTAATGAGCGGCACATGCAGCCGATGAACCTGCGCCAGGATATGGCGGTCACAATGCGGCGTGATCACGCCGCCCGGCGGCAGTTCGGCCAGCTGCGCCCATATGACATCGCAATCGGGAAACAAGGGCTGGATATGGCGGTCGACCAGATCGCGGATCTCGGCGAACAGGGGGCGGTCGGCATAGCGCAGGACGCTCACCCAACCTGATCGGGCTTCGGCGAGGATCAATCGCCGCACGCCCGGCGGCATGGGATGGAGGAAGAAGACGGCATTGCCTGGCCGGTCGCCGGCAACGTTCCCCCGGGACACCACATCCGCCTCCCAGAACGACGGCGGGAGGCCGAGCATCTTGCTGCGCAACGCGCCGGCATCGACTCGACCATAGTCGATGAGCGGCTTCCCGAGATCCATCTTACAGCCTCTGGCCTTGTTTCCCCGCAATCTAGCCAATTACGACCGGCGGCGCAAATGCGAGCCGCAGGCAAACCCGTGGGATCGCCCCAGTGGCGAGTAATTTCGACGCACGGTTATCCAAAGGTTGATTCTGTAATGGTCGCGCCTGAGGCGAAAGTCAAAAGGGGAAGCAAAAGGCGGCGGCGGGGCGTCCCGCCGCCGGGCCCCACGATCCGCCACTGCCGCCGGGCGCGCCTAGAACCACGGACGGCGGCGCAATTGTCCGACCTGCGCGTGCTGGTAATAGAGCCGGACCGGCTGGTTTGTCATGCCAAAACAATAACGTGCCGGAATTGCCTGGCGCACGATCCGCCTGTCGCGGCGGCACATGTCTGACCATTACTGAAATGTAATTAAATTATATGTCATTACAAAGACTTAACTGGTGTTCCGTCGATAACGCCTCTACACGACGCATCTAGTTAAGCGTTTACATCCTCCCCGGCCGTCGCTCCCCCGACGGCCTCCTTCATTTAAGAGAAACACCATGACCCATCTTGCCACTCCGGCGAGCGCGGATACCTATGGCCGCCACGACACCTACAAATATATCCACAAGGCCCTGCGCATGGCGCAATGCGACATGCTGACCCGCCTCGGCCGCGCCGACTTCAACGGCGAAGCCGGCGCCACCCTGCTGGCCGACCTGCGCGCGCTGCTGGCGCTCGGCGCCGCCCATCTCCACCATGAGGAAATCCACATCCACGGCCATCTCGAAGCGCGCGAGGCGACTTCGACGCAACGGCTGGAAAACCAGCACGCCGCTCACCGCGACAGCTTCTCGCGCCTCGAAGGCCTGATTCGCCAGGTCGAGATCGCCAACCCGGCGCAGAAGGCGGAGGCCGGCCATCGCCTTTATCTCGCCTTCACCGTGTTCGTCGCCCATGACTTCGAGCACATGCACGAGGAGGAAACCGCCAATAACGAACGTCTGTGGCGGTTGTTCACGGACGGTGAGATCATCGCCATGGAACGGGCCATCGTCGCTTCGCTGCCGCCGGAAAAGGCGGCGGCCAATCTGCGCCTGATGATCCCGGCCCTGACCCGCGACGAGCGCGTCACCTTCCTAAGCGCCATGAAGCCGGCCATGCCGCCGGAGATCTTCGCGGCCATTATCCACAGTGTCGCCCGGCCAGCCCTGGCGGCCAACGACTTCGACGACCTGAGCACGCGTCTCGGCCTCGACCTGACGACCGCCGCCTGATCCCGGAGAGGGAGTCTGGTCCTCCTTACCCCTTGGCCAACTCTTGGTCGATGGCGGCGAGGAGGGCCGGATCTTCCGGCGTCGTGTCGGGCGAGAAGCGTCCGGCGACATGGCCGTCACGGCCGATCAGGAACTTTTCGAAGTTCCAGGTCACGTCGCCATCCGCGCCGCCGCCGAACATGCCGAGCAGCTTCTGCTTCAGCCCCTTGTCGCCGGTGGCGTCCTTCTGCGCTGCCGTCAGGGCGTCGTAAAGCGGATGGCGGTCGGCGCCCTTGACGCTGATCTTGCCGAACATCGGGAAGGTGACGTCGTAGGTCAGCGAGCAGAAGGCGGCGATTTCGCCGGCAGTGCCCGGCTCCTGGCCGGCGAAATTGTTGGCCGGGAAGCCCAATACCACCAGTCCCTGGTCCTTCTTCGCGCGGTAGAGCGCTTCCAGCCCTTCATATTGCGGCGTCAGCCCGCATTTCGAGGCGACATTGACCACCAGCATCACCTTGCCGGCATAGGCGCGCAAGGCTGTCGGCTGGCCGTCGAGCGTGCGCAGGGGGATATCGAGCATGTCGGTCATGGGGAGGCTCCTTGAATGCGGACGGACATTGGCCCCGCGCCGGCCGATTGGCAAGCGGATTGACAGCCGGCTGGACACGGCCCACCCTGCACCGAAATCCGGAGCCGCCATGGCCATTATCGCCACCATCCTCATTGTCGTCGCCGCCGTCCTGCACGTCGGCTTCATGATCGTGGAAATGTTCCTGTGGCGGACGCCGGTCGGCCGCAAGCTGTTCGGCCTGACGCCGGAGTTCGCCGGGCAATCGGCGAAACTGGCAGCCAATCAGGGACTTTATAACGGCTTCCTCGCCGTCGGCCTGGCGTGGGGATTATGGGCGGCGTCACGCGATATCGAAACCTTCTTCCTGGCTTGCGTCGTGGTGGCGGGGCTTTACGGCGGCATTACCGTCAAGCGTTCCATCCTCGTCATCCAGGCCCTGCCGGCCGCTATCGCGCTCGCCCTGCTGTACTGGCCGTGATCCGGCTGCATCATGCCGACACCCACCTGATCGTCGCGGAAAAGCCGGCCGGGTTGCTGAGCGTGCCCGGGCGTGGGCCGGACAAGGCCGATTGCGTCGTGGCGAGGGTGCGGGCGGACTATGCCGACGCCCTGACCGTCCATCGTCTCGATCAGGCGACGTCGGGTTTGATCGTGCTGGCGCGCGGGCCGGAGGCGCATCGGACGCTGTCCATGGCGTTCGCCGGCCACAACGTCGCCAAGGCCTATGTCGCTGTCGTTGCCGGTCAAGTGGCGGAAGATGAAGGCGAAATCGATCTGCCGTTGATCGCCGACTGGCCCAACCGGCCGCGCCAGACGGTCGATCGCGCGCGCGGCAAACCGTCCCTGACGCGCTATCGCGTCGTCGAACGCGCGGAGGGGACGACCCGCCTCGAACTGGAGCCGGTCACCGGCCGGTCGCATCAGTTGCGCGTTCACCTGATGGCCATCGGCCATCCCATCCTGGGCGATGGCCTCTACGCCCCGCTCGAGGCCTTGGCCGCCAGCCCGCGCCTGTTGCTCCACGCTTGGGCGCTCGGCTTGCCGCATCCGGCCAGCGGCGACATCATGCGCTTCACGTCGCCGCCGCCTTTTTAGGCCGTCAGCAGGGGCGCGCCGCTTACCGCGCCCGCGTCAAACTTGCGCAACGGGAAGCAGGTGAAATCGCGCGAGGTCAGGGTGCCGACCGCCATCCACTCGGCGGTCATGCCGTCGTGGGTCAGGGTCAGGCGCGTGAAACCGTTATAGCGTCGCGGGCGGCCAGCACCTGGGCGTTCTGCGCCGCCAGGGCGTCGGCCAGGCCCAGGCTCGGCAGCCACTTGTCGAGCCAGCGCGTCGGGCTTGAGATCGCCGTGACGCCGATCTCGGCGGCGACCGGCGCGCCCGAGGCGTCGGGCAACGGATTGGCCCACGCACTGCGGCTGTCGCCCGACACGACCATGGTCCGCGCCCGGGCCGTCTTGATGATGTCGTGGAGGCGCTCGCGCTCGGCCGGATAGCCGTCCCAACCATCCATGTTCCATGGCAGAGGATCGGGGCCGGCCCGGCGCTTGAGCCGATTTGACGACACGGCCATGACGAAAAACTTTACGGCCAGGGTTCGCGGGCGCTAAACCGGCAGGGAAGGAGCCGCCATGACCCGTCCCAAAGTCCTGCTCACCCGCCCGTGGCCCGAAGGCGCTGTCGCCTGGCTGCGCGAGCGCTTCGACGTCACCGTGCATGATGGTGCGCCGATGTCGGCGGACGATTTCAAGGCGGCCCTGCGCACCTACGACGCCCTGTGTCCGACGCTGGGCGACAAACTCACCGCCGACGTCCTGGGCGTCGACGGCGCGCGGGTCCGGATCATCGCCAATTTCGGCGTCGGCTTCGAACACATCGATATCGCCGCCGCCAAGGCCGCCGGCATCGCCGTCACCAACACGCCCGACGTGCTGACCGACGCCACCGCCGACATCGCCCTGCTGCTGATGCTGATGGCCTCGCGCCGGGCGACCGAGGGCGAGCGCCAGTTGCGCGAGGACGGCTGGAAGGGCTGGGGTGCGACCCATATGCTGGGCCAGTCCTTGCAGGGCAAGACGCTGGGCCTGATAGGTTTCGGCCGCATCGGCCAGGCGACGGCGCGGCGCGCCCGCTTCGCGCTGGACATGAACATCGCCTATACCCAGCGCCGACGGGCTGAGCCGGACATCGAAGCCATGTACGGCGCGCGTTTCGTGGAGGGCCTTGACGACCTGGTGGCGCAGGCCGACGTGCTGTCGCTGCATTGTCCGGGCGGGGCGGCGACGCACCACCTGATCGACGCCGCCCGGCTGAAGCGCATGAAGCCGACCGCCATCCTGATCAACACGGCGCGCGGTTCGGTGGTCGACGAAGGCGCATTGGCGGACGCATTGCGCGACGGCACGATCTGGGCGGCAGGGCTCGATGTCTACGAACACGAGCCCAAGGTCCATCGCGGCCTGTTCGGTCTCGGCAATGTCACGCTCCTGCCGCATCTCGGCAGCGCCACCGTCGAGACGCGGACGCAGATGGGCCTGCGCGCGGCGGCCAATGTCGCGGCCTTCTTCGCCGGGGAGTCCTTGCTTGACCGCATCGCTTGAGACAGCGGCGGCGGCGGTCGAGGTCTGGCGCCAGTCAGCGCCGCGTCCAATGATCCTGGGCATCTGCGGGGCGCAAGGATCGGGCAAGTCGACCCTGGCGCGGCGCCTGCGCGAACGCTTCGAGGAACGCGGCGCGCGCGTGGCCGTGCTGTCGCTTGATGACCTCTATCTCGGCCGGGAGGCGCGCGGCGTCCTGGCGCGCGAGGTCCATCCGCTGTTCGCCACGCGCGGCGTTCCCGGCACGCACGATGTCGAGCTGGGATTGCGGCTGCTCGACGACCTCAGGGCCGGGCGGAGCGTCAGGCTGCCGCGTTTCGACAAGGGCAATGACGAGCGCCTGCCCGAAAGCGAGTGGCCAGCCATCTCGGCCGCCGACATGATCATCCTCGAAGGCTGGTGCGTCGGCGCGCGGCCGCAGGACGAGGCCGAGCTGATCGAGCCCGTCAACGAACTCGAGCGTGAGCGTGACCGCGACGGCCGCTGGCGGCGCGCCGTTAATGACGCCTTGAAGGGGCCCTATGCCCAACTGTTCGGCCGGCTTGACCGTCTGCTGCTGCTGGCCGCGCCCAATTTCCTCATCGTCCGTGACTGGCGCACCCAGCAGGAGCACGGCCTGCGCCGGCGGCTGCGCGCCGAGGGCAAGGTCGGCGCTCGGGTGATGAGCGACGACGAGGTCGCGCGCTTCATCCAGTATTACGAACGCCTGACCCGGCATATCCTGCGCGAGATGCCGGGCCGCGCCGACCTGACCATCCGGCTCGACATGGCGCGCCGGCCCGTCGACGCCAAAAAATAGCATTTTCCGGCGAAGTCTGGCATGACGGACGCATGATTATCTCCGCCGCCACCGATTACCGCGAAGCCGCAAGGCGCCGCCTGCCGCGCTTCCTGTTCGACTATATCGACGGCGGCTCCTATGCCGAGCACACGCTGCGCGCCAATGTCGGCGATCTGGCCGGCCTGTCCTTGCGCCAGCGCGTCCTGAAGAACGTCGCCGACCTGTCGACCGAGACCGAGCTGTTCGGAGAAAAGATGGCCCTGCCGTTCGCCCTGGCCCCGGTGGGGCTTTCCGGCATGTTCGCCCGCCGCGGCGAGGTCCAGGTGGCGCGGGCCGCGAAAAAGGCCGGCATTCCCTACATCGTCTCGACCGTCTCGGTCTGCCCGCTCGCCGAAGTCGTCGAAAGGTCGGGCCACAATGTGTGGTTCCAGCTTTACGTCCTCAAGGACCGCGGCTTCATGAAGGACGCCCTGCGACGGGCCCAGGACCTTGGCGTCACCAGGCTGGTCTTCACCGTCGACATGGCCGTCCCAGGCGCGCGCTACCGCGACAGGCACTCCGGCATGAGCGGCGACCATGCCGGCTTCCGCCGCATGGTCCAGGCCATGTTCAAGCCCGCCTGGGCCTGGGATGTCGGCCTGATGGGCACGCCGCACGACCTCGGCAATGTCTCGGCCTATCTCGGCAAGGCGGTCGGACTGGAACACTACAAGGAATGGATCGCCGCCAATTTCGATCCGTCGATCTCGTGGTCGGACCTGGAATGGATCAGGGACACGTGGAAGGGGCCGATCATCATCAAGGGCATTCTCGACCCGGAGGATGCAAGGGACGCGCTCCGCTTCGGGGCAGACGGCCTCGTCGTCTCCAACCACGGCGGGCGCCAGCTTGACGGCGCGTGGTCTTCGGCACGCGCCCTGCCGGCCATTGCCGAGGCGGTCGGCGGCGACCTGACCGTGCTGGCCGATTCGGGCATCCGCAGCGGCCTTGACGTCGTGCGCATGCTGGCGCTTGGCGCAAAGGGCGTGCTGCTCGGGCGCGCCTATGCCTATGCCCTGGCGGCGGGCGGTGAGGCGGCGGTCAGCCACCTGATCGGGCTGATCGGCCAGGAAATGCGCGTCGCCATGGCGCTGACCGGGGTGCGTTCGGTCGGCGAAATCGGCCGGCACATGCTGGCCTGAAACCCCGGCGGCGCGGGTCGGTAGTCATAGGCTACTACCCCCTTGCGCAACGGTCATGATCGCGCCATGATACCGTTACCGATTTGGTAAGCCTGTATGGGGTCCCCAGAGGGGGGACATGTAAAATTTTGACGAATCAAGTTTTTTCGGCGCGCCAGACACGCCGCCGGCCGCGTTTGGCTGTTGCCGTTGTCGAGGACCTGGTAACCTCGATCGTGACGGAAGTTTATGCACAAGGTTCGGCCCTGCCGCCGGAAAACGTGCTCTGCGACATGTTCGAGGTCAGCCGCACGGTGGTGCGCGAGGCGACCACGGCGGTGGCCGAAAAGGGCCTTGTCGTGTCGCAGCAGGGACGCGGCACGCTGGTCCTCGGCCATGAGCACTGGAACCTGCTCGACCCGATGGTCCTGGCCGCCTTGTTCCAGCGCGCCGACGGCCTCGACTATCTCGACAACCTCATCGAAATCCGCGCCACCCTCGAAGCCGCCATGGCCGGCAAGGCGGCGGAAAAGCACGGGCCGGACGACGCCGCCGAACTGACGGCGCAACTGCGCAAGCTCGATGGCCTGACCGACAATCCGGCCGCCTTCATCCCCGAGGACGTGCGCTTTCACCAGATCATCATGCGCATGTCGGGCGACCGCCTGAGCGCCGCCATCATCGGCCGCTTCCAGGCCAATGCGCTCAAGAACATGAGCTACTTCGACTCGATGAATAGCGGCCATCTTCGCGTCATCCACGAGGCCCACCATCATATCCACGACGCCATCCTGCGCCGTGACGCCCGGGCGGCCGAACAGGCGATGCGCCATCACATCGAGGCGGCGTGGCAGAGGCGCCGGCCGGCCGTGGTCGCGACCATTTGATCCTGTCCTGATTTTTATCGGGATCAAACCGCATGGCGGGATGACGGCGGCTGCGCCTAAGCTTTGGACACGTCATTCATCCTGGGGACGTCCGCCATGTTCAAGTTTCCCGCCCTTCGCTTCGATGGCCTGGCCCTGGCCTTCGCCCTGACCACCGTGGTGGTCGCGCCGGCCGTCGTCCCCGGCGTCGCGCAGGCGTCCGACAAGGCCGACATCGATGCCGACAGCCAGGCGGCGCTGCAAAGCCTTTACGCCAACAATCCAACCGCCCGTCTGATCGCCAGCCACGCCAAGGGCATCCTCATCTTCCCAAAGATCGTCAAGGCCGGTCTCGGCGTCGGCGGCGCCTATGGCGAAGGCGAGGGACTTGAGAACGGCGGGGTCGAAGGCTATTACAATTCGGTCGCCGGCACGGTCGGCCTGCAAGCCGGCGTCCAGACCTATGGTTATGTCGTCTTCCTGATGTCCGACAAGTCGGTGCAGTACCTGCACGATAGCGACGGCTGGGAAATCGGCGTCGGTCCGTCGGTCGTCGTCGTCGATGAAGGCGTTGCCAAGAACCTGTCGACGACCACGCTGAAGGACGACGCCTACGCCTTCACCTTCGACCAGAAGGGCCTGATGGCGGGCGTGTCGCTGGAAGGCACGAAAGTTACCAAGATCAAGCCGTGATCCCCCTGGCGGCTTGGTCTTGAAGAGCCCTCCGGCACCTGCCGGAGGGCTTTCATCTTGTCAGAAGCGGTATTTGAGGTTGACCTCGACCTGCTCGCCCTTGATGTCGATCTTTCCTGCGCCGTAGGCGGCCGGAGCGAAGCTGGCCCTGCCGAGATCGTAGTGATTCCATGCCGCGCCGATCGACCACTTGTCGTTCAGTTGCAGGTCCGTGCCTATGCCGACGGCGTAGCCCGAGCGGTTGCGGTTGCTGCTGGCGGCGGCGTTGTCGCCGGTCTCGCGGATCTTCAGCCGGCCGGAAGCCGCCGCGGCCTGGGCGTAGATCAGGGTATTGTCGTTGACCACCATGCCGACGCGGCCGCCGACCATGTAGAGCGCGCTGAGGTCGGTGTCGAAGCCGTGGTGCTCGATCGTCGTGCCTTCGTTTTCATGCACGGTCAGGGCCTGGGACGTGCCGCCCTTGGCGCCGCTGAACGAAGCCGAGGCGAAGACGCCGAAGACGGTGTTATTGGATTGCCAGTCGTGGCTGATCGACACGCCGCCGCCGCCCTTATTGGCGTCGTAGCCGGTCAGGGCCTTGTCGCCGGCGCCGGAAAAGCCCGACGGCGTGACCTTGCTCCACAGGTAATCGGCGGAAACGCCGACGCGCGTGCCGGAGAAATCGCCGGCATGGGCCACGGCGGGAAGAAGGGCGGCGCCGCCAAGGCCGGCCAGCGCCAGGAACGCGTTACGCGATTTGACCATGGGAATGTCTCCGCGAATCTAAGGCATGTAAGCCCCCGTGCGGTGCGATACACCCGCAACCGCCAGGGGAACAGCGAAGGTATGAAATAACCCTGCCGCGTGTCGAAAGCGCCACATTGCCTGAATAGGCAGGATATGGCCAAGTGACGCCGCCATGGACGAACAGACCCGCCAGACCCTCGTCACCCTTTTCCAGACGCAACTGTGGGACCGGCGCACGATCGTCGAGCACCAGTTGCAGCTGCTGGAGCGTTTGTGCCGTCACGCCCGCGCCCATGTGCCCTTCTATCGCGACAGCGGGCGGCTCAAGCCTCTGTTCGACGAAGACGACGATTTCGACGCCAATGCCTGGAAGAGCGTGCCGGTCCTGACCCGCGCCGAGGCGTGGCGTCATCGCGACGCCCTGCAGGCGGAAACCGTGCCAGCCGTGATGCAGCCGCTCATTCCCGGCAGCACCACGGGCTCGACCGGCACGCCCCTGCCGTTCAGGCGCACGTTGATCAGCCGCGTCATGGCCGAGGCGCAGCTGGCGCGGGCCCTGGCCTGGCGCGGGCTCGGCGCGCTCAATCCGATCGTCATCTCCAAGGCGGTGACGGGTGATGTCGCCGGCCGGGAGCCGCCATTGAAACCCGGAGAGACATCATCATCCGGCGGTGGGCCGGTACACTATATCGACTTCCACCTGCCGCCGGCGGAGCAGGTGGCGCAGATTCGGGCCATCGCGCCGCGTTTCCTGTTCACCTATCCAAACATCGCCGCCACTTGGGCCGGGGCCGGGTTCGATTTCGCCGGCGTCCACGCGGTTGCCCTGACCGGCGAGACCTGCCTGCCCGATACGCGGGCCAGGATCGCCGCCCGGTTCGGCGGCCCGATCGTCGAGCTCTATTCCGCCTCAGAAGCCGGCCCGATCGCCATCGAAGGAAGAGACGGCGGGCTCAATGTCTGCGAGGAAAACGTCTTCCTCGAAAGCCCGGCCATGGACCTCGGCCAGCCGCATCCGGTCATCATCACGCCCCTCACGAGCTACGGCACGCCGCTGATCCGCTATGCGCCGGGTGACTACGCTGTCTTTGCCGCCGCGTCGTCGCCCGAGACGCCGGGCCTGCGCCGCCTTGAACGTATCGCCGGCCGCGTCCGCAACATGTTCAAGACGCGCGGCGGCGGCGCGTTCTGGCCCAATCTGTCGGGCGCGAAGCTGATGGCCATCGCCCCACACACCCACCGCCAGCTGATCCAGGAGGATTACGACCGCTTCGTCATGCGCGTCGTCTTCGACGCACCTCCGGGCGAGGATCAGCTGGCGCTCATCCGCGCCCATGTCGCCGAGGTCGTCGGCGCCGGCGATATCACGATCGAGGCCGTGACCGCCATCGAGGACGGTCGCGTCCACGGCAAGGCCTACGAGAACTTCGTGTGCAAGATCGCGTGACCATATTGTCGTGACATGGACGAGGGCGTAAGAGCGTACCTTTCCAACCCGCACAGGAGACCTCCCCATGATCCGCACCGCGAAGGCGCACTGGGCCGGCGACGGCAAGTCCGGCGAAGGTACGCTCACCACCCAGAGCCACGTCCTCAACGGCCAGCCGTACAGCTTCAAGCTCCGCTTCGAGAACGCCGACGGCCAGGCGGGGACGAACCCCGAGGAGCTGATCGCGGCGGCGCATTCGGGCTGCTTCTCCATGGCCCTGGCCTTCGCCTTGCAGGCGGCGGGCTTCACCGCCACCGCCATCGACACCTCGGCCGATGTCGATCTGCAACCGGGCGAGGGCGGCTTCTCGATCGCCGCCATCACGCTGAAGCTTAAGGCATCCGTCCCCGGCATCTCGAAGGACCAGTTCGACCAGATCGCCGCCGGCGCCAAGGCCGGTTGCCCGGTGTCCAAGGCTTTGTCGGCGGTGCCGATCACGCTGGAGGCGACGCTGGCCTGAGCGCCTGTCTGACTTCGCAGCCGGGCGCGCTCGGCATGCCCGAGTAGAGGCGGAAGGTCGTTTTCCGGCCGGGCCTGCCGCGCGAAACGGTGCCTTCGTCGCGGATATCATCGAAGCAGGCGGCCAGGTCGAAGCTGTGGTTGGGCGCGACGACGATAAGGGCGCGGCGATCATCGCGCATTTGCGTCCAGGTATAGCGCTCGAGTTCCACGGCCGGGATGACCTCGCCGTAGAACAGGTCCCGGCCGTAGTAGCTCAGTTCGCCCTGGGTATCGTAGTCGGTGGTGGCGATCCACTCGGCATCGGCCTGGTTTGCGTGGCGTTTGATATCGAGGGCGAAATTCTGCCAGCCGCCGCTCAAGGCGGCCGCGCCGGGCAGGGACGGCGCGAAGGCCAGGACAAGCAGCACGACGGCGCTGAACGTTATGCCGACCGGCGCGGCCCAGTCGCGGGCGCGCTTCAACCATTTGCCGTCCGCGTCTTCGGCCATGGCGGCGGCCAGAAGGACAAGACCTGGATAGGCCGGGGCCGGCCAGTTGCCCTGGATGCGGTCGTGGAAAACGTGGATCAGCAGATAGGCGAACAGGGGCGCGGGCAGCGCGGCCAGCAGGCGCAGGCGGCTGTCCTGGTTGCGGACGGCGGCGGCCATGCCCAGGCATGTGAACCCGAAGATCAGCGGATTGAGCAGCAGCGGCTGGGTCAGCATGAATTCGATCAGGTACTGCGCCGTGAAATGGTCCGCTTCGATGCGGCCGAACTGCTTGGCGAAGGTGATCCAGTGATGTCCGGCGTTCCAGATGAGGTTCGGCGCCATGAAGGCCGCCGCCACCAGGGCGCCGAGATAGGGCCACGGCGTCAGGAGCCAGCGGCGCGCCGGCTTGTCGGCGATCATCCAGGCGATGACGCCCAGGCCGAGGAAGAAGTTGGTATACTTGGCCTCGATCCCGAGCCCGGCGAAGACGCCGAAGACCAGCCACCACCAGCCTTTTTGCGAGGTTTGCAGCCGCGCCAGCGCCCACAGCCCGCCGGCCCACATCAGCACCGACGGCGGGTCGGGCGTGGCGATGACGGACCCGACGCTCAGCAGCAGGCAGGCATTGAGCCACAGCACCGCGCGCCTGGCCACGGCCTGGTCGAACAAAGCCTTGGCGGCGTCATGGATCAGCCAGCTCAGGGCCAGGAAGCCGAGCACGAACGGCAGGCGCACCAGCAGCGGCGTGACCTGATGCAGCGGCATGGCCGTGATCCACCACGCCACCATGGGCGGATGGTCGTAGTAGCCGAACGCCGGATGCTGGGCCCACAGCCAGTAATAGGCCTCGTCCGGCGCCAGGCCGGCGGACGCCGCCGTGACCAGCCGCAGCAGGGTCAGGCCGGCGATGACAACAGGCAGCCAGGGAATGGTCTTGAGACGCGCCAGCATGCGCACCTTTTGGCCTGCTTTGGCGGCGGGCGCAACACGGCAGCTTCCTGCGCTTTATGCGGGCGTCTTGCTTTCAAAGCCGCCGGTGGACGCGGCTATCCCCTCCCACCTCTCCCCATACTCCCCCACTCGTGGGGGAGATGTCAGCGAAGCTGATAGAGGGGGGCCTTAGGGGAGAGGACGAGAGCCAAGCCCTTTAGGGCGAAGGCGTAAGGGCTGAGGCGCGGTGGTGGAGGGGTTTCTTGCTTTCTAACCACCACCACGCCTCCGAATCCAAAATCTATCCCCTTCCATTTTTCCTGAGTCATGC
>CAYYTA010000082.1:0-19997 GCA_964474575.1 uncultured Caulobacteraceae bacterium | reverse complement strand
ACGCAACCCGGGAAGCTTTCCAGATGGTGCTGCAACCAGGCGACGCTTTCGGCGTCCAGGTGGTTGGTCGGCTCGTCGAGCAGCAGCATGTCCGGCTTGCTGAGCAGCAGGCGGGCCAGGGCGACGCGGCGCTTTTCACCGCCCGACAGCTTGGTCACGCCCGAATCGTTGGGCGGGCAGCGCAGGGCGTCCATGGCCATTTCGATGCGGCTGTCGATATCCCACAGGTCGCCGGCGTCGATCTTCTCCTGGAGCTTGTTCATCTCCTCCATGAGCTCGTCGGAATATTCCTCGCCCATCAGCTCGGCGACCTTGTTGTAGCGGTCGAAGATCTGCTTCTCCTCGCACCACGAAATGACGTTTTCCCAGACGGTCAGAGTCTCGTCGAGATGCGGCTCCTGTTCGAGATAGCCCATCTTGGTGCCGTCGGCAGCCTTGGCCTCGCCGCCATATTCCTTGTCGATGCCGGCCATGATCTTGAGCAGGGTCGACTTGCCCGAGCCGTTGACACCGACAACACCGATCTTGGCGTCGGAATAGAAGGACAACCAGATGTTTTCGAAGACCTTTTTACCGCCCGGATAAATCTTGGTCAGGCCCTGCATCTGGAAAATATATTGCTGAGCCATGTGCGAAGGGCCTCTTTTGCGGTAAGGGGAAAAATCGGTTGCGGCGATTTAGCCGAGGGACGGTCAAATCGCAAGACGGAAAGACCCCGCGGGAGGCTGCCATGGCGGAATACATGTTCCTGATGCACGGCCTGACGGTGCCGGATGCGCGTCCGGACGCGCCTCATCCCGACTGGGGGCCGTATATCGCCGGGCTGATGGCCAAAGGCGTCATGCGCGGCGGCAGCGCCATGGGCCGCGGCGTCTGTGCACGCAAGTCGGGTGACGCGCCCGACATCTCACGCCACCTCAGCGGCTATATCAAGATCGAGGCGGACAGCCTGGAAGCCGCGCGCGCCTTGCTGGATGGCAACCCGGTCTATGAAGCCGGCGGCGTGGTCGAGATTCGCGAGTTGCCCGTCACGGGATAGTTCCGCCCCATTGGGCCGGATCGACATCGGCCAGGGTCTCGGTCAGCACCCAGCGCACGCCCCACGGATCGGTCAGGTCGCACTGGCGCTCGCCATAGACGTGATCGGTCGGTTCCATGCCGATCTCGGCGCCGGCCGCCCGCGCCCGTTGGCACACCGCCCGGCAATCGGCGATGCGAATCATCACCGTGAAGCCCGAAGGTCCTGGCGACGGCTTGTCGGTCAGGATGAAATTGCCGCTGCCGAAGTTCATCTGGATGCGGTGATCGAAGACGATCAGGCGCCTTGTGAAGCCGAAGGCCGCCTCCAGCCAGGCGGCCGCCGCCACAATGTCGGGGTAGCTGACGACGGGAATCACACTGGCCGGCGGGGCGGAGCGATTCATGATGCAAACACCGCTTTCATCAGCTTTTCGAGATTCTCTGCGTCCTCCTCATCATAGTCGCCGAAGTGCTCGGAGTCCGAATCAAAGACCGCGATCAGCTCGGCCGACGCGTCGAAAACCGGCACGACGATCTCCGACTTCGAGCGCGAATCGCAGGCGATATGATCCGAAAAGGCATGCACATCCGGTACGATTTGCGTGGTTCTTGTGGCGGCCGCCGCCCCGCAGACCCCACGTCCGAAGGCGATGCGCAGGCAGCCCAGGGTGCCGGAATAGGGCCCGACGACAAGCTCGTTCACGCCCTGGGATTTCTTAACGGAATCGACGACGTAGAACCCCGTCCAGAACCACGAATCGAAGGCCTGGGACAGCAGCGACACCAGTGTCGCCATCCGCGCCACGCGGTCAGGCTCGCCATCGAGCACCGCCAGGGCGTCCTTTATAACTTCCTGATATTTTTCGGCTTTGGTTAACATTGAATCGGCAGTGTGCCGCGGCGTTAACATATCTATACTCCTGGGGCGCGTAAATTTCGGCTGTTGAAAGGACGTACGCACGTCCTGCGCGAAACGGGGGATGAAGGGCTTAAGGTTAACACTTTTTTCTGGCCAAGGCGTGCCTTTTGACGCATGATGATCGCGTTCGAGGCTCAGGGTTGTGGCTGTCTCAGTTGCGCTTTTTCAGGCGCGGCAATCCGGCAACGCTTGGTGACTTTCAAGGGGATCACGGGGGGCGAAGCTTGACAGCGTTCATAATCCTTAACAGAAGATGTATTAACCATAAGTACGCCGACGCCGTCGGAGCGATTGCTGATGTCAGAATGTGATCAGACAGAATCGGTCTTGCGCCTGGCATTCAGGGGCTTGAAGCGGTTCATGCCGGGACGCGGCGGCGTCAGGAAGATGGCTGCGCTCGCGCTCGGCCTGCTGATGGGCTTCGGCCTGACCGCCTGCGACGATCCGCGTTTCAACTGGTGGCACGGCGGCGGCGTCACGGTCGGCACGACGGGCACCTATGCCTGCCCGCGCCCGGCCGACATGTTCCAGGTCCAGGGCTTCAACGGCCAGGAACGCGAAATCCGCTATTACCGCCACAGCGCCTTCGCCAACGACTTCTTCGCCCAGCTTGAACTGGCCAAGCGCTACGCCGCCGTCAACGCCCAGGACAAGAACCTGGAAGATCCGATCGAATCGTCGGTCTGGCTGGTCATGGCCCTGACCAATACCGAGGGCTATACGCCGATGAGCCGGGTGATGGACCCGCGCGCCGGACCGACCTCCTCACGCTACGACAAGTGCCGCGCCTTCGAACGCGCCAATGCCTACCAGATGCTGAACCAGCAACTGGCCATGATGGACTCCGGCGAGCGCGACAAGGTGCGCTCGCGCGTCATCTACATCCTGTCGACCGAAGGCGCCGAAGGCTTCCGCACCCTGGCCCGGCTTTACGACGACCAGTATGGGCCGATGGGCGAGCCGGCCGACAACGCCCAGGCGCGCACGGCGATGATGCTCGACGACCGCTACGGATTCGCCAATGTGCGCGAACTGTTCGAGCGTTCGGACGTCGACGCCTATCTCTATAATTACAAGGCGTCGGAAACCGGCGACGTCGGCGCCTATGTCATGCTCAAGGACTTCGAACGCTCGGCGCCCGACCGCGCCAAGTACGCCTCCTTCGTTGAAGCCAAGGCCAAGCGCTGGGTGGCGCCGTATGAATTCTATCCGCCGGAAGCGCCGTCGGGCGGCGTCGCCCATTCGGACGAGTCGCGCCTCGACGACGCCACGCAATACGCCCTGTCGCGCATGGACGAACTGCCGTTCATCCACGTGTCGCGCGCCCTGGTCTATCTCGACCTGATGCACGACGACTGCGCCGGTCCGGGCGACGTTCCGCAGCAGACGATCAACGGCCTGCGCGCCATGATCGGCTGGCCGGGTGGCGACCGGCTGACCTATCTCGACCGCGTCCGCGCCATTCAGTTGGCCGCCGTCAACGGCGATTCGCGCTCGCAGCTCGTGCTGGCGGTGATGTATTCCGAAGGCGTCGGCGTCGAAGTCGATTATGCCCGCGCCTTCTACTGGTACCAGCAGGCCGAAAAGCAGGGCTCGCCGCAGGCGCGCTTCGCCATGTCGACCTATTTCGACCTCGGCCTCGCCGGCGTCGCCGATCAGGACAAGGCTCAGGCCGTCGTTCTGCAGCTCGACTCGGCCCTGGCCGGATTCAAGCCTTCGGCCGCCCGCCTGCAGGCGGTCCTGGCCCAGGTGTCGCATGATCCGTCCGCCTCCGGACCGATCATGAGCGCCAGCGTGAACGCGAACTAGTTTTTGGGATTCAAGCCGCGTCTTCAGGGGCGATGGACGCGGCGCAAGGAATGAAAAGAATGACCAGGCGTATGGACGGACATATCTACTCGGTCGGCCGCGGCCTTGCCGCCGTCGCGGCGGCGCTGGCCCTCGTCCTGACCGGCCTGACGTGCGCGCCGTCCCCCGCCGCCGCGCAAGTCTGGGCCGGCACCAACGCCACCCGCACCAGCGCCTATATCAAGCCCTGTTTCGGCATGCTGCTCGATGTCCAGCTGCGCACCTGCGGCTATCGCCATTATCGTTCGACCGGCTATCTCTATGGCTACTACGGCCACGGCGCCGCCGATGCCTATGTCGATTGCGACCGCGCCCACCGCGGCTATGTCGAGGACGTGGTCCGCCGCCTCCGCCCCGGCGGCGTGCTGCACCTGAAGGCGCGTAACCAGTCGTGTATCGCCAGCCTCGATATCCAGCATTCGATCACCATTGTCGGCGAAGGCTACGGTCCGAATACCATCCCGGCCCTGGTGGCGCCCGACGGCGAGAACTGCATCCGCGTCGGCGGCCAGGCCGAGCACGTCATCCTCAAGGACGTCTATCTGTCGAGCCCGCGCGGTGAAGGCGCGGCCTGCGTAGAGGCGGCCAATACCGAGCTGACCATCCAGAACTCCGAAATCCGCTACCAGGGCGACAACGCCGCCGTGCATCTGTCCGGCGGCCGGCTGAACCTGACCGAGAATTCGCACCTGATCGCCAAGACGCGCTCCGACGCCCTGGCCGTCAACAACGCCCAGCTGTTCGTCGAGAATTCCGAGATCGCCTCGACCTCCGGCGGCATCTACGCCGTGCTCGACGGCGATTCGCAGATCCAGGGCACGACCATCCAGCAACTGGCCGACTGGCACGGCTTCGAGCGCGGCGACGGAGCGACGGGGATCGAGATCAACCTCGATTCGGGCAATTCGATCCTGAGCATGAACGACCTGAAGGTGCTGTACTTCTCGCAGGGCCTGTCGCTTGACGGCGCCGGCGAGGCTCTGCTGTCGCACAGCCTGGTGGCACGCAGCGACCACGGCATCACTGCCTCGCTCAACCGCGTCCGCGTGATCGAGAACACCATCATCGCCAGCGAAATCGGCATCGATGTCGAGCGCGGCACGGCCTTCATCGGCCGCAATCAGATCGCCAACATGCGCACGGCCGGGATACTGGCGGAAAGTGAAGGCGAGATTCGCGCCGTCGACAACGAGGTCGACCCCAATGGCGGCGGCTGTCCGACGCTGAAATGGGGCAATATCGAGCCGTCGCAGCGCGTGTGCACACCGTGGTACAAGGGCTCGGAATTCGACGTGCCCGGTGACGCCGACGATCAATATATGTTCGACCAGTTCTGGCCGCACATGGGTGGCGATGTCGCAATGTCCAATACCGAGGGCACGCCGATTCCGCCGGCGGCCCAAACGCAACCTTAATGACGCGGCCCTGATCAGGGTTAGCGACGTCCAGCCCACAAAAAAGCCCCGGTTTCCCGAGGCTTTTTCCTTGTCCTGACAATACAGCTTCAGTGCTGTGAATTCCACGGCGTCTTGAAGTGATGCGTCGGGATTGCCGGGCCGGGCTGCGGATCAGCGTCGGTGCAGGCTTCCGGAATCTTGCCGCCAACCTTGCCGCCCATGGCCATGGCCGTGTTGTCGGTGGCGTTCTGGGCCGTCACGTCAACGCGGCGCCCCTCCTGGTTCATGTGGACTTCGGTCTGGGTGTTGCTGTCATAGGTCATGACCTGCGGCGCCTTGCCGTCGGGCTCGAACGCCTGGACGCATTCCTGGGCGCGCTCATTGGCGCTGCGCACATCCACTGTCTGGTAACGGTCGCCGCGATGATAGCTCGTGCATCCGGCCAGGGCAACAGCGGCAACACCGGCCAGGACAAGGATCGACGCTTTCATGACACCCCCAAAACGAATATGGTTAATAGGGCATCTTCGCACATTTTAACCTTTTCACAAAGCGATGAATCCCGTGAAAATATAAAATGGCGATAAAGACTCAAGGCTTGTGGCCGGAGCGCCGCAGGCCCTTAACCACCTACCGTCAGACCGCCAGCGCCGCCATGTCTTCGTCGGAAATGTCGGCATTGGTATAGACGTTCTGCACGTCGTCATCGTCATTGAGCGCGTCGAGCAGTTTCATCAGGGTGCGGACCGGATCGCCGGTCACCGGCGTCGTCGCCTGCGCCTTCCAGATGATGGCCGTCGACTTGGGATCGCCCAACGTTTTGGACAAGGCGTCGGCGACCTCGCTGAACTCTTCGAACGAGGTGTAGATGACATGGCCGCCTTCATCCTCGTCACCGTCGCCGGGATCGGTCTCGACATCCTGAGCGCCCGCCTCGATCGCCGCTTCGAATATGGCGTCGGCGCTGCCGGCCTTGAGCGGGTACTTGATCTCGCCGACGCGGTCGAACATGAAGGTCACACTGCCGGAATCGGCCATCTGACCGCCGAATTTGGTGAAGTAGCTGCGCACATTGCCGGCCGAACGATTGCGGTTGTCGGTCAGGACCTCGACGATGATGCCGGTGCCGCCCGGGCCACGGCCTTCGTAGCGAACCTCTTCCATGTTGTCGGCTTCGCCGGCGGCGCCCTTCTTGATGGCGCGGTCGATATTGTCCTTCGGCATCGATTCGGCCTTGGCCATGGCGACGGCCAGGCGCAGGCGCGAATTCATGTTGGGATCGGGCACGCCCATCTTGGCGGCGACGGTGATATCGCGCGACAGCTTGGAGAAGAGCTTGGAGCGCGCGGCATCGGCCCGGCCCTTGCGGTGCATGATGTTCTTGAATTTGCTGTGGCCAGCCATAAGACCTCACTAAAAAAGTTTTTGGCCAGAGGCCAAAATACTTTTTTGTGTTTCGATGCGGAGAAAAATTCTCTTGGGGCGGCCCTGCGAGAATTTTTCGCTTTTTGGATAGCGGGCTGACGCCCGCGACGATGGCGCTGTCTTAGCTTGAGGCCAAAACACTCGTCAAGGCGGCAACCTGCGGGATCGACAGGCTCAGGCGCCCGCCGATGCGGATGGGGTCGATGCGCAGGGCAAGACCCGTGCGATCATCGCTTTCGACATAGACGCCGCATACGGTCGCCGGGCCGGCGCCGGGCTTGTAGCGGTCGCGCGAAATCCGCGTCGTAAAGCGGCGCAAAGGCTCGTCCTTGTCCATGCCGATGACCGTGTCGTAGTCGGCGCAGGCGCCGGCGTCGGTCTGGTAGGCCGTGCCGCCAGGCAGGATCTGCGCGTCCGCCGTCGGCACGTGGGTATGGGTTCCGACGACCAGGGTTGCGCGGCCGTCGCAGAAATGGCCCATGGCCATCTTTTCCGATGTCGCCTCGGCGTGCATGTCGACCACGATGGCGTCCGCCGCCAGTCCCAGCGGGCAGGCTTCGAGCTGCTTGTCGACGCTGGCGAACGGGTCGTCCATCGACGCCATGTGGACGAGACCCAGCACATTCATCACCAGGATGCGCTTTCCGCCCGCCGTCTCGAACAGGTTGACGCCCTTGCCCGGCGCGTCGGCCAAAGGGGGATAGTTGAGCGGACGCAGCAGGCGCGGCTCGCGCACGATGTAGGTCAGTGCTTCTTTCTGATCCCACGAATGGTTGCCAAGCGTCAGGCAGTCGGCGCCGGCGTCGAACAGCTGGGCGGCAGAGTTTTCCGACACGCCGAAGCCCGCCGAGGCGTTCTCGGCATTGACGATGACAAATTCAAGCCCAAGGTCGCGGCGCAGGCCGGGCAGGTATTCAGCGAGGGCCTCGCGTCCCGAGCGGCCCACCACGTCCCCGAAAAAAGCAAAACGCATCAAACTTCCGAATCTAAGGGGCCAGCCCGACAAGCCCCGTTTCCGTGATCACACCGTCCAGCCGCTGATCATGCGCTTCCACGGGTATTTCGGCAAGCTGCTGCGCGGAAAAAGCGACGCCGAAGGCGGTAAGCTTGCGCCGCGCGCGCAGGATCGCCAGCGCCCGGTCGTAATAGCCGCCGCCATAACCGAGGCGGTAGCCGCGGGAATCGAAGGCCAGCAGCGGCAGCAGGACCACGCCCGGCTCTGCCTCGTCCTTGTCCTCCCTCGGCTGGCGGATATCGAACGGACCGCGCATCAGGTCGTCGCCGAGACGGAAACGGCGGAAGATCATGCGATAGGATGAGGCATCGGAGATAAGGCACGGCAGGGCGAGGCGGTAACCCCGGTCCTCGAAGGCCTGCAGAAGGGGAAACGGATTGATCTCGGACTGAATCGGCCAGTAGCCGGCGACGATCCTCTTCTTGTCGGGCCAGCTGTCCGCCGCGTCGAAGGCGGTGGCGGCGGCCTCGGCCATCCGGTCACCGGCCAGCGGATTGTCGCCGGCGATGTAGGCGCGGCGCTTCTTCATCTCGGCGCGCAGCAGCGGCTTGGGGTCGGCGTCGGTGTCGATCAAGGGCAGGTGTCTCCGCGGCGAGTCGCGGCCCATTGTACCGTAAGCAAGGAAGATGTCGACAGCGCCGCCCCCTCCGTCATCTCGCTCGACGCCACCTCCCTCGGAATGAAGGTTCCCGCTGCGCAGAGGAGGAGAGGTGGCGGCGCCGCGAAGAGCCGTTGCGATGCGTTTAAATCCACTCAGACCTGACTAGTCAGGTGGGAACCATGTAACTAG
This sequence comes from uncultured Caulobacteraceae bacterium, assembly GCA_964474575.1. GTDB lineage: Bacteria > Pseudomonadota > Alphaproteobacteria > Caulobacterales > Caulobacteraceae > Asticcacaulis. The sequence goes on along the minus strand of CAYYTA010000082.1, from coordinate 11,583 downwards.
GACCACGGTCCAGATCAGGGACAGTCCCCGTTCTAAGAGATTAAGGTCAGAAGGATTAGGTGATCGCTGACGTGAGCCGCAGCAAGACCCGCCGTCTGTTATAATAGGCCTTGCGCGGCCCGGAAACAAGGGCATAGGAAGGTCCGATGACGGAAGATTGCAAGCAGGAACCCGGCGTATTCGCGCCCGTCGTCGACCGGAGCCGGTGCGAGGGCAAGGCCGACTGCGTGGTCATCTGCCCGTATGAGGTATTTGAACTCGGCATCCTGCCCGAGCAGGACCGCGCCGGCTTCGGCATGGTGGCAAGGCTGAAGGGCCTCCTTCACGGCTGGAAGCAGTCGTTCGCGGTCAATGCCGAGGCGTGCCGCGCCTGCGGCCTGTGCGTCGCCGCCTGCCCGGAAAAGGCGATCAGGCTGCAAAGGCGCTGATTAGGAGAAATCCGCGCCCTGCAGCGTATCGGTGGCTTCCTCGGCCGCCTTGGCCGGCGTGGCGCCGTCGCGATTGCGCAGCGGCACCTCCTTCATCGACCACAACATCAGGAACGAGAGCCCCATGCACGCCGTCGCGCCGATGAAGATCGGCCGGTAAATGCGCGCCGGATTGGCGACATGGTCGAAGGCGTGGACATTGAGCGCGCCTTCGAAGCTGTTGCCGAGCAAGGTGAACATCTCGCCGAACAGGATGGCGCCGAAGACGGCCACCAGCACCGCGCCGCCCATGCCACGGAGGAAGTTCATCAGACCCATGGCCGTGCCCATCTGGTGGCGTTCGACCGTGTTCTGCACCACGACGGTCGTTACCGGGAAGGTCGAGCCGACCGCGGCGTTGGCCAGGACCAGACTGCCGATGTAGCCCCACAGCGGCAGATGGTCGCCCAGCAGAGCCAGGGCGCCATAGATGCAGGTGCCAAGGAACAGGCCGACCAGGGGCAGGGCCTTGTACTTGCCGCTCTTGCTGCGGCTCATCATCTGGCCCGACAGGATCGAGCCGGCGATCACGCCTCCGGCCATGGGTGTCATGACCATGCCGGACTGAGCAACGCCGAGGTGGAAGATCAGCTGGATATAGAGCGGGTTATAGGCGCTGACCGACATCAGCGACCCCATGGCCAGCGTTCCGACAAGGATGGCGCGGACGATGGTGCCGTTCCTGAGGACACCGGCCGGGATCAGCGGCTCGCCCGCCATGCCGAGACGCAAGGCGAACAGCACCCAGAAAACGGCCGAGGCGGCGAACGCCGACCAGCGAGGCAGGCCCATGATCTCGTCGCCGCGCGTATTGATGCCGAGAAGAAGCGTCGTGGCCGCAGCCGCCATGACGGCGAAGCCCAACCAGTCGATGCGGTGCGGCCGCTCGTAGCGCGGCAGCTTCATCAGCCCGCGCGAAACGACCCACAGGGCGACGGCGCCGACCGGCAGGTTGACCCAGAAGATCGACGCCCAGCCGAAGTGCTCGGTCATGAAACCGCCCAGGATCGGGCCGCCGATGCTGGCCGAGGTAAAGACGGCGGCGAACATGCCCTGGATGCGGCCGCGTTCCTTGAGCGTGACGATGTCTGAAATGACCGTTTGGACCAGCGACATCAGGCCGCCGCCGCCCAGGCCCTGAATGGCGCGCGCCCCGATCAGCACGAACATGTTGGGCGACAGGCTGCACAGCAGGGAACCGGCGAGAAAGACGATGATCGCCATCAGAATCGTCGTCCGCCGGCCGATGCTGTCCGCCAGCTTGCCGTAAAGCGGCGTCACGATCGTCGAGGACAGCAGATAGGCGGTCACCATCCACGGCAGGTGCTCGGCGTCGTGCAGCTCGCGCCCGATGGTCGGCATGGCCGGCGAGACGATGGCCTGGTCGAGCGCGGCCAAAAGCAGCACCATCATCAGCCCGATGATGATCGAGCGCACGTCCTTCGGATCCAGGGCCGGGCGATCGGCAGGCAGCGAATCGGTCATGACGGCGTCCTCATGCGGCTTGACTTTTAGCTTCTTCTGCCGGGAAGCTGGCCTACAAGGCAAGCGATAAAAAAGATATGGGAGACGGCGATGAAAGCGATGCTGGCGGCAATCATGGTGGCGGCCGTCATGGCCGGCGCGGCGCGAGCGCAGGACCTGCCGGGAACCTCGGTCATCGCCAGCCCGGCCATCGACCAGTGGTCGGTGTTCGGCCAGGGCGAAAGCCACCGCATGATGCAGGACCAGACCATCGCCGGCGGCTATGCCTTCGTCGTCAGGACCTCCGCCGCTGGGCAGAATCCGTGGGATGTCCAGGCCGTCGTGCCGACCTCGCAGGCCATCCGAAAGGGCGATGTCGTGCTGCTGGCCTTCTGGGCCAGGGCGCTGGCCATGCCCCAGGGAAAGACCGGCATCAGCATTGCCGCCGACCTGCAGCAAAACCATGCGCCCTATGCGCGCATCGGCGACGCCGGCCTGAACGTCGGCACGACATGGAAGCTCTATTATGTTTCAGGCATCGCCGAATCGGACTTCGCTCCGGCCGAAGCGGCGGCGACGGTGCAACTGGCGGCCGATGCCCAGGAAATTGCGCTGGGGCCGGTATTCGTGCGCGATTTCGGCCCCGGTTATGACCTGTCCCGGCTGCCGGTGAACTGATACGCGCTCTCCTGGCGGGACCGGCGGTATTTTCAGCGATTTTCAGCCTGAAAGCGCTTGGGTGCGGACGATTTTCGTCTATAACGATTCTTAACCACGCGGCGCCACGCCATGGGGAAGATGACGAACGGCGCCCAAAAACGATAAACCAGTTTGGGAGATTCCTATGTCACACCGTCTGCGCGGCCTGTTGGCCGCCACCGCCCTTGCTTCCGCCTTTGCCTTCACCCACGCCACGGCCCAGGACGTCTGGAGCGACAAGAGCCAGAGCCCCGACGCGCGCGCCGACGCCGCCGTCAAGGCCATGACCCAGGATGAGAAGCTGACCCTCGTCTTCGGCTACTTCTCGACCAACGCCTCGTGGATGACCGGCGGCACCAAGAACTTCGTCTGGGACAAGGCCAACGACCTCGATTACGCCGCCGGCTACGTGCCGGCCATCGCCCGCCTCGGTATCCCGGCGCAGCATGAAACCGACGCCGGCGTCGGCGTCGCCACCCAGCGCTCGCCCACGCCGCGCCTGCGCACCGCCCTGCCGTCGGGCATCGCCACCGCCGCGACCTGGAATCCGCAGACTGCGTTTGCCGGCGGCGCCATGATCGGCAACGAAGCCAAGATGTCGGGCTTCAACGTGCAACTGGCGGGCGGCATGGACCTGCTGCGCGAACCGCGCAACGGCCGCAACTTCGAATACGGCGGCGAGGATCCGCTGTTGTCGGGTACGATCACCGGCAATGAAATCGCCGGCATCCAGTCGAACCACATTGTCTCGACGATGAAGCACTATGCCTTCAACGACCAGGAAACCAACCGCAATTCGGTCGACGTCAAGATCGACGACAAGTCGGCGCGCCAGTCGGACCTGCTCGCCTTCCAGATCGCCAACGAAATCGGCAAGCCGGGCTCGGTCATGTGCTCCTACAACCGCGTCAACGGCGACTATGCCTGCGAGAACGACTGGCTGCTCAACCAGGTGCTGAAGACCGACTGGGGCTTCAAGGGCTACGTCATGTCCGACTGGGGCGCGACACACTCGACGACCGAGGCGGCGATGAACGGCCTCGACCAGGAATCGGGCTGGGCCTTCGACTCGTCGCCCTATTTCGCCGCCGCCCTGCGCGAAGCGGTCAAGGACGGCCACGTGCCGGAAGCCCGCCTCGACGACATGGCGCGGCGCATCCTCTATGCGCTCTACGCCACCGGCGCGGTCGACGACCCGGTCAAGGGCGACCAGTCGGCCAGCATGGATTGGGCCGGCCACGCCCAGGTGACCCAGGCCGACGCCGCCGAATCCATCGTTCTGCTCAAGAACGCCGGCATCCTGCCGGTCGCCAGGACGGCGAAGAAGATCGTGCTGATCGGCGGCCACGCCGACTTCGGCGTCCTGTCGGGCGGCGGCTCGTCGCAGGTCTATGCCATGGGCGCCAAGCGCTTCGATGGCGAAGGCCCCGACGGCTTCCCGGGCCCGCTGACCTATTACGCCTCGTCGCCCATGGCCGGGCTGCAGGCGCGCACCCACGCCAACGTGACCTATGTCGACGGCAAGGATGTCAAGGCCGCCGCCGCCGCCGCCAAGGGCGCCGACCTGGTCATCGTCTTCGCCACCCAATGGACCGGCGAAAGCTTCGATGTACCGAGCTTGAGCCTGCCCGGCGACCAGGATGCCCTGATCACCGCCGTCGCCGCCGCCAACAAGAAGACCGCCGTCGTGCTCGAAACCGGCGGTCCGGTGACCATGCCGTGGCTTTCCAAGGTCGGCGCGGTGCTGGAAGCCTGGTATCCCGGGACCAGCGGCGGCGAGGCCATAGCCAGCGTCCTGAGCGGCGAGGTCAATCCGTCGGGCCGCCTGCCCGCCACCTTCCCCGCCTCGGAATCGCAGCTGCCGCGCGCCGCCATCGACGGCACGCCGGGCCAGGAAGACGGCCACCCGCACACCGACTACACCATCGAGGGCGCGGCGGTCGGCTACAAGTGGTTTGACCTCAAGGGCATGAAGCCGCTGTTCCCGTTCGGCTACGGTCTGAGCTACTCGACCTTCGAGCTGGCGCGCCTCGCCGCCGAACCGTCGGGCAAGGGCCTCACCGCCAGGTTCACCATCTACAATACAGGCAAGGCACCGGGCGCCGAGGTCGGCCAGGTTTATGTCTCGCCGGCCTTCGACGCCGGCTGGGAAGCGCCCAAGCGGCTCGGCGGCTTCGCCAAACTGATGTTGAAGCCGGCCGAATTGCAACAGGCGACGGTCAATGTCGATCCGCGCCTGCTGGCGACCTACGACTCCGCCTCCAAGACGTGGACCGTGGCGGAGGGTGACTACAAGGTGATGCTCGGCACGTCGGCGGGCGACATTGTTCAGACCGTCACCGTGCACCTCGACAAGCAGACTCTCGACGTTCGGGGGCAATGAGCGGCCAGCTGGTGATTTCGACGGATCGGGCGGCGGTCGACGTCGCCCGCGTCCATCGCTACCTCAGCGAGGAATCCTATTGGGCGCGCGGCGTTGCCTATGAAGCCGTTGCGCGTTCCATCGATCATTCGCTGTGCTTTTCGGGCAGGGTCGACGGTGAAATGGTCGCCTTCGCCCGTGTCATTTCCGATTTCAGCACCTTCGCCTGGATATGCGACGTGTTCGTCCTCGACGGCCATCGCGGCCAGGGCTATTCCAAGGCGCTGATCGCCGCCATCAAGGCTCACCCGGATTTGCAGGACCTGCGCCGGCTCATGCTCGGCACAGCCGACGCCAAGGGCCTGTACGCCCAGTTCGGTTTTTCGCCGCTCAAACGACCGCAGAACCTGATGGAGATCAATCACATGGTTTTCACAGGCCGGCCCGATCCGGCGGCCGTGTCATGAAGTTCGAAGTCACCACCGATCGCAAGCGCATCGATTTCGACCGCGTCTTCGCCTTCATCAACGGCGAATCCGCCTGGGCCAACGGAATTCCGCGCGAGCTGTTTGACCGGGCCATGGACAATTCGTTGTGTTTCGCCGGACTGATGGGCGGCGAGACCATCGCCTTCGCGCGCGTCATTTCCGACTACGCCACCTTCGCCAATCTGGTCGACGTCTTTGTCGCCGCCGGCCATCGCGGCAACGGCTATTCGAAAGGATTGATGGATGCCGTCATCGCCCATCCGCGGCTCCAGGGCATGCGCCGCTTCATGCTGGCGACGCGCGACGCCCACGGCCTTTATGCGCAATATGGCTTCCGCGCGCCGCTCATGCCGGATACCCTGATGGAACGCTACGATCCGGAGATCTACCGGCGATGATCCGTACTGTCCTGATATCCGCCGCCGTGATGATGGCGGCCTCCGCCCATGCCGGCGACTATCAAAGCTCGCCGCCGCGCGCCGAGGCCACGCCCCGCGACTGGGGGCCATGGCTTGGGCCTTACCGCGCCAAGGTCACGGCCAAGATGCTGGAGGATTTCGGAGAGCAGTACCTCTATGCGCCGCTCAACGATGCCCTGCCTCCGCCGGCGCCGGATGAAAAGCGCGTGGTCTTTATCGGCGACTCCATCACCGACAAATGGGAGCTGACACGCTTTTTCCCCGGCAAGCCCTATATCAATCGCGGCATCGGCGGCCAGGTGACGGCGCAGATGGTCGTCCGCTTTCATTCGGATGTCATCAACCTGCATCCGGCGGCGGTGGTCATATTGGCCGGGGTCAACGACCCCCAGGGCGCGTTTCAGATGCCGACCGAGGACGAGATCGAGATGAACTATGCCGCCATGGCCGAGATGGCCACGGCCAACGGCATCAAGCCGATCTTCACCGCCATCCTGCCGGTCAACAACTATACCGACAATGCCAAGACGGTGCTGGAAGACCGCAAGCCTGACGAGTTGAACCGGCTCAATGCCTGGCTGGCCGCCTATTGCGCGGCGCATGGCTATGGCTTCATCGATTACGGTCCGGCCTTGCGCGACGACAAGGGGCTGATGCGGGCCGACATGACGTCGGACGGCATCCATCCCAACGACGCGGCCTACACTCTGATGGCGCCGGTGGCCGAACAGGTCATCGAGGAGACTGTCGAGCGGTAGGGTGGGTTGACGCTTTTCGCCCTCCCCATTTATGGGGAGGGGGGACCGCCGAAGGCGGTGGGCGGGGCAACGGACAGTGGAATGCCCCTTCCGTCACTCGCTTCGCTCGCGCCACCTTCCCCATAAATGGGGGAGACGAAGCTCTCTTGTTTCGATGACCGCCTCCGCAAAAATTGTTTCCCATCTTGCCGTGATACAAGATACAAAAGAAACAATCTTTCGCGGAGTTTCTGCCATGAACCGCCAGCACTATTACGACCTGATGACCGCCCCGGCCAAGCTCGACTACGAGCTTTACCTCAATACCGGCCAGCTTCTCGCCTGCCAGAAGTCGTTCGCCGACCTGGTCAACGCCGACGAACTGCAGTTCCAGGTCGTGCACCAGATCGAGGAACTGTGGATGAAGCTGATCATCTGCACCCTGCTCGACATCGACGACCATATCCAGGCCGGTCACGCCCACAAGGTCGTGACCCTGTTCGCGCGCTGCACCCTGGCGCTCAGGATGATGAGCGACCAGCTCGACCTGCTGGAGACCATGTCGCCGCGCGATTACCAGCAGATCCGTCTGCAGCTCGGCAACGGGTCCGGCCAGGAATCGCCGGGCTTCCGCATCCTGATGCGCATGATCCCCGAGCTTTGGTCGAGCTTCGACGAGCGTTACCTGAGCGGTCGCGGCCTCACCGTCCGCGACATCTATGACGGCAAGTACGAGCACGACGACGCCTATGTCATCGCCGAGGGCCTGATCGAGCTGGACGAACGCCTGGCCAGGTTCCGCGCCCTGCATATCCTCCTGATCCAGCGCACCATCGGCATAGGCGCGGCGTCGCTGAAGGGCCGGCCGGTCGAGCTGCTCGACGCCGGCGTCAAGCATCGCTTCTTCCCGCAACTGTGGGAGGTGCGCCACCAGATGACCGACGACTGGGGCGGCACCTACGGTAAGGTACGCGACAGTCTCAGCGCGCACGCCGAATGATGTTCGAGCTTCCCGGCGGCGGACCGTACCTGCTGGCCCATTCGGTCGGCCTGATGCCGAAGGCGGCGCCGGCGCGCATGGACGCAGCCGTGCTCGATCCCTGGGCGCACAAGGGCGAGACGTGGTCCGACTGGCTGGCGGTGATCGATGACTTTCGCGGCGGCATCGCCTGCATGATCGGCGCGCAGAGGCAGGATATCTGCCCGCAGGCCAATGTCTCGACGGGCCTGTTCGCCCTGCTGTCGGGCCTGCCGCGCCAGGCCGGCAAGGATGTCCTGCTGGCCTCGGCGCACAGCTTCCCGACCGTCGGTTTCGTCATGGAGCAGGTAGAGCGACTGGGTTTCCGGCTGGAACTGCTGCCCGAGGACCGTTCGCCCGGCGATGCCGGCATGTGGGACGCGGCCCTGCGCGACGATGTCGCCGCGGTCGTGGCCATGCACGTCCATTCCAACACCGGTGTCGTCGCGCAGGTTGCCGATATCTGCGCCATGGCCCGGCAACGCGGCATCGTGTCTATCATCGACGTGGCCCAGTCGACGGGCGTCATGCCGGTCAAGCCTTTGGCCTGGGGCGCGGACGCGGTCGTCGGCAGTTGCCTGAAATGGTTGTGCGGAGGACCAGGCGCCGGCTGGCTGTGGGCTAATCCAGAGACCACGCGCGATTTCCGGCCGCTGACGGTCGGCTGGTTCTCGCACGAAAACCCGTTCGAATTCGATATCCGCGACTTCCGCTATGCGCCGGATGCGCGCAAGTTCTGGGGCGCCACGCCGTCGGTGGCGCCGTTCGCCCTGGCCTCGGCCGGCGTCGAGCTGATTGCGGACACTGGCGTTGATACGGTCAAGTCGCATAACCGCCGCCTGGTCGCGCGTGTGGCGGAAGGCGCGCCGCGCTGGGCGGATCAACTTGATCGCACGGGCAAGGGTGGTACCATCTGCCTGCGCGCGGGAACCGAAACCGAGGCCATCCAAGCGCGCCTCAATGCCGCCGGCTGCCGCTTCGACCGTCGCGGCGACACCTTGCGGCTGTCGTTCCATCTATGGAACAGCGAAGACGATGCCGATATCGTGGCGGCGTGTTTGAGCTAGCTTAGCCGCCGTTAAAACCGCCCGTTTTTAGATGCTTACTTAACCTAATCTATTCCGTGTTGCCTAATGCTTGATCCGGCGACAAATATTCCAGCTGCAACTGACCAGCGAAAATACGTAGATCATCGACTTCAACCATAACACGCACGCTACCATCTCGATTCATGACGAAGGGAGATAAGACCATAATAGTTTTAACGCCAAGAAGGTCACCCGCTTGTCGATTTACGAGCGTTTCAGCAATTGTACTTTGGTCGATCAGATTTCGGGTAAGTTCAGTCCCATCATCGCCTTCTAATACAACAAAAGCATTCTGCGGCAAGCAATCGTTAGTAAAAGTCAATCGGACATAAATCCCCAACTTGTGAAAACCTGAAGGTGGGGGCGCCATGATTTGGACTTGATCAGGCAAAATGCCAATCAAAGTCTCAATTCCATTCGCCTCTTGACGGATGTCTTCACAAAATAGAGCAATGGCATTGACGGGCATGGCTATTGGATGACCAAAGGGCGAGCGATGCGATGAGTGGGAAGGATATAGACCGGAGTTTGAGCCACTGGGCTGGATGACTCTACTGGCATAGGTTTGGCTATGTATCGAGTCGTCGTCGCTGTTTCGATGACCACGATATATAAAGCCTTCTCATAGTCAGGATGGCACTCGTTGGGTTCCACGCCAGCGCCGACTGGCTTCGAATCAATAACCGGCATCTGGCCTAGGGCGGTTAGCAAATCGGCATAAGTGTCCAACGTCCAGTTACCGGCTGACCCGAGGAGCCGATTAATATGAGCCGGGTCCTTACCCAGACGCGACGCGAGCAGCGCTTTCGTCATCTTGCCTTCGCTGCTCAATTTCAGGAAGTGCTCAAGGACGTTTTGGTGTGCTTGATTGCGCGTGTGGCTGCGCAGATACCCTAGAACGCCGTCCGGAATCTGTTCTGGGGTGAGGTCGGGAAGTTGTTTCAAATAGGTCGCCAGAGAGGTAGTCACTGAAGCTTGCTCCGGTTAAGGGTTTTACCGCGCCAAAAACATCCTGCCAGATGTTGCGACACATATCTTTATTGTCGTCAAAGTCGAGACCTGTCCTAGCATCGTGGTGTGTGAGGAAGAGGGAATCCTTTTGGATAAAGCGTCCAAAAACTCGAATCTGAGGATTAATACCCTTGCAGCGAAGTTCCCATATTTCCTCGTCCGCCCGATGCAAAAGCTTCAAAAAGCAACTTGATGAGCGTCCATACCCGACGGTAATAACCGCGTCAGAGCAAAAACTCTCGAAATCACCGTTAAGCTGGCCCAGCCAAGTGTTGCGAATGTCATCGACTTTTGCAAAAAGATCCTTTTCTATCATTAGCACACGACGTTTAGGCCCAGGAAGCGGCGGCTTCCACAATCGGATGCGACCGGATTGAAGCGCTTTCGTAACATGGGCATCAAAGCCTGACATTGATTTATAAGTCAATATGGGTTGACGGATTGCAAACCGCAACCCAAGTGCCTGTGCCTATTACGTCCGTTAAATATCGAAGTACAAAGGGTCAAACCCCGCCCATCAGGCGTTCAAGGCGGGCGGCGGCGTCGGAAATGGCGAAGGCCGCCTTGCGCTCCATTTCGTGCACGCCGGCGTTCATGCGGGCATTGACCGAGGCCGCTTCATCAAGTTGCGCGCGCAGGTCCTGCATCTCGTCGATCATCAAGAGCGCCGCCATCAAGAACAGGCGCACCTCGCCGATGGCGCCGACATCCGACACGACCATGTCGACATGTTCGTCGAACATGCGCGCCAGCTCCTGGACGCGCGCTTCCTGGCCGTCGGCACAGCCGATGGTGTAGGGCTTGTTATTGACGCGAACGGTCACCTCGCCCATTACGCCGCCTCTTCGCGCAGCAGGATGCGGATATTGGCGGCAGCCATGCCGAGCGCCTCGAACGCGCCGTGCGCGGCCTGCGCCAACTGAGCTTCGCGGTCGCGCACCACGGCGAGTTCGTCCTGCATGCGTTGATACTCCTCGGCCATGCCCGGCGGCAGGGCGGCGATCTGCTCGCCGGCCTGCAGGGCGTGAAGGCGCTGTTCCAGCGCATCGAGTGCGCGGCCGAGCCGATCCACGGCCACGCTCAGATTGCTGCCGATCACCCCTGCGCCGTGCGCGTTCTCCATGACCCCTGCTCCTTTTTGCGCAACCGACGCACAAAAGCCTACACTTGAATCGTGTCCTCGGTTAAAGGGCAGCACGATTCACACACTTTAATGACAGTTTAATCGAGACTCGCCCATGGCCACAAGTCCCAATGAACCCAAGCCTTCCGGCGTTTTGATGGCCGACGCCATCCGCGTCCTCAGCATGGAGGCGGTGCACCGGGCGAAGTCGGGCCACCAGGGCATGCCGATGGGCATGGCCGACGTGGCGACGGTGCTGTGGACCAAGTTCCTCAAGTACGATCCGAAGACGCCCGACTGGGCCGATCGCGACCGCTTCGTGCTGTCGGCGGGCCACGGCTCGATGCTGCTCTATTCGCTGCTGCACCTGACCGGCTTCAAGTCGGTCACCATGAAGGACATCGAGACCTTCCGCCAGTGGGGCGCGGCCACACCCGGCCACCCCGAATATGGCCACACCGCCGGCGTCGAATGCACCACCGGGCCGCTGGGCCAGGGGCTGGCGACGGCGGTCGGCATGGCCATGGCCGAGCGCCACCTCAATGCCCGCTTCGGCGACGACCTGGTCAACCACAGGACCTGGGTGATCGCCGGCGACGGCTGCCTGATGGAGGGCGTCAGCCACGAGGCGATCAGCCTGGCCGGGCGGCTGAAGCTCAATAAGCTGACGGTGCTCTGGGACAACAACGACATCACCATCGACGGCC
>CAYYTA010000081.1:0-15482 GCA_964474575.1 uncultured Caulobacteraceae bacterium | reverse complement strand
GGCCGCGCCCGTGGTCCAGCCTCCGGCCAAGCCCAAGGCCGCGCTGACGACAACGGCCCGCGCCTCTTGCACCTCCTCGCTTGCGGGGTGTGCCGGAGAAAATCGATCCAGTGAATCGATTTTCCCGCCACTGGACCGTCCTGCGAGCGCAGCTAAGGCGGATGGTGGTGGGGTTTCTGGTTTCCAAAACCCTTGCGAACGTGAGGAAGACGCTTCGACTTCCCGCACACTCCCCACTTCCGGCGAGGGTAGCGGCGACCTGACCGCCGATAAACCACGTCAAGCTTCCGCCGGACCCGCGGTCACCTATATCGACATGACCGACGATATCCGCGCCGCCCGCCGCGCCCTGGGCCTGGGCATGTCCGAGATCGAACGCGCCGAAACGCCACCCGGTACGGGCGGGCACGGCCCGCCCGGGTAATCCATCCATTCTGAAGATCAGATCAGCCAGGTCTTCGGGTTCGGATAGGGCCGCGAATTGAGCAAGTGGTTGAAGCCGGTGGCGACCCGCGCCGTCGTCCACGCCAGCACCGGCATGACCACGGCGAACATGGCCAGCGGGTCGAGGTGATAGCGCCGGAGCAGCACCATGCCGATCACATAGGTCAGGATGGCCGGCGCGACGCCGATCCAGAAGGTGCGCATCTGGAACTGGTAGTGCGTCCTGATCCACTCGGCCGCCTTGATCTCGGCGAGGTTGGCGATGATAAGCGCGACCACGCCCGTCGCCCCGACCGTCATGACCATGAAGAACAGCAGGGCGTAGTTGAGCATGGCCAGGCCGCGCGCGTCGGACAGGAAGGTTTTCAGTTCGCTCGGCGGCTTGGCGGTCATGGTCGGTCCTGAACGTAGGTTGGAACGTCCATGCTGCAATGCAAAAGCCGGGCCGTCAATCCCGCTCGAACACCACGCACACGCCGGCCTGTTCGGCGTCGCTCAGCGCCTCGGGCTTGACCACGCTGATCTCGGCGCGGACGACGTGCGGCAGCGCCAGCAGGGCGCGCGCCATGTCCTCGGCCAGGGTCTCGACCAGGCGGATGTGGCCCTGGGCGATGAAATCGCGGGCGATCTTTCCGACCAGCTCGTAATTGAGCGTGTCCTTGAGGCCATGGATGTCGTGCAAGTCGAGATCGAGGACGGCGTCGATGATCAGGGGCTGGGCGCGGCCTTCTTCATGGGCGTGGATGCCAATATAGGCCGGCACGCGCAGGCCCTTCACGAACACGCGGCGCGAGGTCAGGCTCATGGATTCTTGCCCCCTACCGCTTCGCTGCTTGAGGGCAGTTGTCCCCACGCGTCAACGGGCAGCAGGTCGTTGAGGCTGAGGTCGGCGCGACGGCACCACTGTCCTAGGCCGGCCGGCGCGGCGGCGATATCGGCCGGGGTGAGGACGACGCTGTTGGTCGGTGTTTCCTCGACCTCGAAGCGCGCGCATTCGAACTCCGGCAGGAAAGCGGCGAGAATGGCGTTGAGTTTCATGTACAGCGCCGTCGCCACGGCTTCGGTCGTCGGATCGCCGCGGATGACCAGCAGGCGCGGCAAAAGCTCGGGCTCATGCGCCTGGAAATAGGCGATCATCGGGTCATCGTGGCCAAGCTGGAAGGCGTGGTCAAGCGCGTCGTCGACAAAGGCGTGCCAGTGGCGCTTGAGGTCGGCAAAGCTGGCGGCGTAGTTGGAGCCGCCCCAGTCGATGCCGCGCGCTTCCGGCTTCGGTTGCAGGCTGGCCATGACGAATTCGTTATGGCCGTGCGGCGTCATGCACTTCGAGTCGCGGTCGAAGCGCAGGCGGTGGGCCATGGAAAAGCGGCGTTTGAACTGGATGAGCATGGTCGAGGGCCTTCAAGCCCATATGGGGCTTGAAGTCAACCGCCGCCAGGGTTTACTCGAGCACAGGCGCCAGACGGGCGGCCGCGATGGTGCGACGGTCGGGGCCGGCATAGTTGGCGTCCTGACGACGGCGGCGGTCGGGACCCATATAAACCTGGCTCTGGACGAAGGCGCGCGAATGGTCGACGACGGCGACCAGGCGGCGGAACAGGTCGCGCGGGGCCAGGGGCTTGCAGCAGAATTCGCTGACGCCGGCGTCGCGCGCCGTCTCGACCGCCGAGCGCGGTGAAAAGGCCGAAATCATGATGATCGGCGTGAACCGGTTGGGATTGCCTTCCCAGCGCCGGACGAGCCGCGTCAGTTCCGCGCCGTCGAGCGCGGGAAGGAGATAGTCCGTGGTGATGATATCGAAGTGGCCAGCCTGGAGCTGCTCCAGCGCCTCCTCGCCCGTCTTCGCCTTGGCGAAGTGACGCGCCCCGAAACCGCGCAGCACCGCCTCGATGATCTGACGCATGTAGTCGTTGGAGTCAACGATAAGGAACCTGCACGCACCCAGCCCAACCATGCCGCCTCCGCATGTCCGTCGCCCCTGCCTTAAGGAAAGGTAAGTGATTACAATTAACGCCGCCTTAAGCCTGACAGTTGGTCTGACCTTTTGTCAGGCGCCCTTGCCACCAAAAATCCAGCGCAGGCCGACATGGACGATGCGGTCGCGGAAATTGCTGGAACCGGTCTGGCGCACCGTGGCGGTCGTGGTGGCGAAGCTCTGCAGCGATCCCGCGAAAATGTCGTCGGCGCTCAGGACAAGGGTCAGTTTCGGCGACAGGGGATGCGACCAGCTCAGACCGACCGCGCTTGTCCCCGAACGCCAACCCTGGCTGGTCAGGCTGCGGCCCTGGCCTGTCATGTCGAGAGACAGGCTGCCACCATTGTCGCTATCGTAATCGAGCCCCGCCGAACCCGTCCATGATGTCGCCGATCGGCGCAAGGTTCCGCCGATATCCGCCGCGCGCAGGCCGACATGGAATATGTTCAGGTCGAAGCGATAACCGAGGCGCCGGCCGATCCTGCCGTTGACATTATAGTCCGCCCCCAGCGACCGCCCGCGCCCGGAATTGCGCTTGGTCGTCAGGAGCACGTTGCCGGCGATGAAGTAGCCGTAGTCCGTCACCGTGCCGGCGCTGGTCCGGTCATAAAGCGTCAGGCTGTGGCTGAACCGGTCGTCGGTATAATCGTATTCCAGCTCGGCGGACGCCACGCGCTGCGGCTTGAGGAAGGGATTGCCTGCGGTGCTGTTCTGGGCATCGACATAGGTGACGAAAGGATTGAGCGCCAGGGCGTCCGGCCGTTGCAGGCTGCGGCTGAAACTGGCCTTGACCTGGCGCTTCCCGTCGATGGCATAGCTGAGGTGCAGGCTGGGATTGAGATTGCCGTAGCGGCTTTCATAGGTCGTCCCATTGGCGGCATCGGCCGTGCGCAACGATTCCAGCCGCGCCCCGGCCAGCACCGTCCACGGCCCGAACGCGCCCTGCCATGTCATGTAGGCGGCGGCAAGATGACGGCGGACGACGAAGCGGTCGCTGGTTTCCATCCCGGCGATGACCTGGCCGGTCGCGGGATTCACGGCGGCATGGTCGTTCCAGGAAGGGTCGTTTTCGTCCTGGAGATCGAAGCCGGCGGAGACCTGGATGTCGTCGCCGAACGGCCGCACATAATCGCCGCTGACTTCGTTCAACCGGTGGCCCAGCTTGTATAGTACGCGGTCGCCGCCGTCGTCGCGAACGGGCTTGCGGAAATGGTTGCGATAGGATTTGTCGCGCGTGCCGGTGCTCAGGCTGTGCGCCGCCTGGAGTTTGACTTCGCTGCCGTCGTCACCGTGGCGGTCCCAGGTCAGGGTCAGGCTGTCGTCGGACTGCGTGTTCGGCCCGTTCGACATCCGGTCGTAGTCATCCGCCAGCCTGCCGGCGGCGTCGTAATCCTGATGGCTTTCGGTAACCGGGTTGTGGCTGTGGTGCTCGGCATGGCGGGCGCTCAGGTTGATGGACCCGGCGCCGCCGAGGTCGTAGTCGAGGCTGGCGGAGGCGCTGTCGCTGACGCGGCGGGCGAAGGCGGCGGAGGCTTGCACACTGCGGCCCAGCACGCCGCCCGCCGGATTGAGCCATGTGGTGTCCGAAGCCTGCGATTTCGGCGCTCCGTCGTTACGGTGGCCGAGCGTGGCGTTGAAGCTGAGGCGGCCGCGCGTGTAATGACTGCTGGCGGTGACGTTGTAGCGGCCGAAATCGGCGCCGTTGGCGATCAGCATGCCGCCGGCGCCCGGTTTGCGGTTCTTCTTCAGCACGATATTGATGATGCCGCCGCCGTTGGCGTCGTATTTCGCCGATGGATTGGTGATGACCTCGACGCCGGCGATGTCGCCGCCCGGCATGGTCAGGAGCGTGGCGGCGCGGCTTTCCGGCGCCATCTCCGCCGCCGGCTTGCCGTTGATATAGACCTGGACGTTGCTGTCGCCGCGCAGCCTGACCTCGCCCTCGGGCGAAACCGTGACCTGCGGCACGGTCTTGAGCACATCCGCCGCCGTTCCGTTTTGCCCCTGCGGGTTCTGGCTCTCGTCATAGGTGGTGCCGTCGATACCATGCCTGATCCTGGCCTTCTTGCCTTTGACGACGACGATGGTGGTGTCGGCGGTCTGGGCATGAACGACCATCGGAACGGCCGGCAGCAGGCAGAGTCCGGCCGTGGCCAGCTTCGACAGGCGCATGGTTCTTAGTCCGCCAGGCCGAGAAGCGGCTTGGGATCCTGCGGCTTGCCGTCCTGCCAGATCTCGAAATGCAGGTGCGGCTGGGTGCTCTTGCCGGTGCTGCCGACCGCGCCGATGGCCTGGTTCTGGCTGACCGTATCGCCCGCCTTGACATCGGTGCGGCTAAGATGGGCATAGCGTGTATGGATCCCGCCGGCGTGGTCGATCTCGATCACCGTGCCATAGCCAGGCCGGTCGCCGACAAAGGTGATCGTGCCGGCGGCCGAGGCGCGGACCGGCGTGCCCATGGGGGCGATGAAATCGAGGCCTTCGTGGAACTTCGGCGAACCGGGCGGAGGGGTCATGCGCACGCCGAAACCGTCGCCGATCTGGCCGTCGACGGGAATGGCGAAGGCGGCGGTGGATGCGGGCGCTGCCAGCGCCGCGTCCTGAAGAATGGTGACCAGAGGCGCCGGCGGGCTCTTGGCGAAGGCAAGCTGCGCCAGGGTGGCCGGCACGGCCAGCGCGACCGCGACGCACAGCCAGGCCACGGCCTTCGGCGCCGGACGCCGGGTCATGATGCGGTCGAGGCGCAGGCCGTAGCTGTCCTTGCCGGACATGGCCGGCACGACCTCTGCGCCGGCATGAGGCAGCTTCAGCGCCGCCAGCAGGGCCAGGGCATAGGCCTTGCGGTCGCCGCCGGCCACGGCTGCGTCATCGCAGGCCAGTTCGGCGGCCAGGCGGCAGGCGCGCGTCTGGGCGGTGACGAAGGGGTCGAACCACAAGGCGGCGTCGATGAGCCCGAACAGCAGGAACCACAGCGGATCGTTGCGGCGGACATGCGCCTTTTCGTGCGCCACGATCAGCCGCAACTGCGCCGGGGGCAGGGTGTCGCGCAATTGCACCGGCACGACGATGGCGCCATGCCAGGCAAAGGCCGGAACCGACACGGGCGTCGTCCGTACGCCGTCTTCAACTGGCTGCGCCTTGTGTGCGATGCGGGCGACCCTCACGATGGTCTGGTGGTGGCGCCCCATCGCCACGGCAGCGCCCGCGGCCCAAACCGCGAGTACGGCCTTGGGTATATACCGCCAGACATCGACATGCGGTAGCGCGGCGACAGCGGTGGTGGACGTTCCGCCGTCGTCTCCGCCGAGGGCCGGCAGGGGCAGGGCGGCCAGGGCCGGAACCGGCACCGGCATGTAATGAATGGCGAGGCCGGCCACGAACGGCAGCAGCAGCAGGCCAAGCAGGACCTTTTCCGCCGTGTCGCGCAGGACCTGGCCGCGGGCGGCCAAACGGCGCAGCAGGGCGACGGCGGCGCTCCAGGCCAAGGGCGCGGCGAGAAGGAGGACCGTGGTGCTCATTGGGAGTCCTCCGTATTGGAATCGTCACGCGCCAGCTTTTCAAGCAGGCTTTCCAGCTCCGCCACCTCGTCCGGTGACACGAGGCGGCTGTGGGCGAAGGTCGCCGCCGGGACAGGCTCGGTCGAGTCGAGCACGTTTTTGGCGAAATCGGCGGCCAGCGCCGCCAGGGTTTCGAGCTTGCCGTGGACGGCGGCATAGGTCTTGACGCCGTGCACCATCTCGATGGCGAGCAGACCCTTTTCAGCCATGCGCTCTAGCGTCGTGCGCGTGGTCGAGAACGACCACTGCGTCTCGGCCTCGCTCCTGTCCTGGATTTCGCGCGCGCTCAGGCGCCTGTGCCGCCACAAGGGCCGGAGCAGTTTCAGTTCATAGTCGCTGGGTCTGTGCACGCCTGCGCCCTCCATGTAGCCGTCGCGTTACACATGTCGCATGATGGCTACATGGAGTCAAGCCCGCGCTTACATATAGAACTGCGCCATGGAGGCCAGCGATACCGGCTTGATCTTCGGCGCATGGCCAGCGGTGCCGAACTGCTCGAAGCGGTCCTCGCACACCTTCTGCATGGCGGCATAGGCCGGCTTGAAATAGGTGCGCGGGTCGAAGACCTCCGGATGCGTCATGAATTGCTCGCGGATGCCGCCGGTGATGGCCAGGCGCAGGTCGGTGTCGATATTGATCTTGCGCACGCCCATCCTGATCGCTTTTTGCAGCTCCTCGACCGGCACGCCCCAGGTCTGGGGGATGTTGCCGCCGTACGCGTTGATCTTGTCCTGCAACTCCTGCGGCACCGACGATGAGCCGTGCATGACCAGGTGCGTGTTGGGCAGGCGCTTGTGAATTTCGGCGATCACGCCCATGGCCAGGACGTCGCCGTCGGGCTTGCGCGTGAACTTGTAGGCGCCGTGCGAGGTGCCCATGGCAATCGCCAAAGCGTCGACATGCGTCCTGGCGACGAAATCGACCGCCTGGTCGGGATCGGTGAGAAGCTGGTCGTGCGACAGCACGCCTTCGGCGCCGTGACCGTCCTCGGCCTCGCCCATGCCGGTCTCCAGGCTGCCGAGCACGCCCAGTTCGCCCTCGACCGAGACGCCGCAGCCGTGGGCCAGCTCGACCACCTTGGCGGTGATCTCGACATTGTAGTCATAGGCCGCCGGCGTCCTGGCGTCGGCCATCAGCGAGCCGTCCATCATGACGGAGGTAAAGCCGTGCTGGATGGCGGTGGCGCAGGTCTGCAACGAATTGCCGTGGTCCTGGTGCATGCAGAGTGGAATTTCCGGATAGATTTCCGCCAGCGCATTGATCATGCGCTTCAGCATCAGGTCGTTGGCATAGGCGCGGGCGCCGCGCGAAGCCTGGAGGATAACGGGCGACTGGGTCTTGCGCGCCGCCTCCATGATGGCGATGCCCTGCTCCATGTTGTTGATATTGAAGCCCGGCACGCCGTAGCCGTGCTCGGCCGCGTGGTCGAGCAGTTGACGCAAAGTAATGCGCATAGTCTTTCCCTTTTTCTGCCGGCCCGTGGCTGGGCCATTTTCGCGTTGCCGGCGGCAGCTTCTTTTGAAGTCTTGCCGCAGGAAACATCAGGTATCGATACGCTTAACTCTCGAGCGCGGCGACGCCCGGCAGGACCTTGCCTTCCATCCATTCGAGGAAGGCGCCCCCCGCCGTCGAGACGAAGGTCATGTCGTCCGCGACACCGGCGTGGTTGAGCGCAGCGACGGTATCGCCGCCGCCCGCAACCGAGACCAGTTTACCGGCTTTGGTTTGCGACGCAGCAAATTTCGCCGCGTGGACGGTCGCTGCGTCGAAAGGTGGCAATTCGAACACACCGAGCGGCCCGTTCCAGATCAGGGTTTTCGACTCGGTCACGACATCAGTGAGCTGTTCGACGGTCCTGGGGCCGGCGTCGAAAATCTTGTCGTCAGCACTAAGCGGCGCGTCGAGGCCCTGGGTGCGGTGCGGGGCGTGGGCCTTGAAGTCCTGCGCCACGACCACGTCGACCGGCAGCAGGATGCGGCAGCCCCTGGCCTCGGCTTCCTTGAGGATGTCGAGCGCAGTGTCCTTCAGGTCCTTTTCGCACAGGGAACCGCCGACATCGTGGCCTTGTGCGAACAGGAAGGTGTTGGCCATGCCGCCGCCGATGGCGAGCGCGTCGAGCTTGCCGACCAGGTTCTTCAGCAGGTCGAGCTTGGTCGAGACCTTGGAGCCGCCGACGATGCCGAGCGTCGGACGCTGCGGATTGCCCAGCGCCGCGTCGAGCGCGTCGAGCTCGCGGCGCATGCTCTCGCCGGCATAGGCCGGCAGCAGGTGGGCCACGCCTTCGGTCGAGGCATGGGCGCGGTGGGCGGCGGAAAAGGCGTCGTTGACGTAGAGATCGCCGAGCGCCGCCAGCTGTCTGGCGAACGCGGGGTCGTTGGTTTCCTCGCCGGCGTGGAAACGGACGTTTTCGAGCAGGATGACGCCTTCATCCGGAGCACCGTCGATCGCGGCCTTTACTTCCGGACCGACGCAGTCACTAGCGAAGATGACCGGCTTGTCGAGCAGCAGCGACAGCGGTTCCGCGATCGGCGCCAGGCTCATCGACGGCACGCGCTTGCCCTTGGGGCGGTCGAAGTGGGCGAGCAGGGCGACCTTGGCGCCCTTGCCGGTCAGGCGTTTGATCGTGGGCAGCGCCACGCGCAGGCGGGTATCGTCGGTGATGCGCCCGTCTTCCATCGGCACGTTGAAATCGACGCGCACCAGGGCGACCTTGCCGGTGAGATCGGAGAAGCCATCGAGGGTCTTGAAGGGCATGAAGGATCCTTAGAGGGCGGGAGGAATGTGCAGATGGAAGGCGGCCTTGACGGCGTATCCGATGCCGGTGGTCAGGCACCATATGGCGACGATCATGGCGACCATGGCGAGACTGGACGGCTGGCCGGGATGGGCCTTGCGGTGACGGACGGCGGCCAGGACGAACGCCCCCTCAAGACCCAGGGGCAGGAGGGCGCAGGCCACGCCGACCGCAAGGCCCAGGCCGGGCGACAACAGATATCGCGCCAGGGCGAAGGGTGCGGCCGCACCGTAGGCGAGCGAGGCCAGAAGCCAGGGCGAATAAACGAATTTCCGCGTCATGCCGTGCCTCGAAAGAAACCCCGCCGTTTGACGGGCGGGGTTCTGGTCAAATCAGCTTGCCGAAGGCGACGGCCGTGTCGGCCATGCGCGACGAGAAGCCCCATTCGTTGTCGTACCACGACAGGATGCGGCCCAGGCGTCCGCCGATGACCTGGGTCTGCGGCAGGGCGAAGGTCGACGACGCCGGCTCGTGGTTGAAGTCGCGCGACACCAGCGGCTCGTCGGTATAGGCCAGCACGCCCTTCATCGGCCCGTCGGCGGCGGCCTTGATGGCGGCGTTGATCTCGTCCCTGGTGACATCGCGGCCGGCGTTGAACACCAGGTCGACCGCCGAGACGTTCGGCGTCGGCACGCGGATCGAGGACCCGTCGAACTTGCCTTTCAGTTCCGGCAGGACCAGGCCCACCGCCTTGGCGGCGCCGGTCGAGGTCGGGATCATCGACAGGGCGGCCGCCCGGGCGCGATACAGGTCCTTGTGCATCTGGTCCAGCGACGGCTGGTCATTGGTATAGCTGTGGATCGTCGTCATGTAGCCCGACTCGATGCCGCACAGGTCGTTGATCACCTTGGCCACCGGCGCCAGGCAGTTGGTGGTGCACGACGCGTTGGAGATGACGAGATCGTCCTTGGTCAGGCTGTCGTGATTGACGCCGTAGACGATGGTCTTGTCGGCGCCGTCCGAAGGGGCGGAGACGATGACCTTCCTGGCGCCGGCGGCCAGGTGGGCGGCCGCCTTGTCGCGGGCGGTGAAGATGCCGGTGCACTCGAGCGCGATGTCGACGCCCAGGTCCTTGTGCGGCAGCTCGGCCGGGTTCTTGATCGCCGTCACCTTGATCGGACCGTAGGTGACGCCGCCCGCCACGATGGTGATCGTGTCGCCGTCGGCCTTGACCTCGGC
This sequence comes from uncultured Caulobacteraceae bacterium, assembly GCA_964474575.1. GTDB lineage: Bacteria > Pseudomonadota > Alphaproteobacteria > Caulobacterales > Caulobacteraceae > Asticcacaulis. The sequence continues at coordinate 5,536 of CAYYTA010000081.1, read as the reverse complement.
CGGGAAGCGGCCGTGGATCGAGTCGTAGCGCAGAAGATGGGCATTGGTTTCCACCGGACCCAGGTCGTTGATGGCCACGACTTCGATATCGCGGCGGCCGTGCTCGACGATCGAGCGCAGGACCAGGCGGCCGATGCGGCCAAACCCGTTGATGGCGACACGTAAAGCCATGGGGACATCCTTCTTCCAGGTGGTTTATGCGCGGCGGTTTTTGAACCTCGGGCTTGACGAGTCAAGCCTTATTTCGCACCTGCACCTATATGGTAGCGATAACCGCAAAAAGAAAGCCGTGGCAGACGAAGCTGCCACGGCCCTCCTCCGACAAGACCGGCTCCGGGGAGATACCGGCCTCATCAGAAGTCGTGTGATCGCTCTATTGCGCCGGCGCGGCGCCGTCGTCGTGACGCCAATGCCCCCGTGCCTGCGTCATTTCGCTGTCATCAATAAAGCCGTCGTGATTCGTGTCAAGCGCGTCGAAGCGCGCCCTGGCGCTGGCGGTCATTTCGTCCCAGGTCAGCTTGCCGTCGCCGTTCTGGTCGAGCCTGGCGAAGCGGCCGCCATGCATGCCGTTACCGGGCATGCCGCCGTCGCGCATGCCGTGATGATGGCCCTGCCAGCGCGCCTTGACGAAGCCGCGCACGCCGCTGCGGACTTCGTCGCGGCTGAGGCGGCCGTCATGGTCGTTGTCGGCGGCGTCGAAGCGCGACATGGCCGCGCTGGCGGCTTCGTTGCGGTCGATATAGCCGTCGTGATTGGTGTCCTGGGCGTCGAAACGGCTTTGATGGTCGCCGTCGCCAGAGCCGTTCTGAGCGCCATTCTGGGCGATGGCCGCGGTGGCGGCAATGCCGGCGAGGGCGGCGGCCACCGCCAGGATGGATAGGGTCTTGATCGTCATAAGGTCGATCCTGTTGCGAAGGGTGGGTGATAATCCCCGGACATCCAGCGCGCGTTGTCCTTGATACGCACGGGCATCATGAATCCGTCGCAAAAAAAGACCGGAACTGTTCAGGTTCCGGCAGGGGACGCCTACGTCTATTGGCCGCCTGCGGGCGGGGGAGGCGGCGGGCCGTCGCCGTCTTGTGGCTGCGGCAGTTCGTCCTGCTCCAGCGCGCCGTCGTGGTCGGCATCCATGTCGTCGAAGTGCTGCTTCATCGGCGCGGTAAATTCGTCGAAGCTGACCTTGCCGTCGCCGTTGGTGTCCAATGCCTTCAGGTCCACGTGGTGGCGCCACATGCCGGGTCCACCCGGGCCGCCTGGGCCGTCGTGCATGGGCGGATGCGCGGCGTCGAACTCATCGCGGGTAATGACGCCGTCGCCGTTCTGGTCGATGTCGCCGAAGCGCTGCGCCATCGGCGCGGCGAACTCGTCGCGAGTGATCCTGCCGTCCTTGTTGGCGTCGAGATCATCGAAGGCAGGCGGATGCATGGGCATGCCCATGCCCATTCCCATAGGTTGGGGCGGCGGCGGACCGTCGCCGGCGCGGCAGGCCGGCCCGGCCAGAACCAGCGCCGTGGCGGCGGCACCGGCGAGTGAAAGTGTCTTCAACATGGTGGTCTTCCTCGTGTTGTCCTGGGGCGCCGCCGCCGTTTCCAGTCTTGCGGACGGTCCCGATCATGCCCGCCCGGCTTTGCCCGGCGATGTCAAAAAAAGTTCAAATCGGGCCGAAATAAGATGCTATGTTGCGAAGCCGCAATCAGAAGGCCTTAAGCCGCGCGCCATGTTCGCGCGGATTTTCCGCCTCCGAAAGAGCTGTCATGCCGCAAGCCGCGCTCACCCCCGAACCCGCCGCGCCCACCCGCGTCCTCATCGTCGACGACGATCAGGACCTGCGCGAACTGATCAGCAATTTCCTGTCGCAGAACGGCTTCGACGTGCATACGGCGACGCAGGGCCGCGACATGGACAAGGCGCTGGCGCGCGGCGACATCCAGCTGATCGTGCTCGACTACATGATGCCGGGCGAGGACGGGCTCAGCATCTGCAAGCGCCTCAACGAGCAGGGCGGCCCGCCGGTGATCATGCTGTCGGCGCGCGGCGAGGAGGTCGACCGCATCGTCGGCCTTGAACTCGGCGCCGACGACTACATGGCCAAGCCGTTCCATCCGCGCGAGCTCCTGGCGCGCATCCGCGCCGTCCTGCGCCGGCGTGAGGCGCGCGGCGCCGGCCACGACAAGTCGCCGATCACGCACTTCTTCGGCTGGCAGCTCGACAACATCAAGCGCACCCTGACGCGGCCCGACGGCGTGCAGGTGGCGCTTTCCAACGCCGAATTCGAGCTGCTGCGCGTCTTCCTCGATCGTCCCGGCCGCGCGCTCAGCCGCGACCAGATCCTCGACTACCTGCACGGCCCCAATGCCGACAGCTTCGATCGCGCCATCGACGTCCAGATTTCGCGCCTGCGCCGCAAGCTCAGCGACGATCATTCCGAGGACATCGTCCGCACCATCCGCGGCATCGGCTACATGTTCAAGCCGTTGAAGTAAGTTGAGCGAACCCGCCACCCGACCTGCCGGCAACCGCCTGATTTCCATGCCGATCTTCTGGCAGGTGCTGGGCCTGAGCCTTGTCGTGCTCGTGCTGGCGCTCGGCATCAACACGCTGATGGTGCTGAAGGCGCCGGAGCCGCCGCCGTCGGGCTACAGCCTGGCCGAGGTCGTGCAGGCGCTGAAAAGCGGCGAGGCCAAGCTGCATAACGGCCGGACCCTGCGCGCCACGACCACGCATACGGCGCCCGACTATGTCGCCGAACGGCTCGATCATGCAGGGCATGTCTGGGGCTTCGACAATGTGGTGGCCGGACACCTTGCCGCCGAACTGGGCGTGCCCGCCGATACGGTCTGGGTCCATATCCAGCCGCGCGGACCGATGATGCATGGGATTCAGAGCCCGCATTCGAGTCTTGACGGACCCGGCGCGCCTGGTCCCGGCGATGCCCGCGCGGAAAATTCCGGTCCCGGGGGGCCGCCGCCGGCCTCGGCTGTGGCCGGCATGCGGTCGCCGCCCTTCCATGACACGCATCCTTCCGACCAGGCGGCGCGCATCACCGGCGCCGACAGCCGCGCCGACGTCTATTATCCCGCCTTCAGCGCGGCCTGGAAACTGAGCGACGGCAGCTACCGCGTCATCGCGCCGCCGCAGAGCCTGATGGAGCCGTGGCAGGAACGGCTGCTGCTCGGCTTCGCCCTGACGGCGCTGATCATCACGCCGCTGGCCTGGCTGCTGTCGCAGAGCCTGTCGCGGCCGATCGTCGCCTTCTCGGAGGCCGCCGCCAAGGTCGGCTTCGAGGACAATGCGCCCCAGGTCGCCGCCGTCGGCCCGCGCGAGGTGCGCCAGGCGGCCGAGGTGCTCAACGCCATGCAGGCGCGCATCAAGAAACAGGTCGAGGCGCGCACCGCCCTGATGGGGGCCATCGCCCACGACCTCAAGACGCCCCTGGCCCGGATGCGGCTGCGCATCGAGGACCTGCCCGCCGCACTGCGCGACAAGCTCAACCAGGACATCGCCCACATGGACGGGCTGATCCGCAGCGCCATGAGTTTCACCAGCGCCCACCGCCTGGCGGAGAGCCTGCGCCCGCTCGACATGTCGGCCCTCGTCGAGGCGCTCTACGACGACCTCGCCGCCGTGTGCGCCATGGAGCCGCCGCTGATCGAGGCCAATGTCATGGTCAAGGGCGACGCCGTGGCGCTCAAGCGCATCGTCACCAACCTGGTCGAAAATGCCGGGCGCTATGCCGGCGGCTGCCGTATCGAACTGGCGACGCGCGGCAATACGGTCGAGGTCTCGGTGGTCGACAACGGCCCCGGCGTGCCGGCGGCGGAGCTCGACAATGTGTTCGAGCCATTCTACCGGCTGGAATCGTCGCGCAGCCGCGACACCGGCGGCACCGGCCTTGGGCTGTCGGTGGCGCGCTCCCTGGCCGAGGCGCAAGGGGGCAGCCTCAAGCTCAGCAATCGCTACGAAGGCCAGAAGATCGTCGGCTGCGAGGCGAAACTGACCCTGCCGCGCCTGACGCGGACGTAGGTCAGAGGGCTGCCTTCACCCTGGCGGCGACGTTGTCGGCGGTGATGCCGAATTCCCTGAACAGCCGGTCGGCCGGGGCCGAGGCGCCGAAGCCGGTCATGCCGACAAACAGGCCGTCCTCGCCGATGAAGCGTTCCCAGCCCATGCGCACGGCAGCCTCGACGGCGATGCGGACCCTGGCCTTGCCGATGACCTGGGCCTGATAGGCCTTGGGCTGTGTGTCGAACAGGCTCCAGCACGGCGTCGAGACGACGCGCGTGGCGATGCCCTCGGCTTCGAGCAGCTTCTGCGCCGCGACGGCGACCGACACTTCCGAGCCGGAAGCGAAGATCGACACTTTCGCCTCGCCCGACGCCGGGCTGATCTCGTAAGCGCCCTTTTGCGCCAGATCATGGCCAGCCGTACGCACAGGCGGGATCTTCTGCCGCGTCAGGACCAGCATCGACGGCCCCTTGGCCTGCATGGCCGCCTTCCAGCATTCGGCGGTCTCGACCATGTCGGCCGGACGGAAGACATTCAGCCCAGGCATGGCGCGGTAGGACGCCAGGTGCTCGACCGGCTGGTGCGTCGGGCCGTCCTCGCCGACGCCGATCGAATCGTGCGTCATGACGTGGACCACTTTCGCGCCCATCAGCGCGCCGAGGCGGATCGCCGGGCGGCTGTAGTCGCTGAACACGAAGAAGGTGCCGGCATAGGGCAGGACGCCGCCGTGCAGCGCCATGCCGTTCATCGCCGCCGCCATGCCGAACTCGCGCACGCCATAATGGATGTAGCGGCCGCCATAGCCCGGCGCATCAAACGGCTCCATGCCCTTGACCAGGGTGTTGACCGAGCCGGTCAGGTCAGCCGAACCGCCGATCATCGTGGTGACGGCGGGCGTCAGCGCCGCCAGCGCCTTGCCAGAACACGAGCGCGTGGCGTCGGCGACCGGCGTCTCCAGCGACGCCTTGATGTGCGCGTCGAGCGCCTCGAAGGCGTTGGCCGGCAGTTCGCCCTTCATCGCGGCCATCAGCTCCGCGCCCCTGGGCGAGGCCTTGACCGCGGCCTCCCAACCTTTACGCGGCCGTGCGGCGCGGCGGCCGGCGGCTTCCCACTGTTTCTTGACGGGCGCGGGCACGGTGAACGGTTCGGCCAGCCAGTCCATGTGGGCACGGGCAGCGGCGATCTCGTCGTCCATCAGGTTATAGCCGTGGCCGTGCTTGTCGCCTTCCTTGGCGCCGGCGCGGCGCGACACGTTGGTTTTGCAGGCGATCATCACCGGCCTGTCCTGGCGCGTCGCCCAGCGCAGGGCGGCGGCGATTTTCGCATGGTCGTGGCCATCGACGGCCTTGACCGCCCAGCCCGCCGCCTTGAAGCGCGCCAGCTGGTCGCCGGTTTCGGCCAGGGTCGCCCAGCCGTCGATGGTGACATTGTTGTCGTCGAACAGGACGATCAGGTTCTTCAGCTTGAACCGCCCGGCCAGTGAAATCGCCTCGTGCGACACGCCTTCCATCAGGCAGCCATCGCCGGCGAT
>CAYYTA010000080.1:0-36848 GCA_964474575.1 uncultured Caulobacteraceae bacterium | reverse complement strand
GGGCATGCGCGGGAGCGTGAACCGCTCGGATCATCTGGTCTTGTCCGGCTTATCTGTGGATGAAGCCTGTTTGCCCCTCACCCGGTCGCCCGCGCTTCTGCGAAGCTTGCCTCCCGTCCTCTCCCCGTGAACGGGGAGAGGGGTAAGAAAGCAAGTCGCCCCTCCATGAAATCACAAGCGATTTCAGTGAGATATAAGGGAGCTTAAACCTGCGCGGCCTCGATCAGATGCAGCGAATCGCGCAGGATCCGTTCCGAAGCGCGGCGGGCCTCGGTTGAGTCGCCCTTTTCGATGGCGACCAGGACCGCCTCGTGGGCGGAGATGTCGGCGGTGTGGCCGGCGATGCGGTTGGTCAGCTGGATCGACAGCTGCAGCGCGTTGTTGATCAGCGGCTTCAAACGCCAGAAGAACGGATTGCCCGACGCCTTGAGGATGGCGACATGGAAGTCGATGTCGGCCTGGAGCGCGGTTTCGGCGTCGCCATCGCCGCCAAGTTCTGGAGACCGGCCGTGGGCGATCATGCCCTCCAGCCCCTCGCGAATCGCGGCGATGGCCAGCTTGTCCTGGACCTGGGCCGCCAGTTCGGCCGCCGCCGGCTCGATGGCCAGGCGCATCTGGGCGAATTCGCGATAGATCTTCGACGAGAACGGCCGCTCCATCAGCCAGCGCAGCACGTCCGGATCGAGCAGGTTCCAGTTGTCGACCGGCTCGACGCGCGTGCCCTGGCGCTGGCGCGACGACAGCAAGCCCTTGGCCGACAGCATCTTGACCGCTTCGCGCATCACCGTGCGGCTGGCGCCGTAGCGGCTACACAGCTCGGCCTCGGTCGGGAAGCCGGTCTGGTCGAATTCGCCGGTGACGATGGACTGGCCGAGCGTCTTGAGGAGCCCGTAGGCGAGGCTGACGCCGTGTTCGGAACGCATGGAAGCAGGCTTTCTGGTCGAAGCCCCTGGAATCAAGAGACTATGTGCATGAAGCCTTACAACAAAAGCGCGTTTTTCCAAAACGTGATCTCATGGACCTTGCCGAGCGCGCGCGGGCTATTGTATGACAATTTTCCAATCATAACAGCGCCATGACTGTGGCGCACGGGAGGCGTCATGAATTCGGCAAAGCTGTGGGCGGCGGTGGCATGCGCCGGACTGGTCGGGACGGGAGCGGCGCAGGCGGCGCCGAAGCGGCCTGTGGTCAAGGCGGCGGCGGTCGTGGCGGCGAAACCGGCGGCCGGCATACCGCAACTCGTTCAGAAGGACGGCAAATTCGCCCTGATGGTCGACGGCGCGCCGTACCTGATCCTGGGCGGGCAGGCCAACAATTCGAGCAATTATCCGGCGGTGCTGCCCAAGGTGTGGCCGGCGATCGCGGACATGCACGCCAACACCCTGGTCATGCCGGTGGCGTGGGAGCAGGTCGAGCCGACGGAAGGCCAGTTCGACTTCAGCTTCGTCGACACCCTGATCCAGCAGGCGCGCGAGCACGACGTGCGCCTGGTCGTCCTGTGGTTCGGGACGTGGAAGAACACCGGGCCGCAATATACGCCGGACTGGGTCAAGACCGACAATAAGCGCTTTCCGCGCCTGACCGGCGATGACGGCCAGACATCCTATGCGCTGTCGCCGCTTTATGACGCGACGCGCGAGGCCGACAAGGCGGCCTATGTCGAACTGGTCAGGCATATCAAGGCGGTCGATGGCGACAAGCACACCGTCATCATGCTGCAGATCGAGAACGAGGTCGGGGTCTATGGCGCGACGCGCGACCATTCAGCGAAGGCCGATGCGCTGATGAACGAAGCCGTGCCGCAGGACCTGGTCACGGCCTTGGGCAAACAACCCGGCAACTGGCACCAGGTCTTCGGCGGCGATGCCGACGAGATGTTCCATGCCTGGTCGATCGCGCGCTATGTCGACGACATCGCCGCGGCGGGCAAGGCGGTATACCCGCTGCCGACCTATATGAATGATGCCCTGCGCGATCCGATCAACCCGCCGCCGGCAGGATCATTCGCCACCGGCGGGCCGAGCTTCGATGCTTTGGACCTCTACAAGGTGGCGGCGCCGCACATCGATATACTGGCGCCCGATCTCTATTCGCCGGACAGCCAGCATTATGAAAAGTCGCTGGAGCTGTATCGACGGCCGGACAATGCGTTGTTCGTCGCCGAAAGCGGCAACAAGCCGGTCTATGCGCGCTATCTGTTCACGACGCTGGGGCGGCAGGGGATCGGCTTCGATCCGTTCGGCTTCGACTATACCGGCTACTCCAACCATCCGCTCGGCAACGAGCGCACCGACAAGGAGATGGTGGCGCCGTTCGCCACGCTCTATCAGGCGTTCGCGCCGATCAGCCGGATATGGGCCAAACTGAGCTATGAAGGGCAGGTGTGGGGCGTGTCGGAGCCCGACGACCACAGCCAGCAGGACCTTGATCTCGGCGGCAGGTGGAAGGCCAAGGTGCAGTACCGCCTGTGGCAGTTCGGCATGCCGGAATGGGATCCGGAGCACAAGAACGGCTATCCGGAAGGCTCGGATGTGCCCGGCGGCGGCGTGGCGGTGGCCAAGCTGGGAGACGACGAGTTCCTGGTGGTCGGCCTGCATGCGCGCGTCAGCTTCGATGTCGGGCCGGATCAGGCGGCGAAGGGCTTCATCCTCGGCCGCGTCGAGGAGGGGCATTACGACGACAAGGGCAACTGGGTGTTCGAGCGCGTGTGGAACGGCGACGAGACCGATTACGGGCTGAACTTCACCGACAAGCCGGTGGTGCTGCACGTCAAGCTGGCGACGTATGACAAGTAAGAGAGGGGCGGCTCAGTCCGCCCGCACCAGCTCCAGGTGCATGACATTGGTGCGTTCGGTGCGGAAGCCGGCCTCGCAATAGGCGAGGTAGAACAGCCACAGCTTGCGGAACGAGGCGTCGAAACCCTTGATGCGGCCTTCCTTCCACGCGTCCTCGAAGCGATGCGCCCACTGCTTCAGCGTTTCGGCATAGTCCTGGCCGAAGCGGAAGTCGGAAATCAGCTTCAGTCCGGCGGCGCGCGTCTGTTCGACCAGTTTCGAGGCCGACGGCAGCATGCCGCCGGGGAAGACGTACTTCTGAATGAAGTCGGCGCGTTTGCGGTAATCTTCGAACACCTCGTCGGCGATGGTAATGATCTGCAGGCCGGCCTTGCCGCCCTGTTTCAGCACGTCGTGGAGCTTGGTGAAATAGGCGCCCCAGTAGGTTTCGCCGACCGCCTCGAACATCTCGATCGAGACGACGGCGTCGAACTGGCCCTCGACATCGCGATAGTCCATCAGCCGGATATCGACCTTGTCGGCGAGGCCCAGGCGTTCCATGCGCTCGATGGCGTATTCGCGCTGGGCCGGAGAAATGGTCAGGCCGGTGACTCGGGCGCCGACCACCTCGGCGGCATATTGCGCGAAGCCGCCCCAGCCGCAGCCGATTTCGAGCACATGCTGGCCGGGCTTGAGGTCGACCAGTTGCGCCAGCTTGGCGTACTTGGCGTTCTGGGCCGCGCCGAGGTCCTTGTGTTCGCGGAAGCGTTCGCCCGAGAACAGCGCCGACGAATAGGTCATGCTCTGGTCGAGCCACTGGTCGTAGAAATTGTTGCCGAGGTCGTAATGGGCGAAGATGTTGCGCTTCGACCCTTCCCTGGTGTTGCTGTTGAGGTCGTGCAGCCATTTGTTGACGGTCTGGACCAGCTTGTTGCCGGTGAACAGCTGGCCCAGCTTCTGCGAATTGAGTGTCAGCACTTCAAGAAGCGTGGCCAGGTCCGGCGTATCCCATTCGCCTTCGCGGAAGCCGTCGCAGAAGCCGATGTCGCCGGCGCTCATGACGCGGTTCATGAAGTTGAAGTTCTTGACCTCGAGCGTGCCCCTGGGGCCCGCTTCCTTGCCCTCGATCGGCATATGCGCGCCGGAAGGCAGGACGACATCGAGCACACCGACCTGCCAGGCGTTCTTCAGCATGTCGACGCCCTTGCGGACGTGAAACGGCAGGGACTTCAACTCGGCTTCGGGCGAGGTAGCGGTATCGGACATGAGCGGCCTTGGGAATGAAGGTTGGAACTCATACGCGGACCCGCGGCAAATGCGCGGTGCCTGTCAAACATGGTCGGAATCTACCAGAAAACAAGCCGTTTGGCAAAGATGTCGAACAGCCGGAATACCGGTTCCGGCGAAAAATCGGCCGTGGCCGGCCGCCTTCAGTCGTCGCCCCGGTACTGATCGAGCAGCCGCTGCAACCGTTCGCCCTCGGGTTTCAGCCAGCGCAAGTAGCGGATGGTATGAACGATGGCGGACAGCAAAAGCGCCCCGCCAAGCAGCGCGAACATCTGCGCCGCCTCGCCCCGCTCGATCTTGCCGGCCGCGTGAAGCTGCCAGAGGCAGACGGCCAGCAGTACAATCGCGCCCGGCAGGATAACCGCCATCACCCGCGCCCGCGCCCGCGACGCCCGGTTTTCGCCGATCAGGCCCCTCAGCACGTCCGGCATGGACGCCGCCGCGTCCACGCGCTCCGGCTGTCCCCGCACCAGAGGCCATGCCAGGAAGGCCAGCCAGCTCAGCCCGAGCAGGCCGATGCCGCCCCAGTCGCGCGCGGGAGCGGCGGCCTGGCCGAACATGGCCGCAACGGCGAACATGGTCAGAATCAGCAGGGTCAGCCCGATCAGGCCGGCTCCGGCCATCGCCGCTTTCCGGCGCCGGTCGAGCGTCGTCATCGCCATCTCCAGCATATGGCCGTCGGCCGCGGCGGAGTCTTGGCCGGCCTGTGATCGCCACAGTTGCTCCACGGCGTCAAAATCCACCGGATGTTCTCCCCATCATCGCCGTCAGACGTGCCCGGGCGCGCGTCAGGCGAACACCAATCGTATTTTCGCTCAGGCCGTGCAGGGCGGAAATGTCGGCATAGGACACGCCGTCCAGCGACAGCAGGACCAGCGACCGATCGACTGCCGGAAGCTGGCGGATGGCGGCGTAGAGCGCCTCCAGCCTTGGATCGCAGGCATCGTCGTCAGCCATGAGGGCCAGGTCATGACGCGCCTGAAACAGACGCAACCCCAGCAAATTTTCCCGCCGTTTCCATGTCAGCGCCCGGTTATGAGCCACACGGTAGATGAAGGTCGCCGGCGACGCCTCGCCACGAAAGGCCGGGCGGGCCTTCCAGACGGCGATCAGCAGTTCCTGCATCAGGTCGTGGCGGTCCGCCGGCGCGGCAAAGGCGCGGCTGATCCGCGTCAGCCGCGCCAGATGCGGCGTGATCCAGGCCGAAAATTCATCATTTGTCGGCGGCATCCGGCCCGTGCTGCGGAGAGGTCCTTCCGGCCGCGAGAGCGGCGCGATCGTTGTGCTCGAACGCGCCGTTGCTCAGGCCCAGGCCAAGGCCGGCCAGAACCAGGACGAGGACGAGAAACAGCGCCACGATACGGTGCTGCGGTTTCAGTAAAATTCCCAACATGCTTGTCTCCTTTGCATTGGTCAGGGAATTAGACGCTGCCCGGATGCCGAACCTTACATGGAGCCTGCGAAATTTTCAGCGCCAGGCCGACGGTCGCGGATACAATTGTTTCGCCCCGTGACACCTCTGGAAAACAGGAAGCGATAAGTTACTTCCTCACCGTCACCGCGTGGCCGTCATAGCTGACCTCGCGGTCGAAGTCGTCGAAATCGGCCGACGATGACGTACCGGGCGTGATGAAGCGGACGCGGAAGACGCGGTTGGCCACCATGCCGGCATAGGAACCGGTCCGGTCGCCGATGGTCAAGGTGCCGGTCCTGTCGTCCCACGTGAACGGGATGCGGGTCGAAGCGCCATGCGTGTACTGCATCGACACGCCGTCGTCCTCGTAGAGGCTGAAGGTCCCGTCCGCGCCGGTATAGACATTGATGGTTATAGGCGCGTCGGGTTTTTCGTCGACATATTGCGTCACCGGCCCGACCGGCAGCAGCGAGCCCGCCTTTACGAACAGCGGAATTTGCGTCACCGGCGCATCCACGCTCAGGGACTGGCCGCCGCGCGCCTTCGCGCCGGTATAGAAGTTGTACCAGTCGGCGCCCGCCGGCAGGTAGACCCCGCGCGACCGCGCCAGGTAGTCATGCACCGGCGCGACCAGCAGGGCGTGGCCAAACATGTACTCGTCCTTGATGTCCTTGACCTTGTCGTCGTTCTCGAAATCCATCACCAGGCCGCGCATGATGGTGCCCGAACTGTAATAGGTGTCCGACGCGGTGGTGTAGATATAGGGCATCAGGCGGTAACGCAGCTTGTCATACCACACCATGGCGTCGCGCATGTCGGAATTGTCGGGCGAGATGTTGTAGATCTCGCGCTTGACCACCTCGCCGTGGCTGCGGAACAGCGGCGAAAACGCGCCGAACTCGAACCAGCGCAGGTTCAGTTCCTGCCATTCGCGCAGGTCCTCCGGTTTGATCGGCCCGTTCCAGTTGACGCGGTTTTCCTGCGCCAGGCCGACATCGCCGCCCTGGTAGCGGTTTTCCTGGGCATAGCCGCCGATATCGTGCGTCCAGTTGGGGATGCCCGACATGGAGAATTCGACGCCGGCCGAAATCTGGTCGTAGAGGTTGTTCCAGCGTCCGGCGGTGTCGCCCGACCACGCCGCCGCCGAATTGCGCTGCAGGCCGGCGAAGCCCGAGCGCGTCAGGATGAACTGGCGCTTGTCGGGCTGGTCGCGCCTGAGGCCATCCATCATGGCCGTGGTGTTCATCAGCGCATAAGGGTTATGCACCAGGGCGCCCGGCCCCATCTGTGTGGGCGTGATCAGCCTGGCGAAATCGTCGGGCCGCTCGTTGGAATTGACGTCCGGCTCGGTATTGTCCATCCACCAGGCGTCGAAGCCCTTGACCACCAGGGTGTCGTGCAACTGGCGGTAATAGATGTCGCGCGCTTCCTGGTTATAGGGCGAATAATGGCTGTTGAGATAGCCCGGCCCGACCCAGTCCTTCGTCCCGTTTTTCACGTTCTGCTCGAACATGTAGCCCTTGGCGTCGAGTTCCTTGTAGTTGTCGGTATTGGCGTAGAACTTGCCCCAGATCGAGATCATGATGTGGGCGTGGGCCGCGTGGACGGCGTCGACCATGCCCTGCGGGTCGGGGAAGCGCTTGGGGTCGAAGGTGTGACTGCCCCACTGGTCCTCGGGCCAGTAGAACCAGTCCTGGACGATATTGTCGATCGGCCAGCCGCGGCTGCGGTATTCATTAAGCGCGTCGAGCAACTGCCCCTGCGTTTCGTAGCGTTGCCGCGACTGCCAGAAGCCGTAGGCCCATTTCGGCATCAGCGGGGCCTGGCCGGTCAGGGTGCGATAGCCGGCGATGGCGCCGTCGATGCTGTCGGCGGCAATGAAATAGTAGTTCAGTCCGGTGCCGACTTCCGAACTGAGGCTCAGTGAATGACGATCCGCCGCCGCCAGCGGATTGTTGTGCTTGATGGCGATCATGCCGCCGGACGGCTTCCATTCGAGGTGCAGTTTCACCGGCTTGCCGGTCGTGAAGCTCTGTTCGAAATTGTCGTACCAGGGGTTCCAGCCCTGGCGCCAGACATCCTTGACCACCTTGCCGTCGATGGTCAGGGTGGCGTAGTCCGAAGCGTAGAGCTGCATCTTGTGCACGCCGGTCCTGTCCGAGGTCATGGTGGTGTCCCACACCACCTTGACGTTCTTGGCGTCCTTCAGCTCCGCCGGCCAGTTGGCCTTCACGTCCTTGAGATATTGATAGCCGATGTCGTGCTCGACCCGCGTCAGGACGAGCTTGCCGTCGACATAATATTTCGCTGTCAGGCCCGGCGAGCCGTCCTCCGCCGTGAGTTTGAGGTCGCGGCTCAGGTCGCCATAGGGCGTGGGATCGCCCCAGCGCGTGATCGAGTCGTTGTCCCACAACAGGCCGTAATTCCTGTCCGACACCACGAAAGGCACGGCGATATCCATGTTGTGCTGCGACAGCAGGATATCCTCGCCGTTGAGATTCATCTGGGCGTTCTGGTGCTGGCCCATGCCGTAGAAGGCTTCATGCGTGCCGGGATTGAACTCGGCGGCCGGGGCGACGAACGACTGTCCCTCGACCGTGACCGGCGTGATGGCGGCGCTTGTCTCGGTCAGCACCACCTCGCCTTTGGCATTGAAGAAGGTGATCAGGCCGGTGTCGAGCATGACCTGCGCCGAGGCCTGGCCCGCCTTGAGCATCACGCCCTTGCGCTTGCCCATCCATACATCGGAGACGGCGTAGTCGCCGGGCTGCGCTTGCGCGACCGTCATCAGCGACGGCACCTGGGCGCGGTTGGGGTCGTCGACCGCCAGGACATGGATGATCGACGGCGACATGACCTCCAGCCGGATGGCCTTCGCGGGGCCGCCGTCGGGGTGGACGACGATCCCGGTCGCCGTCTTCTCGTAGGATCCGGCCCACGCCGTCCCCGCCGCCAGCGCCAGCACCGACGCCGCCATCATGATTTTCGCCAGCTTCATCCCGACACTCCCTGTTTTCCGTCGGGCGGCGCCCGCCCGTTGGCGCGACCATAAAACACTTGCTCCTCCTGTCCAAGGCAGTTACCAACGACGCCTGTTTTTAACGCCAACGCCGAATCCGCGCATGTGGATTCGGTCACCGGGGGCCGGGTGCGAGACCAAGATCACAGCCCTGACAGCGGACATTCCCCCGCGATGGGCGCCATCACCCTGGTGCGGCATGGCGAGCCGGCGCTGTCGCGGCGGATGCTGCTCGACTGGAAGGGCTATCGCGACTGGTGGGCGAAATATGAGGAATCCGGCCTGCTGGAGGGCCAGATTCCGCCGCATTGCCTCGATGGCTATGCGCGCGACGCCAGATATATCTATTCCTCGACCCTGAGGCGCTCGATCGAGACGGCGCAGGCGGTGTGCGGCGACAAGCCGTTCGAGCCGCTGGAGATGCTGGTCGAGGCGCCGCTGCCGCCGCCGCACCTGCCGAGGTGGATCAGGCTCAGCCCCAAGTCGTGGGGATGGGGGACGGTGTCGCGTCTGTGGTGGTGGTATTTCGACAACCACGATGCCGGCGAGACGCGGAAACAGGCCGTCGCCCGCGCCGGAACGGCCGCCAGGTTCCTGGTCGACAAGGCCGGCGAGGGTGGCGATGTCCTTGTCCTGGCGCACGGCTATTTCAACCTGATGATCAGCCTTGAACTGAAGAAAATGGGCTTTATAAAGACGGTCGAACAGGGCTTCAAATACTGGGGTTGCCGCCGTTACGAGCTGCGGGCGAAGCGCAGGAACCGACTGACCAAGCGATAGGAAAAGCCCATGGCCGACGTGCAGGAACTCACTTTCGAAGCGGCGCTGAAGGAACTGGAAAAGATCGTCGCCGAACTGGAATCCGGTCAGGCGCCGCTGGAAAAGTCATTGGAACTTTATCAGCGTGGCGCTGAACTCAAACGCCTGTGCGAGGCGCGGCTGGAAGCCGCCCGGCTTCAGGTCGAGAAGATTTCGCTCAACAAGTCCGGCGCCGTAGAAGGTGTCCAACCTGCCGCATTTGAATAGGAATTTCCGTTGACACCGGTCGCCGCCAATACCGACCTGCCGCCGCTGATGCAGCGGGTGGCCGAGACGGCCGACCTGGTCACGGTGGCGCTCGACCAGCTCCTGCCGCGCGGTGAGGGCGCCGAGACCCGCCTGACAGAAGCCATGCGCTATGCGGCCCTGGGGCCTGGCAAGCGGCTGCGGCCGTTCTTCGCGCTAGAGGCCGGGCGGCTGTTCGACGCCGACGAGAATTCGGTCCTCCGCGCGGCGTGCGCCCTGGAGTGCATCCACGCCTACAGCCTGATCCACGACGACCTGCCGTGCATGGACGACGACGACCTCAGGCGCGGGCAGTTGACCGTGCACCGCGCCTATGACGAGGCGACGGCGGTGCTGGCCGGCGACGCGCTGCAAAGCGTGGCGTTCGAGATCCTGGCCGACGAGGCGACGCACGACGATCCCGCCGTGCGCTGCGAACTGGTGCGGTTGCTGGCCCAGGCGGCCGGACCGCTCGGCATGGCCGGCGGGCAGATGATCGACCTGATCGGCGTCCATGACGACCTGGGCGGGGTGGCGCGGATGCAGCGGCTCAAGACCGGCGCGCTGATCGTCCATGCCTTTCAGATTCCGCTGATCGTCGCGGATGTGTCCGAGCGTGAAGGTTCGGCCCTGCTGCACTTCGCCCACGACCTCGGCCTGGCTTATCAGATAGCGGACGATGTCCTCGACGCCGAGGGCGATCCCGAAGTGATGGGCAAGGGTGCGCGCGGCAAGGACGCCGAACGCGGCAAGACCAACTTCGTCACGCTTCTCGGCCTTGACGAAGCCAAGGCGCGGGTGCGGATGCTGAGCGAACAGGCCAAATCGAGGCTTGATATTTTCGGCGGAAGCGCGCGATACTTGCGCGAAAGTGTTGACTTCGTTCTTAATCGGCGCAACTGAGCGGCCAAAGCCTTTTCAGATTGAAAAGGCGGTCAACGCACAAAGTCTTGTTACGTCAGAAACATGTGCATTTGATGCCTCCTGAAACGCCTGTCCTCGACAGTCTTCATACGCCCGACGCCATCCGGAATCTTTCGCCCACTCAGGTTCGCGCCCTGGCCGACGAAGTGCGCGAGGAAACCATCGATGTCGTGTCGAAGACCGGGGGACACCTGGGGTCGGCGCTCGGCGTGGTCGAGCTGACCGTCGCTCTGCATCATGTCTTTCAAACGCCCGAGGACATCCTGATCTGGGATGTCGGCCATCAGTGCTATCCGCACAAGATCCTGACCGGGCGGCGCGACCGTATCCGCACGCTCAGGCAAGGCGGCGGGCTGTCGGGCTTCACCAAACGCTCGGAAAGCGTCTATGACCCGTTCGGCGCGGCGCACGCGGCGACCTCGATCTCGGCGGCGCTCGGCTTCTGCGCGGCGCGCGACCAGAAGGGCGGCAGCAACAAGGTGATCGCGGTCATCGGCGACGGCTCGATGTCGGCCGGCATGGCCTATGAGGCGATGAACAACGCCGCCGAGACGACACGCAACCTGACCGTCATCCTCAACGACAACGACATGTCGATCGCGCCGCCGGTGGGCGGCATGAGCGCCTATCTGGCCAACCTGGTGTCGGGCGGGGCGTACCAGTCGATCCGGCGCTGGGGCAAGAGCGTGGCCGAGCATCTGCCGCGCTCGCTGTTCGAGATGGTGAGGAAGTCCGAGGAACTGTCGCGGACCTGGGTGACCGGCGGGACCTTCTTCGAGGAACTGGGTTTCTACTATGTCGGGCCGATCGACGGCCACAACATGGAGCACCTGCTGACGGTGCTGAAGCGCGTGCGCGAGATCAACGACCGCCCTGTCCTGGTCCACGTCGTGACGCAGAAGGGCAAGGGCTATGCCCCGGCCGAGAACGCGCCGGACAAGTATCACGGCGTCGCCAGGTTCGATGTCTTCTCGGGCGAGCAGAACATGCCCAAGGGCAATGCGCCGTCCTATACCGACGTCTTCGCCGCCGAACTGATCAAGCGCGCCCAGGCCGATCCCAAGATCGTCGCCATCACCGCCGCCATGCCGTCGGGCACCGGGCTCGATCGTTTCGCCGAGGTGTTCCCCAGCCGCTGCTACGATGTCGGCATCGCCGAACAGCACGCCGTGACCTTCGCGGCGGGGCTGGCGGCCGAGGGCATGAAGCCGTTCTGCGCCATCTATTCGACCTTCCTGCAGCGCGGCTACGACCAGGTGGCGCACGATGTCGCCTTGCAGAACCTGCCGGTGCGCTTTGCCATCGATCGAGCGGGATTGGTCGGGGCGGACGGGGCGACGCATGCGGGGGCGTTCGACATCGGCTATCTCGGCGCCCTGCCGCAGATGATGATCATGGCGGCGGCCGACGAGGCCGAGCTGGCGGCGATGATCGCCACGGCGGCGGATTATGACGAGGGGCCGTCGGCCTTCCGTTATCCGCGCGGCGAGGGTGTGGGCGTCGATATCCCGGACATGGCCGAGCCCTTGGCCGTCGGCAAGGGGCGGATTTTGCGCGAAGGCTCCAAGGTCGCCATCCTGTCGCTGGGGGCCAGGCTGGCCGACGCCATGAAGGCCGCCGACATGCTGGGCGCGCGCGGGTTGTCGACGACGGTGGTAGATGCGCGTTTCGCCAAGCCGCTCGATCGCGAGCTGGTGCTGCAACTGGCGCGGCACCACGAATGCCTGATCACGGTCGAGGAAGGCGCGGTCGGCGGTTTCGGCGCGTTCGTGCTGCAGTTCCTGGCCGGCGAAGGCGCGCTGGATTCCGGGCTGAAGATCCGGACCCTGACCCTGCCGGACCGTTTCCAGGACCAGGACGGCATGGCGGCGCAATATGCCGAGGCCGGGATCGACGCCACGGGCATCTTCATCGCCGCGCTCAAGGCGTTCGGCCTCGAGGACGCGGCGTTCGCGGAGCGGATGCTGAAGCTTTAGACAGGAAAACGGCGCTCCATTCAGAGGCGCGCTCCATTCAGAGCGCCGTTTTTTTCGCGTCAATTGTGGCTGGCGATGATCGAGGCGATCAGGCCGGTGGCGATGGCCACCAGGACATAGTTGTTATCGACCCTCCGCCATTCATAACCGGCGGGCGGACGTCTCAAGCGGTGGACGCGATAGTCGACCACCACGCCGCGATTGTAGTCGTAACGCGAGACGTAGCCGCCCTGGCGCCAGTCGGAACGGTCATGCCAAACGGCGGCATGGCGGCTGGGATAATGGCGGGCATGATGATGGCGCTGGGCGTCGGCCGGCGCTGTGATGGCGGTGCTGGCCAGTACGCAGGCGGCTCCCGCCAGAAGAAGGCGTTTCATGACAAAACCCTTTTCTTACATGAAGTTACCCCGGTGTCATGGTTGTGCCATCGCCGTCATAAGAGAACAATGCGGGGCATCGGCAAACGAAAGCGGCGTCCCGTTAAGGACGCCGCTTTCTGTCAGTTCCGACAGGTCCTAGTTAGTAGTTGTTGTCGACGATGATCGAAGCGATCAGGCCGGTCGCCAGGGCGACCAGGACGTAGTTGTTGTCGACACGCCGCCATTCGTAGCCATAGGGCGGACGATAGAGCCCGCGGTGGTAGCGGTAGTCGACATAGGCGCCGCGATCATAGTCATATCGCGAGACATAGCCGCCGCGATACCAGCTCGACCTTTCGCGCCAGCCGTTGTGATAGCCGCGATTATAGCCGCCGTTATAGCCGCGATTATAGCCACGGTCATAGCCGCGGCCGCCGTTATGATAGCTGCGATCATAGTGACCGTGGTGGTAGGTTTGGGCGTCGGCCGGGACGGCCGCCGCCAGGGTGCCGGCGGCCATCAGGGCCGCCATAGCGCCAAAGATTTGTCGTTTCATGGCGATTTTCCTTCATACTCAATCGCCCCCTTACGCACGAGTCTGCGCCCGAGCGCATGAACCACGGCTGAACATAGGCTTCAGGATGCAGAATCGAAAAGCTGATCTGCCGGCCCTATGGTAAAAAAGCTGTTGCCGGAGGCGACGCCGGCCATGCCGTCGCGGACCTCGGCCATAGCCGCCAGGTCGCGCGCCACGCCTTGCGACAGGCGGGCTTCTAGGCCGCCGCGCACGCGGACATAGGGGCGAAATTCGTCGCTGGTTTCAAATCGCAACGGATGTTCCTCATCCGCCGCGACGGAATCGCCGACCTGGGTGTGAAAGACGAGGACGGAGCCTTGGGTCATCGACACGGCGATGAACGGCACGTCCTCGACGGTGATAGCCAGCTTTTCGACCGGCGTGACCAGGACGTAGCCGTCCGCGTCCTTGCGCAGCAGGCGTGAGAACAGGCGGACGAGGGCGGGCCTCACGATCGGGCGGCCTTCGTGGAACCAGGCGCCGTCGCGGGCGATGCGGATGTCGATCACGCCGCAGGCCGGCGGGTTCCAGTCTTCGACGGGCAGGGGCTGTGCCGGGTCGTCCTGCCCGGCATAGGCGGCGAGGCTGGACGGAAAGGCGGTCATGCCGCTTCGTCTTCGGCGGCATCCGGCTTGCCGGTGCGCAGCATGTCGAGCCAGGTCGCCGCCATGTCGGCGGTGGCGTCGCGGGCGGCGTCGGACACGCCGGAGAACAGGTCGAAGCCGAGCGGCAGGCTGTCGTAGCGGCGATAGACGACGCGCGTGCGCGCCTCCATCAGCCGCCTGGCGAAGGCCTCGCCCTGAGCGGCCAGGGGATCGAGACCGGCAGACACGATCAATGCGCGTGGCTGGCCGATGATCAGGCGTTCGAGCGCCGGCGAAATACGCGGGTCGGTCAGTTCGACTCCGGCGCCGGCATAGGCGCCGATCATGGCTTCGATATCGGCCGAGGTCAGCGGCCATAGGCCGAGGCGCGCATCGGCCTTGATCTGGGGGTCGGAGAGGTCGACCAGCGGCGTGACCAGCAACTGCGCCACCGGCAGGGGTTTGAAGTCGCGCTTCAGGTCCATGCACAGGCGCGCCGCCAGATTGGCGCCGGTCAGCGCGCCGCCGATGGCGATGTCGCCGGTCTTCGAGCCGAGGCGAAGCGCATTGGCCCGGGCCCAGTCGAGCGCGGCCCTGGCGTCGTCACAGGCCGCCGGAAAGCGATGGTCGGGGGCCAGGCGATAGTCGGGAATGAAGACCGGACCGCGCGCGGCATCGGCGAAAACGGCGCAAAAGGCCCTGCTGAGATCGGAACCGCCTAGGACGCCGCCGCCCTGGTGGAAGAAGACGAGCAGGGGCGCGTCCGGCGCGGTCTCAAGCGGACGGATCAGCAGGCCGTTCATCGGCGCCAGGCCGAAAGTGGCGCTGGCGGCTTCGCCACCGATCGGCTCCATGCGCACGCGCGCGCCGGACGCTGCAAGTTGCGTCGCGGCCTCGCCCCATTCGATGCGCGCCTCTTCGAGGTCGCGGCCGGCGACGGCGAGGGGGCGTTCGCCAGGCGCACGATCGAACCAGGCGCGCCACAGGAACTGGATCTGGGCGTCGAGCGTGCGCCCGTCGACGTGGACCACGCCGCCGCCCGACAGCGCCCGCAGCACGGCGGAGGGCAGGGACAGAATCTCCCTGAGCAGCCAGGAACGCATGAAAGGAGAGCGCATGGAGCCTCGGTTGCGGTATTATAAAGCCGTTTCAACGCCTGGAAAGCGCGCAGGACTGTGCAAGGTCTAGCACCTTTTACGCAGCGAAATCACCCGCTTCGCGGTATTTTTGACGCTTAATCGGTGAAAAGTGGGACATTTTGGCCAAAACATCGGCAAAAATGCCGGTGGATTCGCCTGAATCGATGTGTTTTCGTTTGACCGATCGGCGGCGCTGGGTCTTAATACCCTCACAATCCGTTACCCTGGCTGCCTACGCTCCAAGGGGTTTCGGGGTGCGGCCAGCCTGTGCTCCCGGGATTCCCGCTGCTGCTACCGAGGATCAAGATTGTGTGCGGGGGGACACCTCGTCCGTCCGCGCCTCGATAACAGCTCTGAGATTGAAGGAGAGCGCTCATGGCCGAAGGTACGGTCAAATGGTTTAATACGACGAAGGGCTATGGCTTCATCCAGCCCGGCAACGGCGGCAGCGACGTATTCGTCCACATTTCCGCCGTCCAGCGCGCCGGCCTGCAAGGCCTGGCCGACGGCCAGAAGGTGTCCTACGAGCTGCAGACCGAGCGCGGCAAGACCGCCGCGGTCGATATCAAGCTGCTCTGAGGCGCTTTTACAGGTTAAAAGAGACGCGGGCCCGGGTGACCGGCCCGCGTTTTTTTATATGAGCGAGAAGTGAACAGTCCGGCCAACCGCCTTGGCGGCGCGTTGCAGGGTTTCGATTGTCACATTGCCGTCGTCGGGATTGAGAACCCGGTCAAGCTGAGAACGGGTCGTATTCATGCGCCTGGCCATCGCGACCTTGGTCAGCTTCAGCTTTTTCATTTCTTCCTGAATCTGCCAGGCGATGACGCTTTTCAACGCATGGGCGGTGGCTTCCTCAAGGATGCCCTCTTCGCGAAGGAAATCGTCAAGCGATGTACCTTCGTTTGGATGCTGGCCTGAGTTCATGACGTAAGTCCTACGGTGGTCGGCTTTGATAGATTTTCCTGCGCTCGCGTGCGACCTGAATTTCATTCCCAGGCACCTTCTGAGACTTTTTGATGAAGCCACTAAGTACAACCAGTTTCTGATCATGCGCGATAAAAAGAAGTCTGGCTTCACGTGTGCTTGGCAGACTTGTTCGCATTTCATACAGGCCATTCCCCAACGACCGGCAAAGTGGCATTCCGATCGGAAAGCCTATTTGCAGCATCTTGAGGTCAAAGCCAATTTTGCGGCGGTCGTCTTTTGGAAGCTCCTTAATAAACTCTAAAGCGGGTTCGCTACCGCCATCGGTTTTGAAAAAAGTGACCACAATCTGAAGGTGTTCTGCAGATGAATTGTAACGCACGGAACGCTCCTATTATTGCCGATGCTCATCATGGGGCGTTTCCTTCCTGCTAGTTTTTGTAATTGAAACCTTATGTACCTTATATGGTGCATTTCGTCAAGGTGCCGACAAAGTATTTTTCGGCGCGGCGGCGAGCATGGCCATGATATCGTCGCGGGTTAGGCCTTCGGCGCGATAGTCGCGCAGGGATTTCGAGCCCTTGCGCTTGGCGAGGCGGCGGCCTTCACCGTCGAGCAGCAGGGCGTGATGGCGGTAGTGCGGCGTCGGCAATCCCAACAGGGCCTGGAGCAGGACCTGGGTATGGGTGGCGTCGAAGAGATCGTCGCCGCGAATGACGCCGGTTATGCCCTGACGGGCATCGTCGACGACGACGGCGAGGTGGTAGGCGACGCCGATATCCTTGCGGCCGAGGATGACGTCGCCGTTAACCTCCGGCCGGGCCGGATGGATGGTTCCGGAGTTCGTGAAATGCAGATCGCCGTAAGACGAGCCGAGACGCCGGCGCGCGGCGTCGAGCGACAGCCGCCACGCCGGGGCCGCGCTGCCCGCCGCTGGTTCAGGCGTATCCTGCGGCGCGCTGAGCGCGGCTTCGATCTGTTCCTTGCGGGTGCGGCTGTCGGCATAGAGCACATCCATGTCTTTCAACCGCTCCAGCGCCGCCTGGTAATCGGCGAGATGCTCGCTTTGGCGCAGGACTGGCTTCGGCCATGACAGGCCGAGCCAGGCGAGGTCTTCATAGATCGCCGCCTCGAATTGCGGGCGGCTTCTCGTGTGGTCGATGTCCTCGATGCGCAGCAGGAACTCGCCGCCGGCGTCCTGCGCCGCGTCGTGGGCCGCCAAGGCGCTGAAGGCGTGGCCGAGATGGAGATAGCCGGTCGGCGACGGCGCGAAGCGGGTGCGGAAGGTCATGCGTCCATATACACGCAGGGGGCGGCTGCGCGAAGCCGCCCGTGTTGATGTGGGGAGCCCTCATATCGGCCCCTCACCCGATCGCCTTCGCCAAGAGCCTCGGCTCTCGTCCTCTCCCCATGAATGGGAGAGGTGGATATAAGAGAGGATTCGAGTGTGGGCACGGCGCTGCAACAAAAAATTCATTGAAGCTTGATCTTTCCTTAAGGCAGAATCGGGTTCACATGGATTTCCAAGGCCTTGCGCCTTGGCAAGGGCGCCATTCTAAGTTCTTGGCCGCCCGAGCCTTTGCGAGGAGCCCGCGCGGCGCTTGAGCGCCGAATAAATTCGGATAACGCGTGTGTAAGGAGATACGTCTTCAAACAGTACGTTTCCCAAGTCCCTGATCCGGCGAGGCTTTCATGCAGGTGCTGAAATCGCCTCCGTCCGACTGGCGTGCGCTGGTGCTCAACGCCGATTTCCGCCCGCTCAGCTATTACCCGCTGTCGACGCGGCCGTGGCAGGACGTGGTCAAGGCTGTGTTCGAGGACCGCGTCGATGTGGTATCGACCTACGATATCGAAATCCGCTCGCCGTCGATCACGATGTTGCTGCCGTCGGTGGTCAGCCTCAAGACCTATATCGCCCAGGACCGGCCGCCGGCCTTCACCCGCTACAATGTCTTCCTGCGCGACCGCTTCTGTTGTCAGTACTGCGGCTCACCCCACGAGCTGACCTTCGACCATGTGGTGCCGGTCAGTCAGGGCGGCAAGTCGAGCTGGACCAACATCCTGACGGCATGCGCGCCGTGCAACTTGCGCAAGGGGGGAAAAACTCCCCAGCAGGCGCGCATGATGCCGACAAAAAATCCACACCGGCCGACAATGTTTCAGTTGCAGGAGCTTGGCCGCCGTTTTCCCCCTAACTATCTGCATGAAAGTTGGATAGATTACCTCTACTGGGATACGCTCCTCGAAGCGTGAGCCGGGGGTTCTACGGGGTTCTGGCATAGAATATGTCGCAGGCGGTGCGGTTTCATCTCGACAAGCGCGCGTTCGGCCGCGTGCATTTTCCACGGCCGGCCGGGCGCAATCGCTTGCCGATCGAGGTGGTGCGGAAGTCGCTGCAATCCTGCCTCGGCACGCGCGTCAGGATGAAGCGCGAGGGCTGGATTTTCGGGCGGCGGATGGCGGTGTTCGATTTCCTGGGCGAGCGGGTGCGGCTCAGGCTCAGCGAGGCGGGCGACGGTTTCCTCGATCTCGGCCATATCGACGACGAGGTCCGTGAGACCCTGCTCGAATACCTGCGCCACAGCCTCGATTTCGAAGGGCGCTGATGGACGCGCTTTCCGTTCTGCGGCGGTTGACCGCGTTCCGGCCCCTGCTGTTCCTGTTCATGGCGTTCTGCGCCTGGCCCGTCGTGGCCGGCGTCTACCACATGATCACCCACCATTACTGGATGCTGATGGACATCGACGCGGTGCTGTGCGGCGCCAAGACGCTGGCGTCGGGCCATTCGCCCTACGCCATCCATCCGCCGACCTGCGCCGGGGTCAAGCCGGCGGCTTACGTCTATGCGCCGCAGGTCGCCATGGTGTTCGCGCCGTTCATCAAGGCGTTCGGCATTCCCGGCACGCGCAGCCTTTTCCTGTTCGTGCTGCTGTGGCCGGCGACGCTGTTCGTGCTGTGGTTCGCGCTTATCAGGCGCATGGACGGCATCGATATCCGCTGGCGCTGGCTGGCCTTCGCGGCGCTGACGCCCATGACCTTCCTGTGCGCCAATGTCGGCCAGGTCATGCATGCCATGGTGCTGGCCAGCTTGCTGCTGTTCCCGAAAACGAGATGGCCATTTACCGCCGTTGTGTTGCTCTGCGTCTGCGTCAAGCCGACCTTCCTGGCCTATTTCGTCATCTTCCTGCTCGACGACGAGGTGCTGTGGAAGCGCGCCTTTTCGTTCGCCTGGCGGTGCGTGGCGGGCCTGGGCGTGACCTGGCTGATGATCCAGACCGACGGCATCTTCGGCAAGGCGTGGCAGAAGACACTGCATTCGGTCGCCCTGACGCGCCAGCCGGGCATGGGCTGGTTCGAGCTGACCGACATCGTGTGGCGCATCCCGTCGAAGTCGCTGCTCAATTACGAGCTGGCGGGCGGATTCATGGCGATCATGCTGCTGTCGGGCATGGCCGTGGCGCAGTGGGGCAAGCTGAGCCGGGACGAGCGCCTGGTGCTGGTCATGGGGCTGGTGCCGCTGATGACGCCGCGCATCCTCGACTACGACATGATCCTGATCGTGCCCTATGCGGCGTTGCTGATGGCGGTGGTGTACCGTACCGGCCATGCGGTCGTGCGCTTCGTGTTGTCGTGGCTGTTCACGGCGTGGCTGGTCTACGGCATCTGCTCGTACATCTTCAATATCACCGCCTGGCACAGGACGCCGATGGCCATGCTGCTGTTCGGCATCATGACCGTCGCGGCCGGGCTGGCGGCCGCCGGTAACCGGC
This sequence comes from uncultured Caulobacteraceae bacterium, assembly GCA_964474575.1. Taxonomy (GTDB): domain Bacteria; phylum Pseudomonadota; class Alphaproteobacteria; order Caulobacterales; family Caulobacteraceae; genus Asticcacaulis. Next base: position 17,057 of record CAYYTA010000080.1, on the reverse strand, counting down.
TGATCACCGGCACGCCGGCGTCAGCGGAACTGGAACCACAGCAGCAGGCTGGCTGAGGCGGTCATCAGCACGAAGGTCAGGGCGCCAAGGATGTTCGACCAACGGCCGTTTGTGTATCTGCCCATCACCGCCTTGTTGTTGGATATGTGCAGGACAATGGCGATGATCACCGGCGAGGTGACGCCGTAGAGCACGGCCGACCAGATCAGGGCGGAGATCGGCGAAATGCCCAGATAGTTGATGAGCAGGCCGACGACGAGGGACACGACGATCACGGCGTAGAAGGCCGGCGCTTCGTGCAGCTTCTTGTCGAGGCCTTCCTCCCAGCCGAAGACCTCGGCCACGATATAGGACAGCGAGCCCGACAGGACCGGAATGGCCAGGAAGCCGGTGCCGATGACGCCTATGGCGAACAGGTGGTAGGCGGCGTCGCCGGCGATGGGCTTGAGCGCCGCGGCTGCCTGTTCGACCGTATCGATATGGTGGATGCCGGCCGAATAGAGCACCGTCCCCGTCGTCAGGATGATGAAAAACATGGCGATATTGGAAAACAGCATGCCGACATCGACGTCGAAGCCGACATCCTGGATATAGCGCTTGTCGACGACGACGTGGCGCTGCTTGACCGTCTCGACCTCCATCGTCGCCTGCCAGAAAAAGAGATAGGGCGAGATGGTCGTGCCAAGGATGGCGACCAGGACCATGATGAAGTCGCGGTCGAAGCTGACGTGCGGGATAAAGGTCGCCCGCGCCACCGCCGGCCAGTCAGTCTTCACGAGGAACGGCACGGCGAGATAGACGAGCAGGACGGCGCACAGCCACTTCAGCACGGCGGCGACCTTGCGATAGGGCAGGGCGATAATGGCGACAAGCAGCAGGAGGGTGAAACCGGCGCTGAAGCCCACGGCGGGAACGGCCGGCGCGATCATGTGGGCGACCGCCCCCATGCCGGCGATGTCGGCGCCGATATTGAGGACGATGGCCGGGAAGCTGAACACGACCATCAGCCACAGGACAGGGGCAGGGTAGTGCTTTTTCAGGATGCCGCTCAGGCCCTGCGAGCTCACGACGCCGATGCGGGCGCACATTTCCTGGACGGAGGCCATCAGAGGAAAGGTGATCAGCGCGGTCCACAGGGTGTGCAGGCCGTATTGCGCGCCGGCCTGGGAATAGGTGGCGATGCCCGACGGGTCGTCGTCGCTGGCCCCGGTGATGAGGCCGGGGCCGAGCAGGTTCCATAGCTTGGCGATCGGGCCGGGCTTCCTGTCCGACATCACGTTTCCTTTTCGGCTTCGGCCTTGTCGTGCAGGCGTTCGGCGGTCAGGGTTTCCAGCAGGCCGATCAGCCGGGTGATGTCCTCCTGGCGCAGCAGATCGATCTTCTGGTGCAGGGCCTCGATATCGAGCTCGGCCTTGCAGTTGATGTCATAGTCGAGCTGGGCCTTGTGGCGGTCGATGTCGGACTGGCGGTTCTGGGCCATCATGATGATCGGCGCGGTGAACGCCGCCTGGAACGACAGGACAAGATTGAGCAGGATGAACGGGTAGGGATCCCAGTGCGCCGCCCAGGCGGTGACGTTGAGCACCAGCCAGCCGAACAGGATGCACGACTGGATGATGATGAAGCGCCACGAGCCGACGGCGGCGGCGATCTTGTCCGAGGCGACCTCGCCCAAGTTTCTCGGCAGCAGATGCGGTGAGCCATGGCGGAGCGACACGTGCGGTTTGTGGTCGGCGGCGGATGTGTCCGGCATGAAGCTCCCCTGATGACGCGGCTAAATCTTCTCGCTGATGGCGATGGCCACGCGGCAGCCGGTCCTGATGATGGCCGACAGCAACGGATAGGCCGGCGCCTGGCGCGCGCCGGCTTCGACAGCGCGGTCATGGTGGCCGAGTTCGTCATCGCGGAACTGCGTCAGCCGGGCGGCGAGATCAGGATCGGCGGCCTTCACCTCGGCGATCTGGCCGGCATAGTGTTTCTCGATGACGCTTTCGACCGCCTCGGTGCAGGCGTGGGCGGCTTTCTCACCGAGCAGGGCGGTCGATACACCGAGGCCCAGGGCGGCCAGACGCCAGACCGGCGCCATCAGGGTCGGACGAACACGGCATTCGCGCAGTATGGCTTCGAAGGCGTCGAGGTGCGACTGTTCCTCGCCTTCCATGCGCTTGAACTGTTCGCTCAAGGCGCTTTCCCGCGTGCCGGCGAAGACAGCCACCTGGCCGCGATAGATATGTACCGCCGCCAGCTCGCCGGCGTGGTCGACGCGCAGCATCTCGGCCACGCGGTCGGTGAAGACGCCGTGGCCGGGGCGGGGAGGGATTGGATTGTTCATGTTCAGACCGTGACAGCTTTCCGCCGCGGGCGGAAACGCAGGGAAGCAATGAGGCTCCACACCGCCAGTATACCCGTGGCGATGACATTATAGCCCGCCATGCTCAATCCCCACATGCGCCATGCCGCCACATCGCACATCGGCCCCTTGGTTGTGGCCGCGCCGGTAGCGAAGGCGGCCATCTGATCGAAGCTGATCTCGCCGGCCTGGGCGGTGCAGGTTTGCGGGCCGCGCCACCAGTGCCATTCGACGCCGGCGTGATAGGCGGCGATGGCGCAGCCGGTGGCGAAGACGGCGAACAGCACGAAGGAGAAGACGCGGGGCGGGCCCTTGGCGCCCGTGAACAGCGCCCAGACGCTGGCGACGCCGGCGACGCCGGTGGCGATCCAGTAGATGTCGCGCTGCTTCAGGCACAGGTGGCAGGGATGCAGGCCGTCGAAGATCTGGAACGACCAGGCGACGGCCAGCATCGTCAGGGAGGCGATCAGGGCGGTGATGCTCCACCAGCGCGTGAAGGCGAGGCCGAGCTTCTTGCTGAAAGGAGACGTCTTGGGGGGCATCAATGGTGCGCGAGAAGCTTGACGATGACGAAGCCTAGCACGACCACGGCCAAAACAACAGTGCCGACCACAAGCATGCGCTTTTCGATGAGACGGGTGATTTCCGGGCCAAAGCGCCTGCACAGGCCGGAGACAACGAAGAAGCGCGTGGTGCGCGTGATGCACGAAGCCAGCATGAACTGCCACAACGGAAAGTGCGCCAGGCCGGTGGCGATGGTGGTCAGCTTGTAGGGAATCGGCGTGACGCCCTGGCCGAGTATGATGAAGAAGCCCCAGTGGCCATAGAACTTGCGATAGGCCTCGATGCCCTCGCTGTGGCCGAAGAATTTGAGGATGGCCAAACCGACGGGTTCGAGCGCGTAACCGATATAATAGCCCAGCGCGCCGCCCATAATGGAAGCCGCCGCGCAGATCGCGGCATAACGCCAGGCGTTTTCCGGCCGCTTGAGCACCATCGGCGCCAGCATGACGTCGGGCGGGATCGGGAAGCATGACGCTTCGGCGAACGAAACGACGGCCAGGGCCCACTGGGCATGGCGGCTGCCGGCGAGGCCAAGCATCCAGTTGTAAAGCGGCGTCAGGCCGAATCGGCTGGCGGCAAGGCGGGACAGGAACGAGGTCACGGACTCTTCGGGGAGGCTCTGCGGTGGTGGGCCGCCTTCCTATCAGGCGGCGGCGGATTTGTCGCGCGCCGCGATGCCGCACCACTGAAAAATTTTCACAACCCACATTAGCGAAAGTCGTCAATACCTTAACAATTCCTCAATTGTCATTGAACGTCTCATTTGCGATGAGTTAAGCTCCCTACGAAGGAATCAGCGCCAATGACCCACAGCAATCTGACGCTAGACGAATATCTGCCTTACCGGCTGGCGGTGGCGTCCAGCGCGGTCAGCACGCTGATCTCGACGGCCTACGACAGCCTCTACGGCCTCAAGATACCGGAATGGCGGCTGATCGTGGTCCTGCGCGAGGACGGTCCGTCGACGCAACAGGCCCTGGTCAAGCGCGCCGGCATGGACAAGGTGACGATTTCGCGCGCCGCGCAAGGGCTGGCCAAGCGACGTTTGATCACCCGCGCGCCGCACGAACACGACGGCCGTTCGCACCACCTGATCCTTACGGCCGAGGGCGAGCGCCTGTTCGCCGATGTCGCCCCCGCGGCCGTGGAATACGAAAAGGTCATCTTCGCCGATTTCACGCCCGACGAGGTGTTGCAGTTGAAAAGCCTGCTGCGTCGCGCCGAGGATGCCGCGCTCAAGGCGCAAAATGGCAACTAAGACCCGCCAATCGCAGCGAAATCGCAATCGCGACTTGGCACCGGGCGTCACCTTCTGTTAACCTTCGTGGTTGGTACGGGTGCGTAGCCGCGAGGGGTGAGGTCTTTCATGGACAGCGATTACGACACCGGGCACGGTCTTCCCACCGATTTCCCGAGCGATCCGAATTACGGCGGCCTGTGGTTCACCGGCGGCCTGTGCTCCTTCCTGGTGCTGGCCCTGATCATCGCGGCCGTCGCCGCCTTCCTGCGCGGGTCGAGCGCGAAGCGGCGCGACAATTACGACGAATGGCCGCGCTCCCTGGCCGGCTTCATACGCGGCAAGGCGCGTGAGGTCGTGCAAACCAACGAGGATGCGGCGGCTGGAGCGGGTTTCGCCGGCGGCTGGTTCGGTGGCAAGGCCACGAGTTCACAAGGCAAAAGCCGCCGCAATGCCCGCGACATCGATCCTGCCCGCGCCGCCCTGTTGCCGTGGTATGTCGACCGCCTGCTCGGCCGCAACATCGCGCTCGGCGAGGCGATGAACAAGCAGATCAAGGGCCTGAGCGACGCGCTCGACGGCTTCAAGGAGATCAAGGATGCGGTCCCGGCGCCTGGAGCCCCGGCGGCGGGCGGCACGGTCATCAACATCGCCGTCAACCAGACCGGCCCCAATGGCGCCGCCGGTGATCCGGTCCAGACCCTGGGCGGTCCCTATAGCGGCGCCGCGGTGGCCGGCGGTGCGCCCGGCTATGTAATGCCTGAGCCGGTCGAAATCGGCAAGAACGCCAACATCTGGATGGCCTACAACAGGTTTCGCGAGGATTGGGACCAGCCCGACGTCATGGCGGCCTTTATCCGCTCGGCGCAGAACCAGCTCTATACGCGGCCGCCCGAGCCGCCCAGGACGTAGCAGGTGCGCCCGTGATCCTCAAACTGGCCATCGCCTTCTTGCAGCAGGACAACGGCTTCGGCGGCGACTTCGGCGACGAACCGCAGCCGTACAGCCTGACTCTGGGTCTGCCGTTCGACCCGCGTCAGCTTTTCATTCTGGCGGCCGGCATTGTCCTGATCCTGGTGGCCACGCTCATCGCCCATGCCGCCGGCAAGGGCGCGGCGCATCGGCGGCTCTTCCGCGACCGGCTCAGCATCGCCGAAAGCATCTATGATGAGATCGACCGCGCGCTGAACCGCGCGCTGCGGGCGGCGGGCGCGTCGCAGATGGACCGGGTGCGCGAGTTGCGCGACCTGCTGCAGGCGCGCTTCGGCCACGTCATCGCCCTCACCGAGCGGCCGGAAAAGGCGCGCAAGGGCCTGAAAGAGGCGCTCGACAAGGACGGCGGCGAGATCAAGACGCACGATTCCAAAGCGGCCAAGGTCAGGGTCGCCAAGGCGTCGGAAGAGCACCGCGTGCTGGTATGGCAGCAATTGCAGCGCTTCCGCGAATTCTGGGACCAGAAAGACGACGTCATCCGGTTGATTTTCGCCGCTCAGGGCGAACTGGTGGTCGCCAATCCGCGTTACCGGCTGGCGCAACTGGAGCAGGAGGCGCCCAGGCCCGGCAGCACGCACGGCGCCGCGGCTGCGGCGGCCGTGGCCGAGGTGAGGGCGGCGGGCGCCACGGCGAAGGCGGCGTCCTCTTCGACCGTGAGGCAGCTGGAAGGCCGTTACGCCAGGCTCAAGGCGGCGCTGGCGGCGCGCAGCGCCGGCGCCGTGCGCGGCATACTTTCGCGCGATTTCGAGAGCATCGACATCCACGGCCTGGCGCGGTCGCGCGACGACATGATCAGTGACGCCCAGGCGGCGGCCAGCGATCCTTATCGCATCAGCAAGACGGTTGTCCGTTCGGTCAAGGTCGCCGGCGACGCGGCCTATGTCGAGCAGGTCTATAACCTGCGCACCCGGCGCAAGGCCGCCGATGGCGCCACGCACGAGATCGAGGTCGAGACGGAATCGACCGACCTGTGGCTGAGGCGGATGGGAACGTGGACGCTGCGGCGCACCTCGACGCATCACATGGTGCAGAAACGCGACGGCGAGATCGTGGTCGAAAAACATCGCGAGGGGTAAGGCGGCAGGCTTGCCACGCCCGACGAAAGCCTCTATCAACCGGCCCTCGCACCCCCTCAGGCCCCTGTGGTGGAATTGGTAGACGCGCTCGACTCAAAATCGAGTACCGCAAGGTGTGTCGGTTCGAGTCCGACCGGGGGCACCATTCGGCATGAGCCGAATTTTATTTGCGCTCAGGGTTTTGCTCTGTTCTCAGGTGAAGGTTCTGACCACGGGATCGCCGCCGGCCGGCGTGTTGGTGAGAGACAGAGCGACAGGCGTGCTCGAAAGATCGGACAGGATACACAGGAAAATCTGGGTTTGCCGGGTGATGTCCGGCTTGAAGACCGTGCGGAAATCCTCATAGACGGTGGTCCAGCTGCCGCAGTCCTGGGCAAGCGAATCCTGGATCGCCGCGTAGTCGTCCCTTGTCCATCCGTTGGGCGTTGCGTCCGATTGCGGCGTCGACCTGTAGAGCCGGCCCATCCAGTCGATCAGGTCGACCAGCCGGAGCATGTCCGAGGCGACTTCAAGGAATTTGGTGTATTCGCCGGTGCCGTCAGGAAGAGTTCCGCGATATACCGGATGATTGGGTGGGTACTTTTCGTTACCTGGGCGAAGGTGGTCGGGCGGCGCAAGGGGTTCGGCCTGGAGAAGCGTCTCGATATCGTAATAATGCAGGATGCAGTCCGCAAAATCGGACAAGGTATAAATATCCTTCTTCGGCGGCTTGAAACCGTGGCGATACAGGCTCTCCCCCTCCACGACCACCTCGAGGGCGTTAGTGAAAAAGGCGAAGCCGGCCGGATCCTGCGTTTTGAAAATACCGAGAGCCTCCACGACAATGTCCCGCTTGGCCTCATAGGGCAAGGCGAACGGCGCAACTGGCCGGGCCTGAAGCTTCAGCAACATCGCCAATTTGTCGGCCGGTATGCGTAAGGTTGCCGCGATCCTGCCCGCTATCTTGCCGCCGGTCCTGGTGCTCCAGCCGTCGAAACAGGCCTTGGCGTCCTGTAGAGCCTTGTCGGAAATCAGGCCGCAGGCTTTGAGGCCCCCCGCAAAATCCTTGATGTCGTCCCATTTCAGCGACTTGTCGACATAGGACGCTCCGACGCCAATTTCGAGCGAAACCGGCGGCAGCGACGACTGCGTGCCGAGCTTGCCGGCCAGGACCATGGCGTAGTTGTCGATGAAGGTGACCTGGCGTTCGCTGTTCGGCCCGGTGATCGTTTTCGCGAGGCTTTTCGATGTGGCGACATGGACATTGCCGAGCGCGTCGGTGATGACCTTGACGTCGATATCGACCAACTGTTTCAGGCTCAGCGTTATATTGAGGAAGGCGATCTCTATGCCGCGCTGGCTTTTTGTATGGCTGTAGTCCTTGACCTGAGACGTTGGCAGGAGCGTAAAGCTGGACGGCTTTTTCGCTGTGTCGAGCAGATCGGCGACCGCACGCAGGTCGCCGCGCAGCAGTGTATTGAAAATATGCCGTGAACCGGTATCAAGGTCAGTGAACAGCCCGTCGACCTCGACCGTCGTACCGGAGGTTGCCGTCGTCTCGACGAACAGGCGCAGCGACGCCTTTTGCTTCAGGGCGCTTTCGGCGCCGTCGTAGATTTCCTTCGCACGGGTGTCGAGCGTATCGAGGAAGTCGCGAATATCCTTGAACAGATCGTCGAATGTGTCGACGGCGCCCGTGATCTTCACGCCGGCTCCATTCAGGGCATCTGTCAGTTGCTTTTCCGGAGTCTTGGTCAGGCTGGTGATGAAGTTTTTGAAGTCGTTGTTCATCCCTTTGACGACGTCGCCGACGGCGGTTTTCACGCTGTCGCCCGCCTTGGCGGAAAGGCTTGGAAAGATGTCGGCCAGTGGTCCCATGACACGTTTGACAGCATCATCGACGGCATTCTCGACGGAACTGTCGACAAGGACCGACTGGCGGTCCATGACGCCGGTGATCTGCTGCTCGACCATGGCGATAACTGCCTCGTTGTCGAGCGGCTGCAGGCCAAGCCAGGCGTCGAGATCGGCCTGTATGGCTGTTTTCAGGCCCTCGTCCTTGATCATGGCCGCAATCGCGGCCTTCAGGCTGTTCGAGGCCTGGTTGCGGAGCCATGTGCCGGGGCTGAGATAGGGCTTGAGTCCGGCAAGGCTCTTGTCGAGGTCGTCGAGCTTGCGGCCGACCGCGTCCATGACCGGTCGGGTCAGGGCGGCGAGGTCAACCTTGAGACCGATTTCGCCGCTTTCGCTCAGGCTGTCGCTCCGGTCGCGCGTCAGCTTGACGCCTACACTAAAGCCGCCCTCGGGTTTGGGCATCTTGTGCAGCTTTAGCGTATAGGCGCTAGAATGCGTTCGCGAAACCGAGATGTCGGGTCCAATGGCGGTGACGACGTCGGAGTTGATGGCGGCGACGGCGTCGGCCAGGGAAATCTTGACCCCGGTTGTGACGGAGCCGGTTACAGCCAGCGTGATGTCTTCGAAGTCGCCGGCCATGGCCTGCCACAGGCTGTCGAGGTTCAGGGCGGACGGCAGCCTGGCCAGACGCGAACCGGCGGCCACGGCGAAATATTCCTTGCGGTCGGCGCGGTAAAGGCAAGTCAGGTCGGCGGACGCGGTCGCGTCGGCCGTGAGACTGAACCCGGCAAGACCCAGGCTGCCCTTGGCCCCGAAGTCGATCTTGCCTCCAGCACCTATGGCGAGCAGGGGGGCGGGCGGCTGATCATCGGGCCATGTCGCGGCCGGGACCAGGGTCAACTGCGCCGACGCGCCAAGCGTTGCGTCGTAAGAGTCCGCGGCCGCTTCGCCCAGTTTGAACAGGGGTATCTTCCAGGTGACGCCAGGGTCGCCGATCTTGAAATCGCTTAAGGGACGCAGCAGGGTCTTGATCTCGGCGGAGACCTTGTTGTCGGCGCCGACAAGCCGGCCGACGGCGGCGACGATCTGTCCGTATTGTGGTGTCAGATTGAGACCGGCGAAAGCCTGGGCGATCTTGGGATCGTTCACGGCGGCGGCGATCTTTTCGATAATGTCGATGGCTGAATCGACGCCGCCGATTACAGCGGCGAGCGCGTCCTTGTGTTCAGCCACGCTCCCGACGGCCGCCAGTAGCGAGGCATCGCCGCCGGTATTGATGGCGTTGCTGGCGATCAGAGGCAGGGTCTGCGTCATGGAAGGCTCCTGTGTGCGATGGCTTCAAGTCGACGCGCATGGCGTGCGGAGCCGGGGCGGGCACGGATCGAAGACGGAAGAATAAGACGGAGGCAAGCCCGCGTCGGCGTGAGACGCCGAAGGGTCTCGGGCGCGACCGCGCCCGCCACGTAAAACACCCCCCTCAACGTCGCGCGTCAACGGCAATCTAAGCGACTAAAACGACGATGACTCAACTCAACCGGCGAGTCAATCGATGCGAACGTTAAGGTCCTTCCACATCCGGATGTGCGGGATGGTGACTTCGGTATAGACATCGCCCTCGCTGACGTAGCCGGCGCGGGCGTAGAAGTTTTCCGCCGTGACGCGGGCGGCGAGGGCGATATGTGGCCGGCCGGCGGCGGAGGCGAAGGCTTCCGCTGCGTGCAGCAATCGCGAGCCGATGGCGCGGCCCTGCATACCATCGTCGACCGCCATCTGGCGCAGCTTGAAGCCATCATCGCCATAGGGCGTCAACACGACCGTAGCGACCATTTCGCCGTCGAGAAAGCCGGCGAAGTGAATGTCGCCGGCTTCGGCGGCCAGTTGCTCCGGCGTGAAATCGAGGCCGAGCGGCGTACGCAGAAGCTTTCGTCGCAGGGCGACAGCCTGATCGTATTCGGGCGACGCGTAGGCGAGTGTGCGGATCTGAAGGGACATGGTACTTCCGGAGACTTCCGTAGTCTTCTATCGGCGGGCCAGGTTTAAGGCAACGTGGAAGGGTCGCCTGCCGCCGCCTTAAATTTTATTAAATGGCGGCGCCGGTCGCATGGTCTTATAAACAGGGCGCGGGGTAGTTTTGGCTGAAACATGTTTGGATACACGACAATGAAACATCTGGCGCTCCTTTCCGCAGCTTTTGTTACCCTGGTTGCCTGTTCACCCCGGCCGGATACCCGCGGAGAAGCGGCCGCGGCGGGTGAATCGCCGGCCGCGTCAATGACCGCCGCCGAGGCCTCGGCGATGATGGGGTCGATGGCCGCGCCTGAGGTCAGCCTAGTCCCCGGTATGGCCGGCAAATGGACCGGACCCGAAGGCACGTCGCTCAATATCACGCCGGCCGGTGACGGTTACGATATCGTCATTACCAATCTTGACGGGCCGCGCACCTTCCACGGCCGCGCCAGGGGCGACGGCATTGCCTTCGATCGCGACGGCAAGACGCTGGTCATCCGGCGCGGCAGCGGCGCCGACACCGGCATGAAATGGCTGGCCGACAAGAAGACCTGCCTCGTTGTCGACGCCAACGAAGGCTATTGCCGCGACTAGGTCCGACAACCAAGCCTATCGAATCTTTATTCGGTTACCGGCAAGACGGTGCACGGCAGGGGCGCTTTTCAAAGGACGTGACCTTGCGACACCTTTTTGCCGGGCCTTTCGCCCGCGGTGGCCGTCGGCTGCAAAGCCTGGCCATTATCGCCGCCGCCGCCGGCCAGATCCTTACGGCGCGGCTGACGGCATGGCTGCACCTTGGGCAGGAGATCGGGACGCGATCGGCCTTCGCCAGTCATCCGCTGACGCCTCTGGGCCCAGCCTTCGCCATCTGGGTCGTCATCTATGCCGGCATGCTGGCCACCGCCATCTGGCAGGCCATGCCGCGCCAGACCTACAATCGCGCGCTCGATCACGTCGGCTGGAACATCGCCGCCATCGGCGCCATCAATGCGCTTTGGCAGATCTGGGTGCCGCTTTATGGTTTCGACTGGGTGAGCAGCCTGCTGGTGGCGACGGCCCTGACGCTTGGCATATCCGCCCTGATGCGGCTGCGCGGCAATATCCTGCTGGCCAAGGCCGACGACCTGATGCTCCACGCACCGCTGGCACTTGTCACGGGCTGGCTGAGCGTGGCGGCGGTCGTCAATTTCACCTCGGAACTGGTGGCAGGAGGCCACGGCCTCGACCCGCGTGATCCCAATGTCAGCATGGCGTTTCTGATCGCCCTCGCGGCATTTGGCGCGGTCATGGCGTGGCTGAGCGAAAGCCTGGTCTACAGCGCGGCCGTGATATGGGGCCTGGCCTGGGTGGCGCTGGCCAATATTGACCGCGAGCATGAGCCGGCGCTGGCGACGATGGCGGTCATCGGCATTGCCGCCGTGGCGCTGATCTGTCTCCTGACGCACGCGCGGCGCCACACGGACGGATCGTTGCAGGCGCGCGGCGGTTGAGCGCATTGGACACGCCGCGACGACAGGTTTAGCCTCCACCGAAAACGGGAGGCGGCCATGAGCCGGACCAATACGATCATCCTCGGAGGCTGCGTCGCCGGCCTGCTGGATATTGTCTACGCCATTGTCCTGTTCGGCCTGCACGATCATGTGCCGGCCATGCTGATCGGCGAGGGCATCGCCTCGCATGTGCTGGGCCTGCAGGCGTTCGACGGCGGCTGGAGCGTGGCCATCCTGGGCTTCGCGCTGCATTTCGTGATCGCCATCGTCATGGCGGGCGCGTTCTACATTATCTGCCGGCGGGTCGAGGTGGTGGCGCGGCACGTCCTGGCGTTCGCGCCGCTCTATGGTTTGGTGCTGTATGCCGCCATGACCTGGGTGATTGTTCCATTGACCGATCCGAAGCATCGCGGTCTGCCGGCGTTTCCGCCGGAGCCGGGTTTTGCCCTCTACAGCGCCCTGTTCGCGAATATCGTCCTGGTGGCCCTGCCAATCGCGTTGTTCACGAAGCCGGCTCTGAAAGAGGCTTGAGTCCATCCCGGACCCCGCCTAGACAGTCTTCATGGACATAAGATCGGCGACAATAGGCGACAAGGCGGCGTGGCTGCCGCTGTGGCAGGCTTACCTGGCCTTTTATCAGCATCCGCTGGCCGACGAGGTCACCGACCTGACCTGGGCGCGCTTCCTCGATGAGGACGAGCCGATGCGGCTTTACCTGGCCTGGGAAGATGGCCAGGTCCTGGGTTTCGCCGCCCTGGTCGTTCATCGGTCGACCTGGGCGCGACGCAACTATGTCTATCTCGAAGACCTGTTCGTCGACGCGGCGGCGCGCGGCAAGGGCGCCGGCCGGGCCCTGATCGCGGCCGTGGTCGCGGATGGCAAGGCGATCGGCGCCGAGCGCGTCTATTGGGTGACGCACAGCCATAACGCGGCGGCGCGGTCGCTGTATGACAAGGTGGCCGATTTGCCGGGCCTGATCACCTATACCGCCAGGATGTGAAAACGGCCGGGGCGCGAACCCCGGCGTTCCGGCTTACTGGAGAACCGCGTCGAGCGCCGCGTTGAAGGCGTCGGGCTGATCCAGCATCTCGAAGTGGCGGCTGTTGTCGATGCGCTTCAGGGCGACATGTGGCATGGTGGCGTAGGCCTGGGCGTAGAAGGCATCCGTGGTGGCGGCATCCTGCATCGCACCGACCGGATAGATGACGGCGGCCGGCGTAGCGATGCCGGCGACGTCTCCGCGCATGTCGGTGGTGATGTCCTCATAGAGACTTTCGGCGAAGACCCGGCGATCGGAGGTGACGGACCAGTCGGTGACCAGCTTCTGGTTGTCCGGCGAGGTGACGAGGCCGGCGGCGGTCTGGGCCTGCTGGGCGGCGAAGGCGGCGTCGGGCGTGGCGATGATGCCGTCGCGCAATGCGGCCGCCTGGGGCGTCATGGTGGCGACGGTGGCGTTGGGATCGAAGATGACCGCCGTGTAGGGCAGGGCGTCGGCAATGACGATCTTTGAGGCGTCCTCCGGATGCGCCCTGGCCAGCATCAGGGTCAGGGTGCCGCCCAGGCTATGACCGACGACGACGGGGTGCAGGTGATTGTCCTTGATATAGGCGTCGAGCGCCTCGACCGTCGGCGCCAGGACATCGCCGGAAGCATTGGCGCCGGCCGGCTCGCCGGCGAAACCGGCAAGGTTGAGGACGTGGACGCGGTAATGATCCTTCAGATGCGCCGCCGTGCCGCCCCAGACAGCGGCCGAGGAAGCCAGTCCGGGGATCAGGATGACGTCGGGGCCGGAGCCGGCGACGGTGACGCTGAAGCGCTCGGTGGCGGCGTCAGGGTACGGCGTCGCGGCGTGGCTTTTCGAGGCGCTGGCGCAGGCGGCGGCGATGGCGACGGCAATGGCGATCCACATACCGGTGGACATGGGTTTGCAGGACAATGACATGGCTTTGGCTCCTTAGTTCAGGATCAGGTGGGCGAGGGTGGACAAGGCGTCGGTGGCGGCCAGGACCAGACGATGGCCGGGATCGGCAAACCCGACAACCAGGATGAAGGTCAGGCCGGCGGCATAGCTGAGGACCTGGACGTTACGAGCAGGTTTCTGGCGGGGACGCACCGCAAAGGGCTGCGAACTCATGGAATTTTCCTTTTGAGATGAGATGACTAGGCGCGGTAGGGGTTAGTGAAAATGGCCTCCACCGGCCGATCGAACACGGCGGAGATCTTGTAGGCGAGATCGAGCGACGGGATGTGCTTGTCGGTTTCGAGCGCGATCACCGCCTGGCGCGAGACACCGAGCTGGGTGGCGAGGTCGGCCTGGGTCAGGCCCGCCTCTGTGCGCAGTTCACGGAGGACCTGTTTCATGACGCCTTCCTGTAAAAGGCGCTGGCCAGGCCGAACATGCCCCAGAACAGCGGATAAACGAGGTAGAGCGAGAAGTGATGCAGGCCGGCGTTTTCCTCAAGAAAGCCCCAGGCGGTGCACACGAACAGGGTCAGGCCGGTGGCGGCGACGAAGCGCTTCAGGATCACGCCGCGGACATATTCGTCGACGGCGTCGATGTAGCGCAGGACGATGACGATGGTGCCGCCGACCGGCAGGGCCGGCAGGACGGCGAGGCACCACAGCCACGGGCCGGTGGGATGCTGCGCCTGGATCAGGGTGATCGAGGCGATGAGCGCGGCGACGTAGAGGGCCATCCATAGGGACATGCCGGCGACATAGCGCGCATTGGGCGAAAGATTGCTGAACATATTGAATGCCTTGGTGAATGGGCATGATCGATCGTGTAAGGCGTACCTTACATCGCGCCAAATGTCATGTCAACCTGACATTCGAAAAAAAGTCAGGAAAACCTGACATGGATTTACAGCTTGGTTTCACGGCGCGGCTGTGACATGACTTCGATGTCACAGGGGAGGGACGCATGGCGCAGATCATCACCTTCAAGAAGCGCAGCGAGATCGAGTCGGACAAGGCGGCGGAGGCGCGAGTCCAGGCGCTCGACATCCTGCGCGGGCTTTGCGTCATGGGCATGATCCTCGTCGCCTACGCCGGCGACTGGACGCACCGATTCGGTGTGCTCAACCACGCCGACTGGCACGGCCTGGCGGTGGCCGACATGATCTTTCCCGGTTTCCTGTTCTGTGTCGGCGTGAGCTTGCCACTGTCGTTTTCCGGACGAGCCGCCAAGGTCACCAAGATGCAACTTGCCGGACACGTGGTCGTCCGCGCCGTGGCCTTGTTCGCGCTCGGCCTGTTTCTCAATCTTCTGCCGGCCTTCGATTTCGAGCATGTCCGCATCATGGGCATCCTGCAAAGGATCGGCTTGTGCTACGCCATTGTCGGGCTGTTCTGCCTGGCGGTCGAGCGCAAGCACGACAGCGGCTTCACCCTGAAAACATGGCCGGTCATCGCGGCGGCAGCGACCCTGCTGATCGGCTATGTGGCGCTGCTCAAACTGTGGGATGCGCCGGATTGCGGCATGAACTGCTTCGATTCCAGCCATTCCCTGCCGGCCGTCATCGACCGCGCCGTGTTCAGCGTGCCGCACCTGTGGCCCTACGGCCTGACCGGCGACAAGGTGACCTTCGATCCGGAGGGCCTGCTGTCGACGTTCGGCGCGGTGGTCAATGTGCTGTTCGGCGTCGCGGCCGGACTTTATATCCAGAGCCGCGGCGTAAAGGGCAGCCTGTCGATGCTAGCCCTGGCCGGCGTGGTGCTGTTCCTGGCCGGGGCGGGCCTCGACGGCAACGTGCCGATCATCAAGAAGATCTGGACCAGCAGCTTCGCTCTGTTCTCCGGTGGAGTCAGCCTGCTGCTGTTCTCACTGCTGGCGGTGATCACCGACGTGGGGAAGCAAAGCGCCTGGGCGGCGCCCGCCAAGGTCTTCGGCGCCAACGCCACCCTGGCCTTCGTCGGCATTTCCCTGCTCGATACGGTCGCGCAGTTGCCGTTGCTGGCGGGCAAGAGCCTGCACGAGACGGCGGCCATCGCGCTCGGCGCGGCCATTCCCGACGCGCGCGTGGCGTCGGTGACCTATTCCTTCGTCCTGCTGCTGATCCTGCTGGCGGCGCTGTGGCCGTTGTACAGCAAGAAAATATTCGTGAAGTTGTAGCGCAGCGGCCTACGGCAGCTTGGCGCTGTCCATCACCGCCGTCGCATTGGCCAGGCTGGCCTGGTAGTAGTGCTCTTCCGGCGCGATATAGACGATATAGTAGCTCAGGCCGCCCTTCGACACCGCCTGGGCCAGACCATGCATGTTGAGGCCATCCGTGGTCCGGGCGGTGAATTCGAAGCGGACGCCCTTGCTGTCGCCGATGGTCACCGGCTTGGGGTTCAGCGTCGTCACCTTCTGGTAGTCGAGCGCGGTCACAGACGCGGCGACGAACTCCATCTGTTCGCTGAGCGACATGTCGGCCTTGCCGCGCGGGGCCGGGCTGTTGGCGTTGTCCGGCTTCATCGGGTTGATCATCAGCGGATCGGCCGCCGACAGGCCGTCGGAGACGTAGAGGCGGTTGAGGTTGATGCCGTCGATCGACAGGATCTTGACCTTGAGCGCCTTGACGTAGAACAGGCTCGACACATCCGACCAGTTGCGGTCGAGCGTGACGCTGTACGGGCTGGCGACGGTCAGCTTGCCGGCCGGGACGAGGGCCGGGCCGCTGGCGCAGGCGGTGAGGAGCGCGCCGCCGAGGATGCCGGCAAGGGCGAGGCGGGTGATGGTCCTGATGGTCATGATGGTGTTCCCCCTGAAGTCCTGGTGTCGGCCGGCGCGGGCGCGGCCTGGGTGTCATTGGCGGGCGCGGCCGGGGCCGCGGTCGAATCGGCGGGCGCCGGGGCGTTGGGCGCGGCGGGTGGCAGCTTGTCGGCCGGTACGGACCTGGTCAGGGTGTCGACCTCATCCTGGACGATCCAGGCGTCCTCGGCGTCGGGCGCCAGGGCGAGGTAGGCGTTGAGCGCATCGAGTGCGCCCTTGGTGTCGCCGAGACGGCGCAGCACTTCGCCGAGCTGGCGGTTGGTCTCCTTGGGTGCGTCGGGCGCGGCCAGCGCCGCCTTGTAGGCCAGGATGGCGTTTTCCATGTCCGAGCCGTCGGCGCCGGTCTTGCCGCGCAGGCGGTAGGCTTCGCCCTTGTAAAAGTTAAGCACGCCGAGATCCTGGCCGTCGACGCTCAAACGGTTGATGATGAAGATCGTCTGGCCGTAGTCCTGGCGGCGCAGGTCGTCCTTGAGGAAGGCGCCGAGGAAGGGACGGATGTGTTCGCGATAGGCAAGGCGGGCGGCGCGGGCTTCGTCGGGCGTCCGGGTGCTTTCCTGGCCGCCGTTGGTCGCCTTGTCCTGCTGGACCAGGGCGGTGATGCGGTCGGATTCGAGCGGGTGGTCGCCGAAGACGTTGATGCGGGTCGGCGACTTGCGCACCTTGGGGTAGTCCGAGGCCGCGGTCTCGTCGAGGCGCTCGCGCCAGATGATGGCGGCGTCGCCGGGGACGTAGCCGGCCTGCTTCATGTAGG
>CAYYTA010000079.1:0-7610 GCA_964474575.1 uncultured Caulobacteraceae bacterium | reverse complement strand
AAGAACACCGGCAACGGCCAGTTCCTCGCCATTTCCGGCCAGAGCCAGACCGCCGGCGCGGCCATCGTGACCGCCGCCTCGACGGCCGGCGCCGACCAGAAGTGGCACATCATCCCGATGACCGGCAGCCAGTATAACCTGGAGAACATGCTGACCCACCAGGTCGCCGGCATTACGTCCGCCTCGACCTCGGCCGGCGCGGGCGCCGTACAATGGTCGGACAACGGCACTAACGACCACCTGTGGAACTTCTACCTACTGGGCGACGGCAATTACCTGGTCAAGAACGTCAACAGCACGCTTTACCTGACCGCCGACAGCAGCGGCAACATCACGCAAGCGGCCCGTACAGCGAGCGGTTCAACGCAGGAATGGACGGTCACGTCCACCGGCACCGACGCCTATCCCGCCCCGCGCACGGTCAGCGGCGCCGGCATCGCCGTCCACGACCCGAACATGATCGTCGATCCGTCAGGCAAGTTCTGGCTTTACGGCACGCACAACACCCTGGCCGGCTCGACCGACATGACGGCATTCACCAGTGTCGCGGGCGGCATCTTCGCCACCGACTTCGCGTGGTGGGCCGCCAAGAACACGACCGGCGGCGGCGGACGCACCGACCTGTGGGCGCCTGACGTGATGTACGCCAACGGCAAATATTATCAGTATTATTCGATACCGATCTACGACACCCCGGGCACCGCCGGCACCAATAACGGCGCCGAGGCTGTGATCGCCCTGGCCACCAGTCCCAACCCCGACGGCCCGTGGACCGACGCCGGCCAGATCATCGCCAGTTGCGGCCACACCGCCGGCTGCACGACCGGCTTTAACGCCATCGATCCCGCGCCGTTCATCGACTCGAGCGGCAAGTGGTGGCTGAGCTTCGGCTCGTGGGAAGACGGCATCCACGTGCTGGCGCTCGATCCAACGACCGGCCTGCGCCTGGCCAGCGACATGACCCTGCGCGACATCGCCAAGCGCACAGCGGGCGAGGAAGGCTCGTTCATCTTCCCGTGGACGGTCGGCGGCACGACCTGGTACTACTATTTCGCCTCGATCAATGTCTGCTGCCAGGCCAACAGCCCCTATCGCATCATTGTCGGCCGCTCGACCTCGCCGACCGGTCCGTTCCTCGACCGCGGCGGCCTCGACCTGCATGACGGCGGCGGCACCATCCTGCTCAGCGCCCACGGCCATGTCCAGGGTCCGGGCGGCCAGAGCGTGGTCGATGTTTCCGGCACGCCGACCCTGGTGTATCATTTCTACGACGCCAATGCTGCCGGCGCGCCGCGCCTGGGGATCAATGCCCTGACGTTCGACGCCGACGGCTGGCCCGTAGTCAACTGAGGCTCAAGCCATGATGACGCGACGCGGACTGGCCATGGCGGGGTTTTCCGCCCTGGTCAGTCCCCTTCCCAGCCGGAGCCAGGGCGCGCTCAACGACCGCCTGTCGGGCGACATCGCGCCGGTCCATGACCCCTGCATCGCCAAGGGCGACGACGGCCTCTATCACCTGTTCTGCACCAGCCAGATCAGCGACGGCAAAGGCCTGCTGACCTGGAGGACGTCGCCCGATCTGGCCGCCTGGACGTTCAAGGGCGCGGTCATGCCGGCCTTTCCCGACTGGGTGATGGAAAAGCTGCCCAAGACGCGCGGCGCGTGGGCGCCTGACATTTCCTTCGTCAACGGCAAGTACCTGCTCTATTACGCCGCGTCGCAGTTCGGCAAGAACACCTCGGTCATCGGCCTGATGACCACGCCGACGCTCGATACGTCGCGGCCGGATTTCGGCTGGAAGGACGAAGGCCTGGTCATCGAGACCGTCGCCGGCGACGACTACAACGCCATCGATCCCAACCATATCGTCGACGCCCATGGCCGCGAGTGGCTGGCGCTCGGCAGCTTCTGGACCGGATTGAAACTGGTCGAACTCGATCCGGCGACGCACAAGCCGAAGGACGGCGCCAGCCGGATTGCGCTGGCTCAGCGCCCCAAACCGGACGCGGTCGAAGGCGCGTTTATCATCCGCAGGGGCAAGCACTATTACCTGTTCGCGTCCTACGACTTCTGCTGTCGCGGCGTGAACAGCACTTATTATACCGTCGTCTGCCGGTCGCGGAACGTGAAGGGCCCCTATGTCGACCGCGCCGGCAAAAAGATGCTCGACGGCGGCGGCACGGTGATCCTCAGCGCCGGCCGCGATCCGACCGGGCGCTGGAAAGGCCCCGGCCATTGCGCTATCTTGCAGGACGGCGACACCGATTACATTGTCTATCACGCCTACGATGCCGAGAAGAACGGCCTGCCGACCCTGCGTATCCAGCCCTTGAGCTGGACGAAGGACGGCTGGCCGCAGGCAGTCTAGCCTCCCCTACTCCACCGCGACCACGGTCACCGATTCCGGCGCCAGGGTCAGGACCAGCTTGCCGTTTTTGCCGGCCTTCACCGTCACGTCCTTCAGCGTCACCGTGTCGGGATGGTCGAAGGTGTTGGTGCTGTCCATCTTCGGCGAGGCCAGGGTCTGGCCCGTCGCCTTATTCGCCTTGAAACCCATAGCGGACAGGTCAACCTCCAAAGGCTGAGTCGGATCGACATTGGTCAGCGAAACCCAGGTCTTGCCGTCCTTGCCCCTGGCCGCCATGACGTCGAGGCGCGGCAGGGCGACGTCGCCATGGACATATGACCCAGCGTCATAATCGACCGGCAGGAAGGTTGCGTCCTGGAACGGCACGTAGAGCTTGAACAGATAATAGGTCGGCGTCAGCACCATCTTGTCGCCCTGGGTCAGCACCATCGACTGCAGCACATTGACCATCTGGGCGATATTGGCCATGCGCACGCGATCGGCGTGGCGGGCGAAGATGTTGAGCGTCACCGCCGCCAGCACGGCGTCGCGCTGCGAATTCTGCTGCTGCAGGAAGCGCGAGTTCGAGCCCGGCGCGGGCAGGTACCACGCGCCCCATTCGTCGACCACCAGCATGACCCGCTTTTTCGGGTCATACTTGTCCATGATGGCGGAATGCTTGCTGACCAGGTCCTCCATCTTCAGCGCCGAACGGATGACGTGGGCATATTGGTCCTCGCCGAAGCTGTCGGCGGTGTTTGACGGCGGCCACTGGTCGAAGCCGGAATAGAAATGAAGAGAAAGGCCGTCGATGCTCCACGAGAAGATCTGGTGGGTCGACGCCTCCATCATTACCTCGGTCCAGTGATAGTCGTCGACATTGGGCCCGGACGAAATGCGCTTCATGCCGTTGGGATCGTAGTCGCCGTTGGGCAGTTGCTGGGCATTGTCGTAGTTGCGTGCAAAGGTGGCGTAGGTCTTGTAGACGTCGGCATAGTGCTCCGGCGTCATCGAGCCGCCGCAGCCCCAGCTTTCGTTGCCGACGCCGAAGAACGGCACCTTGAACGGCGCCGGATGGCCGTTGGCGGCGCGCTCGGCGCCCAGCGACGAGATCGCCGGATCGGCGGTCATGTATTCCAGCCAGTCCGACATCTCCTGCGGCGTACCGGAGCCGACATTGCCGGAGACGTAGGCTTCCGAACCTATCTGGTCGAGGAAGTCGAAATATTCATGCGTGCCGAACTGGTTCGATTCCGATACCCGGCCCCACAGATAGTTGACGGTGCGCGGCCGCTTGGCCGGATCGCCGATGGCTTTGCGCCAGTGGTAGTCATCGGCATAGCAGCCGCCCGGCCAACGGACATCGGGAACATGGATGGCCTTCAGCGCCGTGACGACGTCCGTGCGGATGCCGCGCACATTGGGAATTTTTGAATCGCGGCCGACCCAGACGCCGTCATAGATGCCGGTGCCGAGGTGCTCGGCAAACTGGCCGAAGATATGGCGGTCGATGGTCGCGCCGGGCTTGCCGGTCTCCACGGCCACGGCGATGCGCGGCGGCGGGGCGGCCACAGCGCCTGTCGCCGCCACGAGTGCGATAAGGCCGGCCGCCAGAGTCATCGCCGTCTTCACCATGCCGGTCTCCATTCTGCGTTATTAGTCTGACAATTAATGGATTTAGCCGAGGGTCGCACGATTGTCAAATGTCTGAGGAAATGATAGCGTCGCTCCATGGACACGTCGACGACTTCCCTATCCAAACATGGCGCGCTCAGCCGCGATCCGCTCGACACGCCGTTCCGCAACCTGTCTTCTCAGGGTCGGCTGCACGGCGTGCTGGCTCATCGCATCGGCGTCGACATCCTGCGCGGTATCTATATGTCGGGCGAGGTCCTGCCCAACGAAATCGAGGCCTCGGCGACGCTGGAAATTTCGCGTTCGGCCTATCGCGAGGCCATCCGCATCCTGGCCGCCAAGGGCATGGTCGAGAGCCGGCCCAAGACCGGCACGCGGGTTACCGAACGCGCGCGCTGGAACATCCTCGATCCGGAAGTGCTGGGCTGGATGTTCGAGACGGAGCCATCGGAAACCTTTATTCTCAACCTGTTCGAGTTGCGCCTGATCACCGAGCCGACAGCCGCCTCGCTGGCTGCGCAACGCCGCGACAAGAGCCATCTCGAGGCGATGGATCAAGCCTTGATCGTCATGGCGCGCGAGACGCTGGCCACCGAGGCCGGACGCCAGGCCGACCTCGATTTCCACGATGCCCTGATGCAGGCGACCGGCAATGAGGCGCTGGCTTCCTTGAGCAGTTCCATCGGCGCGGCCGTGGCATGGTCGACGCGCTACAAGCAGCGCGTCGAGGCGCTGGCGCGCGATCCGGTGCCTGATCACCGGGCGGTGTTCGAGGCGGTGGCGCGCGGCGACGGCAACGATGCCCGCTGGTGCATGGAATCTCTGGTGCGCCTCGCCCTGCACGACACCCAGCGCAGCATGAGCCTTAAATAGTCTGAGTTATTCGACGTAGGCTGGCGCTGCAATCGGCCGGCCGATCAGGGTGGCGTCGGCGACGATGCGAAGCGGCTCAAAATCGGCGTCCGACTTTTTCGTCCGGATCAGCTTGGCGAATTGATCGTAGAGCCCGGCATATTCGACATCCGTACCTTTGAGGATTTGGCGGCCGTCGATGTCCAACTGCGCGCCTCCCCAGGATAACTTCACTTCACCACCATCCGTGGCGATGATCATTTCCCAGGTTTGGACATCGGCTTGCAGGAAGTCGAACTCGGCGCGGATGACGATGCCTCCGCTGTTCATGTCAAGCTCGGCCTGGATCGGCGCCTCGCAATTCTGTGGCACATGCAGGTCGGCCTTCTTCACCACGACGCGGGCGGGCATCAGGTGAGTCAGGATCGACAGGGCGTTGATGCCCGGATCGAACACGCCCATGCCGCCGGCCTGCATGATCCACGCTTGGCCTGGATGCCATTGGCGGATGTTCTCCTTCCAGTGGATCGTCACCGACCGCACTGTCCGGACCGCCAGCCATTGTTTGGCGCGCTCGACGGCGGCGGCATAGCGCGAATGCCAACTGGCGAACAGGGTGACCCGGGCCTGGGCGGCGGCATCGCGCAAGGCCTCGGCTTCGCCGAGCGTCGCCGCCGGCGGTTTTTCGAGAAAGACGTGGCGGCCGGCGGCAATCGCCTGCATGGCAAGTGGAAACCGCGCCAAAGGCGGCGTGCATACCGACACCGCTGTGATGTCCGGATGCCGCTGCAACATCTCGTCGAGCGTGGCATAGACTGGAAACGACACTTCGGGTGCCGCCAGCGAGCAACCGGCCACCAACTTGAAGTCCCGGCTTTTGGCGACCGCCGGCAGGTGCTGATCGACGGCGATCTTGCCGAGGCCGACGATGCCGAGCCTGATGGGACGCGAAAACATCATAGCGCCTTGACGGCGACGGCTTTTTCATCCCGCGCCGCCAGCGGATTGCTGAGGCCATAGGCGAACGGCGCGGCCGAAATCTCGAACACGTCGCCGGGACGCGTTTTGACGCCGTCGGCGAACGAGGCGGTCGCCGTGCCGAAGCAATGGACGTGGACATCGCCCGGCTGGCGAAACAGGTCGTACTTGAAGTGGTGGTGTTCCAGGTTGGCGAAAGTGTGGGACATGTTGTCCTCGCCCGAGATGAAGGGCTTCTCCCACAGCACCTCGTTGCCGCGGCGGATGCGCGATGTGCCTTCGACGTGCGACGGCAGCGGACCGGTCAGGATCTCGACGCCCAGCGCCGCCGGACGCAGCTTGGAATGGGCCAGCCACAGATAGTTCTGCTTCTCGACGACATGGTCGGAAAATTCGTTGGCTATCGCGAAACCGAGACGGAATGGCGTGCCGTCCGGGCCGATGACATAGATGCCGGCCATTTCGGGTTCCTCGCCGCCGTCTTCGGCGAAGGACGGCGATGCCAGGTCTGCGGTCGGCCCGACCAGGGTATTGCCGTTGCCCTTGTAGAACCATTCCGGCTGGGCGCCCGTTTCGCCGGGCTTCGGCTTGCCGCCCTTCACACCCATGAGGAACATGCGCATGCTGTCGGTCTGGGTTTCGCCCCCATCCTTGCCCAAATTCGCGGCTGCCTTATGCATCTTGTCGCGTCCCTCGGCCGAACCGAGGTGCGTCAGGCCGGTGCCGGTGACATGCAGGTGGGCGGGATCGGGATGGTCGACCGGCGCCAGCACGCGCTTTTCGGCCAGGGCCTCGGCGACATCGACCGTTTCTCCCAAACCACAAACGGCGACAGCGTCAGCCATCGACTGGCTCGCGGCGATGGCCTTCTGTGCCAGCGCATAGGTGGTGGCGACGCCTTCGATGACACGTGCCGAGCCGTCGTCCTCGCCGGCCAGAACCTGGCGTTGCCCGTCGCGGGTCATGATCTGGATAAGACGGAGAGTCACGGCGTCATCCTCTTGTGCTGAGTTTGACCCGTCTTATCCGGGTGCCCGGCGCCTGTCAATTGTCGGACAAGAACATTCGGATTTTTTACGAATCCATCTCCGGCTGTCGCGCCATTTTCGCAGAAATGCCCGGATTTGGCGGAAAATGATGCGGATTGCGGTCGCGCTAAGATTTCTATTGTACGACTATTTATCCCGGTTTATGACAGACAATATCGCTTCGTTTCGGTTTTGTCATGCCTGTATCTTCCCGTCCTCCCCTCCGTTCGCGCGCCTGGTTCGACAATCCGTCGAACGTGGACATGACGGCGCTGTACTTAGAGCGCTACATGAACTTCGGGCTGTCGCTGGAGGAGCTTCAGTCGGGCAAGCCGATCATCGGGATCGCCCAGACGGGGTCGGACCTGTCGCCGTGCAACCGCCATCACCTGGTGCTGGCGGACCGCATCCGCGAAGGCATCCGCGAGGCCGGCGGCATCGCCATCGAGTTCCCGGTCCATCCGATCCAGGAAACCGGCAAGCGCCCGACGGCGGGGCTGGACCGCAACCTGGCCTATATCGGCCTGGTCGAGGTTTTGTATGGCTATCCGCTCGACGGGGTAGTGCTGACCATCGGCTGCGACAAGACCACGCCGGCCTGTCTGATGGCGGCGGCGACCGTCAATATCCCGGCCATTGCGTTGAGCGTCGGGCCGATGCTCAACGGCTGGTACAAGGGTAGCCGCACGGGTTCGGGCACCATCGTGTGGAAGGCGCGCGAACTGCTGGCGGCGGGCGAGATCGATTACCAGGGCTTCATCAGGCTGGTG
>CAYYTA010000078.1:0-46348 GCA_964474575.1 uncultured Caulobacteraceae bacterium | reverse complement strand
GCCGCCATCACCTGCGCCCAGGCCTACTTGTCGATGGGCGCCCTCAACGACGGCTGGCGCTGGTACGAGGCGCGGCACAAGCGCGGCACCGTGCATGAGGTGGCGTATGATGTCGGTTTGCCGCGATGGCAGGGCGACGCGCTGGCGGGGCAGCGGATGTTCGTGTCCGCCGAGCAGGGCCTTGGCGACGAGGTCCTGTTCGGGTCGCTGCTGCCTGAGATCGCCGCCGAGGTCGGACACCTTGGCATCGGCGTCGAGCCTCGTCTCGTGCCGCTGTTCCGGCGCAGCTTCCCCGAGGCCACGGTCGTCGCCCATCATACCGAGTTGCGCGACGGCCGGCGGCGACGGGAATTCCCCGGTCTCGATGCGCGCGCCTTCGACGCCTGGGCGCTGATGGGCGATTTCCTGCGCTCGAAACGGGCGAATATCGCAGATTTTCCGGAGCGCGCGGCCTTCCTGACGCCGGATCCGGCGCGCGTGGCCCATTGGCGCGGCTATTTCGCCGCGCTGGGACCGCAACCCAAGGCCGGTCTCCTGTGGAAGAGCCTGAAAATGACCGGGCAGCGCGGCCAGTTTTTTTCGCCGTTTTCACAATGGCGCGAAGTGCTGGCGACGGCCGGCGTCACCTTCGTCAACCTGCAATATGGCGACGTGACGGAAGAACTGAGGACGGCGCGGGACGCCGGCCTCGACCTGCATACGCCCGCAGGCATCGATCTCAAGGACGATCTCGACGACCTGGCGGCGCTGACCTGCGCGCTCGATGTGATCATGGGACCGTCCAACGCCACCAGCAACATCGCCGCCGCCTGCGGTGCAAAAGTGTGGATGCTGACGCCGCCGCGCAACTGGCTGAGCCTCGGCCAATCGTACTATCCATGGTATCCCAGCATGCGGCTGTTTCCGGCTCCGGCGGCCGGCGACTGGCAACCAGCGCTGGACGCCATGCGCGTGGCGTTGATGTCCGGATTGAGATAGGTTTGCCCACAGATTAGCACAGATTAGCACAGATTATGTCGTGCTTTCTTAATTTGCAGAACAGCCGTTGATTTGAATTCAATGACCGTGTCGCGATCGATTCTTTATCCTGCCTGGGAAGAACGATAGAAAATCTGTGTTAATCTGTGCCAATCCGTGGGTGAAGCCTAATGCTAATGCGCCATGTAAAGATTGAACTGCGTCGTGTGCAGCAGGGCGCGGGTGGTGCCGCCGAAGGCGAATTCGCGCAGGCGCGAGCGCCCGAAGGCGCCGGCGACCATGTAATCGGCGCCGTGGCGTCCATTGGCGTCGCACAGGGCCGGCACGATGTCGCCCTTGGGCAGGACGTCGATTTCGGCCGTGATGCCGTGGGCTTCGTAATAGCCGGCCAGCCGCGACAGGTCGGCCGGCGCATCACCGACTGGCGCGCCCGTGACCACGACCTTGGCCGCCTTCTTGAGAAGAGGCACGGCGCGGCGGGCAGCGCGTGACGACGGCTCCTTGCCATCCCAGGCAACCAGGGCGACACCGTTGATATTGATGGGCTTGCGCGCGATGAAAACGCCGGCGCGCTCCTCCATCAGCACCTGCTGGAAGGCTTCGGACAACATGCCCTGCCCTTTTGCCGCGTGATCACCGAACACCACCAGGTCGGACAGGCGCGTCTCGAAGGCCAGGTCCTGCCACACCGGCGATTGCAGGATGGAAAAGGTCTTGGCGTCGTAATCCAGGGCGGAAAACTGCGCCCGCGCCGTCAGTTCGCCTTCCTCTGAGGCGGCCTTGAGGCTGTCAACGGCCGACATCTGGACCGTGCCCATGAAACCCTCGCCGAGCCAGGGCGCCAGCTCGGCGGGATCGGGCGGCGCGAACATGACGTTGAGACGGGCGGAAAAGGCCGCCGCGACCTGAACCGCCGCTTCGAGCATGAACCCCTCGGCGCCCGAACCGCTGACCGGAACGCTGATCCGAGACCAAGCTTCGCTTTTTGCCATTGGGCCCTCCGTTTCCTGTGAGAATCAATGCGAACGGGCTTGACCCCGCACCTATAATACACGCTTTAGGGTAAAATCCCGATGTGACATTGCCCACCGCCATGCTGACCCAGACACCGAAATCCACCGTCAGGTCCCGCCGCGTAAAGCCGCGTGAACCGCGCGCCTGGCAGCGCATGCTGTCGGGACGGCGGCTCGACCTGCTCGACCCTGCCGCCATCGACATCGAGATCGAGGATATCGCGCTCGGCCTGTCGCGGGTGGCGCGATGGAACGGACAAACCCTTGGCGAACATGGCTTTTCGGTCGCCCAGCATAGCCTGATCGTCGAGGACATATGCGGCCATATCGTCCCTGCCCTGAGCACTCCGCACCGATTGATGGCCCTGCTGCACGATGCACCGGAATACGTCATCGGCGACATGATCTCGCCGTTCAAGGCAGCGCTGGGGCTCGACTACAAGCGGTTCGAGGCGCATCTCGAGCAGGCGATCCACGTCCGCTTCGGCCTGCCGGCGCAGGTGCCGGCGGCAGTCAAGAAGCTGATCAAGCAGGCCGACCACGCCTGCGCCTTCTTCGAGGCGACGCAGTTGGCCGGATTTTCAGAGGCCGAGGCCTTGCAGTTCTTCGGTGAACCACCGGTGGGCTACGACCTGAAGATCAAGCCGATGCCGGCGGCGGAGGCCTATCGCGCCTTTGTCGAACGGTTCGATGTGCTGATGAAGGGGTGACGGTGTGGCGCTGGCGATCGAACTGTCCGCCGTGGTGGTGACGGTCAAGGCCGGCGAAGCCCTGGTGCTGTGCCGGAACCTGCCGGCAGAGGGCGGCGGTCCGGCCCATGCCCTGCCGTCAGGACCGTTCGCGCCCGACAGCCATCGCACCTTCGACCTCGCCTTGCGCGCCTTCGTGCATGACCAGACCGGCTTCGATATCGGCTATGTCGAGCAGTTGTACAGTTTCGGCGACGAAGGCCGCGAGGCGCTGCACAGCCACGACGGTTCGCATCGCGTGGTCAGCGTCGGTTACCTGGCGCTGACGCCGCTCGATTTCAAGGCACGGTTCGACGCGGCGTGGGTGCCATTCCGCCGGTTCTTTCCCTGGGAGGACTGGCGCGGCGGCGATCCGAACCCGGCGCAGGAGGCGTTGCGCCCCGCCCTGGCCGAATGGGGCGAACAAGGCGAAACAGTATTGCGCCGGCGACGAACGGAGACATTGTTTCCGCAGGACTTCGACAATTGGAACGAGGAACGCGTCCTCGACAGGTACGAACTTCTGTATGATGCGGGTCTGGTCGGCGAGGCGCGGCGTGCTCCTTCCCTTCCCGCCAGCGGCGACGAGATGGCATCGGACCATCGTCGCATTGCCGCCACCGGCCTGTCGCGGCTGCGCGGCAAGCTGAAATACCGGCCGGTAATCTTCGAGCTGATGCCTGAGCGCTTCACACTGCTGGAACTGCAGCGAACGTGCGAGGCGCTGACCGGCCTCAGATTGCACAAGCAGAATTTCCGACGGGCGTTGGAGCGGACGGGTTTCGTCAAGCCGCTTGGCATCATGCGCGAGGATACCGGCGGCCGGCCGGCCGAGCTTTACAGCTATGACCGCGACCTGTTCCGCTTTGCGCCGTCGTCGGGTCTGAGCCTGCCGCGCGCCTAAGTCTCGTAATCGAATTCGACCAGGAATACCCGTTCGCCTGGACCGTGCCTGGCGGTCTTCAAAAGGTCGACAACACCGGCGAAGCCGCCGCGGCGCGCCAGGGCCGGCGTGATGTCCTGCATGGCGATTTCGCTGACAGCTGTGACGTGGATGCGGCCAGGCGGCAAGGGGTAGCGGCCGCCCACCTTGACGTGCGGACACTGCCAGATACGCACGCTGCAGGTGATTTCGCCGTTCCGGACGCGCTCGCGCAGCTGTTTGGCGAATACCATCGCTGGGTTTCAGCCCCGCAGGCCTGACAGGCGGGCGGCCTGGGCCATCCAGTTCTCGCGTGCGATGCGGTGCGGCGACAGCACGCGCTGCGACACCCACGCGACATTTTCCGGCGACCAGGCGGCGATCTGCCAGAAATGATAGACGCCGTAGTCGTTGAGCTGCTTTTGCTGGTCGTCGGTGATGCCGGAAATGACCGTCAGGTCGTCGGGCGTGCCTTGCGGCGCGCG
This sequence comes from uncultured Caulobacteraceae bacterium, assembly GCA_964474575.1. Taxonomy (GTDB): domain Bacteria; phylum Pseudomonadota; class Alphaproteobacteria; order Caulobacterales; family Caulobacteraceae; genus Asticcacaulis. The sequence goes on along the minus strand of CAYYTA010000078.1, from coordinate 42,222 downwards.
CAGACGCAAGGGTTCCAGGCCAGAGCCCGCCTGCTGCACCGCCGCCTCGACGCTTTCCGGCGTCATGACAGCGAGGCTGGATATGCGCGGCACATCCTGCATCGGCGGTTTGACGGCGGATTGCGGGGCGGCTGCGACCGGAACGTCGTCGCGTGGGGCGACGGCGACGGTCTCGAACTGCGTCGGCGCGAACGGCACATAGGCCGGACGGTCGAGATCAACGGTCTTCGGCGCGCCGACCACGCCCGAGGTGAAATGTTCGGCGGCGGCGTCGAGATAGCGCACCGGCTCGGGACGAGCAAACGCCGGCTGCGGCGCGGATTCAGGTACATCGAAGGCCGACGGACGAGAAGGACTGCGGCGCTTCGGGCCCGCCAGGGCCGAGCCGATGAAGGCGAAGACCAGGAAGGTGACGGCCAGCAGGGCAATGGATTCGGCGATCAGCAAGGGCATGGCGGCTACCCTACCTTGCGGGCGACGAAGCCGGTCAGCAGGCCGAGCACGGCCGCTCCCGCCAGCAACCAGCGCAGTTCGATGATCAGGTGCAACATGACCCTAGTTCCTTTGAATAACCTGGAAGGCGATGCGCTGATTGGCGGCGCGGCCCTCGGGCGTCGTATTGTCGGCGACTGGTGACGCCGCGCCCTGGCCGTCGACGGTGACCCGGCTGCTGTTGAGGCCGCGCTTGACCAGACCGTCGGCCGCGGCCTGGGCCCGCGCCTTGGTGATCAGGCGCGCCGCCATGGCGTCGCCGGCATTGTCGGTATAGCCGACGACCTCGAGCTTCAAGCCTGACGGGCAGGCGGCGATCGCCTTGTAGACATCGTCAAGCACGGGCTGGCTGTCGTCGGTCAGGTCATACGTGCCGGGCTCGAAGGCGACCCTGCGGCCGTTCATCGCCTTGTATATCTGTTCTTCGCAGGCCTGTGACGCCACCTTGGACAGCGGCAGCCCGTCGGCGCCGGCGACTGGCGGCGTGGTCGAAACGGAGGTATCGATGCTGGTCGCCTTTTCGCCGCCGACGGCCGGCGGCGAAGACGCATTGACGACGTCGTCCGAGGCGTTCTTGGAGGGGACCACGGGCGCGACAACCTTCACCCGGGTGACGGTGCCGTTCAACCATTGACCGCCGGGAACCTTCGGTTCGTCAGGGCTCTTGATGGCGGCGACATCGGCCTTGGCGGCGGCCAGCTTCTGCGCCGCGTCAGGATCGGCGTCCATGGCGGTCAGGGTCACGGTCTGGCCGGAGACGGTCGCCTTGACGTCGCCATGGCCGGCCATGACGCGATCGACCTCGGCGCGGATGTCCTGTTCCATGCCGGGAAGAATCTTGTGCAGGCCAACCGCGGCCAGAACCGCCAGACCGGCCACGCCCGCCAACCATACAGCCCTGGTCTTCATCCGGCACCCCACTCGAAATTCTTCGTCGTTAACGAAGTGTTATCGCGTTTGGCCGGGGCGGGCAACCAGCCTTAACAACTGGCGGGCGACAAATATTTATGACGTGGCGGGAGAGTGACGGGCGCGGCAAAGCAAGACACCCCACCACCACGCCAGCAAGCTGGCGCGGTCCCCTCCCGATCAAAGATGGGGAGGTACAGGGCTATTGCGCCTGGATCGCCGCCTGCGCCGCCGCCAGGCGCGCGACGGGCACGCGGTAGGGGGAACACGAAACATACGCCAGGCCGACCTTGTGACAGAAGGCGATTGACGCCGGATCGCCGCCGTGTTCGCCGCAGATGCCCATTTTGATGTCCGAACGGGTCGCCTTGCCACGCTCTGCCGCCATCTCGATCAGGGCGCCCACGCCGTCGGTATCCAGGCTGACGAACGGATCCTTCTCGAAAATCCCCTTCTCGATATAGGGATTGAGGAAACGGCCGGAATCATCGCGCGAGATGCCGAAGGTGGTCTGGGTCAGGTCGTTGGTGCCGAAGGAGAAGAATTCCGCCGTTTCCGCCAGCTTGCCGGCCATGATCGCCGCGCGCGGCAGTTCGATCATGGTGCCCGTCTTGTAGGCCACGCTCTTGCCGCGGGTCGCGAAGACATCCGAGGCGACGCGGTGGGTCATGGCGGCCAGATTGGCCATTTCTTCCTTCGTAGCGACCAGCGGGTGCATGATCTCCGGCACCGGATCGCCGCCCGATTCCAGCACATCGACCGCTGCGTTGAACAGGGCCGACAGCTGGCTTTCGTAGATTTCCGGGAAGGTGATGCCAAGGCGGCAACCGCGCCAGCCGAGCATCGGGTTGGTTTCCGACAGCTCCTTGGTGCGGCGGTAGAGCTTTTCAGTCCCGACCCCGGAGGTTTCGGCCACAATCGCCACATCCTCGTCGGTATGCGGCAGGAATTCGTGCAACGGCGGATCGAGCAGGCGGATGGTCACCGGCAAGCCGTCCATGATCCGGAACAGCTCGGTGAAGTCCTTGCGCTGCATGGGTTCGATCTTGGCCAGGGCCTTGCGGCGGCCGGCCTCGTCGTCGGCAAGGATCATCTCGCGCACGGCGTTGATGCGGTCCTCGTCGAAGAACATGTGCTCGGTACGGCAAAGGCCGATGCCCTTGGCGCCGAAGCCGAGCGCGGTGCGCGCGTCGGCCGGGGTTTCGGCATTGGCGCGGATGTCGAGCCGCTTGAATTCATCCGCCCAGGCCATGATCTGGTGGAAATCTTCCGAGAATTCCGGTTCGATCATGCGGACGGCGCCCGTGATGATCTCGCCCGAAGAGCCGTCGAGCGTGATCAGGTCGCCGTGGCGGAAGGTCTGGCCGCGCGAGACGAATTCGCCGCGTTCGGCGTAGATCTGCATCTCCGAGGCGCCCGAGACGCACGGCACACCCCAGCCGCGCGCCACGACGGCAGCGTGGCTTGTCATGCCGCCGCGCGCGGTGGCGATGGCCTTGGCGGCGTGCATGCCCTTGATGTCTTCGGGACTGGTTTCGTCACGGACCAGGATGACGTCCTCGCCGGCGGCAGCGAAACGGACGGCATCGTCGGCTGTGAAGACGATCTTGCCCGAGGCCGCGCCCGGCGACGCCGGCAGGCCGCGCGCCACGACCATCTTGTCGGCCTTGGGGTCGAGCATCGGGTGCAGAAGCTGATCGAGCGTGCCTGGATCGATGCGCATGACGGCTTCCTGCGGTGTGATCAGGCCTTCCTTCGCCATGTCGACGGCGATCTTGAGCGCGGCCTTCGACGTGCGCTTGGCGTTGCGCGTCTGCAGCATGAAGAGGACGCCCTGCTCGACCGTGAACTCGACATCCTGGACGTCGCGGTAATGGTTTTCGAGCGTATCAACCGTTGATTTGAACTGGGCGAAGACCTCGGGAAGAGATTCTTCCATCGACGGGGCCTTCTCGCCCATGTCTTCGCGCGCCTTGCGCGTCAGGGCCTGGGGCGTGCGGATGCCGGCAACCACGTCTTCGCCCTGGGCATTGAGCAGGAACTCGCCGTAGAGGTCGCCGTCGCCGGTAGACGGGTTGCGCGTGAAGGCCACACCGGTCGCCGACGTGTCGCCCATATTGCCGAAAACCATCGACTGGACGTTGACGGCGGTGCCCCAGTCCTCGGGGATGTCGTGCATCTTGCGGTAAAAGATGGCGCGGTCGTTCATCCACGATCCGAACACGGCCTTGATGGCGCCCCACAACTGGTCCTTCGGCTCCTGCGGGAAGTCGCGGCCGAGCTCGGACCTCACCATGTCCTTGTAATCGCGGATGATTTTTTCCCAGTCCCTGGCCTGGATCTCGGTATCGACGGTGACGCCGAGGCGGTCCTTGTGGTCGTCGAGGATGTCCTCGAAACTGTGATGGGCCAGGTTCAGCACCACGTTGGAATACATGGTGATGAAACGGCGGTAGCAATCGAGCGCGAAACGGCGGTCGCCGGTCAGGGTGGCCAGGCCTTCAACGGTGGCATCGTTGAGGCCGAGGTTGAGCACGGTGTCCATCATCCCGGGCATCGAGGCGCGGGCGCCGGAACGCACGGAAACCAGCAGTGGATTCGCGACGTCGCCGAAGCCCTTGCCGGTCACCTTTTCCAGGTTGGCCAGGCTGGTTTCGACCTCGTCGATCAGGCCATCGGGCAACTGCGCATTGTTCTTGAAATAGTGGACGCAGGCTTCGGTGGTAATGGTGAAACCTGCCGGAACCGGCAGGTTGAGCGACGACATTTCGGCGAGATTCGCCCCCTTGCCACCCAGCAGCGCCTTCATCGAGGCATCGCCGTCGGCTTTGCCCGCCTTGAACGCATAGACCCAGTGCTTCGACATGAACTTTCCCTTTTCATGTTTTGGTTGGTTACGCAGTACTTATGAAGCTTTGCTTCTTATGGATTTTTAATCATACCGACCGGTATTCATGCAATCTTGCCCAGGTCGGCGATGTCTTTCGACAGGTCGCAGATCCCGCGCAGGATCGCCAGCCGGTTGGCCTTGACTTCTTCGTCGTCGGCATTGACCAGAACGCCGTCGAGGAAGCTATCAACATTTTGCCGCGATGCAGCAATCATTTTCAAGGCCTCGGCGTAGTTTTCTGCCTGAATGTGGTGTGACACCAGTGCCCTTGCTGCAAGAACAGCATCGAGCAGGGTCTTTTCCAGTGGGTCAATGCCAGCGTAGACCTGCGGTTCGGCGTGCGGCAGATCGGTCTTGCTGGCTGCAAGGATATTGGACGCCCGTTTGTGCAGGGCCAGCAGATCGTTGCCTGCTGGCGTGGCCAGGACGGCTTCGAGGGCTTCGATCTTCCTGATGGCCTGGACGACATCGTCCTGATCGCCAGTGAGCACGGCGTCGATGACATCGTAGCCCCGGCCTTCTTCACGAAGCTGGACCTTCAGGCGATCGATGAAAAAGGCGAGGATATCCCAAGAAACAGCCTTGTGGCCGCGGCGGGATATTTTCGCGGTCGCATGGATCGAAATTCCACTCAAACCAATTCCACTCGAACCACCACTAGGCTCTTGTTTTCTAGACTCTTGTATTCGCCTAACCACAATATCTGCATGGTCATCGAATAGTGGTAATAGCGACAATCGTAATTCATGCTCACGGATGATCCGTAATATGCCCAGCGCCGAGCGGCGCAGGGCGTAGGGGTCCTTGGAGCCCGTCGGTTTTTCGTCGACGGCGAAGAAACCGATCAGGGTGTCGAGCTTGTCGGCGAGCGCCACAAGGGCACTGATCTTACCCTCGGGCACCGAATCCGACGGCCCTTGCGGTTTGTAGTGCTCGCGGACGGCGTTGGCGATGTCGGTAGGCAGCTTGGCGGCGTCGGCATAATAGCCCCCCATGACGCCTTGCAGCTCAGGGAATTCGCCGACCATCTTCGAGGCCAGGTCGGCCTTGGCCAGGCGCGCGGCTTCAGCGGCGACCTCGACATCAACACCTACCAAAGGCGCCAGATAACGCGCCATGGCGACGATACGCTCGACGCGCTGAGCCATGGTGCCGAGCTTGACGTGGAAGGTGGTGCCCTTGAGGCGCTCCAGCCAGCGATCGAAATTGCCAGCCTTGTTGTCCTCGTTCCAGAAGAAGACGCCGTCGGACAGGCGCGCCGACAGAACCTTGGCGTTGCCGCGCTTGATTTCGGTGCCGCCATCCGTCGCTTCGATATTGGCGACGATGACAAAATGCGCCGCCATCCCGCCTCCCCTGTTTACGGGGGAGGTGTCGGCGAAGCCGACGGAGCGGGCTGGGGCCGCGCTCCGACGCACGGCGAAGTACTTCTGGTGCGTGCGCATCGAGGTCCTGATGACCTCGGGCGGCAAGGTCAGGAACCGCGGGTCCATGTCGCCCAGGATCGGCACCGGCCATTCGTTGAGGCCGGCCACCTCTTCCAGCAGGCCGGGATCGTCCATCAATTCGCAGCCGGCCGCGGCACAGACGGCCTTCGCTTTTTCAAGGATGATGGCCTGGCGTTCGACATGATCGAGGATAACGAAATTGTCCCGCAAGCCTTTGACGTAGCTATCGAAATCCTGGACAGCGAACGGCTTCCCCGAACTCAAGAAGCGATGGCCTTCGGTCATGTTGGAGGCCTCAAGACCCTCCAGACCAAACGGTATGACATCGCCCCCATAGACGAATAGGATGCGTTTCAACGGACGTACCCAACGGAATGTTGACGTGCCCGAGCGCATCGACTTCGGCCACGGGAAGCTGAGGATGACCTCGCGCAGCATGTCCGGCAGGGCATCGACCGTCCGCCGGCCGGGCTTTTCGATGCGCGCCATCCAGACGCCGTTTTCGAGCGTCAACTGGTCCTGGCTCAAACCCACTTTGCGCAGGAAACCGGCCAGGGCCTGTTCGGGCGCCCCCTCTTTCGGCCCCTTGACCTCTTCCGACACCGCCGCCTGCTCGGCCGGCAGCCCCTCGACGACAAGACAGAGACGGCGTGGGCCGACATAGGCCTTGGCGCTGTCGAAGGTAAGGCCCGAGGCCTGTAATTTACTGGAGAAGAGACGCTCGAAGTCACGCGCCGCCTGCAGCTGCATGCGCGCCGGGATCTCTTCGGAGAATAATTCGATCAATAATTGATTCATGATTGACGCCCCTCTTCCTGGCGCGCCCATTCGAGGGCGCACGCCTTGCAGAGGTCCCGGATGCGGCCGATGTAGGATTGCCGTTCAGCCACCGCGATGGCGCCCCTGGCATCCATCAGGTTGAACAGGTGCGACGCCTTCAAGACATGGTCATAGGCGGGCAGGACGAGCGGGTAGCCGAGGCTATTCTTTGTGTTCAATATGGCCGTCACCTGGCGTTCCATGTCCTCGAACTGGCGCTTGAGCGTGGCCACGTCCGACGCCTCGAAATTGAAGGCCGAGAACTGGCGCTCCTGCTCCAGGAAGACCTCGCCGTATTTGACGCCGGCCTTGTTGAACTTCAGGTCGTAGACGTTGTCGACGTTCTGCAGGTACATGCACAGGCGTTCCAGCCCATAGGTCAGTTCGCCCGACACCACGTCGACCTCGATGCCGCCGACGCCCTGGAAATAGGTGTACTGCGTCACCTCCATGCCGTCGCACCACACTTCCCAGCCGAGACCCCAGGCGCCGACCGTCGGGTTTTCCCAGTCGTCCTCGACGAAACGGATATCGTGCAGGTGGGTATCGAGGCCGATGGCGTTGAGCGAGCCGAGATAGAGGTCCTGAAGGTTCTCGGGGTTCGGCTTCAGGATGACCTGGTACTGGTAATAGTGCTGGAGGCGGTTGGGATTTTCGCCGTAGCGGCCATCGACCGGGCGGCGCGACGGCTGGACATAGGCGGCCTTCCACGGCTTTCGGCCCAACGCGCGCAGGACCGTGGCCGGGTGCAGGGTGCCCGCGCCGACCTCGACATCATACGGCTGGAGGATGACGCAGCCCTGTTCCGACCAGTAGGCATGCAGGGTCAGGATCAGGTCCTGAAAGGATAGGGGTTCGGCGCTCATGGGCCCTCGCGAAAAGTGGCGCGAACATACTGATGCGGTCACCGCGCCGCAAGCCGTGCGCGCAAAGAAAATTCCGTGTCCTATCAAGCGAATCCGGCGATGGTGTCGGCATGTCCCTGGCCGCCCGTTTACAGCCCGTGCTCGACGCGCTCAAGAAGCCGAAATCGTGGCTGCTGCTCGGCCTCGGCTTTTCGGCCGGCCTGCCGTTCCTGCTGGTCGGCGCCACGTCGGGCATGTGGCTGCGAAGGGAAGGCGTGTCGCTGACCCTGATAGGCGTACTGTCGGGAGTCAGCCTGTGGTACGGCGCCAAGGTATTATGGGCGCCGTTCATGGACAAGCTGCGCCTGCCCCTGCTTTATAACTGGCTGGGCCAGCGCCGGTCGTACATGCTGCTGGCGCAGATCCTGGTGGCGATCGGCCTGGTCCTGATGGCCAGCTTCGGACCGCACCATATCGGCGCGTTCGTGGCGGCCGGCCTGCTGGTGGCCTTCGCTGCGGCGGCGCAGGAAATCGCCATCGACGCCTGGCGCGTGGAAGAGACAGAGAGCGATGCCGACCAGGCACTGAATCCGAGCTTCTACAATTTCGGTTATCGCACAGGGCTGCTGGTGACCAATTCGCTGGTGCTGTTCCTGTCGGACGCCATCGGCTGGGCGCCGTCGTACCGCGTCATGGCGTTGTGCATGGTGGTGGGAGTGATCGCTACCCTCGCCTGCCCGAAAACGGACGTGGAAGCACGCCAGGCCGAGGCCAGAACGTTTGATCAAGTATTGATCGATCCCTTTGTCGCCTTCGTGCGCGAACATGCCGGCGCGGCGGTGATGATCCTGCTGTTCACGGCGCTTTATCGCCTGCCGGATTACGTGCTGGGACCGGTGGTCGGTCCGATGTACGAGGATACGGGCATCAGCAATACAGCTGTCGCCGCCTTGCGCGGATCGGTCGGGCTGGCGGCGTCCTATGCCGGCATCGCCCTGGGCGGCGGATGCGTGCTGTGGCTGGGCCTTGAACGCGCCCTGTGGCTGGGCCTGGCGACGACGTTCGTGAGCAAGCTGGGTTTTGCATGGATGTCGCTCGCGCATGGCGATCTGTCTGTATTCACCACGGTTTTGATCACCGATGACCTCTCTAACGGCATAGCTGAAACGGCCGTCATCGCCTTCATGACGCGGATGACGGGACGCGATTTCACCCTGACGCACTATGCCCTGCTCTATTCGGTCATGGCCTTCACCGGCAAGGTGTTGAAGATGTTTTCGGGCCAGGTCATCGACGCGATGACCCCGCATTGGGGCCAATTTCCGTCCTACGCGCTGTTTTTTATAGGCTGCGGCGTCATTGGCCTGCCGGCGATCATTCCCTTGTGGCGCATGGGGCGAAAAGGCGTATTGTCGGGCGCATGATCCGCAATACCTTCATCATCATCGCCGACGATAGCGGCATGACCGCCGGCCGGGTTCCGGCGCCAAAGGACGCGCCAACTCTGGCGCAACGGCATTATGACCTGCTGAGCGAGCATCCATACGCCTACGATCTCGACAGCTTCAACTTCGAAATCTTCTGCCAAAAGAACGGAATAGCGCGCGAAGAACGCGAAGGACATCGCGAAGCCTTCTTCAGCAAGGGCCATCCGTGCATGCGGGCCTCGCCCCTGACCAAGACACATGGCTTCGGCGCCCATTATGACGATGAAGGCCGGATCGCGATCTATCCAGTGGAGTCCGAAGATTACCGGCGGCTGGCGAATGATCCGGAAATGTGTGTGGAAATGGCGATGCGCAGCCGCCGGCCCAGCAAAACCTAGTGGTCTGGCTGTGCGCCCTCGCGATCAAAGCGTTTGCATGCACATAATTTGATGCATTTACATTTTTTCCGGAAAAGCGCATTCCGCTCGGCGTGCTGAATGTCGAGCTTTGCGGGCATTTTGTGGCTTTGGTGCGCCCTATCCATAAAGGCATAAAGAGGTATAACAATGCGCTTGAAGCATCTAAATAGCCGTAATACAAATGTCAAACTTTAGCATTTATAACAAGTTAAATTCGTTATACCTCCCACTTATCATCGTTTAACAATGTGACGAACGGCGAAAAAGAATTGCAGCGCCGGCCGTAAAGACATCATTCGCTCAGCTAGCTTAAACAACAGGAGCGCACCCAGGCTGAAGCCCACAAGGCTCGCATCCGAGCAGACAATGCGATTGCATCTTTATCTGATGCGCATAGGGCAAAACAGGTCGCGCCGGAACCGCTCATGCGGGCCAGGCGGGTTTCGGGCTGTGCGCGCAAGGCCTTAAGGACGTCGGCGATCACCGGTCTCAATACTATAGCCGCTGCCTCAAGATCGTTGCGCGTCGTCGTGAGATAATTGACCACATCCTCGACGATCAGGCCGCCATGGTCAGGGCTCAACAGTGATTTCAAGCCGCTCAGCGAACCGTGGGGAAGGATGCCTTCTCCATGCCAGCGTGAATAGACCGGGCGATAGATCCCGACTTCGTCGAAAGCGCGGAAGACCTGCGGCGTCGGACAATCCACGCCAGGATTCATCAGTACGCATGGCAAGGGCGGCAGGACGACGGGACTGAGCTTTTCGCCATAGCCTTCGGCGACGCACGCCCTCGACCACAGGCACATGACGCCGTCGGCCCCTGTTTTTGCGGCTATCGCCGAGAGCGTGTCATCGGTCATGTCGGATCGCCAGCCGCGCAGCAGCCTGAGGACGGCGCCGGCGTCGGCGCTGCCGCCGCCGACGCCGGACGCCAGCGGCAGATTCTTGGTCAGCCGGTAGTCCCAGTTGCCGCGCCGACCTGTTTCGGTCTCGAATGCGCGAACCGCCTTCATGATCAGGTTGTCCTCGCCGGCGCTCAATCCGTCGGCATAAGGTCCCTGGATATGCAGCCTCCCCCGCCCGCCAGGCAGCAGTTCGACCTCGTCGCCGATATCGGCGAAAGCGACCAGGCTACGCAGGGGATGACAACCTCGCGCGTCGGGCGCGGCGACGTGGAGGTAGAGATTGATCTTGGCGGGCGCGAGGCGGGGCTGCATGGCGGGTCATCGGCAAGTAAGACACCCCACCACCACATCTCACTCGCCTTCGATACATCAAAGGCTCGATCGTGCGGTCCCTCCCCCGCCAAGGGCGGGGAGGTATAAGGGATGAGCGGGTGTAGGCCAGCCGAGCCCAAAAGAAAAGTCTGAACGCCAATGCGGCGCGTTACGCCCGGCCGAAGCCGCCGCGCCTTTTCTTCGGCAGGGGCGGCGTGGCGTCAGCCTCGGTCTTGGTGGCCGCCGGCGCGGCAAGGCCCTTGACCTTCAGCGTCTCGTTGTTGGCGTCGATCTTCTGGCGCAGCCCTGCGCTTTCGCTGGCAGGCGCTCCGAGCACCAGGGCGCGCTGCCATTCGTAGCCGGCTTCGGCGTCGCGGCCGAGCGCCTTGTAGACGTCGCCCAGGTGCTCGTTGATCTCCGCGTCGGACGGCGCCATCTGCACCGCCTGCTCGATATAGGTCAGGGCGTTGTTGTAGTCGCCAAGCTTGTAATAACCCCAGCCCAGGCTGTCGGTAATGGCGCCAGACTTCGGATCGGCGGCCAGGGCCTGGCGGATCAGGTCCATGCCCTCCTTGACGTGCAGGCCGCGGTTGATCCAGCCATAGCCAAGGAAATTAAGGGCTTCCGGGCGATCAGGATCGATGGCGCGCGCCTTGCCGATAGCGGCTTCGGCCTTGTCCCATTGATCAAGCCCGTCATAGATCATGGCTTCGAGGAACCAGGCCTGCCAGGTGAAATCGTCACTGCCGGCGCGCTTGATACGCGCGTCGAGCACGGCCTGGGCGCCGGCATTGTCATTGCCCGCCTGCAGCATGCTGGCTTTTTCCAGCGTAAAGCCGAGATTGTCCGGGTCGCTGGCACGCGCCTTGTCGACCAGGGCCATGGCCTCGTCATCCTCGCCGCGGCCACGCAGCGACCAGATACGGCGAAGGCTGGCCTCGACATAGAGCGGCGAGGTCGCCGGCACGGTGGCCCAGGCGGCTTCGGCTGCGACGGGGTCTTTCATGTCCTGCTCGATCTGGCCGAGGAAGATGTGCTCGCGATCGGATGCCGGGTCGAGATAAAGCGCCATGCGCAGGTCCGCCAGGGCCAGCATGGCGTTGTGGTCGCTGTAATAGAGCGTCGAGGCCAGAAATAAAGCCTGGGCCATGCTGCTCTTCAGGTCCGGCAGGGCGGCGGGCTTGTAATCTGGGGCATCCATGCGCTTGAGCACGATGGCGGCATTGGAGTCACGGCCCTGGTCGGCGACGGCCTGCCACACGGTGCGCGCCTCGTCCTTTCGGCCCTGGCGTTCGAGGAAGCCGGCATAGTCTGGACCGAAGATAAAGGCCGCCGCGCCAGGCTGGTAAAGCGACTTGTAAATGGCCTCGGCCTCAGAGGCCCGGCCCTTGATTTCCAGGATGCGGGCGCGTTCGGCCTTGATGAAGTAGACGACCAGGCGGTTGTCGTCGTCCTTCATCAGGGTGGCGTCGCCTGAGTCGTCGAGCGCGGCCTTGGTGTCGCCGGCCATGGCCAGGACGTAGGGGCGCAGCATCAAACCGGTGCGGTCGCTGGCGTCGAGCGTGAGCACTGTGTCAATTTCGCGGCGGGCGGCGGCGGCGTGACCGTCACGCACAAGGGTGATCGCATTGACGGCATGCGCCATGGCCGCGGAGCCGTCGTCGCCGGCGGACAGACCTGTCGACAGGGCCTGGACGCGGTCGAAGTCGCCGCCCAGGACGGCGACGACAAAGGCCTTTTGACGCAGGTCGGCGTTTTGAGGGTCACCGTCGCTGGCGGCGCCAAGCGCACGCGACGCCAAGCCAACATCGCCCTGATTCATGGCGTAGCGGCCGATCAGATAATTCGAATAGGGGCTGGGGTAGATGCTGAGTTCATGGGCGATGTCGGCCATGATCGGCCGCGCCTCGGCGGCGCTGCACATGAGGGCCACGGCGCTGGCCGCTCCCAGAAGAACGCGAGGGAAAAGGCCGGCTACGAAACTGTTCTTCACGATAAAAGACCGCCTGAAGGAAAATGGATGGCCCCAGCCTGTGCCACAGGTATTTACAGGAAACTTATAAATCAGGCCAGCCCGTTCACGGACACTTTATATGGCGGTGCAAACCGTGAGTGATCAGGCGATGGCGCGATAGCTGAAATCGCGCAAGCGTACGCTGCCTTCGCCGGCGGCGTAAATACCGAGCTTGAGGCTGAGAAAGCCGCCGAAGACGTTGTGATGGAGGCCCGACACCTCCATGCGCAGGCCATGCAGAACCCAGGTCTTGCCGTCATCATGCGAGTAATGCCAGGTGACGACGTTCTCCATATTGGTGACGCGAATGCGAACGCTTTGCGTCGCCATGTCGGCGCTCATCCAGGTCTGTTCCTCGTTCCAGGCGAAGGTGCGGCTACGCTCCGGGGTGAAGGCCAGGCCGACGAAGGCCTTGGGATTGTAGAACAGCAGCAGGCCGCCTTCGGCGTTGTCGAGATCGAGGGTGATTTCGGCCTCGTAGCTGCGATCGCCGACGCCGCAGACGAGCGGCGAGCTGTCGGCCGGCGAGGTGCCGCGCGCGGCGATGCGCAGGGCGCGATCTTCGTAGGTGGCCCGTGTCGGGTCGTCCGGCTTTGGGTCGTGGAACCCCCACTGGACGCCGAAGCGGTTGCTGGAAAAGTCGTCCGATTTGGCGGCGCCGGAGGGGCCGGCCTTGCCGCCTTTCGGCTTGCGAAGGGGCTTTGACAGGTCGCCGCCCAGCGCACGGAACCAGCCGTCCTTCGTCCATTCGGCGGGTTCGAGCAGGGTCTGGCGGCCAAGCGTGCGAAAGCCGTTCTCATAGCCGTGATAGACCAGCCACCAGTCGCCTGCCGGCCCTTCGACCAGCGAGGCATGGCCGCGCGACCACCACGGCTCGGCGGCGCTTTGGGTGCGGACAAGAGGGTTATGCGGGCAATCCTCCCACGGACCGTGGATCGACTTCGAACGCGCGGCGATGACCATGTGGCCGGTCGGCGGGCCGGACGTGCCGCCGACGGCGGTGATCAGGTAGAAATAGTCGCCATGATGTAAGAGTTTCGGGCCTTCCGGCGAGAACGCCTCGACCACCCAGTCGTCGGGATAATGCCACGGGCTGTAGGCGGGCTCGATCTCGCCGTCGCGGGCGAGGCCGTCGTCGGTCAGGCGCACCTTGCGGATGCCGTTGACGAACAGGTAGCGCTTGCCGTCCTCGCCGACGACGTGGCCGGGATCGATGCAGCCGTGGATGTCGAGGTCAACAGGCTGGCTCCACGGACCTTTGATGTCGTCGGCCCAAACGGCGTAGATCGACCAGGTGTTGCCGTCGGGCGCGGCCGGAATATAGACGAAGTAGCGGCCGTTGTGCCGGCACAGGTCGACCGCCCAGATGGTGCCGAGCGGTTTGGTGAGCGCGGGCCCGACCGGCGCCCAGTTGATAAGGTCGGTCGAGTGCCAAATGACGATGCCAGGATAGGCAAAGAACGACGAGAACGTCATGTAATAGTCCGAGCCGTCCTTAAGGATGGTCGGATCGGGGTGGTCGCCGGCGATGATCGGGTTGAGATAGGTGCCGTCGCCGAGGTCGGCCTTGCGTTGGCCCTCGACGCCCCTGCCCCACTTTGCCGATGGCGCTGCCGGCGCGGCGTGCGAAGGACCGGCCGCTGCGGCAGCAGCACCGCCCAGAGCCGTCGTGAACAGGCCGCGGCGTGAGGTGGTGACCATGATGTCGCCTTTTCTGTCGGATGTGATTTGTCGGACAGATTACGGCGAGATGTCGCCTGAGATCAAGGACGGCGTCTCACATGTTCGGATAGTTGGGGCCGCCTCCGCCTTCGGGGCAGGTCCAGACGATGTTGTTGGTCGGGTCCTTGATGTCGCACGTCTTGCAGTGAACGCAGTTCTGGGCGTTGATCTGCAGGGCCGGCTTGCCCGCCTCCAGGCCGACGATCTCATAGACCCCGGCCGGGCAATAGCGCTGGGCTGGCTCGGCGTACTTGGCAAGGTTGATGTCGATCGGGATGTGCGCGTCCTTGAGCCTCAGGTGAACCGGCTGGTCCTCCTCGTGGTTGGTGTTGGAGACGAACACCGAGCTCAGCTTGTCGAAGGACAGGACGCCATCGGGCTTGGGGTAGGCGATCGGCTTGCACTCGGCGGCAGGCTTGATCGCGTGGGCGTCGGTCTTGCCGTGACGCAGGGTGCCGAAGGGCGAGATGCCGCCCGTCAGGCGCGTCATCCACATCTCGACGCCGGAAACCAGCGTGCCGAGACCGGTGCCGAGGCGGCTGAGCAGCGGTTTGACGTTGCGGACAAGCTTCAGCTCTTTGGCCACATCTGATTTTTCGTAGGCTGTCTGGTAGGCTTCGAGCACGTGCGGCGCATCGCCGCCCAGGGCGTTATAGGCGGCGTCGGCCGCCAGGATGGCCGTCTTGATGGCGTTGTGCGAGCCCTTGATGCGCGGCAGGTTGACGAAGCCGGCCGAGCAGCCGACCAGCACGCCGCCCGGAAAGACAAGGCGCGGCACCGACTGGAAACCGCCTTCGTTGATGGCGCGGGCGCCGTAGGAGATGCGGCGGCCGCCTTCGAGGTGTTCGCGGATCACCGGATGGTGCTTGAAGCGCTGGAACTCGTCGAACGGCGACAGATACGGGTTTTCGTAGTTGAGGTGGACGACGAAGCCGATGGCGACGTAGTGGTCGCCGAAATGGTAGAGGAATGAACCGCCGCCGGTGCGATCGTCGAGCGGCCAGCCGAGCGTATGCTGGACCAGGCCCGGGCGAGATTTTTCCGGCGGGATCTGCCACAGTTCCTTGATGCCGAGGCCGTATTTCTGCACGTCGGACTTGGCGTCGAGCTGGTACTTTGCAATGACCTGCTGCGACAGCGAGCCGCGCGCGCCTTCGGCGAAAAACGTATATTTGGCGCGCAGTTCGAGGCCGGGCTGGTAGTCGGGCTTGTGGTGGCCGTCCCTGGCCACGCCGAAAACGCCGGCGACCACGCCGGCCACGCCGCCGTCGGCGTCGTAAAGCACCTCCGAGCATGCCATGCCGGGATAGATCTCGACGCCCAGCGCCTCGGCTTCGCCGGCCATCCATCGGCAGAGATTGCCGAGGCTGCCGATGTAGCAGCCGTGATTGTTCATGTAGTCCGGCTTGGGCAGGGTGGAAATGTCCATCGCCCCCTGCGGGCCGAGGTAGATGAACTTGTCTTCGGTGACCCGGGTTTCGAGCGGGGCGCCGCGCGTCTTCCAGTCGGGGAACAGCTTGGCCAGACCGCTGGGATCGAAAACCGCGCCCGACAGGATGTGCGCCCCGATTTCCGAGCCCTTTTCGAGCACGGCGACGCTGACGTCGCGGCCGTGTTTCTGCGCCTGCTGCTTCAGCCGGATCGCCGCCGCCAGACCGGCCGGGCCGCCACCGACCACGACCACGTCATATTCCATCGCATCCCGCGTCACCGGCGCTTCCGCCATCTAACCGCTCCTTGCGGGCGCGCGCGAGCGTCTCTATGAAGGGATATCCGTCCCCGCCAAGCCCCGCTGCCGCACCCCGTATGTTTCCACCCTCCGAACTCGACCGCGAAATGGAAAGCTATCTCGGCTTCCTCGTCGACCATGAGCTCGGCGACCTGTACGAAATCGAGCCTCTTAACCGGACTCTCAGCGAAAATAAACACGCATTTCCGCGCGCCGCCCGCATGCCCGAGCAAAAAAGCGTGAGGGTGGCGCACGCGCCGGCCGCGGCGACGCCGTTGCGGCTGCAAAGCCTTGGCCATCTTGACCTTGCGACACTTTTGCACGAGGCCCGGGGACGGGCCGCGGCGGCGCGGACGGTCGACGAACTCTATGCAGAACTCGACGCCTTCCAGCACATGCCGATGCGCCATGAAGGGGCCAAGGCGCTCGTCAAATATCGCGGCGCGGCGGCCCCGGACGTCCTGGTCATCGGTGACGCGCCGGACGCCGACGAGGACGCGGCGGGTCTCGGTTTCGCCGGCAAGACGGGCGCGATGATCGACGCCGCGATGAAAGCGGCCGGGCTCGACGGCACGGCAATGCTGGGGCCGTGCGCCTTCTGGCGGCCGGCGGGCGGGCGGCCCCTGACGCCCGAGGACATCAGTCTGAACCAGCCGTTCCTTCAAGCCCTGATCCGGCTGGCGGGCCCCAAGGCGTTGTTGCTGCTCGGCGCCGGGGCGGTGACCAGCGTACTCAATCTCGAACAGAGCCTGCAAAAGCTGCGTGGACGGATCATCAGCTATGGCGACAACGACGCCGCCATCCCCGTCATGGCCAGTTACACGCCGGCTTTCCTGCTGCGCCAGCCGGCGGCCAAGGGCCTGTTCTGGCGCGATCTGCTGACGCTCGCCGCGCATATCAACAAGCCGTGATTCCCCTCACCGGCAAGTTGACTTGCCATATTCATGCCTTGGACCGCACATAGAGGCTTATCAAGGGTCAATGGCGCGCGCTTGCCAGGCCATAAGTTTTTCATTAGCGTGCAAGTGCGCAACTTGTTCATCTGCCCGAGGGGTTTATCTTGAGGCCAGGCCTATCCAAGCCAAGGATGCGCAACAGCGTGTCCCTCGCCGCTTTCGGCTTTGTCGCCCTGGCACTTGCCGGCGCACCCTGCCTGGCGGCACCGGCCAAGACCACGGCTTCCAAGCCATCGGCCCCAAAAACATCGACAAAGTCGGCGGAGGCGGTCCGCACCCCCCCTATCAAGACCGCCGAAAAGACGCCTGTCGTCGCCAAAGGCAACACCGCGACGAAGCCGGCAGCGGCCGCTACCCCAGCCAAGGGCAACAACAAGACGGCAACTGCCGTGGCCACGGCGAGTCCCAAGTCCGACCGAAAAGCTGCCACGAAATCCGGGGGCCGCATTGTGGCGGTGCTGACGTCGAACGCCCCGTCCAAAACCGTCAAACCGGCGGCCGCGCCGGCGCCTAAGGCCGCCTTCGCGTCGCCGGTCAAGGTGACGATGGATCTGTCGAAGCTCAAGCCTGCGCCCCCTGTCGCGACGCCTGAGGTTGACGACACCCCTCTCCCGCTGAATGCCGCGCCGGTACCTTACCAAGTCATGGCCGCGCGGGCGCCGGCGGTTCCGGCGACGCCTCCGGTGGCGGTCGACACGGTGCTGTCGCCCTATGATGTCGAACTTTACCAGAGCGCGTTTTCGCTAATCGATTCCGGTGATTACGATAGCGCGGAAGAGACCCTGGCCCAGGTCACCGACAAGCGCCTGATCGGCTATGCCGAGTATCACAAGCTGTTCAGCCGCGGCTACACCTCGACCTATGACGAATTGACCGGCTGGCTCGACGTCTATGGCGACGAACCGATGGCGATGGCGGTATGGAACCTGGCCAAGCGCAAGAAGCCGGCCGGCGCGCCCGATCCGGCCTTTCCGCTGATCAACGGCAAGCCGCAGACCGCGGCGGCGACCGCGCCCGACGGCACGGCGGTGCAACTGGCGGCCTATACCACGCTTGCATCCCCGTTGGCCACGGCACCCAATGCCGGACCGGGCATCGACGACGGCCCGGACGCTTCACTCGACAACGACCTGACGCCCAAGTCGGCGCGCTCGGCCTATAACAACGGCCAGCTCGATCAGGCGGTGACGCTGGGTCACAAGATCGGCGACCATTGGGTGACCGGCCTGGCCGACTGGCGGCTCGGCCGTTACGCCGACGCCGAGACCGAGTTCAAATTCGTGGCGACCGACCCCAGCCGCAACGCCTGGAGCCAGTCCGGCGGCGCCTATTGGGCCGGGCGCTGCGCCATGAAGCAGGGCCATGACGAAGATGCCGGCACCTATTTCAAGATCGCGGCCAGCTTCCCGTTCACCTTCTACGGCCTGCTGGCCGAGCAGCGCCTGGGCGTAACCCCGGCGGTGACCCTGGCACTCAAAGGCCAGGGCCCGACCTTCGACGGCGGCGAGCGCACGGCGCTCAGTAACAGCCTTGATGCCGATTTCAGCTGGACGAAGAGCAATCCCAAGGCCGTGCGCCTCAATGCCCTGATCCAGATCGGGCGCGGCTCCGACGCGCAGCGCGAATTGCAGTCGGCGGTGCAGACTTCGGGCGATGGCGGCGAGCGCGACCGCTGGCTGGCCCTGGCGGCGCGAACCCACGTCGACGTCAATCAGCTGAAGCCCGCCGACCGCCTGTTCGACGCATCACTCTATCCGATGCCCGCCTATGCACCCAAGGGCGGGTTCAGGGTCGACAAGGCGCTGGTCTATGCCTTCGCGCGCAAGGAAAGCAAGTTCAACCCGCAGGCCATCAGCTATTCCGGCGCCTACGGGCTGCTGCAGCTGATGCCGGGAACGGCGGCGCTGATCGAGGGTGATTCCTCGTTCTCTTCCAAGCCGAAGCAGCTGTTGAAGCCGGCGGTCAATCTGCGCGTCGGCCAGGACTATATCCAGCGGCTGGCCGGCACGCCGATCATGGCCGGCGACCTGCTGCGCACCATCGCCGCCTATAATGCCGGGCCGCGTCCGGTAAAGGATGCGCTTGACAGCCTCGGGCCGGATGCCGACGCCCTGCTGGTCATGGAATCGATCCCGGTGGCGCAAACGCGGCAGTATGTCGAGGAAGTCGCCGCCAACTACTGGATCTACCGCCAGATGATGGGCAAGTCGTCGCCGACCCTGGCGGCGGCGGCGGCGGACGCGAAAATCCTCGACGTCTCGTTGGACAAGTAAAGCGAGACACCCCTCCACCATTTCGCCCATTCTTTCAGGTCTGACTTTCGAGTCGGGCTCATGGTCCCCCGACAAGCGGGGAGGGAGAAGAAAGAGGACGCACAACCCCTTGCACCTCTCCGCTTGTCGGGGAGGTCGGGTGAGCGAAGGCAAACGTAGCGTTTGCCAGGAGCAAGGCGCATCTTTCATGCGCGTGGTGAAGGGGCTCTTGCTTTCGGCTATGTCCGCTTGACCGGCGGCTTGGGCGGGAAACCCAGCAGGTACATCAGGAACCGGCCGCCCTTGACGAATAATCCCGGCAACCAGCCCTTGGCGCGAAAACGCGAATTGCTGGTGGTCAGGGTCGCACCCATGGGGCGCAGGCGGGCGCGGCCGAGCGCCATCGACAGGGCGACATCCTCGAACGCCGCCTGGTCCTTGTAGCCGCCGGTCGAGTCATACAGGGCCCGCGACAACAGCAGGCCGTGATCGCCCGACGGCATGGCCAGCCAGCGCGCCCGCACGGCCAGCATCTCCGCCCACAGCCGCACCAGCCACGACGGATCGTCAAAGCGCAGGTGGAAATAGCCGGCCTGTAACGGAAAATCGCGCATATGGGCCTGGACGCGCTCCATCCAGTTGTCGCCGAGCTGCGAATCCGGGTGCAGGATCAAGAGCCAGTCGCCGCGCGCCGCCCGGCAGCCCTGCCACAGTTGCAGGCCGCGCGCCGCGTCAGTCTGGATGATCTGGCAGCCGGTCGAGTCAGCGATTTCGAGAGTCGAATCGTCCGAGCCGCCGTCAACGACGATGACCTCCTTGACCAGGCCTTCGACCACGCCGGGAACCAGCGCCGCCAGACTGCGCGTCAGGCATTCCTCGGCATTGAGCGTGGGCATGACGACGGATATCAACGCGAAAATACTCCTACGAGTTCGACGTGGGGGGACCACAAGAACTGATCGACCGGGGTTACGGAGTCCAGCGAAAATCCGGCGCTCACAAGAATTTTAGCGTCGCGCACGAAGGTCTGCGGATTGCACGAGACGGCGACGGCGCGGACCAGCTTCGAGCGCGCAATTTCGGCGGATTGCGCCTCCGCCCCGGCGCGCGGCGGGTCGAAGACGACGGCGTCGACGCCACGCATCTCCTCGGCCAGGAGCGGACGGCGGAACAGGTCGCGCGCTTCGGGCGTTATGGTCTTGAGGCCGGGCGCCGAGGCAATGGCCGACTTCAAAGCTGTAATGGCCGGCGCGGCGCCGTCAAGCGCATGGACCGTAGCCGTTTCGGCGAGCGGAAAGGTGAAGGCGCCGGCGCCGCAGAACAGGTCGGCGACTTTTTTCGCGTCGCCTACGCCCGCCCGGACCAGGCAGACCATATCGGCTTCGGATGATGCCGAGGCTTGCAGAAAGGCGCCGTGCGGCAGGCCGACGCGCGCCTTGCCGAAGGCGACCGCCGGCGTACGTGCGCCGTAGAGGATGTCGTCGCCGATGGTGACGCGGGCGAAGTCGGCTTCCGCTGCGATCAGGGCGACCTGCATGCGCGCGTCGCCCGACAGGCCGCCGGTGCGCGTACGCTCGATACCGGAAATATCGATGTCGAGGCCGGTCAGCGAGACGGTGACGTGCAGGATCGGGGCGGACTTTGGATGCTCGAACAGCGGCGCTGCCAAGGCCGTCAGGTGCGGCAGGGCCCTGACGATGATCGGGTCGGCGATGGTGCAGGTATGGATGGGGACCAGCGCCCACGAACCGCGCGCCTTGTAGCCCAATTCAACGACTTTGCCCTGCTTGCGGGCGTGCAGGCCGACGCGGCGGCGGCTGTGCGGCGGCGTGGTGAGGATCGGCGCGACCTCGATCTCAAGGCCGGCGCGCTGGAGCATCACCTGGACCATGTCGCGCTTCCAGGCGCTGTAGGCCGCCATGTCCCAATGCTGGAGCGCGCAGCCGCCGCAGGCCGAGAAATGCGGACACGGCGGGACGGCGCGTTCGGGACTGGATTCGAGGATGCCGACAACCTCCATCCGATCCTTGCCGCGCCGGACGCGGACGCGTTCGCCAGGCAGGGTCAGAGGCACGGCTTCGCCCTGGGGCGTGATGCCGTCGCCCTGGAAGCCGACCTTGCCGATGACCGTTTCGAATTCCGCCATGATCCTGTCCGCAAATGGGGACAGCCCGCTTACAGCCTGAGCCGGAAAACGCAACCGCAAACTTACGGCGTCACGGTCATGATGAACGAAGATGAACGCGCGGGTCAACCGGCGTTCATGTTAGGCGTCCCATTATAGGCTGTGGGGACGCGTTCAATCTTTCAGGAGTTTTGTCATGACCGCGAAAACGCTCATGCTGGCCGGCCTGGCTTCGGCGGCCGTCGCCCTCACCGCCCTGCCCGCCGCCGCCCACTGTTCGTGCGCGCCAGTCCGCCATGTGGTCCATCACCGCGTGGTTCACAAGGCGCCCGTACGCCACGTCCGCGTCAGGACGGTCGTCGTCGAGAAGCCTGTCTATGTCGACCGCGTCGTCTATGTCCGCGAGCCGGTCTATGTCGCGCCGCGCCCGGTCGTTTATCGCCACGTCGTTCGCGTTCATTATGGCGCGCCCGCCTACGGCTGGGAGCATCGTGGCTGGGAGCACCACGGCTGGCGCCATCGCGGCCATCGCGGCTGGTAAGCTTACGGCTTTTTTGTTTTCGCCCGTAGCTTCGGCATTGGCCGCTTTCAAGGCCGCGGGCGACTATGGTTAACCCCTGACGGGGCTCTCCACGGGAGCTGTCCATGTTGCGCAAAACCACCGCCCTGTTCGTCGCCGCCGGCTGTCTGGCCGGCGTGCTCGCCGCCTCCGGAACGTCCGCCCAGTCCTATGGTGGGCCGCCGCCCAGCCAGGACTCGAACTACAACCAGCCTTACGACGATGACGACGACTGGGATGCCGGTCCAACCAATCCTCCGCCGGCCGGCGCCGATGTTGCCTACGACTACGTGAACCACGAGGACTATCGTTACCAGGGCCCGGCGCCCCAGGCGCCCGCCGCACGCGAGCAGCGAGGCTACCGCGACGGGCATACCCAGCGTGAACCCCTGACCGGCTATTACAGCGGCGTGCGCCTGGTTTATCCGTATAGCTATTACCGCCACCGCTGCGGCTGTTCGGGTTATGGCTACGGATACGGCTACGGTCACTATGGTTATGGCCGTTATAGTCGCCGTCACTACGAACGCGACCGCTATGCCGGTGACGACATGGATACCCAGGACTACGGCCGCTTTTCCTACAACTATAGCACGCGCCGTTATACCGACCATCATTTCAACCATGACGGCTGGTTGTGGTGATGAACGAAGATGAACGAACTTATCAAGCTGCGTTCATGTTCACGGGTGTAGATTTGGCCTCAAGTGCGGGTCGCGTCCATGACTCCGCCCAGTTTGGAGACCTATCATGAGCAAGACAATCCTTATCGCCCTGGCCGCGACCGCCGCGCTCAGCCTGGCCGTGCCGGCCGTCGCTTCCGCGGGTTGCAGCGACCAGGCTGTCGGCGCCCTGGCTGGCGCCGCCATCGGCGCCGCTATCGGCAACAGCAGCAGCCACTATCACAATCGCGGTTCCAACACCGCCGTCGGCGCCCTGGCCGGCGCGGCGATTGGTGCGGCGGTGACCAGCGACAGCTGCGACGACCGCTATCGCCGTGACGGCTACTACCGCGATAGCGGCTACTACGGCGGCACCTACTATCGCAGCTATTCGGCGCCGCGTTACTATTACGCTCAGCCGCGCGGCCGCTACTATCGCTACGACGAATATAACGGCTATCGCGGCCGCGACCACCATGAGGACCGCGGTTATGGCCACGGCCACCACCGCCACTGGTAAGTCCGGCTTATCAGCCCTCATGAAGCCCCTGCCACATGGCGGGGGCTTTTTTGTCGTCAGGCGTCCGTGAAATTATCCACAGCTTCATGACGATTCCGGGATTCCTGAACGAAGATGAACGAACCTATCAAGCGGCGTTCATATTGACCTCTTTATAACCCTAGTCATCAACGGCGAGGCGATATCCGCACCCGCCAGCGAATTTCGAGGAGGCTGCTATGACTGCCCAAACCAAGACAAAGACCCTGATGATCTCGACCCTGATGGCCGGCGCCCTGGCGGTCATGGCCCTGCCCGCCGTGGCTTCGGCGGAATGCAATCGCAAGGCCGATGCGCAAACCGGCGGCGCGATCGCCGGCGCCGTCATCGGCGGCGTGGTTGGCAGCAATGCGGCCGCCCGCGGCCACCGGGACACCGGCACCGCCATCGGCGCAGTCCTGGGCGCCGTCGTCGGCTCGCAGGTCGCGAAAAACAACACCAAGTGCTACGATGACAGCTACAGCTATAATGATGGCGCTTATTACGACGATCGCGGCCGTGGCGACGGCGACTACGACAATCGTCACAACAACGGCTATGGCTATCGCGACGATCACCGCAACGACCGCTGGGACGACCATCACCATCGCGGCCGCGATCATAATCACCGCTGGTAAGCATCTTCTCCGCTTACCGTCCGCGGAGACGTCTCGACGCCTGGTTCCCTCACCCCTGGGATCCGGGCGTCTTTTTTATGCGCCTTTTTTCTTCGCCTTGCGCCACGACAGCATGGTCGACGCCCAGTAGTTCCAGACCGAGCTTAACAGCGCCGCCAGAATGCCGGCCGCGAGCCAGTGGACGTGCAGGCGCTCCTTCATGAGCAGGGCCAGGCTCAGGCTCAGGGCCGCGCCGATCGAACAGGCGAAGTAAAAGCCGATAAGCCCGCCTAACAGACTCCAGCCCTTCAGGCGCTTGTCACGGAAAGTGATTGTATTGTTAAGGAAGAAGTTCCACGTCATCGACAGCCAGATCGCCAGGCTGTAGCTCAAGACATCATCCCAACGCAGTTGGTAACGATAGAGCGGCAGGTGCGCGCCGCTGTGCAGCAGCTTGTGGCCGGCGATCAACACCGCCGTGTACACGAAGACGCCAGTCACGCCGACGCCGGCAAACAGCACGAAGCGCGCCTTCAGCAGGCCGCCCGTCGCCTTTTCGACCAGCAGGGCAAACAGGTCGAGCACCACGCGCAGGTCAAGCTTCGACTGCCCCCCCTGGCGCTGACGCAACGCCGCCTTGACCTCGGCGAAGCGCGGCTTTTTTGGCGAGGACGCGGCGATGTCGAGCAGGATCTTGAAGCCGACGCCGGTCAGCTTCGGCCGCGCCGACATGTAGTATTCGCGCGTCATCATGAAACAGCCCGACATCGGATCGGTCAGCGGCACGCGGAGCACCAGGCCGGTAGCCAGGGTCGCGCCCTTGGACGCCATGTCGCGAAAGAAGCTCAGGCCGGTCTCGGTCTTGCCGATATAGCGCGAGACGCAGACCAGGTCCTTGTCGCCCTGCATGATCAGGTCGGCCAGGGTGCGGATGGCGACGGGATCGTGCTGGCCGTCGCCATCCATGACGCCGAGATAGCGCCCCCGGGCGATGTCCCAGCCCTTGATTGCCGCCGACGACAGGCCGCGCTCGTCATGGCGCACGTGCAGACGCACGTTCGGCCGGGTCTTGGCCAGTTCCAGCACCTCGGTCTGGGTGTTGTCCTGCGAATTGTCGTCGACCACGATGATTTCGTGGCTGATGCCGGCAAGGTGGTCGCTGACCTCGGCGATTACCGAGGCAATGGCCGCCCCTTCGTTCAGTGTGCAGATGATCAGGCTGAGGTCGGGCGCGGGCGTGTCGGTCAAGAACTGGACTCCGGAGGCGGGGTTTACCCGATCGCATCGCCGCCGCGCCGGCCTTAACGTCAGGCCTGAAACAATCGCGTCAAACGAAGGCCCGCAGGGCGGTTTAAACCGAGTGCGGAACCTCGCTCCTTATCTGTTTCATGACGGGAATACAATGGCTGGACACGGTGGAGATAACAAATTCGTGATCGCGCGACGGAAGGGGATCAGGCTACCACTTAAAGACGATCCGGGGCCACGCGTTTGCGAGAAAGCCGTTTAATGGCTGCGCCTCCGGTCAAGCTTTATTATTTCCGTCACCGCGACGGCAGTCCGAATTTCGGCGACGCCCTGTCCCCCATGATCATCGAGCGCGTGCTGGACCGCCGGACCGTATGGGCGGCGCAGACCGACTGCGACCTTGCCGCCATCGGCAGCATACTGGGCGGCCTGATGCGCCGGTGCTGGAAGCGTTGGCTGTCGCTGCGTTTTTCACCGCTGCACATCTGGGGCAGCGGCTTCATCCGCTCGCCGGAGACGCGCGAAGTGGCGGCCAAGGGCATGCTGCATGTCCATGCCGTGCGCGGCCACGCCACGCGCTCGGGCCTCAGCATGCCGGCGGGACTGCCGCTTGGCGATCCCGGCCTGTTGGCGGCGCGCCTGATCGACAAGCCGGTCAAAAAAACGGCCAGTTGGGCGATCGTGCCGCACATGGTCGATCTCAACATGCCGGTGGTGCGCGGGCTGAAGGCATGTACGCCGCATGCGACGATCGTCGACCTGTCGGCCGATCCCGACGAGGTCTTGAGGTCCATCGCCAGCGCCGACCACGTCATTTCGACCAGCCTGCACGGACTGGTCGTCGCCGATGCCCTGGGGATTCCGTCGATCTGGGCGCGGATGTCGGGCAAGGTGTCAGGCGACCGCTACAAGTTCGAGGACTATTATTCGGCGCTCGGCGTCGCCCCGCCCGACCGTTTCAATATCCGTACCCCGCTCAATCTCGACATGCTGAGCGAACGGGCGTCCCGTGCGCCGGCCGACGCCGTCGAGCGCTGTGGCGACGCCCTGATAAGGGCATTTCCAGCGATTTAACCTGCGCGCCGCATGAAGAAGCCATCGGCCTCGATCAGGCGGCCGCGCGCATCCGACGAAATCGGCGCCAGGCTATAAATATCGAAGCCGGCAACATCCATAAACGCCAGAATGTCGGCATGCGTGTCGCCAGAGGCATAGATGTTCTGAAACGGCAATTCCACAATGACGGCGCGCGCGCGCTTCAGCGTTTCGTGGCCGCCCCTCAGCACTTTGAAATCGTGGCCCTGGGTATCGATTTTCAGCAACAGGTTTTCCTGTCGGGCCAGGCTGGACTCGGGCACGAAAAGGTCGAGCGTGGTCAGCTCGACGGCTTGGCGCCCGTTAAAGGCAAGTCCGCCGAAGTTCTCGGTGAATTCCGGATTGGCGTCATTGATCGAGTTGAACACGCTGGTTGCGGAGAGGTTGAGCATGGCGTTGCCTGGCACGTCGCTCAGGCCTTTTTGCACGATCGTCCAGCGGGGCTGACCAGCCGCCGCGCGCGTCAGCTCCGCCGCCAAGTCCTGAGTGGGTTCGAACGACACCACCGGCACGCCCGGCAGGGACTTCAGACAATGACGCGAGAAAAGACCCTTGTTGGCGCCGACATCGACAACGCCGTCGAAGGTGAAATGACGCAGCAACCGGTTGAGTGTCGGGCTGAAGGAAAACGACTTGCGGTAACGTGTAACGTCGTAGCCGAACAGGCGACCGATGCCGCGCGCGAATTTTCCCATGTGCCGTCCCCGGTTGGCAAACTTCCTTAATTCATGCCCTTCAGGGCAAAGTCAAGCTGACGGTGCGATCAAAGCGCCGCCTTCAGCCGTTCCAGGGCGGCCGACAAACGCGCCTTGCCGCTTTGGGCGTCGCGCAGGCGCTCGCGGTTTTCCTCGATCACCTCTTCCGGCGCGCGGGCGACAAAGGCCGGGTTGTCGAGCTTCTTCAGCGTCGCTTCCATGTCCTTGTCGAAGGCGGCGATCTCCTTGCTGAGACGCGCCTCCTCGGCCTTGATGTCGATGAATTCGGCTATGGCCAGGTGCGCGGTGGCCTCGCCGGCGACGAAGGGTACCGAACCCGGCGCGCCCTCGCCCGCCCGGACCTCGGACAGGCGGCCGAGGCTGAGGATCAGGTCCTCGTGACGGGCCATGCGGGCCTTGGTTGCCTCGGACGCGCCGCTCAGCGCCAGCGGGGCGCGCGCCGAGCCCGGCACGTTCATTTCCGAGCGGATCGACCGGATTTCGGTGATCAGGTCGACCAGCCAGTTGATCTCCTCGTCGGCAGCCGGGTCGATCGCCGCAGCGTCGAACTTCGGCCAGGCGCGCGAGATCAGCATGCCCTCACCGCCGGTCTGGCCCCATAATTCCTCAGTGATGAACGGCATGACCGGGTGCAGCAGGACCATGGCCTGGTCGAGCACCCAGGCGGTCATGGCGCGGATTTCCTGGGTCGCTGCCTCGTCGTCACCGTTGAGGATCGGCTTGGCCAGTTCGATGTACCAGTCGCAGAAGGTGTTCCAGATGAACTTGTAGAGCGCGCCCGCCGCGTCGTCGAAGGCGCAGGCTTCCAGTGCCGAGGTGACGGACGAGTGGCATTTGTGGACTTCGCCGCGAATCCAGCGGCTGAGCGTCAGTTTGGCGGAGGCCGGATCGAAGCCCGGCACGCGCGCGCACTCGTTCATCTGGCAGAAGCGCGTGGCGTTCCACAGCTTGGTACCGAAGTTGCGATAGCCCTCGATGCGCTGGGTCGACAGCTTGATATCGCGCCCCTGGCCCGACATGGCGGTCATGGTGAAGCGCATGGCATCGGCGCCGTATTCATCGATCAGGGCTAGCGGATCGATGACATTGCCCTTGGACTTCGACATCTTCTGGCCCTTCTCGTCACGGACAAGGGCATTGATGAAGACACGTGAAAACGGCGCCGCGCCAGTGAAATGCAGGCCCATCATCATCATCCGGGCCACCCAGAAGAAGATGATGTCGAAACCGGTAACCAGCGTATGGGTCGGATAGAAGCGCTTGAGGTCGGACGTGTCTTCCGGCCAGCCCATGGTCGAAAACGGCCACAGGGCCGACGAGAACCAGGTATCGAGGACGTCTTCGTCCTGCCTGAGTTCGACCGCCTGGCCATAATGGGCTGCGGCTTCGGCCTTGGCCTCGGCTTCGCTCATGGCGACGAAGATCTTGCCGTCTTCGGCATACCACGCCGGGATGCGATGCCCCCACCACAGCTGGCGCGACACGCACCACGGCTCGATGTTGCGCATCCACTCGAAATAGGTCTTTTCCCAGTTCCTGGGCTCGAAGACGGTGCGGCCATCCTCGACGGCACGGATGGCCTCCTTGGCCAGCTCGCCGGCATTCACGTACCATTGGTCGGTCAGGTAGGGCTCGATGACGACGCCAGAGCGATCGCCGTGCGGCACCATGTGCTTCGTCTTCTCGATGGCCTTCAACCAGCCCTCGGCCTCGGCGCGCTCGATCACGGCTTTGCGCGCGGCGAAGCGGTCTAAACCGCGAAAATCCTCCGGAATTTCGCCGAAACCGACCTGGTAAGGGTTTGACGCCTCGTCCACCGCCTCTTTCAGCGAAAAGGCCGTCCCCTCCTCAGTTGTAACGCTCGGCAACGCCGACAAGGAAATGGTCGCGGCAGGGGACATCCTGGCCCGGTTTATTGCGGCCACGGCGCTTTGCGGCGTAACGTCGAACGCGTCTCGTATGCGCGCCTGTTCGTCCAGAATATTGATCTGCGCCAGTCCATGCCGCTTGCCGACCATGAAGTCGTTGAAATCGTGGGCCGGCGTGATCTTGACCGCGCCCGATCCCTTGCCCGGATCGGCATAGTCGTCGGCGACGATGGGGATGCGGCGGCCGGTGATCGGCAGGATAACGAACTTGCCGACCAGGGATTTATAGCGCTCGTCATCGGGATGGACGGCGACGCCGGTATCGCCCAGCATCGTCTCTGGCCGCGTCGTGGCGACGACGATGTAGTCGCGCGTCTCGTAAGAGACGCGATCGTCGTCATCAAACACCGGATGCTGGTATGTCACGCCGTCGGCCAGCGGATAGGCGAAGTGCCAGTAATGGCCGTCGACCTCCTTCTGCTCGACCTCCAGGTCCGAGATCGCCGTCTGGAAATGCGGGTCCCAGTTGACCAGGCGCTTGTCGCGATACATCAGGCCCTGCTTGTAGAGCGTGACGAACACCTTGCGCACCGCTGCACTCAGGCCGTCATCCAGCGTGAAGCGTTCGCGCGACCAGTCGCACGACGCGCCCAGCCGGCGCAGTTGGCGGACAATGGTCCCACCGGATTGCGCCTTCCACTCCCACACCTTGGCGACAAAGGCCTCGCGGCCCATTTCACGGCGGCCGGCATTGTCGCCCGAAGCCGCCATCTGGCGCTCGACCACCATCTGGGTGGCGATGCCGGCATGATCGGTGCCGGGCAGCCACAGCACCGCCTTGCCGCGCATGCGCTCGAAGCGCGCCAACACGTCCTGGAGCGTGTTGTTGAGGGCGTGGCCGATGTGCAGGCTGCCGGTCACATTGGGCGGCGGGATGACGATCGAAAAGGCTTCGCCGCTGTCGGACGGTGCGAAGACACCGGACTTTTCCCACATGTCGTACAGGCGGGGCTCGACGGCGGCGGGATCAAAGGTCTTTTCAAGCATGGGATCACGGCAAAGGGAAAAGGGCGGTGTCGGAAGACGCCGCCCTCTTATCAGGTGAATTCAGGGAAATCCAGTTTAGCGGCGCGCCATTCCTAGCGCCGGGATTGTCTGGCGATGCGTTCGACCTCGATGCGTACCTGCTCCTCGACGATCGCCGGCAGGTGGGCGTCGAGCCACTGCTGCAGCAGCGGACGCAGGAGCTCACGCGTGACGTCTTCGAGGGTACGGTCGCTGTGCGGGACCAGCAACGTGCTCGACAACGATCCAAAGGCCGAGGCGGCCTGGCTTTCAGTGCGTTCGCTGACCAGGCCGGCGCCACGCGGTTCGGCCGCACGCGCCGCCGGCGCAGGTTCCGGCTTCGGCGCGGGGGCCGGAGCGGGTTCGTAGGCCTCGATGTCACCGATGGCGACCGACGGTTGGGGCTGGTAAGCCTCTGTCAGTTCCAGCACGTCTTCCTCAGGCTCGTCCGCGACGGGCTCGAAATCGGGTTCCGGCTCGGGTTCGGGCGCGGCGGCTTCGACCTTGTCCTCGGGCGCGTCATCTTCCGAGATGATGCGGCGGATCGAGGCGAGGATTTCCTCCATGGTCGGTTCGTGTGCGGATTGTTCTGCCATGTTTTTTCACTGCTTGCGAATCGGATTCGGAAACTGAAGCCTCGAGGAGCAGACACGTGTTCGCGCCGATTTGCAACTCTCAAGGGGCACTGTG
Source organism: uncultured Caulobacteraceae bacterium (assembly GCA_964474575.1). Lineage (GTDB taxonomy): Bacteria > Pseudomonadota > Alphaproteobacteria > Caulobacterales > Caulobacteraceae > Asticcacaulis. The sequence continues at coordinate 11,898 of CAYYTA010000078.1, read as the reverse complement.
ACCGGCAAATTCGCCCGAAATACGCATCGTCGGCTAATTTTTCTGTGATCGAATCAGAGAGTGGCGTTTCGGAAAGTCAGATACTCCACCACCACATCTCACTCGCCATCGCCAAGGCATGGCTAGCTCGTGCGGTCCCCCTCCCCGGCAAGCCGGGGAGGGATGAATTCAAGTCAGTGGCCGCCGGCGGCGAGGCCGTCGAGCGCATGGACGACCGGCTCAAGCGGAGTCCAGCCCTTGGCCTTGACCTGGTTGAAGTGCGCGTTGGGATCGTAGAGCTGGATCGACGGATCGAAGATCTGGGCGTCAAGCTCGCCCATCACTGACAGCAGCTGGGCCGCGGCGACGTACTGCGTGCGCTGGGCGTTGACCAGGTCGAGCTGGGCCGACTTCAGGTCCTGCTCGGCGTTGAGGACTTCAATATTGGTGCGCAGACCGACCTGCTGCTCGGTCTTGACGCCGTCGGCTGCGATCTGGGCAGCGTTGACTTCTTCCTGGGTCGAGGCGACCGCCGACTTGGCGGCCAGCATCTGCGACCAGGCCTGCGACACCTCGGAGACGACGCTGCGGCGAGTGATTTCGGTGGTCGACTGCTGGGCGCTATAGTCTTCCGCCGCCTGGCGGACGCGCGAGCCGTTGAGGCCGGCGCTGAACAGCGGGATCGACAGGCGCAGGGTCGCCGTGGCGTCTTCGCTGCCGCCGAGGTGCAGGTTCTTGGTCGGCGCGCTTTCACCAATCGAGGCCGACAGGCCGACGGTGGGCCCGAATACCGACTTCTCGGCGCGGACGCGGTCGCTGGCGGCGTCTTCGGCGAATCTGGCGGCGGCGAGATCGGGATTGTTGTTCTGGGCGGTGTCGAGCGCGGCGTTGAAGTCGCCTGGCAGGCCCGGCAGGTCCGGCACCGGATCGAGCGCGACCGGCGACTGGCCGACGACTGCGACATAGGTGGCGCGGTCCGAATCAAGTTGCGCCTGGGCCGAAGCCAGGCTGGCGGCCGACGCCGACAGGCGGGCCTGCGACTGGGCCACGTCGGTCCGCGTCAACTGGCCGGCGTCGAACTGCGCCTGCGTCTGGTCGAGCTGCTTCTTGAGGATGTCGTAGTTGTCCTGGCTGATCTGCAGCGCCTGCTGATCGCGATAGACGGCGGTATAGACGCTGATGACGTTGAGCAGGACCTGCGATTCGGTCGACCGCAGGCTCTGCTGGCCCGACAGGACATTGTTCTTGGACGCCGACAGCGAAGCCGACAGGCCGCCCGAGGCAAACAGGGTCTGGCTGGCCGACACGCCGACATTGGTCGTCGAGCGCGGGCTGAAGAGGCTGCCGTGGTCGGAATCATTGACGCTGGCCGAGGCCGACAGCGATGGCCCAAGCTGCGACCGCGTCTGGACGTAGGTTTCGTCGGTGGCCCTCTGCGAAGCCCGCGCCCGCGCCAGGGTCGGATTGTTGGCGTAGGCCATGGCGATGGCGTCGGCCAGGCTTTCGGCGTGAACAGCCGACGCGGCCATGAGCGCCACGACCGACACGGCGGCGATACGCGCGAAACTGAACTTGGTCATTCCTAAACCCCAGTAATTGCGGCCCCTCGGCCGGCCCCCGGGCCGGGGCTGAGTCGTTGACCCCAGCCTGGCCGCAAAGCAATAAGACTTCCTGAACCCATCCCTGCCAGAAGATTCCGGCCAAGGCGAGTTAAGCTTTTTTCACATTGCGCATTTTACGCGGGGTGTGGCGCAAACCGTCGCCCCTTCGCGCGCCAGGCGCAATAATCAGGTCCGGTGTTACCGATTTACGTCAGTATCATTCGGATCAGAACTGGAAACTCGGAGTGCGGCCGAAGCCCGGCAGGGTCGACGGCGACGAATCGAACACTTCCCGCTCCGAGAAGCCATTCTCGAGGCGGATGTAGAGACGGGCGCGGCCGACGGGGCCGTCCTTCAGCACGACGGCCAGGCGGCCGCCGACCTTGAGCGCCTTCAGCCAGGCGGCCGGCAGCTCGGCGACCGCGCCCTCGGTGATGATGGCGTCATAGTCCTTGCCGGCCGGGGCTTTCAGGTCAGCCTCGACCGCAGCGACGCCCAGTTCCTTGAGATAGGGGCCCGTCACCGCGAGGGCGCGCGGATCGGCTTCCTGCGCCGTGACCTTCAGACCAACCTCGGCCATGACGGCGGCGGCATAGGGCGCGGCCAGGGCCAGGGCGGTTTCGCCCGGCTTGGGCTCCAGGGTCTGCAAAAGCTTCGAGATGTCGCGCGGCTTCATCAGGACGCGGCCCGGCGCGATCACCGCCTCGACCTCGCCATAGGCGCCGAAGCCCTGGGAGGCCGCGCACAGGCGCTCTCGCTCGACATGGCGCATGGCCACTTGCAGGGCGGTGTCGGTGACATCGTTCACGCGGACCTGCGATTCGACCATGTTCTGACGGGCGGCGTGGAAATCCATTGGGGCCTCGAGACTCGTTGTTGCGCCCGCTTATAAAGGCCTGGCGCAGCGTCTGCAATTGCCTTGCGCTGCAAAGCCACGCGCCTGCGGCAAAAAGCCTGCATTTTAACCGGGCGCTGAAATTATTCAGCAACATTTGAGATTTAGATCATTGCAGGCGCGCACCGCTTCTGATAGCGAAGCGCCTCGCTCCATGAGAGGCCTGATGGCGGAGCGGTTACGCAGCGGATTGCAAATCCGTGTAGGCCAGTTCGACTCTGGCTCAGGCCTCCAATCCTCATTGCGAAGCAACTCGGATTGGTTTTTAGTTTGGCGTTCAGGGGCTTCGCCCCTTGGCGCCACGCAGGCTGCGCTCCCCTCGGTCGCTATTGGAGTCCAGTTACCTGCCCGGTCGGGATTATCGGTGGTGAACGAGGACAACCAGGCCGCGCGCTTCCAGAACCTCGCCACCCGGCTTTTGCGCCAGGCGCGGTTGCTCGACGAGGGCTCGAGCCTGACCAGCGCGCAGTATTCGGCGCTGAGCACGCTTTACAGCCACCCCGGCCTGGCCCTGACCGAGCTGGCGCAGATGGAATATGTCAGCCATCCGACCATGAGCCGCATCGTCGCCGCCCTGATCAAGCAAGGGCTGGTGACGCGGCAATCGCACGAAAGCGATCGCCGGACGCAGCGGCTGTCGCTGAGCGAAGACGGTCGGGCGGCCTATGAGCGCGTCTATGCCCGGCGGCTAGCCCTGATCGGCGTCCTGCTGGAGCGTTTGAAGCCGGAAACAGTGGCCGACCTGCTGCAGGTCCTGGAAAACCTTCCCGCCCTCAACCGCCCTTGACAGTCCACGATATATGTAGCAACGCTACGTATATGGGCGACGCCGAGAGAATAACATGAAGAAGCGCTATCTGTGGGGCGGCGTGGCCGCCGTTGTCTGCCTGGGACTTTATGTGACGAACGCGTCATGGCTGGCGCCTGTGCCACGCGGCCAGTTGAGCATCCTGGCCCACCGCGGCATCCACCAGGAATACGACCATACCAACCTGAAGATGGACGACTGCACGGCGACGCGCATCCTGCCGCCGGCCAATCCCTATCTCGAAAACACCTTGCCGTCGATGAAGGCGGCGCTTGACGCCGGCGCCGATGTCATCGAGATCGATGTCCATCCGACTACCGATGGCGAATTCGCCGTCTTCCACGACTGGGGCGTCGATTGCCGCACCGACGGCCACGGCGTTACCCGCGACCATACCATGGCGGAGCTGAAGCAACTCGACATCGGCTACGGCTATACCGCCGACCGCGGCAAGACATTTCCGTTTCGCGGCAAATTCAAGGGCATGATGCCGACCTTGCAGGAAACCCTGACCGCCTTCCCGCAGGCGCGCTTCCTGATCAACATCAAGAGCAACGATCCGCACGAGGCCGACCTGCTGGTCGACTACCTGACGAAGCGCGACCTGATGTCCGATCGCCTGACGACCTATGGCGGCGACAAGCCGATGGCGCGTTTCGCTGTCATCGCGCCGCAACTGAAGCCTTTCGGCCGCAAGTCGCTGAAGGCGTGCGGCCTCGGCTACCTGGCCCTGGGGTGGAGCGGCTACATGCCGAAGGCCTGTCATAACACGGCGCTGTTCGTGCCGCAGAACCTGGCGTGGCTGGCCTGGGGCTATCCCAACCGGCTGCAGGACCGCTTCGCCGCCGCCGGGAGCTATCTTTACCTCACCGGGCCGCTGGGCGGCAGCCAGGGCCTGCAGGGCATCGACACGCCGCAAGGCCTGGCGAAGGTGCCGAAAAGCTGGAAGATGGGTGTGCTGACCAATGCCATCCAAAGCGTCGGCCCTACGGAAAAAGCCGGCCGTTAAGGCGGCTTTACGGCCAGGGCAATTCGTGGCCTTAATGCGCCGGTGATCCATGCGGGGAGGCAGCATGACGGAATCGACGCCGCTTGAGGAAACGCCGGCGCGTGTGGTCGCCATCGACCTGGTGCGCGCCGTGACCATGCTGTTGATGCTGTTCGTCAACGACCTGTGGACGGTCAAGGGCGCGCCGGAGTGGATCGACCACGTCAAGGCCGGCGTCGACGGATTGCACCTGGCCGACACGGTCTTTCCAGCCTTCCTGTTCATCGTCGGCCTGTCCCTGCCCTTCGCCGTCGACGCGAGGCGGGCGAAAGGCGACAGCGACGGACGGCTACTGTGGCACGTCGTGACGCGCGCCTTCGCCCTGGTCGTCATGGGCCTGTGGATGATGAACGGCGAGGAACTCGACGCCGGCGCCACCCATCTGTGGAGCTGGCAGTGGGACACGCTGATGTGCGGCAGCTTCATCCTGATCTGGAACAACTACCCCAGGGCATGGCCCGGCTGGATCACATGGCCGCTTCGGGCCCTGGGCGCGGCGGTGCTGGCGTGGATGGCCTTCACTTATCATGGACACGACAGCGGGTTCGCGCCGCACTGGTGGGGCATTTTAGGCATCATCGGCTGGGCCTATCTGCTGGTGGGGACGGTGACCGTTGTTTCGCATGGCCGTCTGTGGATACTGGGCGTGGCCTGGGCCGCGCTGGCGGGCCTGAGCATGGCCAATGCCGCGGGTTTGGTACCCGGCGCGCTCGATATGCTGCCCTCCCCCTTGCGCGACGGCACCCATGCCGGGCTGATCATGGGCGGTGTGGTGACGGGGACGCTGTTCGGCCATTTCGTGCGCAAGGGCGACCCTCGCGGCCTGACGATCACCTTTGTGGTCATGGCGGCAGCGTGGCTGCTGGCGGCGCAGCTGACGCGGCCGATCTGGGGCATTTCCAAGATCAGCGCCACCCCGGCCTGGCTTTTCCTGTGCAGCGCCATCACCATACTGGCATTCCTGGCGCTCTACTGGGTCGGCGACGTCTGGAAGAAGGCCAAGTGGTTCGCCATCATCAAGCCCGCCGGCAGCGACACCCTGCTGACCTACCTGATCCCCTATTTCGCCTATTCGGCCTTGGGCTTCATCTATTTCAACCTGCCGGACTGGGCGACGACATCGCCCGTAGGCCTGATCAAGACCTTCCTGTTCGCCCTGTTCTGCATCCTCGTCGCCGGTAGCGCCAGCCGATGGGTCCGGCTGAAGATTTAAACCCCTCAGATTGATCTCGCCGACGCCGCTTGCTAGGCTCTACGGATCAGATGGAGGCGATCATGGCGGTGACCGGGGTTGGTGGTGTCTTTTTCCGCGCGCAGGACCCCGAGGGCCTGAGCAAATGGTATCGCGAGCACCTGGGGGTCGGCCTCAAATACGGCATGCTGGAACAGACGGCCGGTCCGGCGCTGATCGTGCCGTTCGCCCAAACCACCGACTATTTCCCCGCCGACAAGGCGTGGATGCTGAACCTGCGGGTCGAGGATATCGACGGCTTCGTCGCTCAGCTCCATCAATCCGGCATCGAGGTCAAGACGGACCCGGCCTGGAATACGCCCGAAACCGGCAAGTTCGCACGTATTTACGACCCCGAAGGCAATGCGATCGAGCTGTGGGAACCGCCGGCGGATGAATAGCCGCTCATGGCGTAGGGCCGGGCCGATTTGGCGGTGGCCCATTTGGTATTCGGCTTGTCCTGCATGACGAAGTGCAGTTCGCCGCCGGCCTCGATCTCCGTGTGCAGTATATAGAGCCGGTCGAGCGGCTTGCCATTCAGCAGCACCTTGCCGACATAGTCGCCCTGCCCTTCGGTCGTGATGGCGAAGTGCTTGCCATTGGGCAGGTTGAGCGTGGCGTGCGTCACAAAGGGCCGGCCGATGACGTACTGGCCCGAGCCCGGCGTCACCGGATAGAAGCCAAGCCCCGTAAAAACCAGCCAGGCCGACATCTGGCCCAGGTCGTCATTGCCCAACATGCCGTCTGGCGTCGGCTTGTATTGTGAATCGACGATCTGCTTGAGGCGGCTCTGCGTCTTCCACGGCGCCCCGGCATAATCGTAGAGATAGGCGGCCGAATGCGACGGCTCGTTGCCGTGGATATATTGCCCGATCAGGCCGGAAATGTCCTCGGAGGAAGAATAGTCGAGCTTGGAGTCGTCGTAGTCGAACATGGCGTCAAGCTTGGCCACGGTCTTCCCGTCGCCGCCCAGGAGCTGGATCAGGCCGCCCTCGTCCTGCGGCATGAACCATGAATACTGCCAGGCATTGCCCTCGGTGTAATCGCTGCCGTAGTTGATGGCGGTCGGATCGAATGGCTCGCGATACGATCCGTCGGAGAGGCGCGCCCGCACCCAGCCGGTTTTCACGTCGAAGGTGTTGCGCCAGTAGCCGGCGCGGCGATCGAACTCGGCGGAGATGTCCTTGCGGCCCATGCGTTCGGCCATGCGGGCGATCGTCCAGTCGTCATAGGCGTATTCGACGGTCTTCGACGCCGCTTCCGGCTCCATGTCGATGGCGACATAGCCAAGCTTCATATAGCTGTCGAGGCCGCCATACGGCGCGTAGGTGGCGGATTTGATCATGGCGTCGAGCGCCTTGTCGGCATCAATGCCCTTGATGCCTTTCAGGTAAGCGTCGGCGATAACCGGCACGGCATGATAGCCGATCATGCACCAGGTTTCGCGTCCCTGGAACTGCCACACCGGCAGGATGCCGAAGGGGCTGTCCTGCTGGCTGGCGATCAGCGAATTGACGATGTCGGCATTGTCGCCGTCCGGCCGGATAAGGGTAAGGAGCGGATGCTCGGCGCGGAAGGTGTCCCACAAGGAAAACGTGCTGCGGAAGGTAAAATCGGCATGGTGGACTTCGTTGTCCGGCCCGCGATAGCGGCCATCGACATCGCCCGCCACAGACGGCGCCAGCAGCGTGTGGTAAAGCGCCGTGTACAGGTTTTTCTTCATGTCCGGCGCGGCGTCGATATCGATGGCCGACAGCGCCTGCTCCCACGCAGCTTTTGTCGAGGCGCGGACGGTATCGAAGCTGCCGCTTTCGGCGTCGAGATTGGCGATGGCCCCGGCCTCGTCGACGTTGGAAATGGCGACGTGGACCTCAAGCGGCGCGCTCAATTGGCCAAAATCGAAGCGCGCCACCGTGGCGCGGCCATCCAATTCCGCTGGCGCATCATCGAAACGGTCCGGCCCGTGGAAGCCGTGATAGACGACATCGGTCTCGGTCGAGATGAAGCTGTGGCTGGCCAGAGGCGCCGAAAAGCGCATGGCGAAGTAGAGCTTGCGGTCGGGAGCCCAGCCGCGCGTCTCGCGCGAACCGACAACGGTGTCATCGGGCATGACGCGGATGGTCGACCACAGCACCTTGCCCGGATAGTTGTAGATCGAGGAGCGCAGGTCGACGAGCAGGTGCGCCGCCTTGTCCGCCGGGAAGGTATAGCGGTGGACGCCGACGCGGACACCGGCGGTCAGCTCGGCGCGGACGTTATAATCGCTGAGCGTGACGGCGTAGTAGCCCGGCTGGGCAAGCTCGGTGGCGTGCGAAAACCGCGAACGATAGCCCGAACCGGGCTGGGCGGGATCGCCAGGCTCGGTCCTCACCTCGTCGCCCGATACCGGCATGACCAGGATGTCGCCAAGGTCGGAATGGCCCGCGCCTGAGAAGTGGGTGTGCGAGAACCCCATGATCGAGGTGTCTTCGTAGCGATAGCCCGCCGCCCAGTTGTAGCTCTGCTTGAACAGGGTGACGTTGGTGTCGGGAGACAGCTGCACCATGCCGAACGGAGCCGAGGCGCCGGGATAGGTATGGCCGCCGCCGGCTGTGCCGATCATCGGATCGACCGAGTCATAGGCTACCGAACCTGAGGATTGAGCCTGGGCCAGACCGGGAAGGAAGATGAGAGCCGCCGCCAGGGCCAAACCGGATACGCCTGCCTTCATCGCCACCTCCATCGTCTTCATGAGGATGGTTTCACAAGCGACCGTCGCCTGCAATCGCCGTTTTTATTTTCGCGTCGCGAGCCGCCATTTTTTCCTTACGACCGGAAGGCGGACAATGTGGGTCAATCGTTTCAGTGAGTCCGTCATCATGCTCATGCACACAACCTACGCCGGCACACCGCCTTCGCCGATCGGCGCTTACGTCCGGGCAATTCTGTTCACCCTGATCATCGGGCTGGTCGGCGCCATCGCCTTCACCGTCTTTCAGGGCAGCCCTCACTACGCCCGGGCCACGCCCGTCGTCGCGACCGACGACGGCGGCTATGCCGACACGGCCAACGAGCCGGCGGCGGTCGACGCCAGGCCGCTCAGTAACTAGGCTGTCGGCAGGACGCTCTGGTCCTTCATGGTCTCCATGGCGATGTAGGCCGAGACATCGAACAGGTCGATCCGGCCGACCAGGCGCTTATAGATGGTATCGTAGTGCGCCACGTCGCGCACGACGATCTTCAATATATAATCGAGATTGCCGGCCAGACGCTGGGCCTCGACGATCTCCGGAATATCGCTGAGCGCGGCGCGAAAACGATCCAGCCAGTCGGCGGAATGGTGCGCCGTCTTGATCAGGCAGTACACTGTGGTGGTCAGGTTAAGTTTTTTCCGGTCGAGCACTGCGACAGTGCGGGCGATGTAGCCTTCGTCCTTCAGCCGGGCGATGCGGCGCGAACAGGCCGAAGCCGACAGGTGCACGCGCGCGGCGATGTCCTGCATCGGCAGGCCCGCGTCAGCTTGCAGCAGGTCGAGAATCCGGCGGTCGCGATCATCCAGCATGAAATTGCATCTTTATCGTTATACACGCTTAATTTATGCACGATTCAGACGGTTTTGTCAAAACTTCGCGCGCCATTTTCGCCAAACCCGCGCTATCCTCGGCTCATATGGAGGATGTCATGCGTAAAATCGGTTTGCTGGGCGGCATGAGCTGGGAATCGACGGCGGTCTATTACCGCCTGATCAACGAGGCCCTGCGCGTACGCAAGGGCGGACTGTCGTCAGCCGACATCCTGATGCGTTCGCTGGATTTCCAGACCATCGTCGACCTGCAACGCGCCGACCGCTGGGATGACGCGGCGAAAAAACTGGCCGGCGCGGCGCGCGGACTGGAAAAGGCCGGCGCCGACTGCATCCTGATCTGCACCAACACCATGCACCTGTGCGCCGACGCCGTGCAGGACGCGTGCGACGCGCCGCTGATCCACATCATCGATGAAACCGCCGGCGCCATCCGCAAGGCCGGCCACCGCCGGCCGTTGCTGCTGGCGACGCGCTACACCAGGGAACACGGCTTCTATGCCGAGCGCATGTGGCGTCATGACCTCCAGGTCATGATCCCCGGCGGCGCCGATCGCATGGCCTGCCACAACGCCATTTTCGACGAACTGTGCCAGGGCGTGGTCAGCGACACCGCCCGCCAGGCGCTCATCGACATGACGGCGAAGGGCGAGGCCGAGGGTGCGGACTGTGTGATCCTCGGCTGCACCGAACTGGGCTTGAGCGTCAATGCCGACGACCTGCCCCTGCCCTGCTTCGACTCGACCCATATCCACGCCGAGGCGGCCGTCGAATTCGCCCTCGGCGGCCGTACCATGGCAGCTGTGCGAAACGAAGCGCTGCAAGGGGCGTATATTTAAGGCGCGACAATCCGCCGGGGATGCAATCGCCAGAACGGACTGCTATATTGGCTGCGAGTTCGTATTCCAAAGGTCCTGTCCATGCTGCGTTACGACGCCATCGCCGCCACCCCGGCTTCCGATTACCCCTTCCGCAACATGATCGGCGAGGGCGTCCTGCCGCCGGATATGGAAGATGAGATCGCGCGCGACTTCCCGCAGATTGACAAGACCGGCTTCATGCGGCCCGAGGACTTTCCGATGGGCCCGGCATTCAGGGCGCTGCTGGCGGAAGTGCGCAGCCCGGAATTCGCAAGGGCGATCGGCGACAAGCTGGGCGTCGACCTAACCGGCAAACCCAACTGGGTGACGGTGCGCAAGTGGTCGGCGCTGAAGGACGGCCGTCCGCACACCGATGGCGCCGACAAGCTGGCTTCGGCCCTGATCTATCTCAACCACGAAGGCACGTCGGGCGGCAATCTGCGTTTCCTTGAAGGCCCGGACCAGGACGGGCCAGGCACCGCCGAGGTCAATCCCGGCTACGGCCATTTCATCGCTTTCCCGCGGCTGGACAACTCCTGGCACGGCCACAAGCCATTCGAGGGCGAACGCCGCGTTGTCCAGATCGCCTGGCTGGTCAGCGAGGACGCTGTGGCGCGCAAGGCCAAGCGCCACGGCATCACCGAATTCCTCAAGAAGCTGTTTTCGTCGTCTCGCTCGAAGCAGGACGAGATGATGTAAGGGGCCGAGGCCTCAGAACACCATCGCCGTCTGCATGCCGCCGCCTGGTACAGCCCAGTCGACGCGCCAGCCGCCGCCTTCAACGGCCGTGATGCGATCGCCGGACGGCGGCGCACTGACGGCGATGACGCGGTTCCATGTCTGGCTTCCCGCCGCGACAGTGACATTGATCGGTGTGGTGTCGGCCTGAGGGGGCAAAAACTGGCAAACAGCGACGAACAGGCCGTCGGCGCCGGCCGGCGGCTGCTTCGGCCAACTTTCGTTATCGACCGTGACCACGATGGCCGCGCCCGGCGTCACCCTGCCCATCACCGTCATGGCGCCGGCGGCGTCATAGTCTATGACGGCTACCCCCTGCACCGCCTTAGGCGATACCGCCAGGCTGGGTGCTCCGCCACGCAGCAGGATGGCCTTCTGCGGCGCGCCCAATGGAATGAACAGGCGCCCCTCGGCCTGCATCATGCGGCCTGCATCGTCCATGGAGATGTCGAACAGGCCACCTTCAGGACCCAGCGGCACATCGGCGCTGAAGCGGCCCTTGGTGTCGGCGGTGAGGCCGATGGCCCGCTGTTCGCCGTAGAGTATGCGGACGCGGCCGCCCGGCAGGGCCTGGCCGGTGATGATGGCCGTATTGCCGTTGCCCGTCACCGACAGGATCTGCGGCGCGGGTGAGTAGCCGGCGGCGCGCAGATAGGCGTCGGGATCCTGTGCGGCCTCCGGTTTGGGCGAACATCCTGTCGCGACGGCCAGACCCGTCAGGACCGCCAGCCGCACAACCGTCGCAGGGAAAGCGAATATCTTTTTCACGCCGCAAGCCATATCCGCTTTTCATCCGGCCGGATAGGGGTTTAGACTACAGGACTCACGGTTAAGGTTCTGAATGAAATGCCCCTTTCCAAGCATGACATCAAGTCGGTCTGCGTTTACTGTGGTTCCTCCTTCGGCAATGACGATGCATTTAAGCAGGCCGCCCGCGACCTGGGTCAGGTCGTGGCCGGCGCGGGCCTGAGGCTGGTCTATGGCGGCGGCGGCGTAGGTCTTATGGGCGAAACAGCGCGCGCCGTCCACGCCGCCGGCGGCAAGGTGCTGGGCGTCATGCCGCAGTTCCTGCGGACGCGCGAAATCATCTATGACGAGGTCGAGACCCGCGTCGTGAAGAACATGCACGAGCGCAAGATGATGATGTTCGAGGAAGCGGACGCCTTTGTCGTGCTT
>CAYYTA010000077.1:0-27499 GCA_964474575.1 uncultured Caulobacteraceae bacterium | reverse complement strand
ACCGCTAATCAACGTCAGTGTCATCTTGCACGATGCTTCCATCGCGCAGCCAGAACACCGCCGCCTGCGGTTCTCTTTCCATATCTACAATGTCAAAGACCTCTACACCGAGCGGCGGTCAGACCGCCCAGCGCGACAACTCGCTTCAGTCGTTGTAAGGAGGCGCGTATTTAGTGCGCGCGCCGAACCGTGTCAACCGACTTTTTCCTCTTTTTTACAAATTCCGCCGCGAAGGCTGAACCCGTAAAACGAAGGCGACGAAAGGACGGCGATCATCTTTTTACGGATGATCCCATTACCTACGCCGGAATCAGAAGAAGGGCCGTTTTTAATCCCTTTTTAAGATGGCAGCAAGCGGTAATTAAGGATCTATCCTCATTTCCGCCCGTGCTGTCCACAAGGAGATCAAAACGACGAGGCGCGGCTTCTAACGCCCGCCCAAACGAGTCGCAAGGCTAAAAAGAGAAAATAGTCCCGCACTAGCCAGCAGCGATATAGGCCTTGAGCGAATGGGCTTCATGCTCGGCTGCCAAGATTCTGGCCTTGACCAGATCGCCGATCGAAACGATGCCGACAAGACGCCCGCCTTCCATGACGGGCAGGTGACGGATGCGGCGGTCGGTCATGACCTCTAGCATATTGTCCACGGTCTCGCCCGGGCTGGCCGACACGACGTCCTTCGTCATCACCTTCGACACCGGCAGCCCAAGCGCGTCAGGCCCCTCGGTCGCTATGGCGCGGATGATGTCACGTTCGGAGATGATGCCGACGACCTTGCCGGCCTTGTCGGCCACAATAAAAGCGCCGACGCGACGGGTATGCAGAAGGGCCGCCACCGCCGACAGGGTGTCGTCGGGCGCGACCTTGAAAACCTGCGGCCCCTTGGAATTGAGAAGTTGATTGATCAGCACTGGCGTATCCTCCCACCGGATTTGTTGTTTCGTGAACGCCGGACGAAGCACGGAGGGTCCTCCCGAGGGGATAAATTTGCAATAAGCGCGCAAAGGTTAAACGCGTCACTTTGTTGTGAGCCTGCTGTCGCATTCCGGGACACGCAAATGGCTCATTTTCGGCCACGCATGCCCCCGGCGAGCGAATGGAAACGGTCCAGGTCACGCCCTTTGCTTCCGAAAACGCGGCTAAAACCGGCGCAAACCCGAGAAAATATACGTAATTTTAGAGGTTGTGACGGACAGTGGCATCCGAATTGCTGGCCTGGGGAGCATCCAAGGCCCGCCGGCCAGGATCAATGGAGCGCCACCGATGCGGTTTATCACGTGCCTGATTGCGACGCTGGCCCTGAGCCTGGCAGCCGCAACGGCTCATGCCCAGAGCATGAACACCAGCGCCGCCGCGTTCGAGACCGGCTACGGCATCGCCCGTAACGAAATGCAAAATCCGATTGATCCGTCGACACGCGACGCCAACGGCAACCGCGTCCTGGTCGACGGCATGATGGTGACCGGCACCGACAACAGCGTCTATGCCTATTCCAAGACCATGGGCGCGGGCGACAGCTATTCCGGCGCGGGCGCGCTCGGCGGCGCAACCGCCATCGGCAACTATCTCAACGTGGTCGTCAACGGCAACTACAACACCGTCATCGTCCACTCGACCCAGACCAACAACGGCGACGTCACCGCCACCTCCAACGGCACGACAGTACATGGCACGACGGGCACTCAATCCACGGATCAATCCCTCAACGGACAGGTAAACCTCAATGGCTTTTAAGATGCACACTCCGGCCTTCAAGGCGGTGAAGCGCGTGGCCCTGCTGGCCGGCACGGCGGTCCTGGCCTTCTCCTTGAGCGGCTGCATGACGCCCGGCGTCCAGGCTGACGGCAACTACAGCGCGCCGATCGGCCGCGCGCCAGTGACCGCCAACGCCACGGCCTATTCCGACGCATTGATCTGCCTCGGCTCCTATGCCCGGGCCCATCGGCTGGCCAGCCCGCGCATCGCGGTCGGCCGGATCTCCGACTACACCGGCAAGGTTTCGCTGGAAGGCGGCCGCGAAATCACGCAAGGCGCGTCGTTGATGGCGATGACCGCGCTGGCCAAGGCCGGCGCCCGCCAGGTCGAGCGCTTCGATACATCGGTCGGCGAACTGGAACTGAAGTACGCCAACAACAAGCTGATCACCGACGCGCCCGTCGCCAACCCGAACCAGCCAGGCGACTACCGCAAGATCATGGCCGGTGAAGTGGCCGGCTCCGACTTCTTCATCGTCGGCGGCATCACCGAACTCAACTACAACATCCAGTCGTCAGGCATCGACGCCTACGCCGGCGAGGTCAAGGACAACGGCGTGAAGGGCCTCTATTCCGGCCGAACCATGGTGATGAACGTGGCGCTGGACCTGCGCCTGGTCGACACCCGCACGCTGGAAGTCGTCGACGTGATCTCTTACCAGAAGCAGATCGTCGGCCGCGAAATCAAGGCCGGTGTCTTCGACATCCTCAACAACAACATCTTCGACATTTCCGGCGGCCAGGGCGCACTGGAGCCGATGCAACTGGCAGTGCGCGCCATGATCGAACGCGCCACGCTGGAATTCATGGCCAACCTCTACGGCGTATCCGGTCCCGAGGTCTGCCTCGATCCGCAGAACGACTTCCTTGAAAATCCGACCCTGGGCGCCACCGGCGGCCTGACCCCCGCCTACGATAACCTGGAGACGAACAATGCCGGCACGCGCGCTGATCCGAACCGCTGGACCGATATCGCGGACGCTCCGCGCAACCGCCGCGACGACGACCATCATGCTCAGTCTTCTGGCGGCGGGTCACGCTACTAGCCAGACCACGACCGGTGGCAGCTCGACCGTCACCAACAACCAGGACCAGGCCGGCGACGTCGTCTCGACCCAGACCCTGAACGTGGTGGAAAATGACGGCCTGACCAGCGCCAGCGGTTACGCGACGGGCAACAGCCTGCAGGGCGGCAATCAGAACGCCGACGCCACGCTGAGCACCACCCAGATGGTGCGCGGCACCATCCGCGCCGCCAGCTATATCGAAGGCCAGAATACCGGCGCCGAGGATCTGTCGCTGGGCACGCCGGTCTATGCCAATACGCAGGCCATCGGCAACTATGTCGGTTCGACCGTGTCCCAGGGCAAGCTGACGGTCACCGGCTCGCAGACGGCGACCGGCCCGATCGTGCAGGCGATCAACGATGTCCAGGCGCCCAACAACGCCATCTATGTCAGCGGCGAAGGCGACTCGACCTCCGAGGTCAACTCGACCGCCTTGCAGGTGACTCAAGGCCGGCTGGTGTCGAACTACAGCCAGACCTCGGCGACCGACGCCCGTGCCGACGCGTCGGCGACGGTGCATTATTCGCCCTCGCCCAACGCCTATAATGCCAGCGCCACCAACAATTATTACGGTTCTCTCAGCGACGATCGCGGCTCGCAGGAGCACAATGTCGTCCAGTCCGAAACCGGCAGCACCATCGCCCGCTCCGAAGTCTACGGCGGCAACATGTGGCTGATGGCGGCCCAGTCGACCGCCACCGGCAACAATGTCGACCTGCAGAACCAGGGCGGCTCGCTCGTCGTCGACAGCCAGCAGACCCAGACCGGCGCGCTTCAGTCGCAGGCGGTCGTGCAGCTTGACGAATACGGCACCGCCAACGCCACAGCGTCCGGCATCGGCAACAACCTGGCCGCCGGCAACAACGACGTCTATGTCCGCCTCGACAACGACCAGCTTTCGTCCGGCGGGGTCGACGTCATCGCCTCGTTCGACGGCAATGACGGCTGGGACGGCTACGTCACCGCCGACGCGGTCGGCAACCAGGCGGTCGCCTATGCCTGCGCCGAATGCAAGGCCGACTTCGGCGTCGACAGCAACCAGGTCAACGACTCGGACGTCAACGCCACCGCCACGGCGGCCGTGGTCAAGGGGCGCTCGATCGTCTCGACGGCGCGGGCCACCGGCAATTCGGCGACCTACTACGTCTCCGGCGGCAGTCAGTAGGAACTCACGTTCCCCACATGTGGCTGTTGATTTCGACGCGGTCCGTGAAGCTTGTGTCCAGCGTCGTGTTTTCGACGACGATATAATGCGTGGCGTCGATCTGGATGATCACGTCCGAACCCGACTGGAAGATCGCCGGATCGGCATTGCCGTGGGCCGCCGCGTTATAGCTGTCGATATGGATGAGGTCGTTCTGCGCCGCCGAGAAGTCGGTGATGTGCTCTCCGGCCCCGGTCTGCGCCTCAGTATAGTAGAACTCGTCCGCTCCCAGTCCGCCGGTCAGGATGTCCGCCCCCGCTGCGCCGTTAAGGACGTTATCGCCGTCATTGCCGGTGATAGCGTTGCTTCCCGTGCCCCCCGTGCCATCCAGGTTGTCGCTACTCGTGAGGTGCAAGCCCAGCGAGCCGCTGACTTGATAACTGACCGAGGCATAGACTACGCCGTTGCCTTCGACAAAATCGCCAGCATTGTCGACATAGAAGATGTTATTCCCCCCTATCCCGAACATGGTGTCCGCGCCGGCACCACCGTCGATAATGTTGTTACCGTCGGCGCCGTTGAGAAAATCGTTGCCGTCGCTCCCAATCAGCGTGTCGTTGCCGCTTCCTGCGATTATGGTCTCGATGCTGATAAGGGTATCGTTGCCGATGCCTGCCCCTGTCGCTGTTCCCGCCGCCAGATTGACTGTGATGTCGGAGGTCTGGGCGGAATAGTCGACTTGATCAGTATTAGCGCCGCCATCGAGTACATTGTCGCCGGCGTTGCCGATCAATATGTTGTTCGCGGCATTGCCGGTGGCGTTGGCATTGTCCGTTCCCACCAAGGTAACCCGTTCGATGAAGTCCGGCGCGACATAGCTGATCGTCGAGATGACTGTATCGGGATAGGCAGTCCCAAAACCGGAATCGTGGATCACATCGCCGACGTTGTCGACATAATAGGTATCATCGCGATTGCCGCCCGTCATCGTGTCGGCGCCGGTTCCACCATCAAGGATGGCGCCCCCGACTTCGTTGGCGTTGGCCGTCAGGACATCGTCGCCGCCAAATCCATACAGCGTGTAACCACCACTGATATGATTGTCCAAGTCATTGCCAGTGACTACCGTCCCCAGGGTGGATACTGGCATGATAAAGTTTTCGATATTGGCGCTTAAAGTATAGGACATCGAACGCGTGGAGTTGATTGTGTCGATGCCTTCGTCGGCATTCTCTATGACCACATCCAGGGTGTTGTCGATATAATAATTGTCGTCCCCCGTACCGCCGGCCATGGTGTCGTGACCTACGCCGCCGTCAAGGACATCGTTGCCGCCCATACCATTGAGTATGTCATTGCCCGCCCCCCCAACGAGTGTGTTGAGGAAGTCGTTACCTGTGATAACATTGGCCGCGTCATTGCCCGTGCCATTAACGTTGCCGTTACCCGTCAGGGTCAGGTTTTCGACGTTGGCCCCGAGCGTATAGGTGACGCTGGAGACAACCTTATCCGTGCCTTCATTGGCGCTCTCGGTGACCACATCGCCGGCATTGTCGACATAGTAGGTGTCGTTGCCCTTGCCGCCGATCAGCGTGTCGGCGCCAAGATCGCCATTCAGACCGTTGTTGCCGTCGTTGCCGGTGACGATGTTGGCCAGGTCGTTGCCGGTGCCGTTGATGTTGCCGGTGCCGGTGAGCGTCAGGTTCTCGACATAGGGCACCAGGTGGAAGGTCACGCTCGACCACACCACATCGGTGCCGCCGTCATCATGGCCGGCCACCAGTTGCTCGGTCACACGGTCGCCGTCGTTATCGACGACATAGGTGTCGTTGCCCGCCCCGCCTAGCAGCCGGTCCGCGCCCGCGCCGCCGTCGATCAGATTGTCCATCGCATCGCCGGCGATGGTGTTGGCAAGCGCATTGCCGGTGCCGTTCAACGCCGAACCGGTCAGGGCCAGGTTTTCGACATTGTCAGTCAGCGCGTAGCTGACACTGGCGATCACCTTGTCGGTGCCGGCATTGGCGTTTTCCATTACCATGTCGCCGGCATTGTCGACATAGTAGACATCGAAACCCGCTCCGCCGGCCATGGTGTCGGCGCCTTCAAGGCCGTTCAGCGTATTGTTGCCGGAATTGCCGGTGATGACGTTGTCGAGTTCGTTGCCGGTGCCGTTGATATGCGCCGCCCCAGTCAGGGTCAGGTTCTCGATATAAGCCCCGAGGTGGAAGGAGAGCGACGACATCACCGTGTCCTTGCCGCCGTCATCGACGCCGGTTGTGTGGTACTCCACCGCCCGGTCGCCGTCGTTATCGATGATGTAGGTGTCGTCGCCCGCCCCACCCAGCATCCGGTCGGCGCCCTTGCCGCCGTCGAGCCAGTCGTTGCCGCCCTGGCCGTCGAGCTGGTTGTTGCCGGTATTGCCGGTCAGAGTATTGTCGGAAACATTGCCCTTGCCGTTGATGTCCGCCGTTCCCGACAGAGTCAGGGCTTCGACATAGGCGCTCAGGGCGTAGCTCAGGCTGGCGATCACACGGTCCGCACCCTGGCCGTCATATTCCTTGATGATGTCGCCGGCATTGTCGACGTAATAGAGGTCGTCGCCCGCGCCGCCCGACATGGTGTCGGCGCCTTCCAGGCCACTCAGCGTGTTGTTGCCGACATTGCCGTTCAGGATGTTGTCGAGCTCGTTGCCGGTGGCGTTGCCATTGGCCGTTCCGGTCAGGCTGAGGTTCTCGATGAACGGCGCCAGATGGTAGGAGACCGATGACCATACCGTGTCCGTGCCGCCGTCATCGACGCCCGGCACCGTCTGCTCGATCGCGCGGTCGCCGGCATCATCGATGACATAGGTATCATTGCCCGCGCCGCCATACATATGGTCGGCTCCCGTGCCGCCATCGAGCGTGTCGTCGCCGCCCAGGCCATAGAGGGTATCATCACCCTCCAAACCCGAAATCTGATCGGCACCATTCGTTCCGATGAGAGCATACGCCCCCGTATCGTCTCCGGAGGTTCCCGTGACAACGGCCATGCCTGTCTCCTTGCGGTTTCCTGTGAAGGCCGTTTGCCATCTCCGACGCCCCGGATGCGTCAGGAAACAAGGTCGGGCCTTGATATCCCAGCCGGCCCCTCGCCGTCCGGGTTACGCGCTATCGAACCATATTCGCGAGATTACGCCCGCCGGCGCCTCTGCGCCGCGGACCTCATCCCCCGATCGGCAGAATCCTAACATTGTTAAGGATGATACGGAATGACAATCGCGTGAAAAGGTATCTTACACCCTGGATGCCGCCCGGCACTACGCGCGCCGGAGACCGCCAGGCACAGGCGTCCAAGATTACAGCTTGGTAACCTTTGCCGATTTCCCTTTATTCCGCCGCAAACATTTGTCAGGTTCGCCTCAACCAACCGGGAACCCGCTCACATGTTCATCAAGACCCCCGCCGTCGCCCTCCTTGCCGCCCTGGCCGTGACGACGGCCCTGACGCCGGTCGCCGCCCTGGCGCGCGAGCCCGCCGCCGCAACGGCCGCCGCTTTCTCTCCGCAGGTGGTCGACCCGTCCAAAGGCGTCGACTTCGCCCAGGACCATTCCGACATCAAGGCCGATCCGGCCGTCCGCTTCGGCAAGCTGCCCAACGGCATGACCTACGCCATCCTGAAGAACGCCACCCCGCCGGGCACGGCCTCGATCCGTCTGCGCGTCAACGGCGGTTCACTCAACGAACACGACGATCAGCAGGGCCTGGCCCACTTCCTTGAGCACATGGCCTTCAACGGCTCGAAGAACGTCGCCGAGGGCGACATGATCAAGATCCTGGAGCGCCACGGCCTGGCCTTCGGTCCGGACACCAATGCCAGCACCAATTTCGGCCAGACGCTCTATGAGCTCGACCTGCCCAAGGTCTCCGACGACGACCTCGATACCGGCCTGTTCCTGATGCGCGAGACGGCGGGCAATCTGACGCTCGATGACGGCGCCATCGACCGCGAGCGCGGCGTCATCCTGGGCGAGGAGCGCGCCCGCGACACGCCGGACCTTCATTCCTACATGAAGTGGTCGGCCGACGCCTTCCCGGGTCAGCTCTACCCGGTACGCCTGCCGATCGGCAAGACGGACATCATCAACACGGCCAAGCACGCCCAGTTCGCCGATTTCTACACCAATTTCTACCGTCCCGAGCAGGTGACCCTGATCGTGGTCGGCGACTTCGATCCCACCGCCATGGAAGCCAAGATCAAGGCGAAATTCTCCGACTGGACGCCGGCGGCCGGCGCCATCCGCGTCACCGACTACGGCGCCTACAAGCCCAAGGGCCTGACCGCCGACACCTATACCGAAAGCGGCCTGGCCGACTCGATCACCGCGACCTGGTTTGCGCCCATCGACAACCACTACCAGGATGTCGGCAAGGAGACGGCCGATTTCACCGACGACGTCCGCTTCGACATCCTCAACGACCGCCTGGAACGCGCCGCCAAGGCCGCCGACGCGCCGTTCGTCAGCGCCGGGGTCGGCCAGGGCGACATCGACCACACCGCCCACGTCGTCCAGCTCAACATCACGCCCAAGCCCGGCATGGACAAGGCCGCCTTTGCCGCCGCCATGACCATCGTGCGCCAGTACGCCCTCTATGGCGCCACCCAGCCCGAGCTCGACCGCGTCCTGACCAATGACGACGCCGGCTTCAAGGCCGCGCTGCAGGGCGCCAACACCCGCAACAGCCGCGGCCTGGCCGAGGGCATCGTCTCCAGCGTCGACAATGACGAGGTCTTCACTTCGCCGCAACAGGACTACGACTATTTCACCGCCCTGAAACCAAGCCTGACGCTCGACGTGATCAACAGCGGGACCAAGGCGCTGTTCGGCGGCGACGGCCCGTTCCTGTGGCACGAGGCGGAAGGCATGGGCGACCTCGACAAGCAGGCCATGCTCGACACATATAAGACTGTCCAGTCGGCGAACCTGACCGCCATGGCCACGACCGACACCAAGCCGTGGCCCTATACCGACTTCGGCGCGCCGCAAAAACCTGTCAGGCGCGTCGAGGTCAAGGACCTCGGCCTCGTCCAGCTGACCTGGGCCAACGGCGTCACCGCGACGATCAAGACGACCGACTTCAAGGCCGACGAGATCGGCGTCAATGTCCGCTTCGCCGGTGGTCTCGAGAGCCTGGCGCCCGGATCGCACCCGCCGGTCTATCAGGCCCAGCTCGACGACATCAAGGAAGGCGGCCTCGGCCAGCTCACCGGTCAGGAAATCAAGGACAGCCTGGCCGGCAAGATCTATGATGTCAATTTCGGCATCGGCGAGGATTCCTCGGCGCTGTCTGGCAGCACGACGAAGGCCGACTTCGCTACCCAGATGCAGGTGCTGATGGCCTTTACCACCGACGCCGCCTACCGCGCCGACGCCTTCGACCGCCTGAAGGGCGCCATCCCCGACTATTACGCCCAGCTCGGCGCCTCGCCCGACGGCGTCTTCCAGATGAACGGCAGCGCCATCCTGCACAGCGGCGACCCGCGCTTCGGCATGCCGAGCCAGGCCGACTTCCTGGCCACGCCCAACGACGCGGTCAAGAGCCTGATCGACGGCCAGATCAAGACCGGCCCGATCGAGATCACCATCGTCGGCGACGTCGATGAGGCAACCGCCGAAGCCGAGCTCGACAAGACCTTCGGCACCCTGCCCGCCCGCAAGCCCGCGGCCAAGATCCCGGCCGCCAACCTGGCGGTCAGGTTCCCGACAACCGACCTGCATCCGGTGCTGACACACGGCGGCCGCGCCGACCAGGACCTGAGCTTCATCGCCTGGCCGGGCGCCGACTTCACGTCGGACACCCGTCGCGCCCGCGCTTTGACCATCCTGGCCGAGGTGCTGACCCTGCGTCTGACCGACGTGGTGCGCGAAAAGCTCGGCATCGCGTACAGCCCCTTCGCCGGCAACAACTATTCGCAGGTCTTCCCGGGCTACGGCTACCTGTCGGCGGCCGCCGAGGTGAAGCCGGAAAACGACCAGGCCTTCTATGACGCCGTCTCCGGCATCGTCGCCGACCTCAAGACCAACCCGATCAGCGCCGACGAACTGCTGCGCGCCCAGAAACCGGTGCTCGACAAGATGGACACCGACCTCAAGACCAACACTTACTGGGCGGGCGCCCTTCCCGGCTCGATCAGCGATCCGAAGAAGCTCGACTACATCCGCACGCGCCGCGACCAGTACCAGGCGGTGACGGCGGCCGACATCCAGAAACTGGCCAACGAATATCTCGACATGGCGAAGGCCCTGCGCATCCAGGTCAAGCCGTCCGACCAGGCGGCGGCCCAAGGCGCAACTTCGAAGCAGTAAGTCAGGCCGCCGGAGCCGGCCGGGATTTTCCGGGGAAGGGCGAGACCTTGATCTCCCCTTCCCTTTTTCGCGCCTGGGCGATGTCGTAGCTGTTCTGCATTCGCATCAGCGTATCCATCGGCACACCGAAGGCTTTCTCCAGCCGCAACGCCATTTCCGGCGACAGCGAAGCGCGTTCGTTCAGCAGGGCCGAAAGCGCCGCACGGGTGACGCCCAGAGCTCTGGCGGCTTCGGATACGTTCAGATCGACCGCGTCTATGATCTCGCTGCGAATGAACCCGCCTGGATGGGCCGGTGATTTGAGGCGCAGGCCGGCATGTGTCGTCATGGCCATCTCCTAATGGTAGTCCTCGTAGTCGAGGTCGATAATCTCGATGTCTTCGCGATCGACGCGGAACGTCAACCGCCAGTTCTTGGTGACGAACAAGCTCCATATTCCCTTGCGGTCACCGGTCAACTGATGCGCTTTCCAGGCCGGAACAGTGCGCAGTTCGTCCTCGCGCTCCATATCCTGCAGGAAGGAAATCATGCGGCGGAGCTTTTCGATCACGGCCGCCTGAAGGCCGGAGGCGTCGTCATCCTCGATGAAGCGGCGCAAGGCCTTGTGGATGACGTTCCTGATCTTCATGTGGCAGGCTAACAGGCAAATCGTATAGCGTCAAGCTACACTTTACACTACACTTCGCCCCACTGCCTGAGCAGGTTGTGATAACACCCGACGAGCGTCGTCCGCGCGGCTTCGTCCGCTCCGGTCGCGTTCAGCCGCTGGATCGCCGTATCCATGTCGTAGAGCAGGCTCCTCTGGAAATCGTCGCGCACCAGCGACTGCACCCAGAAGAAGCACCCCACGCGCACGCCGCGCGTCACCGGCGTCACCTGGTGCAAACTGCTCGCCGGATAGACCACCATGTTGCCGGCCGGCAGCTTGACGCCGTGCGTGCCATAGGTGTCCATGACCTGCAATTCGCCGCCGTCATAGTCTTCAGGCTCTGTGAGGAACAGGGTCGCCGACACGTCGGTGCGGAACTTTCGCCCGGTATGCGGATGAATGCGCACCCCGCCGTCGACGTGGGCGCCGAAGCTCATCCCCTCGCCATAGCGGTTGAACATCGGCGGATAGACCAGGTTGGGCAGGGCGGCGCTGATGAACAGCGGATGGCGCTCCAGCGCCGACACCACGATCGCCTGCGCCTTGGCTGCGACCTCGGACAACTCGTCGATCTGCTGGTTGAGCTTGACGCTCCGCCCCTGGTAACCGGCGGTCACCCGCCCGTCGACCCAGGCCTCGCCGGCGTTGTCGAGCAGGGCGCTGACCTCCGCCAGCTGTTGCGCATTCAAAACCTTGGGAACGGTCAACAGCATTAGACTCTCCTCCCCTGGGCAGCGGAAACCTTCGTTCCGAGGGAGGTGGCATCGCGACGCTTTCTCGCAGAGAAAGCTAGTCGATGACGGAGGGGGCTACCGGCGCAAGCCCCTTCCACCACTTCGTGGTCCCCCTCCCCCGCTACGCAGGGGAGGAGAAGAGACGACAGTTTCGCCATGCCCGTTTCCTGTTTACATGTGCCAGTTCAGCGAGATCATCGCCGTCCGGCCGGTGCCGGGGACGCTGCGCCCGCCGTCCGACTGGATCAGAGCGTCGTAATACTTCGTATCGAACAGGTTGAACAGGTTCAGGCGCACGTCGTATTTCGGCTGCTTCCAGGCGATGGTGGCGTCCCAGCGCGTATAGCCCTTGACCGCCGTGACGTCGGTATTGTTGACGAAGCGCGGGCCGAGATAGACCGCGCCGCCGCCGACCTGCCAATGGGGCGCAACATCGAAGGTCGTCCAGATGCTGAGCTGGTCCCTGGCGGTATTGCCCGGCACCTTGCCTTGCGTACCAGCGGCGATCGCCTTGACGATCCTGGCGTCAAGATAGGTATAGCCGCCGAAGACCTGCCACGCGTCGGTGATCTTGCCGGCCGCGCCGAGGCGGAAGCCCTCCACGCGCACCGTGCCGTCGGGGCTGTAGGTATTGTCGGCGTTCTGCGAACGGGCATTGTCCTTGGTGATCGAGAAGGCCGCCGCGTTAAGCGACAAGCGGTCATGGCCGGCCTCCCACTTGCCGCCCAATTCCCACGCCTTGTTGTCTTCCGGCGGCAGCGGCTGGCTGATACCGGTCGTCGAGGTCAACTGCTCCAGCGACGGATTGAACGAGGTCGAATAGCTGAGGTAGTAGGACGACGCCTTATTGGGCTGCCAGATGCCGCCGAGGCGGACGCTGGTAAAGTCGACCGTCTGAGCAACGCGGGCGAAGGCCGTGCTGCCCGGCGTATTGGTCGAGTTGATCGAATTGGTGATGGTCGCCTTGTAGCGGTCGTAGCGCAGGCCGGCCACCAGCTTGAACTGGTCGCCGAAGGCAAAAGTGTCGTTGACGTAGGCCGCCGCCGTATCGGCCTCGCCGCCGGCCAGGTTGCTCTTGATCGGCGTCGTGACCGGTCCCTTGACGTAAGGCGGGTCGAGCAGCGGCACGCAGGCGATGTAGCCCGAGGTGCCGCCCAGAGCCACGCCGTTGCATGTGCCGTTGCGGTACGCGCCCTGGTTCCGGTACTTGTCGTGGCCGAATTCGAGTCCGGCCAGCAGGGTCTGCTGGACATAACCGGTGCCGAAGGCCGCCGTGACCTCCGCCTGGTTGTAGAGCGACGTGTCGCGGATGACGCGATCGTGGCTTTGCAGACGGACCCACAACTGGTCGAGCGGCAGGTTCGAAACGCCGGCCGGCGTCAAGGCGTGGTAGCCCGAACCGTTGACGGTACCGATGCCCTGTGGCGCCGTTTCCAGCGCGTTGGTCCTGACCTCGTTGACCTGCAACTGATCGCGGAACGAGAACGCGTCCGAGGCATGGTGCTCGACCGAGGCGCTCAAGGCGGTCACGTCCTGGATCGTGCGGTCGTCGGAATAGCCGTAGACATTGTCGCGATCGGTCGCCGGATGGCCGTTTAGCGGCGGCACGCCATAGTCCGGCATGTCGTTATTGTGCTGGTACAGTGCCTGGAGCGTGACTTCGGTCGGGGTGTGGATGCCGAACTTGAACGACGGCGCGATGCCGTAGTCCTTGACCTTCATGACATCGCGCGTTGAGGCCGCGCCATCCTGGGCCATCAGGTCGATGCGCAAGGCGGCGGTCGGCGAGATCGGGTGGTTGACGTCGGCGGTGACGCGGCCGAGGCCATTGGTCGTCGCCGACACCGACACTGACGCCGCCTCATCGAGCGTGGGCTTCTTCGTCACCTGGTTGATCGCGCCGCCGGTCGAGCCCCGTCCGAACAGCATGGATGACGGCCCCATCAGCACCTCGACGGACTCCAGGTCGAAGGTGTCGCGATAATACTGGCCGCGATCGCGGAAGCCGTCGAGATAGATGTCAGTGCGGGCGGCGAAGCCGTTGAGGTTGATATTGTTGCCGATCTGGCCGCCTTCCGCGCCGCCGAGCGTGATGCCAGGAACGTTCTTCAGCGCGTCGGCCAGCGAGGCGACGCCCTGCGACTGCAGCAGATCCTTGTCGAGCACGGTCACCGACTGGGCGATGTCCTTGGTGTCGGCTGGCAGCCTGGACAGGCCGACCTTCCGCTCCAGCCTGTCGCCGGTGATGACGACGGTCGTGCTCTGGTCGGCGTCAGCGGTTGTCGTTGCGGCCGCTTCGGCGGCATGCGCCACGACCGGTGCGGCCACGGCGGCAACGAGGGCGATAAGGGAGATGGAGGTCTTCATGTTGCGCGAATTTCTGTGCTGTTTTTGTTACCACGCAGCAATATTGCGACTTATTCGCATAGTCAATCGCATATTGCGAATTATTCGCAGAAATCGCAGGGCATGACGCAGACATCAAAAACCCCGCTGCCTTTGCGGCAGCGGGGGTCTCGAGTTCACGCGCACTTTTTATTTTTCTAAAACAGAGCCTTACTGGACGAAACCGCCGACGCCGCCGTCGAAGGTCATGATGGCCGAGCCGTAGGAAGCCGAAGCCGAACGGGCCACTTCGCGGCGCATGGCAACCTTTTCAACGCGGGTCACGGTCAACACCTTGATGCCGGCGCCAAAGCGGCGCAGCAGCGAGCGTTCATTGCATTGGCGCTGCGGGATCTGCTGGCGGCAGGTCAGGTTACCGCCTTCGAACCACAGGGCCTCGCCCTTCTGGCAGCTCATGGTGCGGCCGTTGCCGAAGTCGACATGGGTAAAGTCCATGCCGGCGCATGACGCATTGGCCGCGCCGCCGCCCATACCGCCAAACGCGCCGCCCTGGCTGGAACCGCCGGCCGAGTGGCTTTCATGATGCGAATAGCCGTCATCACCCATGCCTTGCGAATAGCTGCTTTCGCTTTCCGAACGGCTGTACGAGCTTTCCTCATGCATGCCGCCCTGGTAGCCGGCGTCGATCGGGCCTCCGCAGGCGACCATGACCACCTGCATGTGGGTGCCGGCGATGCAGCGGAAGATTTCACCGACATAGCCGTTGTCGACGTCGCGGTCGCCGTTGAGCTGCGAGGCCGGATGCGGCACGCCGGTGTCGTCGATGCAGGTCGCCTGCAGGATCATCATGCTCGTCATGCGGCGTTCTTCCTCATAGGTCTCGAAACCGCCGCCTTCCGCGCCGGTCAGGACGTTGAGGTTGCCGGCTTCCTGAGGAATGCCCTGGGACTGCGACCAGTTGCCGTAACCGCCATAATAGGTCGCACCGGCCGAAGCGCCGCCGGAGGCCGAAGCCGAAGCGCTTGCCTTCACATTGACATTGACGTTGACATTGGTGTTGCCGCCGCCGTGGCTGCAGCTGTGACAGGGCATGTTCGGCGGGGGCGGATTGTGCGGGGGGCTGGGCGGCGCCGGGGGATGGCAGCCGGTGTTGCAGGCGAGCGCCGTGCCGGCGGCGGCCATCAGGCCGGCCCCCAGCAGGGCCACGACGATTTTGGTCACGAATGCGCGCATCTTAACGCTCCAGGTTGGCTCTGTTCTTAGCCGGCAAGCAAGAACCATACCGGCCCAAACTTGCGCTTTCCTTAAAGGAACGCGTCATTTCGGCAGCAATCTTGCCGAAGTCGTGCCAGGAGGAGGTCGAAGTGCCCCATTCCAGCACAGTTTCGTTCATCAGCTACTGGCGCGGCCTTCAGCCCTCGCCCGAGCGGGCGCCGGCGCGCGCGCGCTTCGATCCGGCGCGGCTGAAAAGCCTGATCCCGCAGATGCTGATGATTTCGGCTACCGATTCCGCCTGGCGTTTCCGGCTATCGGGCGGCTTCCTCGTCACCGTACATGGCCTTGAACTCAGGGGCACCTCTTTCCTCAACCTGTTCCAGCCACCGTTCACCAATCCGGTGCGCGTTGCCCTGGGGTCGGCGGTCCGCCGTCAGCAGCCGCTGATCCTGCGCCTGGCCGCGCCGTGGCAGGTCCACCGCGCCACCGACGACGAGTCCCGCAATGAGACAGTCACCCTCGAAATCTGCCTGTGCCCTGTGACCAATGCCGAAGGCGAGGTCGACCGCCTGGTCGGCATCTGCCAGACCCTGTCGCCGATGCCGCGCAACCGCCACGGCATGCTCGGCCGTTATACCCTGATGTCGGCGCGCATCCATGATCACCACAGCGCCGTGCGCGCCGCCCACCTGCGCCTGGTCGCCTCGGGCGGACGCAGAATAGCTTGATTTTTCCTGGGCGACGGTGACACTGGCGGCTCTGCAAACGAGGGCCGCCATGTCGAACGACAAGCATAAGGACGCCGAACGGCGCCTGAAGCATCTCCAAATCGCCCTGGTCGACGCCCAGATCTGGACGATGAAGACGGGCCAGAAGATATGCATCGTCTTCGAGGGCCGCGACGCCGCCGGCAAGGACGGCGCCATCAAGCGCCTGACCGAGGTGCTGTCCGTCCGCCAGACGCGCGTCATCGCCCTGTCCAAGCCGACCGAGCGCGAACAGGGCGAATGGTGGTTCCAGCGCTATACCGTGCAGTTGCCGACCGCCGGCGAATGGGCGATCTTCAACCGCTCGTGGTACAACCGCGCCGGCGTCGAGCGCGTCATGGGCTTCTCGACGCCCGAGCAGCAGGAAGTCTTCATCCGCGACGTACCCGACTTCGAAGGCCTTTTGGTGCGAAGCGGCATCCGCCTGATCAAGTTGTGGCTCGACATCTCGCGCGAGGAGCAGAAGGAGCGCCTCGACGCGCGCCGCACGGATCCGCTCAAGCGGCTCAAGGTCAGCGACCTCGACGCCGTCGCCCAGGAGCGCTGGCACGACTATTCGGTCGCGCGCGACGACATGCTGCGCCGGTCGCACAACCCCGACGCGCCGTGGACCTGCGTCATGACCGACAGCAAACGCGAGGCGCGCGAGCACATCATCCGCCACGTCCTGACCGTGCTCGACTGCAAGGAAGGCACCGAAGTGGTCACCCCGCCCGACCCCGACATCGTCTTTTCCTACGACCGGGTCATCGAGGGCCAGAAAAAGCTGTTCAAGTAACGCGACTGGGTGCTGCGGTAACGTTTTCTTGACTCTGTTTCGCCATCCTCCTTCTCAGCCACAGCCAAAAGGCGCGGCTCGGACAGAAGGTTCAGACGCGGGATGACGACCCCTGAGACGCAAAACGCGGGCGAGCGCGCAGCGAAGCGGCCCGACCTGAAGGCGTGCGGCGACTGCACCCTATGCTGCAAGGTCTACGACATCGACGATTTCGAAAAGAAGGCCGGCACGCGCTGCTCCCACGTCCGTCCGGAAGGCGGCTGCGGCATCTGGGGCCTGCATCCGCAGATTTGCCAGGACTTCCGCTGCCTGTGGCTGCGCCACGACGACATGACCGTGATGTGGCGGCCGGACATCTGCGGCTTCGTCATGCGCATTGAGCCGGGCACCAACAACCTCGCCATCGATGTCGACCAGGACCGGCCCGATGCCTGGCGCCGCCAGCCTTATTATGATCAGATCAAGCAATGGTCCGAGGTCATGCCGAAGAACGAGGGCCTGGTGCTGGTCTATGCGCCGGAGGGCCTCTACGTCGTCACGCCGATGGAGGACCTGTTCCTCAAGGCCCCCAAGCGCGGCGACATCCTCGAAACCGGCATGGAGCCGTCGCTGTTCGGCATGCGCCCGTTCGCTCGCGTTATCCCCGCGCGCGAAGTGAAGGCACAGGCGCGCCTCAGGGCCTGACCTGCTGACACTTTCCGTCCCGTGATGTGATTTTACCGCTGCGTCCGGCGTGCTAAACACCGCGAGCCGCGATTCAGGGATTCCGCATGACCGCCATCATCTCGCTGCAAGGCCTGACCAAAACCTATGCCAGCGGCTTCACCGCGCTGAAAGGCGTCGACCTCGACATCAAGAAGGGCGAGATCTTCGCCCTGCTCGGCCCCAACGGCGCCGGCAAGACGACGCTGATCGGCGCGGTGTGCGGCATCGTCCGCCCGACCTCCGGCGAGATCAGGATCGACGGCCGCGACGCCCGCGACTATCGCCATGTGCGGGGCCAGATCGGCCTGGTGCCGCAGGAGCTTTCCGTCGACATCTTCGAGCGCGTCATCGACACGGTCAAGTTCAGCCGCGGCCTGTTCGGCCTTGCCCCTAATCCGGCTTATGTCGAGAAGATTCTCAAGGACCTGAGCCTGTGGGACAAGCGCAACAACAAGATCATCGAGCTTTCTGGCGGCATGAAGCGCCGCGTGATGATCGCCAAGGCGCTGTCGCACGAACCGGTCATCCTGTTCCTCGACGAGCCGACCGCCGGCGTCGACGTCGAGCTGCGCCGCGACATGTGGAACGTGGTGCGCTCCCTGCGCGACCAGGGCGTGACCATCATCCTGACCACGCACTACATCGAGGAAGCCCAGGAGATGGCCGACCGCATCGGCGTCATCGACAAGGGCGCGATCATCCTGGTCGAGGACAAGACGACCTTGATGCGCACGCTGGGCCAGACGCGGATGACGGTGACGCTGAAACAGCCTCTGCAAGCCCTGCCCAAGGCGTTCGACGGCCATGAGGCGCAACTGTCCAACGACGGTGAAACCGTCACCGTCACGCTCAATGGCGAGGCCGGCGACGCGGAAGGCGGAGCGCTGATCGAGGTGCTGGTCGCCGCCGGCGCCGGGCTGAAATCGGTGACGACGACGCGCTCGTCGCTGGAGGAAATCTTCGTCAAGCTGGTGGAGACAGCATAATGAACTTCAACTGGCACGCCGTCCGGGCGCTCTACATCTTCGAAATGCACCGCATGTGGCGGACCCTGTTCCAGAGCCTGGCGGCGCCGGTGCTGTCGACGGCGCTCTATTTCATCGTCTTCGGCTCGGCCATGGGCCACCGCATGCAGGCGGTCGGTACTGTGCCCTATGGCGCCTTCATCGTGCCCGGCCTGATCATGCTGGCGGTGCTGACGCAAAGCATCTCCAATGCCAGCTTCGGCATCTACATGCCGCGCTTTACCGGCACGATCTATGAAGTGCTGTCTGCGCCCATCAACGTGCTCGAGGTCGTCTGCGGCTATGTCGGGGCGGCGGCGTCGAAGTCGGTGATCATCGGTCTGGTGATCCTGGCCACGGCGCGGCTGTTCGTCGCCTACAATATCAACCATCCCCTGCTGATGCTGGCCTTCCTGGTGCTGACCTCGGCGGCGTTCTCGCTGTTCGGCTTCATCATCGGCGTGTGGGCCGACGGCTTCGACCGGCTGCAACTGGTGCCGCTGCTGATCATCACGCCGCTGACCTTCCTCGGCGGCACCTTCTATTCGACATCGATCCTGCCGCCCGTGTGGCGAACGGTGACCCTGTTCAATCCGGTCGTCTATCTGGTCAACGGCTTCCGCTGGGCGTTCTACGATATGGCCGATGTCAATGTCTGGGTCAGCCTCGGCATGACCCTGACTTTCATGGCGGCATGCCTGATTGTGATCATGTGGATATTCAAGACGGGCTACCGGCTGAGGAAGTAGGTTGTTTCAAATTCACTCGACATTTTCGGCTGTCGAGGCCATGACACGACGATGACCACGCCTTCGCAAAACCTGCCCGACGCTGCCAGCCGAAACTGGGTCGACACGCGCGCGCCGGCCTTCCTGCGCCCGTGGCTGAAGCTCGGCCGCTTCGACCGGCCAATCGGCATCTGGCTGCTGTTCCTGCCGGGCGCCATGGGCCTGGCCTTCGGCTTCGCCCATCCGTACATCGTCCCGGCCACCGACGGCACGGCCGATCTCCTGATGGGCTGGGATGCCCTCCAGCACTTCCCGTGGCTGAAACTGCTGCTGTTCTTCATCGGTGCGGCCCTGATGCGTGCCGCCGGTTGCGCCTATAACGACTATGTCGATCGCGACATCGACGCCAGGGTGGAACGCACGCGCGGCCGCCCCATCCCCGCCGGGCAGATCACCCCGAAACAGGCGCTCATCTACGTCGCCGTCTGCTCGCTGATCTCGCTCGGCATCCTGGTGCAACTGGGCAAGCTGGCCATCATCCTCGGCGTCGCGTCGCTGGCGCTCGTCGCCGCCTATCCGTTCATGAAACGCATCACCTGGTGGCCGCAGGCCTGGCTGGGCCTGACCTTCAACTGGGGTTTCCTGATGGGCGTGGCGACGGTGACCGGTATCCTGACCGTCCCGGCCCTCGTCTTCTACACCGGCCTCGTCTTCTGGACCATCGGCTACGATACCATCTACGCGCTGCAGGATATCGAGGACGACGCCATGATCGGCGTGAAATCCAGCGCCCGCGCGCTCGGCTCCCACGCCGTCACCGGCGTCAGCCTGTTCTACGGCGCGGCCATCCTGCTCACTGCCGTGGCCGGGCACCTCGCCGGCCTGACACCGCTGTTCTTCCTCGGCGTCGTCATGACCGGCGCGCACCTGATCTACCAGACGCTGCGCCTCAAGCCCGAGGATACCGCCCTGTGCCTGACGCTGTTCAAGTCCAACCGCACCACCGGCCTGCTTTGGTTCTTGAGCCTCATCGCCGTTCATGGCAAGCTTTCGGGATGACCTTGACTCGCACATCCCGGGCTTTGGCGTGGCTGCTGCTGGGCGCGGCCGTAGCGCTGTCGGCCTGCCATCCCAAGCCCAAGGCGCCTGCCGCCTCGGACAAGCCGCCGGCGACGGTGGCGCCGCTCGGCTTCGCCAAGTCGGACAAGGACGTGCAGGTGACGCTGGTCCTGCCGGAACCGATCAAGCTCTATCCCGACCTGCACACGCGCCTCTATAACGAGGGCGAGGCGACCCTGACCGACTTCATCGCCCAGGCGCACAAGGACCGCGCCGACATGGCCGTCACCGGCGTCGACGCGCCCTATTACCAGACCATCACCTGGAAGATCGCCGCCCAGAGCACGCGCCTGGTCTCGCTCTACGCCGAGGAAGAACAGTACGAAGGCGGCGCGCATCCCAATTCCAGCTACCAGGCGCTGCTGTGGGACAAGACGAAGAACGACCTGATCGCGCCGGCACGCCTTTTCGCCAACGGCGCCGACATGAAGGCGGTCGATGATTACGCCTGCCGGCAGATCGAGGCGGCGCGCAGCAAGCGCACCGGCTCGCCGGTCAGTGAGACCGGCTCGGGCTTCGACTGTCCGAAATTCGCCGACAGCAGGCTGATCCTGATCCCGTCCACCGTCACCGGCAAGATCGGCGCGATCGACGCGCTCTATGCGCCGTTCGAGGTCGCTCCCTATGCCGAAGGGCCCTACGAGGTCCGCGTGCCGCAGAGCCTGCTCAAGGGCGTGATAGCGTCCGACTTCGCCGACCAGTTCGAGGGCGACGCTGTCAAGGACGCCGCCCTGCCCGATCCTGATTCCGGCAACGACCGGGCGCAGTAGCTTGCGCGACTTCATCGCGGCCAATACCCGTCCCGCGCCCGTCGCGTCTGTTCCGTCGATCCGGCTCTACCAGGCCGACGAGGTGACGCCGCTATGGCTGATGACCGAGGCCGACATGGCGAAGGACAGACTCGCTCCGCCGTTCTGGGCCTTCGCCTGGTCCGGCGGGCAGGCTTTGGCCAGATATATCCTCGACCATCCCGACATCGTCGCCGGAAAGCGCGTGCTCGATCTGGCCTGCGGCTCCGGCCTGGTCGGCATAGCCGCCATGCAGGCGGGCGCGAGCTATGTCCTCTGTAACGACATTGATCCATATGCCGAAGCGGCGGTTGCGCTCAACGCGGAACTGAACGGCATAAGGCTCGACATCCTCAACGGCGACCTGCTCGGCGGACCTCCGCCCGACACCGATGTCGTGCTGGCCGGAGATATCGCCTATGAAAAGCCGATGACCGCCGCCATGCTGACATTTTTGCGCCGCGGCAAGGCGCAAGGCACAGACGTCTATGTCGGCGATCCCAATCGCACCTATTTCCCCAAGTCCGGCTTCGAGCTGTGCTGGTCGGGCGAGGTCGCCGTCAACGCCGATATCGAGGACGCCGCCACCAAGGCGGCCAATGTCTGGAGGCTGGTTTCATGAGCAAGGCACATCACGCCATCGACTATGTCGAGTTCCCCGCCGGCGATCTGGCCGCCGTGAAAGGCTTTTACAGTCAGGCGTTCGGCTGGACCTTCACCGACTACGGCGCGACCTATGCCGCGGCGCGGGGCGCCGGCCTCGACAACGGCTTCCAGGCCGATCGCGACGAGGCTCCGGCCAAGCCGCTGGTCATTCTCTACAGCCACGACCTCGAAGCATCGCTCAAGGCGGTCGAGGCGGCCGGCGGCCGGATCACCGCGCCGATCTTCAGCTTCCCGGGCGGACGGCGCTTTCAGTTCTGCGATCCCTCGGGCAACGAACTGGCCGTGTGGTCGGAAGACTGACGCTTCGCCGGCCAGACGAGCGCCAGGACCACGGCCAGGACAGAGGGGATGATCCAGCCGCTCCAGCCGAGGATGGTGGCTTCGTGGAAGTTGACCGTCTCGCCGGCCATCCCCAGCACGGCGAACATGCCCGCGCCGGCATTGATCGCTCCGTGGAACAGGGCGCACGGCCAGACCGACCGCGTGCGCAGCCGAAGCCATGCCAGAACAGCGCCCAAGACTATGCACATGCCCGACATGCACGTCAGCGCCCACCAGCGCGGGCCGGCGGGATAATTGTAGCCGAGCAGGATCACCGGCGCGTGCCACAGCGCCCAGATGACGCCACCCAGCACGACGGCGGGTATCGCCCCCATCGGCATCAGGCGTGGCAGCAGGAAACCGCGCCAGCCGATCTCCTCGCCGACAGCGGCAATGGCGTTGATAGGCGCGAAGATCACGATGGTGACGAGTTGCAGCGCCGCCAGCACCTTGAGCGGTGGCATCGCCGCCGGCCACGGCTTGCCGGCGGCCTGAAGCTTGGCGGCGATGATCTCGCGGAAGGCCGAGAAGTTGACCAGGTCGAGGTGGTAGACGCCGAACGCCTGCCCCACGGCCAGGGCGCCCAGATTGATGACCAACGACAGAACGATCGCGAGGAGGCAGTAGAGCACGATCCGGTTCAGGCTGCCCGGTTCCAGAGCAATCCCCAGGCTGCTCAAAATCCTGCCCTTCGGCTCTGCGATCTTGCCGACAACGAGTGCCGCAACGGCCGGCGTGAACATCATGGCGACGGTCAGCGGCAGGAAGAGCGGATTGTGCAGGCCGCCGCTCTGCCACAGCGGCCATGTCACCAGCCAGGCCAGCCCGTAGGCAACGACGATATAGGCGAGCACCGAAACTGCCTTTTTCATGGCAAGGACGCCTCTCTGTTTTGTTATTTTTGCAAATAACGAATTAATGGGTCCAAGTCAAGCCTTACGTACCGCGCTTCCCTTGTCCTGGCGTATCGGGTAAGAATTACCGCTCCAAAACCTGGGGGGATGGCGACGTGTTGAAGACGATCATGGCGGCGGCGTTCGCCCTGGCCCTGTTGCCGCTGGCGGCACACGCCGGCAAGTTCGAGAGACTGCGCGACCAGGCCCTTAGTGGCACCCCGGCCGATCAGCGTATTTACGGCGAGTTCCTGCTCAATCACCGCAAATACGACAGCGGCGACGGAGCGCTGCAATGGCTGACCAAAGCCGCCGAGGCGGGCGATGTCCAGGCCGCCGCCGATATGGGCGACGTGTACTATGTCCGCGACAACGATACCGAGGCGCTACGCTGGTTCACCATCGCGGCGGATCGTGGCAGCGCGCGAGGTATAGACTATGTCTGCGGAAGACTGGCGATGGAACCGGACTGGAACCGTACCCTGCCCTATTGCCAGAAGGCACTTTCCAACAATTCCGCAACCGGCCTGGCCTATATGGGTGAAGCCTATGTCTATGGCTATGGCGGACTGACATCCGATGTGAGCCGTGGCACGGGCTATCTCATCCAGGCGGTCACCATGAAATCCTACCACGCCATGGAGACCCTTAGCCGCCTATATTATGACGGCAAGCTGGTGCCACAGAACTACGTCAGCGCACGCCACCTGGCCCAGGCAGCCCTGTTTCAAGACAGCTACTACAGCCTGCCATGGCTGGCGGATATCTATGAACGGGGCCTGGGCATCCCAGCCGAGCCGCTAGAGGCCCAGCGTCTTTACTTCCTGGCGGCATTGAAGGGCCTGCCAGAGGGCAAGGCGTGGATGGCGCAGCATCCCGAAGTGACCGAAGACAGCCTTAAGGACAACTGGCTCCATCTTCTCAATGTCCCCGGCGGCCCCTACACCCTGACTGTCAAAAAATGGACCGGCGCGACTGAGACGGTCGATGCAGTGCAAACTTTTTTCACCCGAATCGATGATCGCTATCCTGAGGCTGCGATCGATGACGAGATCGAGGGCACGACGGTAGGTTACTGCCACTGGGACGACTCCGGCAATCTCGACAACTGCGTCATTGTTGACGAAACTCCGAGGCACTACGGTTTTGCCCAGGCGACGCTGGATGGCCTCGCGCCCTTTTTCGCCACCGATCAGAAGGATGCGTGGACCGCCAATGTCAAAGGCCATGCCCTGCACTTCACCATGCACTGGGTTCTCGACTAGACGCGACATTTTCGCGCCTTGACGCAGGGCAGTCCGCCGGTTACGGCCGGACGTTCGATCCGCGCGGAGACCGTCCATGCCAGCCTATAAATCGCTCCGTGACTTCATCGCCAGGCTGGAGGCGGCCGGCGAACTGGTGCGCGTGACGACGCCGGTGTCGACCCACCTCGAAATGACCGAAATCCAGCTGCGTCTGCTGGCCGAAAAGGGTCCGGCGGTCCTGTTCGAGAACGTGCTGTTGCCGGATGGATCGAAGTCGGCCATGCCGGTGCTGGTCAACCTGTTCGGCAACGTCAGGCGCGTCGCCATGGGCGTGACGCTCGACGGTAGGGAGCGCACCACAGCCGGCGAATTGCGCGAGGTCGGCGAACTGCTGGCCTTCCTGCGCCAGCCCGAGCCGCCGCGCGGCCTGAAGGACGCCTTCGACATGCTGCCCCTGGCCCAGACGGTGCTGGGCATGCGGCCGAAAGTGGTCAAAAGCGCGCCGGTGCAGGAAATCATTCTGAAAGGCGACGCCGTCGATCTGTCCAAGCTGCCGGTCCAGGGCTGCTGGCCGGGCGAGCCGGCGCCGCTGATCACCTGGCCGCTGATCGTCACCAAAGGTCCGTCGAACTCCAGAGAGGACGACTACAATCTCGGCATCTACCGCATGCAGGTGCTGGGCCGCGACCGGACGATCATGCGCTGGCTGGCCCACCGCGGCGGAGCCCAGCACCATCGCCGCTGGAAAGGGGCCGGCAAGCGCGAGCCCCTGCCCGCCTGCGCCGTGCTTGGAGCCGATCCGGGCCTGATCCTGGCCGCCGTCACGCCGGTGCCGGACACCTTGTCGGAATACCAGTTCGCCGGTCTGCTGCGCGGCCAGAAGGCGGAACTGGTCCAGGCGAAGACGGTCGACATGCTGGTCCCGGCCCACGCCGAAATCGTCCTCGAAGGCCACGTCCTGCTTGACGATTACGAGGACGAAGGCCCCTACGGCGACCACACTGGTTATTACAATTCGGTCGAAAAGTTCCCGGTCTTCCAGGTGACAGCGATCACGCATCGCCGCGACCCGATCTACCTCTCGACCTTCACCGGCCGGCCGCCCGACGAGCCGTCGGTGCTCGGTGAAGCGCTCAACGAGGTTTTCATCCCCCTGATCCAGCAACAGTTCCCGGAGATCGTCGATTTCTGGCTGCCGCCGGAAGGCTGTTCCTACCGCATCGCGGTCATCAGCATGAAGAAGGCCTATCCCGGCCACGCCAAGCGGGTGATGATGGGGGCGTGGTCGTACCTCAGGCAGTTCATGTACACCAAGTGGGTCATCGTCGTGGACGACGACATCGACGCCCGCGACTGGAAGGACGTGATGTGGGCGCTGTCGACGCGCATGGACCCGGCGCGCGACATCACGGTCATCGACAACACACCGATCGACTATCTCGACTTCGCCTCGCCCGAAAGCGGTCTGGGCTCGAAGATCGGCCTCGACGCCACCAACAAGTGGCCGCCGGAAACCCACCGCGAATGGGGCGAAAAGCTTTACATGGATCAGGACATCATCGACCGCGTCTCGGCCAAATGGGCCGAAATGGGCCTGCCGGGGAGCGGCAAAAGCATCTGGAAGTAGGAACTCGTCTCTTCCTTCCCCGTTTACGGGGAAGGTGGCATGAGCGTAGCGAGTGACGGAAGGGGGATAATGCGGACGGACGCCAAAATCACACAGGCCAAGCGCTTGCGCAAAACCTTGACCAAGCCGGAAATTCTGGCTTTGGGGCGGTTTGAAAAGCCAGCACAAGACCGGGCCGGTTTTTCGCCGCCAACACCCCGTCGGGCCCTATATCCTCGACTTCTATTGCGTTAAAGCCAGGCCGGCGATCGAGGTCGACGGCGAACATCATACGCACGACCAACAGCGTGAACACGATGATACGCGAGATTCATATCTGCGAACTCTAGGGATCGTGACACATCGCGTGATTGCGCGTGACCTGTTGATGTCACCGGATGAGACCATCACCGGCATGATTGATCTGACACTGGCGCGGATGGCTGAATTGGGCATCCCCCTTCCGTCGGCTTCGCCGCCACCTTCCCCGTAAACGGGGAAGGAAAAAGTATAGATTAGGAGAGGGTTTCTTCTTCCTTCCCCGTTTACGGGGAAGGTGGCACGAGCATAGCGAGTGACGGAAAGGGGGAAGCATAAGTAGGTCAGACTCCGGAAAGCCGATCTGGAAGCCGTGAGCTTGTGAATCCGCCGCGAACCGGCCTACAAATCGCATGAGAATCACTTTCCGGGGCGGATATGAGCGAGAACAAACCTAAGGCCGTGCCGACCCTGGCCGAGCGCCTGCGCTATGAATTCGACAAGAGCATGTCGGCCGGCCCCATCGCCCTGATCGGCTGGCTGGCGGTTGTTTCGTTCATCGTCATCGTCATCGCCTCGGGCTTCATGGCCGTGACCGGCATCCATCCCGACGGCGGCGACCGCATCGGCTTCATCGAGGGCATGTGGGAATCGCTGATGCGCACGATGGACGCCGGCACCATGGGCGGCGACAACGGCTGGCCCTACCGCTTCGTCTCGCTCGTCATCACCCTGGCCGGCATCTTCATTTTCTCGGCCCTGATCGGCGTGCTCAATACCGGTCTCGAAGAGAAGCTCAGCGAAATGCGCAAGGGCCGCTCGCGCGTCATCGAAGCCGAGCACACCGTCATCCTCAACTGGTCGCCATCGATCTTCGATATCATTTCCGAGCTGGTCATCGCCAATGCCAGCCGCAAACGCCCGGCCATCGTCATCATGGCCAACCGCGACAAGGTCGAGATGGAGGACGAAATCAAGGCCAAGGTCGAGAAGCTTGGCAATACCCGCGTCATCTGCCGTTCGGGCGATCCGACCGACCTGTTCGACCTCGACATCGTCAACCCGCAGGCCTGCCGCTCGGTGATCGTGCTGTCGCCCGATGGCGACGACCCGGACAGCCAGGTGATCAAGTCGGTCCTGGCCCTGGTCAACCACCCCAAGCGCCGGGCCGCGCCCTACCAGATCGCGGCCGAAATCCGCCACGGACAAAACGCCGAAGTCGCCCGCGCGGTCGGCGGCGACGAGCTGCAGATGGTGCTGGCCGACGACCTGATCTCGCGCATCGTCGTGCATTCCAGCCGCCAGGGCGGGCTGTCGGCGGTCTATTCCGAACTGCTCGATTTCGACGGCTGCGAGATCTACAC
>CAYYTA010000076.1:0-49946 GCA_964474575.1 uncultured Caulobacteraceae bacterium | reverse complement strand
GGATGGTATCGACGGTGAAGCGGGTGCCCAGACGCTGCTCGATGTCGGTGACGATGGCGCGGCGGCCGGCCAGGCGGCGCGCGAAATCCACACGGAACTGCAGTTCGGCCAGGTCGCCGGCGCGCTTGAGCGGATTGCCCGGCGTCACCAGCCACCACACGGCACCCAGCCCCAGCGCCATGCGCGCCACCTCGCTGACATGGAGATGACCTTCATGCGCCGGATTGAAGGAGCCGCCCAGCAGGCCGATGGTGAGATGCGGCAGGGCCGGCCCGGGCGGCCTGATCCAGTTCAAGAACGCGCCTTCATGGCCGCGTCTGCCCGTTGCCGCGCACCACATATTTGAAGGTGGTGAGCTGCTCGGCGCCGACGGGCCCGCGGGCATGCAGCTTGCCGGTGCCGATGCCGATTTCCGCGCCCATGCCGAATTCGCCGCCATCGGCGAACTGGGTCGAGGCGTTCCACAGCACGATGGCGCTGTCCAGGCTGTTCAGGAAAGTCTCGGCGGCGGCGGCGTCCTCGGTGACGATGGCTTCGGTATGCGATGTGCCATATTGCCTGATGTGGGCGATGGCCTCGGCTTCGTCCCTGACGACGCGCACGGAAATGACCGGCAGCAGGTATTCGGTGCGCCAGTCCTCGTCCGTGGCTTCCTTCATCGCATGAAGGTGCCGCGCCGCCGCGTCGCCGCGCAGTTCGCAGCCTTTCGCCTCAAGCGCCTGGGCGATCTTCGGCAGCAGCGCCGGCGCGACGGCTTCATCGATCAACAGGGTTTCGGTCGCCCCGCATACGGAGACGCGCCGCATCTTGGCGTTGACGACAATATCGACGGCCTTGCGCGGATCGGCGGCGGCGTGGACATAGGTGTGATTAAGACCCTCAAGGTGGGCCAGGACCGGCGCTTTCGCCTCGGCCTGGACGCGGGCGACCAGCGACTTGCCGCCACGCGGGATGATCAGGTTGATCGCGCCACCAAGGCCGCCGAGGATAAGGCCGACAGCGTCGCGGTCCGATGTCGGCACCAGCTGGATGCAGGTCTCCGGCAGTCCGGCGGCTTTAATCCCCTCGGCGATGGCGGCATGGATCGCGAGCGCCGAATGGAGAGCCTCCGAACCCGTGCGAAGTATGGCCGCGTTGCTTGAGCGGATGCACAGGGCGGCGGCGTCGGCGGTGACATTGGGCCGGCTTTCGTAAATGACGGCGATGACGCCGATCGGCGTCGACACGCGGGCGATGTCCAGCCCGTTGGGCCGTGTCCAGCGCGCCAGTTCGCGCCCCGCCGGATCGGGCAGGGCGGCGACCTCCTCCAGGCCTTTCGCCATCGCCTCGACGCGGGCGGGGTCGAGGATCAGACGCTCGATCATGGCCTCGGTCAGGCCTTTGTCGCGGGCGAACTGCTGGTCTTTCTCGTTGGCGGCCAGGATCGCGGCTTCATGAGCCCGGATGGTCCGGGCACCCTCGACGATGGCCCGGGTGCGTTGCTCAGGCGTAGCCAGGCGCAAGGCATCGGCGCCGGCCTTGGCCTTTTCGGCCATGCCGGCCATCAGGGCGTTCAGGTCGGGTCGGTTCGCATCGGCCATGTCGAATTCCACAGGAAAAAGGCTTTTTACCGCCCTACAGGCCTGGCTGGCAAGCATACTTCATCAGGGCCTCGGCCAGGCGTGGCAGGTCGGAGGGCGGCGCGGCGCGGAAGACCGCCAGCCGCCCGTGCGTCTCGCGGCGCGGACAGAAGGTTTCTGCGACCGCGTAGGCCGGTCGGTCGAGGTAGTCGTCGAACAGGATCGGCGTACCTTCGGCGGCGCACAGCAGGCTGTAAAGGAAACATGCGAGGCGAAAGCGCCCGTCGACCAGCACCAGGTCCGGCCGCAGACCGAGCTCGGCGGCGCGCCGCCACGGCTGGACGACATAACCATACCAACCAGCGAAAGCCGAAGCGTCAAGCGGACCGCCCCATTCGCCGACCACGCCGATATCGCAATGGTCGATGTAAAGCCGCGCCGGCGAACCAGCCAGGCCCGCCGTCAGCTTTTCGACCCAGGCCGGATCGGATTCGGCCGAAATGACCGCCTGGATGTTATCCATCCCGGCCGCCAGCCCCGTACTGCCTCCGGCGCCGTATTCGAGGAACACCGTGGCGCGACGCAGGTGCTCGTTGAAGGCGGCAAGGCCGTCGGCATCCATGTGCGGCGTGGCAAGAGTCATGCGGCGGTTATGGCAAATGCCGAATGCCGCGACAAGCTTACGCCTTCCTTATCCGCAAGGCGGTGTAAGGCGTCGAATCTTTAGGCGCACGGATGCTAGGTTGCGATCCATCGGAATTTCCCGAAATTACAGGAGGTTATTATGAATCGCGACCGTATGGAAGGCAGCTGGGATCAGGTCAAGGGCGGCGTTCAGAAGATGTGGGGCAAGCTGACCAACGACGACCTCGCCGTTATCGAGGGCGACCGCAAGCAGCTGAGCGGCAAGATCCAAGAGCGCTACGGCATTGCCCAGGATGAAGCGCAAAAGCAGATCGACGAGTGGAACATGAGCCACTCGGATACGCTCTGAAAAGGGCAGGCCTTTGGGCGGAGAGAGGGCCGCCTGAAAGCGGCTGTTGTCCTTCCCGCCGGATGGACAACGCATCGGGCGGAGACGGATGGCCTTGAGCCATTGTCTCCGCCTTTTTCATTTTGCCCAGGCGCGCAATTTATCCAAAAGTGACAAGCCACGTTTCGGATTGAGCTTTATCGGCTCAGTTCGGCGACCACATCATAGGCGTCGCCACGATACCACGACTGGGTGTATTCGGCGGCACGGCCGTCGCTCAGGAACCCGCGCCGTTCGATGAAGAGGCCGGGATCGCCGGGACGGACCTGAAGGATATCCGCCTGTTCCGGTGTGAAAGCCACGGCGCGCAGGCGCTGCAAGGCGCGCACCGGGCGATGGCCAAAAGCTTCGAGGGCGGCATAAAGCGAGGTTTCGACCGCATCCACGCCCGGCAGGCAGTAACCGGGAATGGTCGAATATTCGAGCGCCATGGTCTGGTTGTCGGCAAAGCGGATGCGCTGGAAACGATAGACCTGGGTGCCGGGCGACAGGCTGAGCGACAACGATTCTTCCGGCGTCACCGCACCTTGCGACCGGCCAATCCATTCCGAATGCGGCAGGCGGCCGCGCGACATCATGTCTTCCGAGAACGATGACAGTTTGGAGAAGCTCTTCTCGACGCGCGAGGCGACAAAGGTGCCGGCGCCGCGCCGGCGGGTGATAAGGCCTTCGCTGACCAGGCCGTCGACCGCTTTGCGTACGGTCAGGCGCGACACGCCGAACTCCTCGGCCAGGTCCCGTTCGGGCGGGATGGCCGCGTCGGGCACGATGGTGCGGTTGTGTATGGCGTCGCGCAGCACCTTCTGAAGCTGCATGTAAAGCGGGGCAGGATCGCGGGCGGTCAATCCGCCGACGATTTCAATGAACGACATGGCTTCCCAACCTGAGTCTTCTTTTTGTCTGGGTATAAATCTACGGCCATTGGTATGGTCGCGTCAATCGCCGCGAGCCCGCCAAATGCAGACCTTTGCGGCAGATGTGATCACTTTAAATGACCGATTTCACCGCCCGGCCGAAACATTATGACAGTCTTATCAATAAGATAAGTATCAAATGCAACGGGTTTCCAAAGGGGACCTGCATCGACCAGAAGCTTATTTGGCATTGCATTGGTATGGAAATTGGTATTTCCAGGGCGGAGCGCCCTTACCTTTGATGGCGGGGCATTTGGTATCTTAGCGGTATCAAAGGCCTTGATCCATCGCGCCGAAATCCTTTTCAGACCAAGGAAGGCGCAACAGGTATTGGTATTGTATTGGACCTGTAGTCGTGCGCCGCCGCATTGACAGGGCCGCGTCCTTGCGCCAACGTAGTGGAAAATCTCAGGCGAGGACACCATGAAAAAAATCTTGCGCAGCGTGCTCATGGCCGGCGCCGCCGGTCTCGTGCTTTTGGGGACGCCCTTGACAGGCGAGGGCAAGACCCATCACCATGTCGCGCCCGGTCCTCAGGCGGCTTTGGACGCCTTCGCCCATAATGCCGGCTATAACTTCACCATCCTCAGCAATACCGGCGGCATGACCGGCCGGCTTGACCTGACCACGCCGAAGACTTTGCCGAAGGGCCAATGGTCGATCTATATGAGCTGGATCGAGCCGATCAAGGCCGCCGACAGCGATAGTTTCGACCTG
Source organism: uncultured Caulobacteraceae bacterium (assembly GCA_964474575.1). GTDB lineage: Bacteria > Pseudomonadota > Alphaproteobacteria > Caulobacterales > Caulobacteraceae > Asticcacaulis. The sequence continues at coordinate 45,723 of CAYYTA010000076.1, read as the reverse complement.
AAGCACATCAACGGCGACCTCTACGCCTTGACGCCCAAGGGCGCGATCCGGCCCGGCAAGACCTACGCCATTACGTTGCATGGCGATGGCCATTTCTTCTCGCAATATTATGTCCTGCCCAATGCCTATGTGGCGTCGGGCAACCTCAAGCCGCGCATTATCGACGCTTCACGCAGCGCTGTCGATCCTGCCTCCGGCCTTGAAGTCCTGCCGTTTGTCGGCGCGATGACCGACGAAGCCAGGCTTGGCACCGAAGCGGCGGGCGACAGCACGAAGTGGCTGACGCCCGAACGTGCGTTCGACCAGACGGCCGGCCGCGCCGTCGACGTGGCCGCGCCGGAGTTCGGCATCCTGCCAACGCCGTTGTCGGCCCATCATCTCGACGGCGCGCCGATCGATTTCAGCCACGGTATCATGATCGGCATGAAGGTCGGCGCGAAAAACCATCCTGATGTCGACGACTGGAAGAGGATTATGCCGGCGATCAATATCCTGTCCTACGCTACCAGGGACGGAAGCGGCCATGTGAAAGGATTTCCGGTCGGCATCACCGTCGATCCGGCATCGGGCACGCCCGAATCCTACAAGATCCATGCCGATGCCTCGGGTATCGTGATCATTGCCGCCGACATGGCCGGCGCGTCCTACGGAATGCGTTCGCTGGCCCAGGAGATCGCCTATGAAGGCGGCAGCCTGAAGCCGATGGATGTGTCCGACGCTCCGCGCTTCGCTTTCCGCGGCATGCATCTCGACCTGGCGCGGAATTTCGAGAGCAAATCGCACATCGAGGACGTCATCGAACAGATGGCGCAATTCAAGCTCAATCGCCTGCACCTGCATCTCGGCGACGACGAGGGCTGGCGCGTGCAGATCGACGGCCTGCCGGAGCTGACCGATATCGGTTCGCGCCGCTGTCACGACCTCTCCGAAAATACCTGCCTGCTGCCGGAACTGGGCGCGGGGCCGGACAATGCCGACGGCGGATCGCGCAACGGCTACCTGACGCGCCAGGACTATATCGATATCGTCAGATACGCGGCAGACCGCAATATCGAGGTCATTCCGTCCTTCGACATGCCGGGCCACAGCCGCGCCGCCGTTCGTTCGATGGAGGCGCGGGCGCGCCACCTGATCGCTGCCGGCAAGCCTGAGGAAGCGGCGCAATACCGGCTGGAAGACCCGGCCGACACCACCGTTTACGACAGCATCCAGCATTACAACGACAATACGCTCAACATCTGCCTGCCCTCGACCTATGCCTTCATCGGTAAGGTCGTCGACGATATCAGGGCTATGCACGAGGAAGCCGGGGCGCCGCTCAAGGTCTATCATATCGGCACCGACGAAACCTCGGGCGCCTGGACCGGTTCGCCGGCCTGCCAGAAGCTGATGGCCGACGAACACCTGACGGTCGGGCAGTTGCCGGGGCGCTTCATCGCCCACGTGTCGCAGATGCTGGCCGACCGCGGCATCGAGCCGGCCGGCTGGAGCGACGGCATGGGCTCGGTCGATCCGTCCCTGATGCCGGCCAAGGTCCAGTCGGACAGCTGGGGCAGCTTCTTCGGCGGCGGCATCCAGGACGCCTACCGCCAGGCCAATCAGGGCTGGGACATCGTCATGGGCACCCCCGACGTGCTTTATTTCGACATGGCCTATGCTCCAGACCCGAAGGAGCGCGGCTACGACTGGGCGTCGCGCGAAACCTCGGTCTACAAGGTATTCGCCTTCATGCCGGAAAATCTGGGCGCCAACATAAGCCTGATGACGAACACGCAGAGCCATGGCGGCAGCTTTGCCGACACGGTGCCGCTGACCGGCGCCGGTCACATTACAGGCATGCAGGGCCAGTTATGGAGCGAGACGGTCCGGAGTGACGCCATCGCCGACTACATGATCTTCCCGCGCCTGCAGGCCCTGGCCGAACGTGCATGGCACAAGGCGTCGTGGGAGCCCGACTATAGGCCTGGACAAGGCTTTGCTTACGGCGACGGCCAGGTCGATGTCGCGGCGCTTGATGCCGACTGGACGGGTTTCAACTTACGCCTGAGAAGCAGTCTCGCCCTCATGGACAGCGAGCATGTTGCCTATCGTTTGCCGCCGCCGGGTGGGAAAATCGTCGATGGCAAGCTGGAGACCAACGTCGCCTACGGCGATCTTGACATCGATTACCAAACCGGAGACAAAACGTGGCATCGCTATGCGGGCGCCGTGGCGGTGACGGGACCTGTCAACCTGCGCAGCGTCTCGCCGGACGGCAAGCGGTTCTCGCGCGTCGTCAGCATCGAACCATGAAACCTCGCGCAACGGACGTGGGGCGACGAAGAGAGGAAACCCATGTCCAAACGGCATCGCCCCCTTGTCCTGAGCGTCAGCGCACTTCTCATCCTGGCTGCCTGCGGTGGCGGGGGAGGCGGTTCCGGTGGCAGCGGCGGCGGATCGTCATCCTCGAGCTCATCGACCTCCAGTTCCTCGTCAAGTTCGTCCTCAAGCTCATCCTCGTCGAGCAGTTCGTCATCGTCGACATCGATGTCACCAAGCGCTGACGTTCCGGCCGGCTACAACCTCGTCTGGAACGATGAGTTTTCAACCGATGGCCTGATTGATGATTCGAACTGGAACTACGACACCGCCGGCAATTCGTCGAACAATTACAATAACGAGCTGGAATATTACAGCGACCACCGTCTGCAGAACGCCTCGATCACCGGCGGAATCCTCAGCATCACGGCGCGCAAGGAAGACCTGGTCAGCCCGGGCTTCGGCTTCAACGGCCAGCACTACACCTCGGCGCGCCTCAACACCCAGGGCAAGCACCAGTTCAAGTACGGCTATTTCGAAACGCGCGCCAAGCTGCCGTGCGGCACCGGCACCTGGCCGGCGATCTGGATGCTGGGAACGGTCGGTTCCTGGCCGGACGAGGGCGAACTCGACATCATGGAATATGTCGGCAAGACCCCGCACACCATCTACGGCACCACCCACACCCATAATTCGGGTGGTTCGGGCGATGGCGGCACTACCGCGCTCAGCGACGAATGCGGCGCCTTCCACAATTACGAGATGCTGTGGACGGCCGACCAGATCCAGTTCGGCGTGGACGGCAGTTACTACTATACCTACACCAACGCCCGCACCGGCCACGACCAGTGGCCGTTCGACGATCCGGAATTCATCCTGCTCAACTTCGCCGTCGGCGGCAATTTCGGCGGGCCTGTGGTCGATGACAGCGTCTACCCGACGGCGATGCAGGTCGACTACGTCCGGGTCTACCAGAAGCCGTAGCGTCAGAACTGGTCGCGCAGACGTCCACCCAGGGCCGCCGACACGCTGGCGATGAAAGCGCCCAACAGCAGTGAGATGAACAGCACGGTTGAGAAACCGACCATCGCCTTGCGCGCTTTTTCCATGTCGGCCAGCACCATATCGACGCGGCTTTGGGCGTCGGCCTGGGACTGACCCGTGCGGGCTGCGACCTGGCGAGCGATATAGGCGCGATCCTCGGTGGTGACGCCGGACTGGGCGTCATGCGCCAGGATGCGGCTGGTTTCGGCGACGGCGTCGGCCGAGGGAACCGTGGCGCCGCGATAGAGGCTGTCGGCGTAATAGTTGCCGCCGGCGCCGGCCGTACCCATGGCGACGGCCGCCGCCAGGCCAAGCGTGAACAGGGTCGCCGTCGCCCAGGCCAGGAAACCGTGAACGGTGTCGCGGAAGAAGACCTCGTCGCTGTGCAGGTCGGCCCACTTGACGCGGAGCCGGCCGGCGACATAGCCGCCGATGCCGGACGACGCCCACTGCATGATCACCAGCCAGATCGCCCAACCGGCGCCGAAGGTGACCAGGCTGCGGCTCGACGCGTCGAAGACGGAGAAGGACGAGAAGCCGAGCGCCGTACCCAGCGGCACCAGGATCAGCGACAGGGCCGCCGCCGCCGCCGCGCCGCCCAGGATGGCGCCCCAGTGGATGCCGGACGACTTCGATTCGAGGTTGGGGCCGTCATGACGGCCGGACGGAATTTGTGCTTCCAGGATCTGCGTTTCCATGTGGTCACCTCACCAGTGGAACAGAAGCGCGAGAACGATAATGACCGGGATCGGAACGCCCAGCAACCACAACAGGATACCTTTGCCCATGACAGCCTCCATTGGGAAAGCCTAAGGCATAGCGAAAACGGCGTTACGATGGCATGGCGGACACGAGGCAGTTTCATAAATTCTCGCTAAGCAATAAGGCTTATGAAAACAGATGCTTCCCGGCGCTGCCAGGGCCGGCTCAACAAAGCGTGACGTGTGTGCGACCTTGCCGCTTTCCAACCGCAATGGTATGACCATTGTGATAAAAGACAAAGTACAGGTTGGTCATGCGTCAGGTCCCCGTCAGTTTCGTCGCCGTTTCCCTTATCGCCGTTTCACTGGTCGCCTGTGGCGGCGGTGGTTCAGGCGGCGGCGGCGGTGGCGGTGGCGGCGGCGTATCGTCCTCATCGTCATCGAGCACGTCCTCTTCATCCAGCAGTTCGTCGTCGAGTTCGAGCAGTTCGTCCAGTTCGTCGTCCTCTTCCACGTCGTCGGGCGGTGTCACGGATTCGGCCTTTGTTCCGTCGGGTTATCATCTCGTCTGGAACGACGAGTTCGACGGCACGGGCCTGCCCGACAGCACCAAATGGAGCGACGACACCTTCTCCAACACCTATGATCCGGCCAATGGCGAGCTGGAATATTACACCGCTGCGCGCACCGCCAACGACAACCAGTCGGGCGGCGTCCTCAACATCACCGTGACCCACGAGGACATGACCGGCCAGCCCGACTATGCCGGCCAGCACTATGCCTCGGCGCGCATCATCACTCAGAACAAGGCGTCATGGACCTACGGCTTCTTCGATATCCGCGCCAGGATGCCCTGCGGCGCCGGCACCTGGCCGGCCCTGTGGATGGTCGGCACCAACCACCCCTGGCCCGATGGCGGCGAGATCGATATCCTGGAAGAGCTGGGCCGCGACCCCGACACCATCTACGGCACCATCCACGACACCTTCAACCAGCCGCACAACGGCGACGGCACGGCCCACAGCATCAGCGATGCCTGCGGCAGCTTCCACAACTACGAACTGACCTGGACGGCCGACAGCCTGCAGATCGGTGTCGATGGCGTTGTCTACGACACCTACAACAACGCCCATACCGGCCACGACCAGTGGCCGTTCGATGAGCCGCAGTACCTGATCTTCAACGTCGCCATGGGCGGTTCGTGGGCCGGTGCAGTCGACGACAGCGCCCTGCCGCGCTCGATGCAGGTCGACTACGTCCGGGTTTATCAGAAGTAGGTGGTGCGGATATCGCATCCTTATGCCCGCCAGCTCATGGTGGCGGTAAGTCCCCGCAAGGAGTTACCGTCATGGACATGCTGCACGGCGCCGAGGCGCGCGACAGGATCTGGTCGCTGATCAAGGACATCAAGGTGGCGATGCTGGCCACGTGGGATCATGACACGCACGAGGCCCACGCCCGGCCGATGATGGCGCTCGATACGGACGCGTTCGATGGCACATTGTGGTTCTTCACCGCCAGGGATTCGCGCAAGGCGCAAGAGGTCGGTGAAGCGCATGCGGCTTTGCTGACCTATGCCGAACCGAAGGCGCAAAAGTTCGTCTCGGTGTCGGGCCGCGGGACCCTGGTCGACGATCGCAACAGGATCGCCGAACTGTGGACCGATTACGCCAAGGTCTGGTTCCCGGGGGGCGTGGACGATCCCAACCTCGTCCTGCTGCGCTTCGAAGCCGACACGGCCGAGTTCTGGGAAGCGCCCAATGCCCTGGCGCGCGGGATCAGTTACGTCGGCGCGATAATGACGGGAGAGACGCCGGATATCGGACGCAGCGGCACGGCTGACATACGGCATTAAGGTCTCAGCCGCCGCTTTTGAGCGACGCCCAGGTGTGGTCGTCCGTCACCGGACCGGTTGATGCCGTCGTGGTAGCCGGCTGGCGCGCCACCATGTTGGCCTGCAGCCAGGCGAGGTTGGCGTCGGCCTGGTCCGGCGGCAGGTCCTGGCGCAACAGGCGTTCGGCCTCGTCGAGCTTGCCTTCGAGGCCGAGGACCAGCGCCAGGTTCTGGCGAATCTGCAAGGTCGCGTCCTTTTGCGCCGCGGCGGTGCGCAGCAGCGGCTCGGCGCCGGCGAAATCGCCTCCCGCGACCTTGGACATGGCGATATTGGTCAGCACCGCCGGGTTGTTCGGCGACAACTTGAGAGCGGTCGTCCAGGCCGTCTGTGCATCGTCGCCGCGCTTGATCTGGTCGTAGGCGACGCCCAGCAGGGAATAGAGCTGCCAGTCATTGGGCTTCAATTGCATGGCGTGTTGCAGGGGGTCGACGGCGTAGAAGGCCTGGTTGCCTTCGATCTGGGCGCGGGCGTCGGCGACAAGGGCGTCGAGATTGTCCGGTGCGACCGTCAAAACGCGATTGGCGGTGTCGGCGGCCTCGCTGTAGCGGCCAAGCGCGCGCAGGGCGTTGGAGAGATAAAGCCCCATCTTGGCGTCGGACGGATCGTGGTCGAACTGGTTGGCGAAGAAGGCCGACTGGGTCAGGGCGTCGGAGCGCAGGGCGGCATTGACCTCGTCGGGAGACGCCTTCTGGAAGGGCGCGTCCTGTTCCGGCGCCGGCATGTTAGTGGTCGGGCCGGGAATGGCCGCCATGCCGGTGGGGGCAGTCGGGGCTGCAGCGGCCGCGGCGGGCTGGTCGGCCTTCTTGCCGCCAAACAGGCCGGCCGAGGCGTGGCCCGCCAGGGCGAGCGAGAGGACGGCCGCCGAGGCGGCGATGATGCGGATTTTGGCGTGCATGATGGTGCGACTCACTTTTTCCCGGCCCGGTTAAGACTTCGGTGACAGCCATGAAGATAGAGTTAAGAGTAGGGTTAAAATCATTAACGAAGGCCGATCATGCCCAAGCCGATACCCGCCCAGCCGAAAAAGGCTGCCGCCTTGACCGTCACCGCCGTTTTCGAGGAGGACGCGTCCGCGACCATTGCCGCACTCAAGCCGGCCGAGGCGGGATTTCTCGAGGCGCGCAAATTCACCGGCAAGGCGGGCAGCCTGATGGTGCTGCCGGACGATGCTGGCGGCATGACGGCCTGGTTCGGCCTGGGGGCGCGCAAGACCTATAGTCCGATGACCTTTCGCGCCCTGCCGGCGCAATTGCCGAAGGGCAGGTGGACGGTCGCCGCCGATCCGGCGCTCGATGTCCACGCCATCCATGTCGCCTGGGGCATCGGCAGCTATGCCTTCAAGCGCTACAAGGGCGGCGACGCGGCGCCGGAGGTGTTCATCGACGACAGCGCCCTGACGGTCGAGGACCGCAATGTCGTCGAGCTGGAGGTTCGCGCCCACGCCCTGGCCCGCGATCTCGTCAATACCCCCGCCAACGACATGGGGCCGGCGGACATCGAGGCGGCGGCGCGGACGATCGCCGACACCCACGGTGCGACCTTCTCGGTCATCACCGGCGACGACCTGCTGAAGCACAACTATCCGGCCGTCCACGCTGTCGGCCGCGCCGCAGCTATCGGTCGCGAACCGCGCTTCATCGAGCTCAACTGGGAGCCGCTCGGTCACATCGGGCCGGCGCCTGTGGTGGTGCTGATCGGCAAGGGCGTGGCGTTTGACACCGGCGGACTTGACATCAAGCCGTCGTCGGGCATGGGGCTGATGAAAAAGGACATGGGCGGGGCGGCGCATGCCCTGGCCCTGGCCGACTGGATCATGGCGTCGAACCTGCCGGTCAGCCTGCACGTTCTGGTACCGGCGGTCGAGAACGCCATTTCCGGCGGCGCCATGCGGCCGTCCGACGTCATCCCGTCGCGCGCCGGCCTGACCATCGAGATCGGCAATACCGACGCCGAAGGCCGCCTGATCCTCGCCGACGCCCTGGCCAGGGCCGGCGAGCTGACGCCCGACCTGACCCTCGATTTCGCGACGCTTACGGGGGCGGCGCGGGTGGCGCTGGGGCCCGAAGTCGTGCCCTTCTATTGCGACGACGAGGACCTCGCCCGCCGGCTCGAAGTCGCGGCGCTTAACGCCAGTGATCCTTTATGGCGCATGCCGCTGTGGGCCGGTTACCGTGACGCGCTCGACAGCGACATCGCCGACCTGCGCAATGACCCGGCGGGCTGGGCCCAGGCGGGATCGGTCACCGCCGCGCTTTTCCTGCAGAAATTCGCGCCGAAAACCGGTGTGTGGGCGCACTTCGACATCTATGCATGGAATCCGCGCGGCCGCCCCGGCTTTCCGGTCGGCGCGGAGGCGCAAGTTCTGCGCGCCGTCTTTCAGGTGCTAAAAACTTATTGATCCGTAAAGCTTTGTTAGCGCCGGATTTCCGTAGTGGAGGGCAGTAAACCTCCCGTTGACCGTGGCCGTTAACGCGACCTTTGCACAGCCCGTGTAGAGTGCCCACATACAAGTTGTATGAAGGCACCGAGCTTTATGACGCAGAACGGCGACGATTTCGACAAGCGCACCACGCCCTGGAAAGACGGCGTGACCGATGACGCCCACGAGGGCCTGATCCGGGCGCGCTCCTACGTGGCCGGGGAAATCCTGAGCTGCTATGACGCCACCGCGCCGATCCTGAGCGCGCCGGAGCACGGTTCCGAGCAATGGGACCAGCTGCTGCTCGGCGAACGCTTCAAGGTCATTGAACGCAAGCATGACTTCTACTGGGGCCAGGCCCTGCGCGACGGCTATGTCGGCTATGTGCCGGTGTCGGCTTTCCGCGGCGACTGGTACCTGCCGACCCACTACGTCGCGACCCTGCGCACCTACGTCTTCGCCGCGCCCAACCTGAAGTCGTCGATCCTGACGGCGCTGAGCCTCAACGCCCTGGTCAAGGTGACCCGCTACGAGAACGGCTTCGCCTATGTCAACGACATGGGCTGGGTGTTCGCCAACCACCTGTGCGATTTCGAAGCCTTCGCCGACGATTTCGTCTCGGTCGCCGAAAGCTACATCAATGCGCCGTACCAGTGGGGCGGCCGCGAAAGCATCGGCCTTGACTGCTCGGGCCTGCTGCAACAGGCGCTCTATGCCGCCGGCTACGGCTGCCCGCGCGATTCGGACATGCAGTCGAAGCTCGGCATCGCGCTCGATGTCGGTGTCGATCTGACGGGCCTGGTTCGTGGCGACCTCGTCTTCTGGAAGGGCCACGTCGCCATCATGGTCGACGATGTCCACATCATCCATGCCAATGCCCACCACATGAAGGTCGCGATCGAGCCTCTTGCCGAGGCCGTCAGCCGTATCGATGGCTGCGGTTCGGGCCGTCCGACGGCGTTCCGCCGCCTGTAGACTCCGCCAACCGCCTGGCCTAAACGGGCGCGATGGATATCCTGTTCATTCATCAGAACATGCCGGGCCAGTTCGGCCGGCTGGCGCGCCATCTCGCCGCGAACGGCCATCGCGTGGTCTTCATCACCAAGCGCGGCGATCGCGACATACCGGGCGTGCGCCGGATTACCTACGCGCCGCACCGCCAGCCGGCCGGCGGCGTCCACCATTATATTCAGGGCCTCGAACAGGGCATCCTCAACGGCCAGGAGGTCCAGCGCGCCTGCCTCAACCTGCGCCGTGAAGGTTTCGACCCGGCGCTGGTCGTCGCCCATCCCGGCTGGGGCGAGAGCCTGTTCGTCAAGGACGTCTTCGCGCGCCCGCAGATCGTCTATGCCGAATATTACTACAGCGCTTCGGGTGCCGACGCCGACTTCGATTCCGCCGAGCCGCCGCCGCTCGATCGCCGCAACCTGCTGCGCGTACGCAATGCCACCATGCTGCTGGCGCTCGAAGCCGCCGACCGCGGCTGGAGCCCGACCGGATGGCAGCGATCGCGCTTCCCTGACTTCCTGCAACCACACATCGAGACCATCTTCGACGGCATCGATACCGAGGTGGTCAAGCCCGATGCCTCCGCCCGCCTCACTCTCCCGAATGGTTGTACGCTAACGCGGAATGATGAGGTCATCACCTACGCCGCGCGCAATCTCGAGCCCTATCGCGGCTTTCCGGTCTTCATGCGCGCCCTGAAGCAGGTCCTGGCGGCGCGGCCTCAGGCTCAGGTGGTCATCGCCGGCGGCGACGAGGTCTCCTACGGCAAGCCGCCCGAAGGCGGCGGCACCTGGCGCGAGCACATGATGGCCGAAACCGGCCTGCCCGCCGATCGCGTGCACTTCCTGGGGCATCTCCCCTATGACGCCTATATGCGCGTACTGCAGGTTTCGGCCCTGCACGTCTATCTCACCTATCCGTTCGTGCTGTCGTGGTCGTTCATGGAGGCCCTGGCGGCGGGATGCCGCATCCTGGCCTCGGACACCGCGCCGGTGCAGGAGATGGTGAGCAATGGCGGCAATGGCTGGCTGACCGGCTTCTTCGACCACGATGCCTTGGCCGGTCGCATGACGGCCCTGCTGACGTCGGGTGATGACGAGACGATGCGCACCGCGGCGCGCGCCAGCATTCTTGGCCGCTATGACGCGGCGACATGCCTTAACCGCCAGCTTGACATGTTCGAGCGGGTGAGCGGGCGGCGCTGGTCCTGAGATTTATTGCGCGCTGGCTGGCGCCTTGGTCGGTTCGCCGGACAGCGGCGTATTGACCGTCGTGCCGGAAGCCTTAGCGACCGCACCGGCAGCGACCGGCTTGGCGGCGGCCGGAGCCGCGGCGACGGCGGCAGGCGCACCGGCGCCGGCATCGACCGGCGGCTTGCCGGCGGCACCCGCACCCGCGGCGCGCGACGGATCGGGCGCGGGGATCGGATAGCCGGTCGAACCCTGGCTGCGCAGGTAGGCGATGACGTTGATGCGATCTTCCGGCTTCTTCAGGCCGATGAAGGTCATCTTGGTGCCCTTCACCCATTTGCCGGGCGCGGCCAGGAACATGTAGAGCTGGTCGTAGGTCCAGTTCGGGCTGTCCTTGGCGTGGGCCAGCATGGCGTCGGAATAGGGCATGCCGGGGAAGGTGGCGGTGGCGCGGCCGACGACGCCATAGAGGTTCGGGCCGGTCAGCACACCGGCGCCGGCCGCATCGGCGTGGCAGGTCGAGCACTTGGCGAAAATCTTCTGGCCTTCGGCAACGTCGGCGGCCGGCAGGACGGTGCCCCAGTCGGGCGGCGTATCGACGACGGCGGCCGCGCCGCCCTCGCCCGTGTCGGCGACTTCGATCGCATAACCCGGCTTGGCAGGCACGCCGGCGCGGTTGAAATACATCGATGAGCCGATGCCCGCCACCACGATCACCAGGCCCGTGGCCAGGGCCGCGCCGAGATACTTGTTGAGTTGAAGGTCGCCGCTCATATCGTAGACTTACCCTGGTTGAGACTCGCGTTCATCCGCTTGCGTTTGGCTCTCTGACACGCTACCGCCATTTTCGCAAGCGGGGTTTTGGCTGCGTAAGGCCAAAATCTGTGGCTTGTGTGTCGTTTAGCCGCAGGGGTTTTCATGAGCGAAGCGAAAGAGCGCAGGATCGCCTACCAGGGTGAACCGGGGGCCTTCAGCCATCAGGCGTCGCGGCGCTGGTTCTCCGACTTTGCGCCCGCGCCCTACCCGACCTTCGAGGCGGCCTTCGCCGCCGTGACCTCCGGCGAATGCGAGCTTGGCATGATTCCGGTCGAGAATTCCGTGGCCGGACGGGTGTCGGATGTGCATCACCTGCTGCCGCACTCGAGACTGAAGATCATCGGTGAGCGTTTCTTGCCGATCGAGATGAATCTTATGGCGGTGCCGGAGGCGCGGCTGGAGAACATTAAGGTTGCCGCCTCGCATGCCATGGCGCTGATGCAGTGTCGGAATACCTTGCGCGACATGGGCATCACGGCCGAGGTCTTCCATGACACCGCCGGGGCGGCCCGTGCGCTGGCCCAGACACGCGAGAGCGACCGGGCCGCCATCGCACCCGAAGTCGCCGCCGAGCTTTACGGCCTGAAGATCCTGAAGCGCCACATGGAAGATGCGCGTCACAACACCACGCGCTTCCTTATCCTGACCACCGAGGACCGCGTCGCCGAGCCGGCGCTTAATGAAGCCTGCATGACGACCTTCATCTTCCGCGTCCGCAATATTCCGGCGGCGCTCTACAAGGCCCTGGGCGGCTTTGCCACCAACGGCGTCAACATGACCAAGCTCGAAAGCTATATCGAGAACGGGGTGTTCGCCTCGACCTTCTTCTATTCCGACGTCGAAGGCCGCCCATCCGATCCGCACCTGAGGCGCGCCTTCGAGGAGTTGGCCTTCTTCGCCACCGATTTCGAGATATTAGGCACCTATCCTATGGATCCGTTCCGCCTCAGCGAAGGCCAGAGATGAGCGGCGATCGTTTGGCAGCGCTGGAGGAAGCGATGGCGCACCACGAGCGCACCGTCGACGAACTGTCCGGCCAGATCGCTGAACAATGGAAGACGATCGACGGCCTGAAACGCATCATCGAGCGCATGGGCGAGCGGATCGAGACGCTGGAGTCAGGTTCCGGCGAGGCGGTCCCGGTAAGTCGGCCGCCGCACTATTGATGCCGCCCCGCTTGCAAACCTGATATAATCGTGCCCCAATTGGCGCGTATGACCGGTTCAGTGCCGGAGGGTTTCGTGATGGTCCGTCGTTCAGTCATGCTTGTTGCCGCGGCATTCGCGACGATGGCCGGATCGTGCCTGGCCCAGGACGAGGTCGTTGTCGCCGCCACCAAGCCGGCCGCGCCGCCGCCGGCCGCCGGCACGACAGCCAAGACGGAAACGCCAGCCGCGACTCCCGCCACCGACAAGGCCCAGGTCATGGCATGGCTGTCCAACGCCGCGCAGCCGTCGCTGGCCGACCGCGCCGTGTCCGATCCGGCGCCGGCGCAAAAGAGCGAACGGCAAAGTCTCGTCCATGGCTCGGCGGGTGTTTCCATCGGCACCGGCGGCTATCGCAGCGCCTATGCCACCGCCGTCATGCCGGTCGGCGAGAACGGCATGCTGGGCCTGACCGTCAGCCACGCGGACTACGGCAAGAACACCGTGCCTTATTATGTTTACGGCTACGGGCGCCACGGTTACGGCTATGGCCGCCGTGGCGGCAGCAGCGATGCCTTCGGTTTGTCCTACATGTCGGTCGAGGATGACGCCCCCTCAACGCCCGACGGCTGCGCGCCCGGCTTCCGCGACTCCGACGGCCAGTATGTCGAGCCGGTCTGGGTCACCGACCTGCACGGCGGCCGGACCTGCGACGACAGCCACTGAACGGAATCACTTCTTGGTCACTTCGCGATAGACGGCATCGACCTGGTTGGGCACGACGGGGCCGGTGATCTTGTCGCTGATCGTGCCGTCGGGCTGGACGATGAAGGTTTCGGGAACGCCCGAAATGCCGAGCGCCAGGCCCATCCTGTCGTCCGGGTCGGCCAGGCGGACGGCGTAGGGATCGTCGTGTTCGGCGAGGAATTTCAGCGTGTTCTGCGGCTCGTCCTTCCACGCCACGCCGACGATGACCACGCCTTTCGACTTCAGCGCCATCAGTTCGGCGTTCTCCGAAATGCATGGCACGCACCACGAGGCGAAGACATTGACCAGGATTGGCCGGTTATAGGCGGCGGCCAGGGTCCTGAGGTCGCTCTTGCTGCCATCGTCGAGATTGCTCAGGACCAGGGCCGGCACGCTCTGGCCGACCAAGGCGCGCGGTTCATACTTATCGCGCTTGTGGAAGTTGAAATAAACCAGCACGGCCAGCAGGCCGAGGAAGACGAGCAGAGGTGCCGCGGCGAACAGGCGCTTCATTTTTCGGCGGCCTCTTGCAGGGCGGCCAGAACCTTTTTGCGTCGGGCATGGGTGCGCAGCGACCAGACGACGAGGCCGGCCAGGGCCACGGCGCTCAGGCCGTAGGCGCTCCAGACGTAGAAGGCATATTTGCCCATGTCGAGATCAAGCGGGCTCATTGGTAACTCAGCCGGGCGCGCAGGGCGCGGTATTTGCGTTCGAGAATCTCGCTGTCGAGGCGGATAAGGAACAGCCAGGCCACCAGCGCCGTATAGGCCGCCATCATGACGAACAGCGGCCACAGGATGGCGGGGGTCGTCTCGACGCGGTTCTGCTGGTGCAGGCCCGACCACCACACCACCGAGAAGTGGACGATGGGCAGGTTGACAAGGCCGACCAGGGCCAGGATGGCGGTCATGCGCGCGGCGCGGGCCTCGTCATCGATCGAGGCATGGAGCGCGATATAGCCGATATAGAACAGGAACAGCACCAGTTCCGAGGTCATGCGGCCGTCCCACTGCCACGGTGTGCCCCACATCGGCGTGCCCCACAGCGAGCCGGTGGCCAGCGCAAGCCCGGTCAGGACTGCGCCGATCGGGGCTATCGCCTTGGCGGCGGCGTCGGCCAGGGCGTGCCGGAAGATCAGGCCGAAGAAGCTGGCCACGCCCATGGCGGCATATATCGTCAGGCCCAGCATGGCCGCCGGGACGTGGATGTACATGATGCGGACGGTGTCGCCCTGATATTTATCCTCGGGCGAGGCGAAGGCGAGATAAAGGCCCCAGGCGAACAGCGCCGCCGCCAGCCCCGTCAGCCATGGCCTGAGCGGCGCGGTCAGGCGGGTGAAACGCTCGGGATTGGCCAGGAAGGTGATCATGCGGCGGACATAGGGCTTTTGACGCGTTAACTCAAGGCGCTCCTGAGCGCCGCGCCCATCGCCACGAGGCCGAGGGCGACGGCGAACAGGGCGTAGGACGCGAGAAAGGCCAGGGCCTGCCAGGGCGAGGTCTGGGCCTGGGCGGCCTGCAACAGGCCGGCGCCGAAGATCACGGGCGGCACGTAAAACGGCAGGACAAGCACGGCCATGAGCACGCCGCCCTTGCGCGTGCCGAGGCTTAAAACGGCGCCGATGCCGCCGATGAACGCGAAACTCAACGAGCCGAGCAGGGCGGAGACAAGGCTGAACAGGGCGACGCCGGGTGCTGCGCCGAGCAGGATCATGACGAGAGGCGTCAGCAGCGACAGGATCAAGCCGGTCCCTAGCCATTGCGACAGGCATTTCAGAAGGGCGATCAGCTCCAGCGGCAAGGGTCCGAGGCGCAGGATGTCGTAGACGCCGTCGTCGTAATCGCGCTCGAACAGCCTTTCGAGCGACAGCAGGCTCGACAGGGCCAGGCTCAGCCAGGTCAGGCCGGCGGCGATGCGGGTCAGCGTCGCCTGGTCCGGGCCGAGCGACAGCGGGATCATGGCCATCAGGGTGAGATAGAAGCCGACCGCCAGTAACGGTCCGCCGCCCTTGGTCAGCGACAGGCCGAGATCGCGGCGAAGAAGGGCCAGGGCGGCGCGAAGGGAAGGGTTCATGTACGGCTCCTTCCTTCCCCGTTTACGGGGAAGGTGGCATCGAGCCGTGGCGAGGTGACGGAAGGGGGGGGCGCGCCGTTGGTACCCCCCTCCCACCGCTTCGCGGTCCCCCCTCCCCGTAAACGGGGAGGGAAGAAGAAGATTTGATACGCCCGCATCCTATCCAACAGCCGCCTCCATTTGGGCCGGGGTTGGGCGCAACAGATGGACCGTTTGCGTCTCGAACGGCAGCGGATCGTGCACCGCCGCGATCATCACCCCGCCATCGGCCAGGTGCGCCTGCATGATGCCGGCCAGCAGGTCGCGATGGTTGGTATCGAGCGGGGCCATCGGTTCGTCGAGCAGCCACAACGGCCGTTTGGCCATCAGCAACCGCGCACACGACAGACGACGCTTCTGCCCAGCCGACAGATAGCGCGTCTCCAGGTCGAGCAGGGGCTCCAGGCGCAAAGGCGCTATGGCTGCCCTGGCGTCGCCGCCCAGAAAGTCAGCCTGAAAGCGCAGTTCCTGCGTCACCGTACGCGACGGTGACAGGGCGTCGTGATGGCCGAGCAGGTGGATCATGGTTGCCTGCACTGACTCGGCTTCAAGCGGCTTATCACCGTCGAAAAAGCCGATGGTACCCGCAAGGGGCGCCGAAGAGCCGGCCACCGTGCGCAAAAACGTCGTCTTGCCGGCGCCGTTGCCGCCGGCCAGACTGATCGCGCATCCCGGCAGTGCGGTCAGATTCAAATTGCAAATCAAGAGGTTATAGCCCCGTTTCAGGCTCAGCCCCTCGACCTTCACGGCCAGACTCATAAAAAACCCTTCTCGCGTCACGGCTTTCATAGACGAAGCGGACGAGAAAGTTTAGAAGGCATTTGCCCGCCTCCGGGGCATCGCCTTGCGCGAGCCGGAAACCCTGTGCGTCCCGGCTCACCGCGCGATCCCGGTTCAAGCGGTCCGCCGATGGGGCGGACCCGGCGGCGAACCTGAAAAGGACCGCGCATATGTCCGTAAATCCCTCCCAAGACAGCTTCAAATCGAAGGCCACCCTCAAGGTCGGGCGCAAGACCTACACCTATTACGACCTCAAGGCCGCCGAGGCCAACGGTCTCGACGGCGTGTCGCAATTGCCCGTTTCGCTCAAGGTTCTGCTGGAAAACCTGCTGCGCAACGAAGACGGCGTCAGTGTCGGCCGAGACGATATCGCCGCCATCGCCGCCTGGACCAGGAACAAGGGCACGGTTGAGCACGAAATCAGCTTCCGCCCGGCGCGCGTGCTGATGCAGGATTTCACCGGCGTGCCGGCGGTGGTCGACCTGGCCGCGATGCGCGACGCCATGGTGAAGCTCGGCGCCGATCCGGCCAAGATCAACCCGCTCAATCCTGTCGACCTGGTCATCGACCACAGCGTCATGGTCGACTATTTCGGCAATCCGGATTCGGCCAGCAAGAACGTCGACCGCGAATACGAGCGCAATATTGAGCGTTACAACTTCCTGCGCTGGGGTTCGTCCGCCTTCAACAATTTCCGCGTCGTGCCGCCGGGCACCGGCATCTGCCACCAGGTCAATCTCGAATACCTGGCCCAGACGGTGTGGCTGAATGAGGGCGTGGCTTATCCCGACACCGTCGTCGGCACCGACAGCCACACCACCATGGTCAACGGCCTGTCGGTTCTCGGCTGGGGCGTCGGCGGCATTGAGGCCGAGGCCGCCATGCTGGGCCAGCCGATCCCCATGCTGATACCCGAAGTCATCGGCTTCAAGCTGACCGGCCAGCTGCCGGAAGGCGCGACGGCGACCGACCTGGTCCTGACCGTCACCCAGATGCTGCGCAAGAAGGGCGTGGTCGGCAAGTTTGTAGAATATTACGGCGACGGCGTCGCCAGGCTGACCCTCGAAGACCAGGCGACCATAGCCAACATGGCGCCTGAATACGGCGCGACCTGCGGCTTCTTCCCGGTCAGCCAGTCGACGATCAACTACCTCACCGAAACCGGCCGTGACAAGGAGCGCGTGGCGCTGGTCGAGGCCTATGCCAAGGCGCAAGGGTTGTGGCTCGATCCTGAGCACGAGCCGGTGTTCACCGATACGCTGGAACTCGACCTCGCGACGGTCCAGCCGTCGCTGGCCGGGCCGAAGCGTCCGCAGGACCGCGTCCTGCTCGGCGGCGCGGCGACGGAATTTGCCAATGCCCTCAATGACTTTGGCAAGGGTGGCGAAGCCGACAAGCGCCTTGCCGTCGAAGGCAGCGACTTCGACGTCGGCCACGGCGACGTGGTCATTGCCGCCATCACCTCGTGCACCAATACGTCGAACCCCAGCGTACTTATTGCCGCCGGCCTGGTGGCGCGCAAGGCCAATGCGCTCGGCCTCAAGGTCAAGCCGTGGGTCAAGACCTCACTGGCCCCCGGTTCGCAGGTCGTCACCGACTATTTGAGCGACTCCGGCCTGCAAAAGGACCTCGATACGCTCGGCTTCAACCTGGTCGGCTACGGCTGCACCACCTGCATCGGCAATTCCGGTCCGTTGCCCGACGCCATCTCGGCGGCGGTCAACGGCGGCGATCTGGTCGCGGCGGCCGTGCTGTCGGGCAACCGCAACTTCGAAGGCCGCGTCAATCCGGATGTCCGCGCCAATTACCTGGCCTCGCCGCCGCTGGTCGTCGCCTACGCCCTGGCCGGCTCGCTGAAGGTCAACCTGGCGGAGGACCAGATCGGTACGGACAAGGATGGCAAGCCGGTGTTCCTGAAGGACATCTGGCCGACCAATGACGAGGTGGCGGCGCTGCAGCGCAAGTTTGTCACCAACGCCATGTTCAAGACGCGCTATTCCGACGTCTTCAAGGGCGACAAGCACTGGCAGGCGATCAAGGTCACCGGTGGCCAGACCTATCAATGGGACCCGACCTCGACCTACGTCGCCAACCCCCCCTATTTCGACGGCATGACCATGACGCCGGACAAGGTGACCGACATCGTCGAGGCGCGCGTGCTCGGCATCTTCGGCGACTCGATCACCACCGACCACATCTCGCCGGCCGGCAATATCAAGGCGTCGGGTCCGGCGGGCCAATACCTGTCGAGCCACCAGGTGCCGGTGACCGAGTTCAACTCCTACGGGGCGCGCCGCGGCAATCATGATGTCATGATGCGCGGCACCTTCGCCAACATCCGCATCCGCAACAAGATCACGCCGGAGATCGAAGGCGGCGTGACCAAGCACTTCCCGTCGGGCGACATCATGTCGATCTACGACGCGGCCATGCGCTATCAGTCGGAAGGCCGCAAGCTGGTCATCTTCGCCGGCAAGGAATACGGCACCGGCTCTTCGCGCGACTGGGCGGCCAAGGGCACCAAGCTGCTGGGCGTGCGTGCGGTCATCGCCGAGTCGTTCGAGCGCATCCACCGCTCGAACCTGGTCGGCATGGGCGTGCTGCCGCTACAGTTCAAGGTCGACGGGTGGGCCAAACTCGGTCTGACCGGCGAGGAGATCGTCACCATCCACGGCCTCGAAAACCTGTCGCCGCGCCAGGAACTGATTGTCGAGCTGTTCCGCGCCTCGGACGGCAAGATGGCGCGCTTCCCGGTGCGCTGCCGCATCGATACGCCGACCGAGCTGGAATACTACAAGAACGGTGGCGTCATGCCCTACGTGCTGCGCAACCTGGCGCGCGGGACGGTGGCGGCCGTGGAGCCGGTCGCCGAACCGGCGGAGTAGCCTCGGCTTCATGAGATGAAAGCCCGCTGCCGGAAACGGCGGCGGGTTTTTTGTTGTCCGCGCAAAGAAAAGGCGCCCTTGCGGGAGGGGGATCGCAAGGGCGCCGTTCAGAGTGTTCAGGGGAGGAGTCGACCGGAGCTCTCTTCGCCTCCCGGGGGCTGGGGGGGCTGTTCAGGGGGGAGACGAATACGCGTTCCGGCCGACAATTAGATAATGACAGCCGTAATGGGCGCTCGAAAGGCGGAAATGAGGTCATATTGCGGTGCAATGTTTCAGCCGTTCAAGCTTTAGAGGAAGGTTCTCACAAAGGCGTGCGCAGGCCTTGTTTGCGGGTCAGGGACCACGATTTGACTCGCGCAAAAATGTCAGGCGTAATCGGCGCCGGTGGATCGAAGGCGGCTTTGAGTCTCATGAGTGTTCAGGATGTCAGCGGCGCGTTTGGAGATGCCTTCAAGGGGCCCGTCTTTTTCGAACGCAAGGAGCTGGACCTGATCCTCAGGCTTTACGGACGGAAGGTGGCGTCGGGCGACTGGCGCGACTACGCCATCGACAGTTTTGCGGATGCCGTCTGCTTCAACATCTTCCGCCGGACCGGCGAAGCGCCCTATTACCGCATAGAGAAACGTCCTAGCCTGTCGCGCCGCCAGGGCGCGTTCGCCGTGTTCAACCAGTCCGGCATGATCCTGAAACGTGGCCGCGACCTGGGACCGGTGCTGGGCGTGCTCGATCGGACCAGGTTCGACGTAGTGTAAAAAACCCTCCGAAGTCGCCTTCGGAGGGTTTCTGTTTCGGACTCTTGCCTGGCCCTAACGGCGGCTGCCGAAGAGACGAAGCAGGCTCAGGAACAGGTTGATGAAGCTGATATACAGTGACAACGCACCGTAATAAGTCATGGCGGCGCGGCCCTGCTGTGAGCCACCAAGCTGGTAGTAGATGCTCTTCAGCCATTGAGTCTTCATGGCGATCAACGCCGCGAAGATCAACACACCGGCGCCGGAGATAGCCAGGCCCATCAAGCCGCTGTGCAGGACGAACACGTTCAGCAGCGACGCGCCGATCAGGCCGAATACCGCCATGATCAGGAAGCTGCGCCAGCCCGACATGTCGACCTTGGTGGTGTAACCGGCGATGCTGAGCGCGCCGAAAGCGGCAGCCGTGATCAGGAAGGTCGAGGCTAGAGAGGTTCCGGTGTAAAGAAGGACGATCGACGACAGCGACACACCCATGACCGCCACGAACAGCCAGTAAAACAGGCCCATGATCGCTGCATTAAGGCTGCGCATGAACAGGTTCGATGCCAGCGACAGCGCCAGCGGCGCGAAGAGGAAGACGTAGCCCAACGGCGTGTAACCAAAGCTTTGGCCGTCGGTTTGGTAGAGAAGATGCAGCATGAACGGGCTATTGGCGGTGGCCCACGCCGTCGCGCCGGTCATCAGCAGGCCGAGCGCCATTTTCTGGTAGATGCCAAGAAGGAAGTTGCGCAGCCCCATGTCGCGGGCGGCGTCTTCGACCGTGGGCCGT
Source organism: uncultured Caulobacteraceae bacterium (assembly GCA_964474575.1). Classification (GTDB taxonomy): domain Bacteria; phylum Pseudomonadota; class Alphaproteobacteria; order Caulobacterales; family Caulobacteraceae; genus Asticcacaulis. Next base: position 25,163 of record CAYYTA010000076.1, on the reverse strand, counting down.
ACGCCGGTAAGTGGACCGTTGAAGTCAGCCATGAAAGAATTCCCTGTGAAAGAGCGCGCAACAGGCGCCCGTGATCGAAATATGATCCTGAATACTGGTGTTTTCAAGGCCAATCGGGGCTGGCGGTGGTGCATTACAGATTGTTAAGATGCGCCGAACATCCCCGTGGGCGTAAATAACCATGTTCGCAGGGAGAAAACGCCATGAAGATCGCCGCCAAGCTCGCAACCTGTCTCTTGCCCCTACTGCTTGCCGCATCGCCAGTCCTGGCGCAGGCGCCGTCAGGCTGTGATACGCCTGAAAGCCACCAGTTCGACTTCTGGGTCGGCAAGTGGGAGGTTTTTCCGGCCGCCCATCCCGATACCAAGATCGCCGACAGCCTGATCGAAAAGCTTTATGCCGGATGCGCCGTGCGCGAGAACTGGATGCCGCTGAAGGGACCCGGCGGGGGCAGCCTCAACGCCTGGGACGCCGACACCGGCAAGTGGCGGCAGACCTGGCTCGATTCCGGCGGCAGGTTCGCCGACTTCTATGGCGGCTGGGACGGCGCGGCGATGAGCATCCAGGGCGTATGGCCGCAGCCGGGCAAGCCGAAGCAGATGACGCGCATGACCTACATCCCGCATGCCGACGGCAGCGTCGAACAGGCCGGCTTCACCTCCGATGACAACGGCGCGACATGGCAGCCGTCGTTCGACCTCATCTACCGTCATCCGGCGGCATGACGCGGCTGCGCTCGCTGCTGTTCGTGCCGTGCGCCAATGTCCGCGCGCTGGAAAAGGCGCGCGATCTCGACTGCGACACGCTGGTCTTCGACCTTGAGGACGCGGTCGGCGAGCCGGAGCGGGCGCAGGCCGTGGCAAATCTGGCCGAAGCCTTGAAGGGCGACTTTGCGGCGGCAAGGAAGATGGTGCGGGTGCATCCGCAATATCTCAACACCATCCACAAGGCGCTGAAAGGCGCTCCCGTCGACGGCATCGTCGTGCCCAAGGTCGAAACGCCCGAGAACCTGCGCGGCGTGGCGGCGGTGTGGCCGGGTCTGCCGCTGTGGGCGATGATCGAGACGGCCGCAGGGGTCGCCAATCTGAAGGAGATTGCTTCCGAACCGCATGTGCACGGGCTGATCGCCGGGCCCAACGACCTGCGCCGGTCACTGCGCGCCCAGGTCATGCCGGAGCGCCAGGACATACTGGCCGTCTTGAGCCTGATCGTCGTGCATGCCCGCGCATTCGGTCTTGTCGCGATCGATGGTGTTTACAATCAGTTCAAGGATCAAAACGGCTTCGCCGCCGAATGCCGCCAGGGCCGCAGCCTGGGGTTCGACGGCAAGACCCTGATCCACCCGGACCAGATCGCCGCCGCCAATCGCATCTTCCTGCCGTCCGAAGATGATCTCGCCTGGGCGCATGCGGTGGTGGCGGCTTTTGAAGGCTCGACGGCCGGCGTGGTTTCGGTCAATGGCGAAATGGTCGAGCGCCTGCACCTGGAAACGGCGCGGGAAATTCTTGACGTCGGCCGGGATTAACGGCTGCGGCCGAGATAATCCTCGGAGCGCATTTCCTCGAGCCGCGAGGCGGTGCGGGCGAATTCGAAGCTGCCGTCGCCGGCTGGATAGAGCTCCGACGGCTCCGCCTCGGCCAGGATGACCGCCTTGGTCGATTCCTCGTAAAGCGCGTCGATCAGGCGGACGAAGCGCGCCGCTTCGTTGCGGTTGGCCGGGCTCATTACCGGCACGTTCTCGATAAACACGGTGGTGAAGCGCTCGGCGATGGCAATGTAGTCCGACGCACCGTTGTTGGCCCCGCACAGTTCGGCGAAGGTAGCGCGCAGCAGCGGCCCGGCGGCGCGGCTGAAATGCAGCTTGCGCTCGTTGACCGTCAATGCGGCCTCGCGCTCTTCATTGAGCTGCGTCATGTCGGCCCATAGGGCGTTGAAGCCGGCCACCTGGTCCGGAGCAGTCGACGGGAAGAAGTAGGTCTTGGCGCCCTTCAGCCGGTCCATGCGGAAGTCGCGCGGGCCGGCGACCTCGACCACCTGGCACTTGTCCTTGATCATGGCGATGAACGGCAGGATGTGTTCGCGGTTGAGGCCGTTCTTGTAGAGGTCGTCGGGCGGGCGGTTGGAGGTGGCGACCAGGATGACCTTGTGCTCGAACAGCGCCTCGAACAGCCGCCACAGTATGGTGGCGTCGGCGATGTCGGTGACCTGGAACTCGTCGAAACACAGCAACTGCGACTGGCTGGCGATGACGCGAGCGGCCGGCGCGATGGGGTCGTCGCCCTTGTATTTACCGAAGATGGCCTTGCGCTTTTTGGCGTCGCTCTCGCGCCACTGGCGGATCAGGCCGTAGACCTCGGCCATGAAGGCGTGGAAGTGGACGCGGCGCTTGGTCACCATGTGGGCGTTGCGATAGAACAGGTCCATCATCATCGACTTGCCGCGGCCCGGCGGACCCCACAGGTACATGCCGTAGACGCGCGGCGCGATGAACAGAAGGCGCCGCCACCATGACTTCGAGTGGCGGATGCTGCGCTCCAGGCGGAACAGGGCTTCGATGGCGGACTTCTGCGCCGCGTCGGGCGTAAGACCACCCGACCTGATCAGCCGTTTGTACTCGCTGCGGATGCCCATGAAAGCGTCTTCGAACTCTTTGCGGCGCATTTTGCACCGCCGCCCACCTTGATTGGAATGCGAGTTTAGCAGCCTCGCCTCAAGATCGCGTTAAAAATTGCTGCGGGTGCGTAAGGTTTGCCGCTCAGGTGTGGGATTTAGAGCGCAATCCGATAAAGTGCGCAGCACTTTTGGCTATGCCGAACTTCGTTTCGGATAAATTGCGCGACCAAACAAAGACCTGGAGCAGACGTTTCGCTTCTGCCAACGCTGCCTGCGCCATGGAACACGCCGCAGCGGCAGGTTCAATCGAAATAGAGCACGTCGTCGCCGCCCGTATCGACCGCCGGTTTCGCCGGCGCAAGACCGGACAGGCGCAGCCAAGCATCGAATACGCTCTGCGGCACCTTGGCCGGGCGCGCCGTGCCGGGGATGAGTTGCTGCACCAGATCGAACTTCAGCCCCATGCGGTTCACGGTCGACCATGCCGCCGTGCCGTGCCGGACAGTGTTGCGGTCAAGATCGATCAGCCAGATTTCGGGGGGCAGGTTGCTGATCCTGTCGAAGGCGACTCGCGCGCCGGAGGCCGACTGGTCGAGGATGCGGCATTGCACGACCTCGTTGCTCGACAGGAAGAGCAGGGCGCCGCGGTCGTCGCATTCAAAGCGCGGCTCGGCGCGGCGGTCGGCATACTGGTCGGGCTGGATGATCTCGACCTTGTCGCCGGCGCCCAGGGCCTGGGGACGTAGAGACGGCGCGGGCGCGGGCCGCATGGGAGCAGAACGATTGACGGGGCGGCCGAAGGACGACATGACGGGTTCTTACTCGAAAATCTTTAAAAAACAGGGTTATACTTGGCAAATTCCCGGACGGTTTCCGGACAATTTTCGAGACCGCAAGACGATGCTGCCGGCCCCATACGCGAAAATTGGCGATAGGACCAATCTGGACCAACTAGGTTTACAAACGGTTGCATTTGCAAAAAGAACGGTCCTGCACGGGCGCATGCTTGACTTTTCGCGGCATTGAAGGCATGTGCATGCTGTTCGCTGCTGCGAAACAATTCCGGCGCTCCTTTTTTGCGCCCGTCTGGCCGCGTGAGGTTTGCCCACAAGGGTACAAACCGCCAGCCCCAAGGCCGCCGTCATGGCGGCCTGCCCAAGACCCGAAGCCCGTACACGCGCGTTCTTCGTTTCACCCGATCCGAACCCTTCGGACCGGGCATTCATGTTTGCGAAGAAAGACCGCTTATGCGCTTCGACCAGCTGGGCCTCAGCCCGACCCTTCTCATGACCCTCGACCGCGAAGGCTATACGACGCCGACGCCGATCCAGGCCCAGGCTATTCCCCATCTCCTCAACCGCCATGACCTGCTGGGCATCGCCCAGACCGGCACCGGCAAGACGGCGGCCTTCGCCCTGCCGATCCTCCAGCACGTCCTCAGCGACCGCAAGATGCCGGCGCCGAAGTCGGTGCGCGCGCTGATCCTGTCGCCGACGCGCGAACTGGCGTCGCAGATCGCCGACAGCTTCAAGACCTATTCCAAGGGCATGGGCTTAGGGATCGCCACCATCTATGGCGGCGTCAAATATGGCCCGCAGTACAAGGCCCTGCTGGGCGGTCTCGATATCCTGGTCGCCACGCCCGGACGCCTGATCGACCATATCGAACAGAAGACCGTCGATCTGCGTAATGTCGAATTCTTCGTCCTCGACGAAGCCGACCAGATGCTGGACCTGGGCTTCGTCAAGCCGATCCGCCAGATCGCCTCGCGCATGTCGGGGCCGCGCCAGAACCTGTTCTTCTCGGCCACCATGCCGAAGGAAATCGGCATCCTGGCGTCGGAACTCCTCAAGGATCCGAAGAAAGTCGAAATCACGCCCCAGGCCACCACGGTCGAGCGCGTGACGCAGAACGTCCTTTTTGTCGAGGCGCTGCGCAAGCGCGCCCTGCTCAGCGAAATGTTTGCCGACGAGGCGCTTAACCGCACCCTGGTCTTCACCCGCACCAAGCACGCCGCCGACAAGGTCACGGCCTATCTGCAAGCCGGCGGCATCGAATCAGCCGCCATCCACGGCGACAAGAACCAGTCCCAGCGCGAACGCGCCCTGCAGGCCTTCCGGGCCGGCAAGCTGCGTGCGTTGGTCGCCACCGACATCGCCGCGCGCGGCATCGATGTCGACGACGTCTCGCACGTCATCAATTACGAGCTGCCGAACGTGCCCGAAGCCTATGTCCACCGCATCGGCCGCACGGCGCGCGCCGGCAAGACCGGCGTCTCGATCACCCTGTGTTCGGATGACGAACGCAAGTTCCTCAAGGAGATCGAGCGCGTCACCCGTCAGCGCATCCCGTCCTTCGACCGCCGCAAGGACGCCGGCCTGAAGCTGCTCGATGAAGCCATCCTGGCCTCGGGCGTGGCCGGCAAGCCGAAGACGCCCGACCGCCTGCCGGAACACCGCAAGAAGGGCGACCCGCGTCCTGGCGCGGAACGCCGCCACAGCGATCCGGACGCCGAATTCGTCCACAAGCGCCAGCGTAACCGTCCGGGCCAGAAGGACCGGTCCAGGGCTCGTGAGCAGCGCCCCGAACGCTACGATCCCATGACGGCCGAACGCCCGATGGCGTCGACCACGCCGATCAGCAACGGCAAGCCCAGGTTCGGCCAGAATCCATTCAAGGACGGAGCCCACGCTGAAAAGCGCCCGTTCAGCCGCTCCCGTAACGAACGCCGCGAAGAGCGTCCGCAGGTCGAACGCGACGTGGCCCGCCCGGACCGTAACGCTTCGCCGGCCGCCAAGCGCGACTATATCGCCGCCACCGAACGGCCGCGCGGCGAACACGGTCGCCCGAATGAACGTGACGGCGAGCGCCCGAATAACCGCAATGGCAAGCCCTTTGCCGGCAAGCCAGGCGGCAAGTTCGGCGGCAAGCCGGGCGTCAAGGCCAAGGGCGGCTTCAAGGGTCCGCGCGCCGATGGCGAGGTCAACCGCTCCGAGGGCGCGCAGTTCAAGCGCCGCGGCAAGGCGAACGGCTGATCCAAATCAGGCCCTTTCTCGCCAGGCGTGGAAGGGCCTTTTTCGCACCGTAATTTCACGGTTGTGTGAGCGGCGTCTTTTCCGTTAAATGGCGGCGGTCGCGGATTTTCATCCGTTTTTCAGTTCCTTGGGGGCTTATCCATGACCCTGCCGTCCGGACTTCGCCGCATCTTCAGCCTGCTGGCGGCCGCCCTGTTGCTGACCTCCGTTGGCGCGGCCTTGACCGCCTGCCAGCCCAAGGCCTCGGCCTCCGGCGACCCGTTGGCCATCGCCGCGCGGACGCTTGATGATCATTCCTACGCCCGGCCTCAGGAAGCGCGCGTCACCCACGTCGATCTCGACCTGATCGCCGACTTCGACAGAAAGGTGCTGAAGGGCACGGCGGCCCTGACCCTGTCGACCCAGGCCAATGCCCGCCAGGTCATTCTCGACGTCAAGGCGCTCGATATCCAGGCCGTGACCGACGCCTCGGGCCAGCCGCTGAAATATACGCTTGGGCCCAACGACGCGATGATGGGCCAGGCCCTGACCGTGCAGTTGCCGCAAGGGTCGCAAAAGATCCTTGTCCGTTACCAGACAACCGGCGAAGGCACCGCCCTGCAATGGCTCGACCCTGCCCAGACCGCCGGCAAGAAGCTGCCCTTCCTGTTCAGCCAGGGCGAGGAGATCAACACCCGCACCTGGATTCCGACCCAGGATTCCCCGGCCATCCGCCAGACCTACAGCGCGCGCATCGTCGTGCCGTCGAGCCTGATGGCGGTGATGAGCGCCGACAAGCTGACTCCCGCCGGCGAGGCCGTGCCGGGGCATCCGAACCAGCACGCCTACCGCTTCGACATGAAGCATCCGATCGCGCCCTATCTGATCGCGCTTGCCGTCGGCGACCTCGGGTTCGCGCCGGAAGGCGACCGCACCGGCGTCTATGCCGAAAAGGCGGTGCTCGACCGCGCGGCCTACGAATTCGCCGACATGCAGAAGATGCTGACCGCCGCCGAGCAGCTTTATGGGCCCTATCAGTGGGGCAGGTACGATGTGCTGGTCTTGCCGCCATCCTTCCCCTATGGCGGCATGGAGAACCCCACCCTGACCTTCGCAACCCCGACCGTGCTGGCCGGTGACCGGTCGCTGGTTTCGCTGGTGGCGCACGAACTTGCGCACTCGTGGTCGGGCAATCTCGTCACCAACGCCACCTGGGAAGACTTCTGGCTTAACGAGGGCTTCACCAACTATTTCGAGAACCGGATCATGGAGCAGGTCTACGGCAAGGACAATGCCGACATGCTCAAGGTGCTGAACTATCAGGACCTGCAGCAGACCCTGACCGATCTCAAGGACAATCCCGAATTCACCAAGCTCCACCCCGACCTCAAAGGCGTCAATCCGGACGACTATTTCTCCGATATTCCTTATGAGAAGGGCGCGTCCTTCCTGCGCATGCTGGAGGCCCATTTCGGCCGGCCGGCTTTCGACGCCTATCTCAAGGGTTATTTCACGCGCTACGGCTTCCACAGCATGACGACCGAGGCCTTCCTGGCCGACCTGCGCCAGAACCTGCTGCATAACGACAGCGGCCTGGAGCGCCAGCTCAAGATCCAGGAATGGCTATACCAGCCAGGCTTGCCGTCGAACGTCGTTGTGCCGACATCGCCGGTCTTCGCCACGGTCGACGGCCAGGTCAAGGCCTTCACCGGCGGCGCCGATCCGAAGACCCTCGACACGCTCAACTACAACACCCAGGAATGGCAGTACTTCCTGTCGCAGATGCCCGACGACATGACGACCGATCAGATGAGCGCGCTTGATGCCGCCTTCGACTTTTCCAAAACGCACAATTCCGAGGTTCTGTTCGCCTGGCTGATGATCGCCGTGAAGCATCACTACGCGCCGGCCATGCCGGCCCTGCATGATTTCCTGGTCGGCCAGGGGCGGATGAAGTTCTGCGTGCCGCTCTATCGCCAGCTGATGTTGCAGCCAGGCTGGGGCGTCGACATGGCGAAGAAAATCTACGCCGAGGCGCGGCCGGGCTATCACGAGCTGACGCGGTCGCGGGTCGACAATGTCGTCAAGTAACGGCGGATTGATAGGTTCGCTGCAACCCTGGGACGATTTTCGGAAAGTTTTTTAAGCATTTTCGCTTAGTGTGGCGTGACGGGGAAAGAAGTTTCCGGATTCGTCATGACCGAAAATGGTTTCGAGGCCATCGTGCGCACACGCCTCTCAGGCATGGGCACACGGCTGGGCCAGGCGGCGCTGGCCGCATGTATCGCCTGGCTGCTGCATCCGTCCCTGTGGCCGCTGCTATGGCTCGGCGCCTATATGGCGGCGCAGTTGATCGACCGGCGCCTGTTCAGCCGCGCCCAGGGCCAGCCCGAAGCCGGCCACCAGGGCAAGCTGGTCATCAGCATCGTCGCCAATGTCGTCATCTTCTCCAGCCTGTCGGTCTACAACTGGTGCCTGGGCGGCGCCGAAGGCCGCATCTTCGCGGCCATCACCATCTGCTGCTCGCTGATCAGCGTCACGCTGACCATGTACTACCGCAAGCGCTATCTCTACGCCGCCTTCATCCCGCACGCCCTCTACCTTGTCAGCCTGCCGGTCATCGCCCTGATCAGCGAACCGATCGTCAGCAACTGGCCGATGGCCGTGGTGACGATCAGCATCGTCACCTATTTCGCCTACCTCGTCGTTGCCATCCGCCAGCTCAATGCCAGCATGAATGCGCTCATGGCCGCCAATAGCGAGGCGCAGGGCGCGCGCCAGATCGCAGAGGCCGCCAGCGCCGCCAAGTCGAACTTTCTTGCCGTCATTTCCCACGAAATCCGTACGCCGATGAACGCCGTCCTTTCATCGGTCAATTTCCTGCGCCGGACACCGCTCAACGACGAGCAGAGGGCGCATCTCAGCATGCTGGAAAGCGCTTCGGAAATGCTGCTCGGCCTGCTCAACGACGTGCTCGACCTGTCGCGCATCGAGGCCGGCAAGATGAGTTTCGAAACGGCGCCGGTCGATGTCGCCGACACCCTGAAAGGGCTCGAAGCGATGTTCAGGGGCCAGGCCCAGGACAAGGGGTTGAAGCTTCGCCTCGTCATCGCGCCTGACGTGCCGCGGATCATATCCGGCGATCCCCTGCGACTGCGTCAGATCCTGTTCAATCTCGTTTCCAACGCCGTCAAGTTCACCGACGCCGGCGTGATATCGATCCGTGTGAAATATGTGCCGGCGGCCGTGACTTTCGAGGTCGAGGACCAGGGCATCGGCATCGCCGAGGACGACCTGGAGCGCATCTTCTCAAGCTTCGAGCAGGCTGAGGCCGCGACGACGCGCCGTTACGGGGGAACCGGACTGGGCCTGGCCATTTCACGCCGGCTGGCGCGCCTGATGGGTGGCGACCTGACCGTGCGTTCGCAGGCCGGGTTGGGGTCGTGCTTCTGCCTGACCCTGCCGTGTGACGCAGCCGCGCCTGCTCTGACCGCGCCAATCCCCGAGCCGGTGGCGGCCGCTCCGGACCTGCCTCTGCATGTGCTGATCGTCGACGACCATGAGGTCAACCGTCGCATCGTCTCGCTGTTTATCCAGCCGCTCGGCTGGGGATGGACCATGGCCGAGAGCGGCGCCGACGCCGTCCGCCTTGCCGGCGAACAGGTTTTCGACGTCATCCTGATGGACATGCAGATGCCGGGCATGGACGGCATAGCGGCGACCCGTCATATCCGCGGCCAGGATGGCCCCAACCGTCTCACGCCGGTGGTGGCCCTGACCGCCAATGCGGTGGAGACGCACAAGCGAGCCTGGGCCGAGGCCGGCGTCATGACGGTGCTGACCAAGCCGATCGATCCGGAGTTGCTGGTGACGGCGCTGGCCACCCATGCCGCCCAGGGGTGGCAGGAAGGCCTGGTCGAGGACGAGGCGCTCAGCGCCTGACGTCAAAGCCGGAGTCGCTGAGGAATTCGTCGAGATCAGCCGGCGTGGCCAGGCTGGCGTCGCCGGGCTGGGCATGCTTGAGGCAGCCGCAGGCGATGCCGTAGTCGAGCGCCTGCTGGTCACTGGTCCCATTCAGCAGGCCGTGGAAAACCCCGGCCGCGAAGGCGTCACCGCCACCGATCCGGTCGACGATGCGCGTCAGGCCGTAGGTCTTTGTCTCCAGCGTTTTATCCCGCGTGAACATCAGTCCGGCGAGGCGATTATGGTCGGCGTCGATCTGAGTGCGGCGCGTGCCGACCAGGCGCTGAAGCTGCGGGAAGGCGGCGAAGGCATGATCGGCGGCGGCGCGTTCGTCCTTGAAGGTGCGGCCGAAGACCAGCTCCATGTCGCGCTGGCCGCCGAAGATCAGCGATGCATCTGCCATCAGCTCACGGATGAGGGTCGGTGCGTCGCCGCCCCAGGCTTCCCACAGTTTCTGACGGAAATTGCAGTCGTAGGACACCTCGACGCCGAGACCGCGCGCCGTGCGCATCGCCTTCAGCGCCGCGGTGACGCAGGTCTGGCCAAGTGCGGCGGTGACGCCCGAGACGTGCAGCCAGCCGGCGCCCCTGAGCAGCCGCGTCCACGGCAGGCGGCTGAACTTCGCCGTGGCGAAGGCCGATCCCGCGCGGTCGTAGAGGATGTCGGACGGACGATGCATGGCGCCGGGCGTCAGGAAATATATCCCCATGCGGCCGGGTGTCCTGGCGATGCCGGAAACATCGACGCCCCAGCGCCGAAGCTCCTGGATGGCTGCCACCCCGAGCGCATTGTCGGGCACCACGCTGACGACGCGCGCATCGTGGCCCAGCCGTGCCAGGCCGGTGGCGACATTGGCCTCGGCGCCGCCGACGCAGGGCACAAGCGCCGGCAGGCTTTCGAGCAGGTCGCCGCCGGTGGCGGTCAGGCGGATCAGTAGTTCGCCGAAGGCGATGAAGGGGGCTTTGGACATGGTTTCCGGCGTGGTGGCGTTAGAGCGGAATGACGTTAAATGGAATCGCCATTCCGCTCCAAGATTTTGTTTGGTCGCGCCATTTATCCGAAAAGTGCCAGAAACGTTTCTTGGCACTTTATCGCATTGCGCTCCAGGCGAACAGGCCACGTTTCACGAGTCGTCGCAACAGGCCTCACACAAAAAGAAAAAAGGCGCCGGCTGGGAGGCCGGCGCCTTGAAGTGGAGTGGGAGGAACTCAGTACTTGTAGCGGACGCCGAAGTAATACTGGCGACCATCCTTGAGGTATTCCAGCATGGCGTTGGGATCGGTATTGTTCTGCGCTGTGTGATAGTAATCGAACGAATCGCTGTCGGCGACGTCGGTCAAATTGATCGCCTGGAAGGTCAGAGTAACGTGCTTGGTCAGGTTGTAGGTCACCTGGGCATCGACATCGGTGATGCCGTTCTTACCCTGGAAGGCGGCGCCTGAGCCAGGGTTGAGCAGTTGCAGGTATCGGCTGCGATGCGAAGCCGAGACGCGGGCTTCGAAGGCGTCGTTCTGATAATAGAGCGTCGCGTTCCATGAATTCGGCGACATGCCGAGCAGGTTGTCCTTGATGACGCCTGTCGTTGTTGAGGCGGAGGTGTAGTAATTGATCCGCGAACTGACGTGGGTGTAGTTGAAGATACCGCCGAAGTTCTTGAACGGACCGGGCAGGAAGTCGAAGTCGTCCTGGATGTTGAATTCCCAGCCGCGCAGAATGCCGCCCGGCGTGTTGACGGGGTTCTTAATGGTAACCGAGGTGTCCGGCGACAGCTGCGGGAAGCCCTGGGCGTCGAGCTGCGCCTGGGTGACGCCGATGTCGGCCAGGGTGCCGGTATAGGACAGGGTCTGGATGTAGGAATTGATGTCCTTATAGAACAGGCCGCCCGAAACCAGGCCGGTTTTCGACCAGTACCATTCGGCGTTCAGGTCGTAGTCGGTGGCGCGTTCGGGGTTGAGGTAGGGGTTGCCACCGGACCAGGTCGGCGTGCCCGCCGTCAGGTCGAGCGTGCCGTTGGGGACCAGCGACTGCATGGTCGGACGGGCCATCACCTTCGACGCCGCGAAACGGATCAGCACGTTGTCGACCGGCTCGGCGACGATGTTCAGCGACGGCAGGGTATCGGTATAGGTGCGATGGACCGATACCGGCGTGAAGTTGACGCCGGCCTTGTCGACCTGGACGCCGCTGACCGTCTGGTCGGTCTGGACGTAGCGAACGCCGATATTGCCGCGGAAGCTGATGCCGGCAAGGTCCTTGTCGAAGTCGAACTGGATGAAGCCGGAATCGTCCTTTTCGCGCGCCGACTGGTTCTGCGGCGCCGCCTTGGCGGTGTTGGCCAGCAGCCGGAAGTCGCCGTACTGGTTGACGCAGTTGCAGTTATAGCCGATCGCCTTGTCGATGGCGCCGAGGTCGGGCATCAGCCAGGTGACCCCGAACGCCGTGATCGGCGTCGCATAGGATTGCAGGTTGCTGTTGAGCAGTGTCTGGGCGGCGTGCGCCGTCGCGCCCGTCGCGACCTGGTTGGCCGCCGGGCTGCCCGGCACGTTGGTCGGCAGGGCTTCGGTCGAATCGTTGCGCCACAACTGGTTGGTATTGAAGTCATACTGCTTGGCCTGGGCGCCGGCTTCGAACCTGAAGCTGTCTGACAAGGTGTAGACGCCGTCCAGCGAGATGGTGCGGAAGTCGTTCTTCGTCGTGTTCGGACGCAGGCGGACCAGCGAGGCGTCGCCCTTGGCCGTCGAATCCGACATCATCCAGTAGCAGGCCTGGTCGACCGAGCAGCCGTTGCTGGTGCCGTAGGTGAAGGACGGGTGCTTCTCGTCGGTGAAGTCATACGAATAGCCCTGGACGTCGTAAGCGTCGAAGGAAAGGGTCGTCTGCTCAGGGTTCATCTGGGTCGAGCGCGAAATCCCGGCATAACCCTTCAGCTTGAGACGGTCGCCGATGTTCTGGTTCCACGTCACGGCCACCTCGCCAAACTGGGTTTCCAGCGCGTCGTGGCGGTTTTCGGTACGGATATCGACGTTGTTGAAGCTGCCCTTGATCAGATCGCCCTGGTCGTCGATGGTGTAATTGTAGACAGTGGTCTTGGGAAGGCCGGCGCCGGCGCGGCTGAACGAGATGGCTTCGAGATACTGCTCGTCGCGATCGGCGGTGAAGTCCGAATAGAGCGCGTCGAGGGTGATCAGGGTGTCGCTGTTGGGGCGATACTGGAACGAGGCCGTCGAACCCAGCCGCTTCTGGTGGTAGGTCAGGCGGCCGTAGCGCGGGATACGCGGGTGCAGGGCGTTGGACAGGGCGTCGGCCAGCGGATCCGTGAGGGCGGGCAGGCCCTGGGTCGGCTTGCCGGAATCGCAGCTGGCCTTGGCGCATTGCGTGATCGGGACGAAGGTGTGGCCGCCGTCGGTCGAATAGCTGGCGAAGCGCGTCACGGATGAGGGGCTGTCGGCGTTTTCCCAGCGCGTGGTCGACGGGCCCTCCTCGAACTCGGTCTTGTCCGAATAGGAGATCGAGAACAGGGCGCCGAGCTTGCCGCCGTCCCACTTGTTGGAGATCAGGAAGCTGCCGCGAGGTCCCTTGTCCTTCGACAGGTCATTGTAACCGGCCTGGAGCGAGCCGGCCAGGGCGAAGCCCTTGTAGTCGAACGGGTGCGGCGTCTGCATGTCGACCGTGGCGCCCAGGGCGCCTTCCTCGGTCGAGGCCGATGGCGACTTGCTGACCGACACCGACTGGAACAGTTCGGCGGCGAAGACGCTGAAGTCGAAGCCGCGGCCGCGATTGGTGCCGCCGGAGGAGTCCTTGCCGCCCGTGGTGGCCAAGGCTTCCATGCCGTTCATGCGGACGCGTGTGAAATCGGGGCCCAGGCCGCGCACGGTGATGGTGCGGCCTTCGCCCCCGTCGCGGTCGATGGCGACGCCTGGAATACGCTGCAGAGCATCGGCCAGGTTGTTGTCGGGGAACTGGGCGATGTCTTCGGATTTGATGACATCGACGATGTTGTCGGCTTTCTTCTTGGCGCTGATCGCGCTTTGCAGGCTGCCGCGGAAGCCCGTGATGACGACGATCGTGGTATCGTCGGCCGGCGCGGCGGCAGGCGCCGCCGCTGCATCCTGCGCCAGGGCCGGTGCGCTCCACGCCGCCACGGCCGTCAGCGCGGCCAGCGATACGCCGGCTCGCATCGCGTTGAGGGAAAATCCGGACGCACGGCGGGCGTCGCTTGACTTCGATTGCATAGGTCTTACTCCCCTGAGCCACCGCTTGAGCGGTTGATCTGATTTTGTGACGGCCGCCGGGCATCCGACGGTGCATTTCGCGTTGACACCGGTGTCATGGGCGATTGCATGCACCCAGGCACCAAGACAGGCAAAATAAGACACAGATTTTACAGGCTGGCAAGCTACCGATGACACCGGTAGCAATCCGGGCAGGGTTTCTGTTTCACCTGCGTTATTTTTGCCACGCGATGTTAACCCTGATAACTATTTTCAGGGTCTTCGGAAGGGTAGTTCAGCCGATTTCCGGCGCATCCTTCGTCAACGCCACCGTGTCGAGTTCGAGCACGACCTCGCCGCCGTAAGGGCCGGTGAAGGTAACCGTGGCCGATTGCCCGGCCAGGATGTCATGGATGCCGGTCGAAGCGCCCGACGAGATGAACTGACCCCTGATCAGCGGCCGGCCGCGCGCCGCCAGGTGCCCGGCCAGCCACGCGATGGCCTTCAACGGGCCGTCCGGCATGGTGAACAGGCCGCCTTCACCGACGATTTTGCCGTCGATCTCGCTGCGGGCTTTGAACGCTTTGACGGCGTCCGCCCCGAGCGTGGCCACGGTCGCGTCGGAGTCGAACTCGGCCAGGCGCTTACCGAGAATCAGGCCGAAATTGTTGCCGAAGTCCGACGCGACCACGGTCGGGCCAAGCGCATTGATGGTCCTGAGCGGTGAACCGGCCATTTCGATGCCGGCGAAGACGGCGTCGATCAGGCGCAGCGCCTCTTCCTCGCTGTAGTCAAGCTTGGCCGGGTCGGCGTCGTGGTCGATGCGAAAGACGAATTCGGCCTCGACGGCCGCGAAGCCGCCGGTGAAGACGGGGACGGTGACCGGACCGGCATAGGGCTTGAATGTCGGCGCGAAAATCGGGCCGGCAAGGCGTTCAGTGCCATGTTCGGCCTGTTTGGCGGGATGCAGGCGGCCGATCTTCCAGCCGATCACCGGGCGTTCCCACAAGGCGATGGCGCGGTCCTGGATAGCGTAGGATTGCTCGAGCCGCGCCGGGATTTCGCCGGGATAGGCGGGCAGGGCGCGCCCATGTTTGCGAGCGGAGGTGAAGGCGGCGGCAATGGCGTCGATGTCGGTCGTCATGGGGGCGTCGTACAGGAAACCGGTGTCATTCGCAAGTCAATGGCTCATGGCGTGACCAGGCTGAACATCGGCGCGGTTTCGTAATAAAGGCCCGTGCCCGGCGCGACCGCCGGATCGGCGGCCAGCAGTGCCTTCAACGCGTCCTCGCCGGCGGCGCGGATAATGGCCAGGCCATAGCTGCCGGACGGATCGTTGACCGGACCGAAGGCGACCGCCGTGCCATCGGAAAGCTTGCCGCGCCAGTACTGGCTGTGCGCCTGCATCATGTGCATTTCCTCGCGCGTCATGTCCTGGGCGAAGGTCGGGCGCGGCGGGATCAGCCGGGCAACAAACGCCTGACGTTCGGCGGCGGGTGGCGCGACATAGGCGCCGAGCCAGCCCAGCACGCGTTCCCAGCCGAAGGCGTGATTGGCGCAGGCCTGCGCATGGTCGCCGAAGCCGGAATGGCGCACGGTGACGCGGGTGCCGCCGTCGACGGCCTGCAGGCTGTAGCTGACCTGGCTTTCGAACGTCTCCCAGTCGGGCTTCCACGTCATGTCGAGCCGGTGCGGAGGTTCGATACGCGTATAGACGCCGCCGACCTGGAAGGTACCGCCCTCCATGCCCCGGCCCTCCGAGCGCCATGCGCCGCCTTCGCGGAAGTCGGCCTCACATTTCGTTGTCTGGTACATGTCGGCCGAGCCCCACCATTTCGGCAGTTCGTCCGGGCTGGTCAGGGCGCGGAAGACGCGTCCGATAGGTGCGGCTATGTCGACCGTGGCGAGAACGAGACCTTCGGAGACGTCAGCGACGGAACGGGCGGCATCATTTTGCGTCTTCGACATCGGGATTGTCCTCCACAAAGGCTTTCAGGCTATTGAGATGGCCGAGCCAGAAACGGCGATAGGTCAGGATCCAGTGATCGACCGGCTGCAGGCTGGCGGGTCTGAGCTGATACAGGCGCTCGCGGCCGACCTTGGTCTCGGTGACGACGCCGCACTCGCGCAAGATGCGCAAGTGCTTGGAGATTGCCGGACGCGAGACGGGAAAGGCACCAGCCAGGATATTCACCGGCTTGGGGCCGTCGCGCAGGGTGTCGCAAATCGCCCGCCGCGTCGGATCTGCGATGGCACGGAAGACGTCCGGCACGACATCGTCGTCGATAGCGATCCGGCGTATGGCTGCGGGCATGTTTTCGCAAAATAAGTAACCTAATGGTTACGTATTAGCGCAAACGCGGTAAACTGGCAAGTCGTTTGTAATATGGCAGTAGCGGATACCTAATTTACCCGACGCCCGGGACGGCGGACGCGCGGTGTCAGGGACGGCATCTTTGCGGTGGCATTATCGGCATTGGGCAGATTGAACACCGGCAGGGGCGCGATGGGTACGCCATCCTCGACCAGGGCCTTGACCTCATCAGGCGTCGCCTCGCCATAGATCGGACGTTCCGGCCTTGCCCCTTCATGCATGTCGCGGGCCTCGGCTGCGAAGGACGCGCCGACATAATCGTGCGTGTTTTCGACATGACGACGGACGCGGTGCATCAGCTCGGACAATTTCTGAGCCTCGGCCAGCGGCTCCTCACCTTTCGAAGTATGAACCCGTGGCGCCATAATCGCCTTGGTGATCGCTGTAGAACCACACATCGGGCATTCGACCAGGCCTTGCGCCACCTGATTGTCGAAGTCGCCGGACGACGGAAACCATGCCTCGAACTCGTGCTCGACCGGGCATCGCAGGGCATACCGGATCATGATGGCTCCCCGGCGCCGATCTCCCGGTCATGGCGCAATTGCGGCAGGGCCTGGCGAGCGCGGGCGACTTCGCTGAAGTCGAGCGTGGCGGTCAAAACCGCCGGATGGTCGTGGTCGAGCCGGGCGATGACCTCACCCCACGGGCCGGCAACCAGCGAATGGCCATAGGTAGTACGGCCGTCTTCGTGCAGCCCGCCTTGGGCCGGCGCCACGACAAAGGCGCCGGTTTCGATGGCGCGGGCGCGCAGCAACACTTCCCAGTGGGCCCGGCCGGTCGGCACCGTGAAGGCGGCGGGCACGGCGATCATGTCCGCGCCACGCCTGGCGATCATGCGATAGAGGTATGCAAAGCGCATGTCGTAGCAGATGGTAAGCCCAAGTCCGCCCCATGCGGTCTCGGCCACCACCGCCTTGTCACCCGGCGTGAAGGCGGCGCTTTCGCGATAGGATTTGCCATCGGGCGTGTCGGCGTCGAACAGGTGGATCTTGTCATAGCGCGCGACGATATTGCCCGCGGCATCGATGAACAGCGAGCGGTTGGCCGCCTTTTCATGTGTACTTTTTGGCCCCGACGCGACGATGGCGGAGCCTATAAGGATCGGCGTCCTGAACTGGCGCGCCAGTTCGCGGATGCCCTGGACGAAGACATCGGCGTCCTCGCTCACCACCTTTTCGGCGCGCAAGGTCCCACGCGCCTCGACCATGTTCGAGCATTCCGGCGTCAGGATCAACTCGGCGCCGCCGGTCGCCGCCTGGATGACCAGCGGCCGGATGTGAGCCAGGGCAGCGGCCTGGTCGGCGGGCGTGCATGCCTGGACCAGGGCAATGTCGAGGGTTTTCTCCATCAAGCCGCCAGCAGGGGATCGAGACCGCCGCGCGATTCGAGCGCCATCAGGTCGTCGCAGCCGCCGACATGCAGGTCATCGATGAAGATCTGCGGGTAGGTAAAACGGCCCGACCGCGCGTTCATTTCCGCGCGCTTGTCGGCGTCGTTGGAAGCGACGATTTCATTGTATTCGACGCCCTTGCGGTCGAGCAGCGCCATGGCGCGCTCGCAATAGGGGCAATAGGGTTTGGTATAGATATCGATCTTGGCCATAACGCTTACTCTGCACAACGCCTGCAACGAGATCAATATAATCATATCCCCGTAAAAGTTAAGGGGTAGCCATTACCGCGCGCGCCAGCACCGCGACATCGACCGACGCCGCTCCGGCCTGGAGCAGGGCCGCCGCACAGGCCGCAGCGGTGGCGCCCGTGGTCAGCACATCGTCGATCAGCAGGATGCGTCGTCCTTCAGCGGCAGGGGATGCTGTAAAAGCGCCCCGGACATTGGCATGGCGGTCCTTTTGGCCCTGCGGCGCGGTCATGCGCGTGCGTCTGAGGGCGCCGGGCCGGAAGTTCAGGCCCGTGTGCCGCGCCAACGGCCTGGCCAGCTCGGCTGCCTGGTTGTAGCGCCGCTGGAACAGGCGAAAGGGGTGCAGCGGCACCGGCACGACGGTATCGGCGTCACGGATCAGGTCAGGCGCGACGCGTTCCAGCCAGCGCGTCAGCATCGGCGCGAGATCAAGCCGGTCGCCGTGCTTGAACGCCAGGATGATATCGCGCGAGGCCTCGCCATAGATGCAGGCCGCGCGGGTGCGGCGGAAGGGAAATGGCTTGCGATCGCATGGCTCGCAACGCGCACCAGGGCCGAAATGCAGCCCTTGCTCGAATGGCCGGGCGCACATGTCGCAGCCTTCGTTGTCGAGGAAACGAATGGCGCCCCAGCGATCTGCGGACAGGCCGACGCCCTGGCGTGCGCCGGTGTCATCGTCGAAGCTGTGCGGCGGGAAGATCATATCGAGCGCATGGCCGGTCGAGGCGCGAGCCTGGGCCGGCGAAATATGATCGGCGACAAAGGCCTTAACCTCGGCGGCGACATGGCCTAAACGGGAGCTCAGTTTCATTGTCCGCGTCTCGCCATGTCCGCCCCGCCCCGCCTGTTTGACCGCAAGTTGCTCGCCGCCCGCAGGGATCGCGCGGCGAGCGGTTTCACGCAAGCGCATTTTTTGCGCCAGCGCGCCATCGACGATACCTTGCATACCCTGGCGGCGATCAATCGGCATTTCGATATAGGCCTGGAGATTGCAGCGGCGGATGGCGCTTTCGGCCGGGCGCTGGCGCGGTCGGATGCGGCCGGCAAGGTCGGGCTGCTGATCGAGGGTGACCTGTCGCCGCGCATTCTCACCCAGGCGTCGGGGCGTGCGCGCCTGGTCATGGACGAGGAAAGCCTGCCGTTCGGCGACAATAGGCTAGGCGTGGTAGTCAGCGTACTGGGCCTGCATGCGGTCAATGACCTGCCCGGCGCCCTGGTGCAAATCCTGCGCGCGCTCAGGCCCGACGGCCTGTTCATCGGTTCCTTGTTCGGCGGCATCACCTTAAGCGAACTGCGCGGCTGCCTGATGGACGCCGAGATCGAGCTGCGCGGCGGCTATGGCCCGCGCATCGCGCCCTTCGCCGAGTCGCCCGATCTGATCGACCTGCTTCGCCGCATCGGCTTCGCCATTCCGGTGGTCGACAGCGACCGCGTCGAAGTCAGTTACGAGCATCCCTTGCAACTGATGGCCGACCTCAGGGCAATGGGCGAAACCAACGTCCTGTTCGACCGCCCGCGCACGGGCCTGAACCGCGCCATGCTGGCACGCCTGTCAGAGCTCTATTTCGAGCGCTTCGCCGACGACGAAGGCCGGATCACTGCCACCTTCGAGATCATCACCCTGTCGGGCTGGAAGCCGCACGAGTCGCAGCAAAAGCCGCTTCGCCCCGGCTCCGCGAAAGTCCGCCTCGCCGACGCCCTGGGCGTGAAGGAAGGCAAGTTTTAGGACGCCGCCGCTGTATCGGCGGCTGCCTTGTTCGAGGTGATGAACAACCGGCGCAGCGACGGGATCGAGGGCGTTGTCATGTCGTGAATGCGCCACTGGCCGTTCACCCTTTTCAGATCATAGGTGAAGGTGCGCGGCTTGCGGTCCTCGGGCCTAACGCCCGGATCGGTTTCGGTGACGACGACGGTGGCCTTCGCCTCGGTCGGTGTAGCGCTGTCGACGGTGACCATGGCGGTCAGGTTTCCAAAATCCTGGCAATCGCAGAACGGATCGCCGTCGAGTGCGCCGACCTCTTCCTTGTTAAGGCGGGCATCCTCCTCCATCAGCTCGGTCATCTCCGGATCGAAATAGTCTGACCGGTGATCGATCCAGTCCAATTTCGGCGCACCTTTGATATAATAGTCGTAAATGGCGCTCATGAAGGCTTTGGGCGTCGTGAATCCCTGCTCAGCCGCGTAGGGATTGGCGGCCGGCTCTTCCTCCAGCGCCGATGATGGCGGCGACATGGCGGGCGTGGCGGCCGGCTGGCAGGCGGCGAGGCTCAGCAAGGCGACGGCGGCAAGATAGCGCAAAGTCATGGCGGTCCCCTCGAGTTTCCGCGACATTACGCCGCTTGCCGCGGGACCGCAGCTATTTTCTGTGCGCGTGTGCCGCGTGATGCGTCTCTGGCGCGGCCGGCGCCGGCGCATTAAAGCGCGTCAGATTGAAGTAAAACAGCAATCCCGCCAGCAGCAACGCAGTCAGGGAGAAGATCGGAAATATCCGCCGCTTCTGCTCGCCGGCAAACGCTCGGTGCGACAGAGCGCGCATGCGTTCGCGCGCCCGGGCGGCGGATACCGACGGATCGTCTTTCATATGGAAGGAAGGTACATGGGTCATGGCCCGCTCCCCGGTTGACAACCGGATAAGCCTAACGCCGATGGCCTAACCGGTGGTTTTCAGACGCCGTTAACCCGGGTTAACGCTAGATAAAGTCGATGAGGTAGGCGACCAGCGGCAGATCGGCTGGCGGCATGTCATAGTCGCGCAGGGCCAGCGGCTTCACCCATTTCAGCGATTTATGCTCCCGCGACTCGGGTTCGCCTTCCCAGCGCCGGATCAGATACAGCGGCATCAACAGGTGGAAGTTTTCATAAGTATGCGAGGCAAAGACGAACGGCGCCAGGCATGCCTTCTTGACCACAATGCCAAGTTCCTCCTCCAGCTCGCGGATCAGAGCGGCCTCGGGGATTTCGCCCGGCTCGACCTTGCCGCCGGGAAACTCCCACAGTCCGGCCATGGCCTTGCCCTCCGGGCGCTGGGCGATCAACACCCGGCCGTCGTCGTCGATCAGGGCAGCGGCCACGACAAGAACGGTTTTCATAGGGCAGCCGAAGACATTGTTTTGTCGGTCTGCATAACCGGCTCAAGCTGGACGGCAACACGCCCGCCGACCGTAAGAAAAACACTTTCTCCTGTTTCGGCGCGGCGCATAAGTTCATTTAGGCGTTTGGTTGCTTTGGAAACAGGCACCAACAGGACTTGCGTTTCAATATCCGCCTTTTCCATGTGAGCCATCTTTATGATGAAGTTGACTATGCCTGGGTAATCCACCTGATACACGCTACGCCGGTCTAACGTTCATGTATTTCGGGGAAGCAATTTAAACCTCAGACCGGAAACGCGCCCCTACTTCGGCAAGTCCGCCTTCAACTCCGCGAGGCGGTTAATGAAGAAATCGAAGACATCCCGCGCCCTGGGCTTGCGCCCGGCCGCGATCTCGTCGGCGAACACATTGACCGGCAGCAGCTTGAGCGACGTCCCCATCAACCCCAGGCACGGCCCCCGGCCGATATTGGATTCAAGCATGTACCACTTCATGCCCGTTTCCTGGCCGATCGCGTCGCCAAGGACGATGCCGAGCGCCTGCAAGGTGAACGCCCCGCCGGCCACCGCCTTGTCGTCCGTCAGCACGGCGTCGATCAGCTGCAGCTTGCCGTCGACGGTGTTGGCGTCGCCGAAGAACTGCGGAAAGCCCGCCACCCAGGCGCGCTTGCGGTTCATGTCCTCGATCTCGGTTTCGCTCAGGCCGGCGAGGCTCTTTTCGATAACCGGCTGGCGGCCCTCCTGGCTGATCATGACCTGTAATCTCCATTGATCGAAACATAACCGTGCGTCAGGTCGCAGGTAAAGACGTGCGCCGACGATTTCCCGACGCCGACGTCGACGCTGATCTCAAGTTCCGGCTTCTTCATGTAGGCGGACATGGCGGCTTCGTCGTAAGCCAGCGACACCGCGCCGTTCTCGGCCGCGACCAGGTCGCCGAAGCGGATCGACACCCGGTCGCGCTCCACCGGCTCCTCAGTCTTGCCCACCGCCATGACGATGCGGCCCCAGTTGGCGTCCTCGCCCGCCCAGGCGGTCTTGCACAGCGGGCTTTCGGCGATCGACTTGGCGATCCTGCGCGCCGAGGCCGGCGACGCCGCGCCGGTGACATTGACGCGGACGAACTTGGTCGCGCCCTCGCCGTCGCGGATCAGCTGGCAGGCCAGCGAATGCATGACCTTTTCCAGCTTGGCCTTGAAGTCGCCGAGGCGCTTGTCGCCGGCCCGCGAGATGCGCGCCGCCCCGGCCGCGCCGGTGGCGAACAGCAGGCAAGTGTCGTTGGTCGAGGTATCGCCGTCCACCGTCACGCTGTTGAAGGTCGTGCGCGTGAACAGCGCCAGCAGCGCTTGCAGCACGCCCGGCGACAGGGTGGCGTCGGTGGCGATGAAGGCCAGCATGGTCGCCATGTCCGGCGCGATCATGCCCGAACCCTTGGCGATGCCGGCGATGCGCACCGTGACCCCGTCGATGTCCGCCGTCTCATAGGCGCCTTTGGGGAAGGTGTCGGTGGTCATGATGGTCTGCGCCGCCTCGTGCCAGGCGTCGGCGCGCAGGTCCTTCTCCAGGTCGTAGAGACGGGCGGCGATTTTCGAGTCGTCGAGTACAACGCCGATGACGCCGGTCGAGGCCAGCAGGATGTCGCGCTGGCGGCAATCCAGCCGGCGCGACAGGGCGGCGGCGGTGCGGCGGGCGGCGTCCGCCCCGGGTTTGCCGGTAAAGGCGTTGGCGCAGCCGGCATTGACGATCAGGGCGCGCACGTCCTGGCCGCCATTGGCTTCGAGCTGCTTCTTGCACCAGTCGACCGGAGCCGAACCGATGGTGTGGCGGGTGAAGACGCCGGCGCAGGTGGTGCCTTCGGCGAACTTCATCAGAAGCGTATCGCGGCGCTCGTGCCTGTAGAATCCCGACCGGGCGGTGGACAATTGCACGCCGCCGACCGGCGGCATGTCGGGGAGCGGCACGGCCAGCGGCGAGACGGCCAGACCAGGCTTCCCCGGCACGGGCGCGGCGGCCGGCTCGTGATGCAGGTTGGGCACCAGGTTCGAAGCCAGTTCCGCTCCGGCTTCCGCAGCGCGCTTGATGGCGCTGGTAAAGGGATCGAGCGCGCGCTCCAGACCCTGCCCCTGCGACGGGACGGATGGGGTCTTGCTGGCGTTCGCTTTAGTCACGGGCGTGCTCCTTGACGGGGTACCGCCCCATATCCCTTCGTCCGGTCAGGTCAAGCGGAAAGTTGCCCTAATGCCCGCTCTTGGCGGCGGCGGGCGCGAAGAAATGGTGGCCCGCCGTCGGATCGGGCGCCGGCAGCAAGGCGGACGCCGCCGGAACCGGCTTCGCGGTGGGCGCGGGATTGGCCAGCGACACCGTCTTTGTCTTGGCCGGGGGCACCGACGCCGCAGATGAAGCCGAGGCGTCGTCGTCGCTGTCGGACGCGCCCTGCGGCGCCGAGGCCGGCTCCTGGTCGTCGTCCTTGAAAGCCGATTTCGGGATCAGCATCTCGACCTTGGCGCCGTCGCGCAGGTTCTTGAGCAGGCCCGCGACCTGATTATAGATCAGGTAGCGCATGATGATCGGGCGTTCGTCCTCCAGCGTCGGCATTTGTTCGGGACGGCGGTCCTCGACGCGCAGTATGGCCCAGCCGCCTTCGGTCTGCACCGGCCCGACCGTGTCGCCGGCCTTGGCGGTGCTGAGCACGTCCTTGTAGGCCTGGGGCATGATGTCGGTGGAGATATAGCCCATGTCGCCGCCGTTAAAGCGCGTCGCCTGGTCGGTCGACTTCTCCATCGCCACGACCTCGAACTGGGCGCCCCCCTGCAACGCCTTCATGAGGGCGTCGGCGTCGGGCTTGGTCTTGACGAGAATGATGCGGGTGTGGATCTCTTCCTGCTGCTTCGACAGACGCACCTGTTCGTCGTACTGCGCCTTGACGGCGTCATCGCCGATGCGGCGGTTGATGGTGTTGTCGATGAACTGGTCGCCGAGATAACGGTCCTGCATGGCGCTGAGCCGGCGCTGAACAGACACGGACTTGTCGATGCCCTTGTCGCGGGCGGCACGCGCCAGCAGGCGTTCGTCGATCAGGTCGTTGAGCGAGCGCTCGAACAGGCTGGAGGTCATGTCGAGCGGCTCGCCCGGCCCGATCTGGCCTTCGCTGGCCGCCTCGTTGCGTACGTCCGACGCCCAGATCGTTTCGCCGTTGACGCGCGCCACCGCGACATCGCCCGGCTCCGGCGGCCGTTCGGCCGTCTGCGTCTTGTTGCAACCCGAAAGCGCCACAAGAAGCGCCCCCATCAGCGGCAAGGCCATTCTGCTCCACCGGTTGTCGATCATTTACTCTATCCCAAAAGTTCCATTGGTAAACACGGGCTTAAGTTGACATACACCATTCGTCCGCTTAAGTCAGTGCCCGTGCTTGAAAAGCGGTTTTTTCCGCCTATTTGACCTTGCAAGACGTTTCGCCCCAACAGGTTTCACCGGCGTTACGCTAAAAGTCAAACGGGCAGAAAAATTTTCGTGACGCCAGACACGACCCTCCCCATCCAGCAGGCTGGTCCGGCGCGCGCCGGGGCGGTCTGAGCGTACAAGACCAAGGTTTCCCATGCTGGCTCTCGCCAAGATGCTGTTCGGTTCCGCCAATGATCGCAAGGTGCGCGCCTACATGACGCGCGTCCAGAAGATCAATGCCCTGGAACCCAAGATGAAGGCGATGAGCGACGCCGAGCTGGCTCAGCAGACGGTGCTGTTCCGCGAGCGCCTGGCGAAAGGCGCCTCGCTCGACAGCCTGATGGACGAGGCCTTCGCCACCGTGCGCGAAGCCGCCTGGCGGACACTGGGCCAGCGCCATTACGACGTTCAGCTCGTCGGCGGCATGATCCTGCACAAGGGCGGCATCGCCGAAATGCGCACCGGTGAAGGCAAGACTCTGGTCGCCACCGCGCCGGTCTACCTCAATGCCCTGGCCGGCAAGGGCGTGCACCTGATCACCGTCAACGACTACCTGGCCAGCCGCGACGCCGAGTGGATGGGCCGCGTCTACCGCTTCCTCGGCATGACCACCGGCGTCATCGTCAACGGCCTGTCGCAGGCCCAGCGCAAGCAGGCCTACAATTCCGACATCACCTACGGCACCAACAACGAGTTCGGCTTCGACTACCTGCGCGACAACCTGACCTACAGCCGGGCCGAAATGGTCCAGCGCGGGCACAACTTCGTCATCGTCGACGAAGTCGACTCGATCCTCATCGACGAAGCGCGCA
>CAYYTA010000075.1:0-1636 GCA_964474575.1 uncultured Caulobacteraceae bacterium | reverse complement strand
ATCCGCACCGAACCGAGAATATCGGCGCCGCGCGCAAGAAAGGCGTCGGGCAGCATACCGACCGTCGGGCCGACCACCGTGACGCGAGCTTCCGGCCGTGCCAGTGCCAGCAGATCTTCGAGCGTCGCGTTGACCAGGGTCGAGCCGGTAATCAACAGCACATCGGCCTGAGGCACGATCTCGGGCGCCATCTCGGCGGGGCGAAAAAACGGCAGCTCATCGCCCTTGAGGGTCGCCGGATCCTGCTCCAGCACCAGAAAGGGCTGGCGCAGGCGCTTCAATTCCTTCAGGAACGGGACAAACGCGCCGACCACAACCACCCGCTCGCCGGCGCCGATTTTGGTAGCATCAAAGGCATCGACACCGGTGAGAAGCTCGACGCCCGGATGCGGGCGACGGCGCCAGCAATCCTCGGCCAGCGCGTTGAGCGTGGCAATGCCGACAGCACGGCGGATGCCATGCGGGCTCAGCGCCTCCTCGGCCAGCGCCACCGCCGGCCGGCCGCGCATTTTGCCGGGAAACGGCATCGCCATCGTCGAACTCGGGCAGCACACCGCCTCCGGGATGGTCTTGATCGGCGTCGCACAGGCGCCGGCGACACCGTTACTAAGCTTGACGCCGGTAAAGAACAGGCCGACCACCACGCGCTCGACCGTCAAATCCGCGAGATCGGGGCCGAGGATGTCGCCGATCGCGGCGATCGTGTCGCCCAATATCGAACCGGTTTTTGCCTGCGCCATTTCCACTCGTTCTCCATCCGCCGGTGGCCACGCCCTATCGGCTGGGATATATCGGGCAGCTTACCAGAGCCCGCCGCGGCCGGCCAACAGCCCATGGAGGAGAGAAATGAAGATCAGCGCGCGCAACCAGCTCAAAGGGCGGATTGTCGGCGTCGCCAAAGGACAGACCACCGCCCATGTCCGGATCGATATCGGCGGCGGCGTGGTCGTGACGGCATCGATCACCAATGAGGCGGTCGACGATCTCGGCCTCCAAACCGGCGACGAGGCCTATGCGATCATCAAGGCTTCGGATGTGATGGTCGCCAAGTGAGGCGGTGTCGGCCCGGCGCGTCGCGGGATTGGCGCGCGTCCAAACCTACAAGGGTCTTGCCATGGTCTATCTGCCGCCGGTGTTTACCGAGACCCGTCCCGAAATCCTCCTCGCCCATATCGAGCGCCATGATTTCGCTGTTCTGGTGAGCCATGGAAGCCGTGGATTGGCAGCAAGCCGCGTTCCGTTTCTGCTCGAACGGCGCGCCGAGAACCTGTTTCTGCAGGCGCATCTGGCGCGCCCCAACCCGCAGGTCGCGGACCTCGCCGAAGCCGAAGAGGTGCTTGTTCTGTTCGAAGGGCCGCACGCCTATATCTCGCCACGATGGTATGCGACAGGGCCGGCCGTGCCGACCTGGAACTACGCCGATGTCCATGCCTATGGGCGTCCGCAGCTGATCGAGGACAAGGAATGGCTGCGCGCCTTTTTGCGGCGGCTTTCCGATCGCCACGAACTGGGCGCCGCCGCACCGTGGCGCATCGAGGATCAGCCCGCCTCCTATATTTCCGGTATGCTGAACGGCGTGGTCGGCTTCGAGATCCGCGTCAACCGCCTCGAAGGCAAGTTCAAGCTGAGCCAGAAC
>CAYYTA010000074.1:0-24251 GCA_964474575.1 uncultured Caulobacteraceae bacterium | reverse complement strand
AGCGTCGGCATGGGCGCCGAGCTTTACGACAACTTCCCGCGGGCGAGGGCGGTCTTCGACGAGGTCGACGAAGCCCTGGGTCAGAAGCTGTTCGACCTCATGCGCGAGGGGCCGGAGGATCAGCTGACACTGACCGAAAACGCCCAGGCCGCCATCATGGCGGTATCGCTGGCGGCGGCGCGGGTGCTGGACGGCGACTTCGGCGTGCCGTGCAGCAAGGCGACCTACGTCGCCGGCCACAGCCTCGGCGAATACTCGGCCCATGCCGCGGCGGGGACGTTCTCGCTGGCGGACACGGCGCGGCTGCTGAAGCTGCGCGGCCAGGCGATGCAGCGCGCGACTCCGGTCGGCGTCGGCACCATGGCGGCCCTGATCGGCAAGGCCGACCTGGCCCTGGCCGAAGCCGCCTGCGAGGCCGGTTCTGCGGCGGGCGTGGTGGTGGTCGCCAACGACAACAATGCCGGTCAGGTGGTGATCTCCGGCATGAAGCAGGCGGTCGAGCTGGCCGTCGAGAAGGCCAAGGAACTGGGCGCCAAGGGCATGATGCTCAATGTCTCCGCGCCGTTCCACTCGCCGCTGATGGAGCCGGCGGCCGAGGAAATGCGCGCCGCCCTGGCCAAGGTCATGATCCATCAGCCGGTCTCGACCCTGGTCGCCAACGTCACGGCGCGGCCTGTCGCCGGCAAGGGCGAGATCGCCGGTCTGCTGGTGCAGCAGGTGACCGGGCGCGTGCGCTGGCGCGAGAGCGTCGAGTGGATGGCGGGCCCGGAAAACGAAAAATGTGGCGGCGTCACCCTGTTCGCCGAGATCGGCGGCAAGGTGCTGACCGGCATGGCCAAGCGCATCGCCCCGGAGGCACAGTCGGTGAGCCTCATGAACGCGGCCGATTTCGAGGCCTTTGCCAAGATCGTCAACCCCTAGGGAGATCGCCATGATCCGCCGCCTGTCCGCCGTTCTTCTTTTTCTGGCGCTTGGCGGCTGCGCCGCCGTGCCGCTGCATGGCGTCAGGCCGGCGCCGGCGAAGATGGACTTCGTCGTCATCGGCGACACGCCCTACGACGCCACAGACGAAGCGGTTCTGTCCAAGGCCGTGCCGGCGATCAGGACGCTCAACCCACCGTTCGTGCTCCATGTCGGCGATACCCAGTCGGGCGGCGAGATCTGCGGTGAGGCGGCCGACGCCCGCACGCGGAAACTATTCGCTGATCTGCAACCCATTCCGGTCTTCTATGCCGCCGGCGACAACGAATGGACCGACTGCGACCGCAAGATCGATCCGGCGTCAGCCAAGCCGTTTTCCGAACTCGGGCGTCTCGACCTGATCCGTCAGATGTTCTTCGGCCGGCCGGTGGTGACCGCCGGTGCATGGAATTACCTGCAGCAGCCCGATATGCCGGAGAATGCCCGCTTCGATTACGGCGGCCTGACCTTCGTGACGCTCAACGTCGTCGGCACCAATAACGGCCGCGACTTCGTTACCGGCGACGACCTCGCCGTGGCGGGAGAGGCGGCCAACGCCCGCGACGCCCATGATGTCGACTGGCTGAAGGCGGCCTTCGACCATGCCCGCCTGGTCAGGGCGCAGGGCGTCGTGGTCGTCATGCAGGCCGACATGACCGGCAATACCAGCCCCGCGGCGCGCGGCGTCCTGTGCGCCGACGCGGCATCGGACAACAAGCGCATCTGCGACGGGTTCCTGACCATCCGCAAGGCGCTGGTCGACCAGGCGGCGGATTATGGCAAGCCCGTGTTCTACATTCACGGCGACACCGATCCCTTCACCCTGTGGCGGGGCGTGGAGGGCCAGGATACGGCCAATCTGTGGGAGCTGAATGCAGCGGGCGATGCCGGCGTCAACAGGGACACCGGCATCCCGTATGGCGTCCGCGATGTCACCCACGTCTGGATCGACCTGTCGTCGCCGCAGCCCATCCGCGCCGAGGGACTGATCACGGGAACCAGGCCCGCGGACCTGCCTTGAGGACATTCCGCTTGCCCGTCGCGAGGCTTTGCCCTAAAGGCGCGCCGGAAAACAAGAAAGCCCACCACCACGCCGGCTATGCCGCGGAGGTACAAGATGGAGATACGCCATGTTCGACCTGACCGGAAAGACTGCTTTGGTGACCGGCGCCACCGGCGGGCTGGGGGCGGAAATCGCCCGCGCCCTCCATGCCGAGGGCGCGAAGGTCGTGCTGTCCGGCACGCGCGAGACCGTCCTGGCCGGCCTGGCGTCGGAATTGACCGGCTCGGTCGTCGTCGCCGCCAACCTGTCCGACGCGGCCTCGGTCGACGGCCTTGTGGCGAAGGCGGAAGAGGCGGCCGGCGCGGGCCTCGACATCCTGATCGCCAATGCCGGCATCACCCGCGACGGCCTGATCCTGCGCATGAAGGACGAGGACTGGGACACGGTCATCAAGGTCAATCTCGAAGCCTATTTCCGCCTCGCCCGCGCCGCCACCCGGGGCATGATGAAGCGCCGCTTCGGCCGTATCATCGGCATCACCAGCGTCGTCGGGGTCACCGGCAATCCCGGCCAGACCAACTATGCGGCGTCGAAGGCCGGCATGATCGGCTTCTCCAAGGCCCTGGCCCAGGAAGTCGCCTCGCGCGGCATCACCGTCAACTGCGTCGCGCCGGGCTTCATCGCCTCGCCGATGACCGACGAACTCAACGACGCCCAGAAGGCGGCGATCCTCGGCCGCATCCCGGCCGGCGACCTGGGCAAGGGGGCGGACATCGCCGCCGCCTGCGTCTACCTGGCGTCGGCAGAGGCCGGCTACGTCACCGGCCAGACCCTGCACGTCAACGGCGGCATGGCGATGATCTGACGCCCCTTGCGCCGCCGCCAGCCGTTACTAAATAGGCTTTTGTGTTGGTAAAGAGTGTGCTAGGCAGGCGCTGAAAAGAGGGCTGGTTCGCATTTTCCATGTGAATTGAGCGCCGCACGCCGGAAATTCCCGTTGCTCGCCGATGCCGAAAGGTCTAGGTGAGGACGAAATCCTAAACTTGAAGGAATGCTAAATGTCTGATGTTCTTGAACGTGTTCGCAAGATCGTGATCGACCACCTCGACGCCGATCCGGACAAGGTCACGGAAAAGGCCAGCTTCATCGACGACCTGGAAGCCGACAGCCTCGACATCGTCGAACTGGTCATGGCCTTCGAGGAAGAATTCGATATCGAGATTCCGGACGATTCGGCCGAACACATCCTGACCGTCGGCGACGCGGTCAACTACATCCAGGAAAAGCTGGCCGCCTGATACGCGCTGGCTTCAAGCTGCTATAAGGGCGCGGTTTTCAGGCTTTTCGGGCCTGGCCGCGCCCGTTCTTTAGTTACGCCTGTCTTTGAGGAAATTCTGCATGGTGCGTCGCGTCGTCATTACCGGTCTGGGCCTGATCACGCCTTTGGGCGCCGGGGTCGATGTCAGCTGGAAGCGCCTGCTCAACGGCGAATCGGGCGCAGGAAAGATCACCGCCTTCGACACCACCGACTATGCCTGCAGCGTCGCCTGCGAAGTGCCGACGGTCGAAGGCCGCGGCGGCGGCGGGCCGGACGTCGAGGGCTCGTTCGATCCGGCGGCGGTGCTGTCGAACAAGGAGCGGCGCAAGGTTGACGACTTCATCCTCTACGCCATCGCCGCGTCCGACGAAGCGCTCAACGACGCCAACTGGCATCCGGAAAGCGAGGACGATCGCGTCCGCACCGGCGTGATGATCGGGTCGGGCATTGGCGGCCTCGGCATCATCGCCGACACCGCGCTGGAACTGCGCGACAAGGGGCCCAAGCGCATTTCGCCCTTTTTCATCCCTTCGTCACTGATCAACCTGGCCTCGGGGCAGGTGTCGATCCGCCATCACCTCAAGGGGCCGAACCACGCGGTCGTGACCGCCTGCGCGACCGGCGCCCACGCCATCGGCGACGCCAGCCGCCTGATCGCTCACGGCGACGCCGACGTCATGGTGGCCGGCGGCGCGGAATCGGCCATCGTGCCCATCGGCATCGCCGGCTTCATCGCCTGCCGCGCCCTGTGCACCTCGTTCAACGACACGCCCACCAAGGCCTCGCGCCCCTATGACAAGGACCGTGACGGTTTCGTCATGGGCGAGGGGGCGGGCGTGGTCGTGCTCGAGGAATACGAGCACGCCAAGGCGCGCGGCGCGAAGATCTACGCCGAGGTGCTGGGCTACGCCCTGTCGGGCGACGCCTATCACATCACCGCCCCGTCGGAAGACGGCGACGGCGGCTACCGCGCCATGATCGCGGCGGCGAAGGATGCGGGCATTTCGCCGCAAGACATCGACTACGTCAACGCCCACGGCACCTCGACCATGGCCGACGGCATCGAGTTGAAAGCCATCGAGAAGTTTCTGGGCGCGCGCGCCGCCACGGGCACGGTCTCGTCGACCAAGTCGGCCATCGGCCACCTGCTGGGCGGCGCCGGGGCGGTCGAGGCCATTTTCTGCGCCCTGGCCATCCGCGACCAGGTCGCGCCGCCGACGATCAATCTTGACAATCCTGACGTGGAAACCCCTATTGATCTGGTGCCGCACAAGGCCAAGCCCATGAAGATCGACAAGGTGATGTCGAACAGCTTCGGTTTCGGCGGCACCAATGCCGCCCTGATCCTGGGTAAAGTCACCGCTTAAATGAGTAACATTAGTTAAGCCTCATGTTGATCCCAAAAGGAAGAAGACGCTTCGCGGCGCTTTTGGGCATGAGGCTCGAGGCATAGGGGGCTTCGATGGCGCAGCAGCAGCCGGTGACGGCGAAGAAACCGGGAGCGCTGCTGGCGCCGCTGGCCGGCCTTATGGCGGGTGTGGCGCTGATCGTCCTGGCCGCCGTAGTCTACCTCTACGCCATGGTCCTGGCTCCGGCCAATCCGCAGGCCGCCGAGGTCACCTTCACCCACGGCACCAGCGTCGCGGGCATGGCCCAGACCCTGGAACAGCAGCACGTCATTCGTTCCGCCTTCTTCTTCCGCGCCTTCGCCCGCATGCGCGGCAAGGCCAGCGTGCTCCAGGCCGGCACCTACGATTTCCCGAAGGGCGCGTCGATGATGGATGTGCTGGGTCAGATCGAGGCGGGCAAGGTCGTGCGCCTGGTTGTCACCATTCCCGAGGGCCGGACCTCGGCCCAGGCGGTGCGCGCCCTGATGGCGGCGCCCGGCCTGACCGGTGATGTCGATGTCCCGCCTGAAGGCGCCATCCTGCCCGAAACCTATCAGTACGAGCGCGGCGAGACCCGTCAGGCCGTGCTTGACCGTATGCTCGAAGCGGGGCGCAAGACGCTTGACGAGCTGTGGGCGAAACGCGCGCCGGGCCTGCCCTACGCCACCAAGCAAGACGCCTTGATCATGGCGTCGATCATCGAGCGCGAGACGGCGCTGCCGTCGGAGCGTCCGCGCGTCGCGGCGGTGTTCGTCAACCGCCTCAGGCAGGGCATCCGGCTGGGTTCGGACCCGACGGTGATCTACGGCATTTCGCGCGGCGAGCCGCTCGGCCGGGGCCTGACCAAGGCGGAGCTCGATACCTACACGCCGTGGAATACCTACCAGATCGACAAGCTGCCCGTCACGCCGATCGCCAATCCCGGCAAGGCTTCGCTGATGGCGGCCCTGCATCCGGCGCCGACCAACGACCTCTATTTCGTCGCCGACGGCTCGGGCGGTCACGCCTTCGCCGCCACCTACGAGGAACACATGGCCAATGTGGCGCGCTGGCGCCAGATCGAGCCCGATGTCGAGCATTACACCACCTCGGCAGAT
The DNA here is from genome assembly GCA_964474575.1 of uncultured Caulobacteraceae bacterium. GTDB lineage: Bacteria > Pseudomonadota > Alphaproteobacteria > Caulobacterales > Caulobacteraceae > Asticcacaulis. Next base: position 18,485 of record CAYYTA010000074.1, on the reverse strand, counting down.
TCCGCCGGGGACGCCGCCGTCAACGCGGCCGGTCCGGCCAGCGTCCAGCCGCAGTCGGAGCTCAGGCCGGCGGAACCCACGACCGCTGTCCGCCTGAAAGGTAAACCTCATTAATGCGTTCAAACGCCACGCAGGCTTACGCGCCAACGGGCGCGGCGGGCAGTCGCCCTTGCCTCGGCCATAGGCCTCGGAGGTCCGTGCCATGACCTTGGCCTCGATGACAGGCTTCGCGCGCGTCGACGGAGGTCATGGCGACGTGCGCTGGGTGCTGGAGATGCGCAGCGTCAACGGCCGCAGCCTCGACATCAAATACCGCGTTCCGCCAGGCTTCGAGGCGGTCGAGCGCGCCGGCCGCGATCACGCCAAGGGCCGCTTCCAGCGTGGCCAGATGAACGTGAATTTGAGCCTGGGCCCATCGGCGGCCAAGGCCGGCGTGACTCTCAACCAGGACATCCTCGACTTCTACCTCAAGACCTTTGACAGCCTGATCGCCTCAGGCCGGGCCAGCGCGCCGTCGGCCGACGGACTGTTGGCCCTGCGCGGCGTGGTCGAGGTCAGCGGCGACGAACGGACCGAACTCGACGCCGCCGCGGAAGCGGCCTTGAACGCCGACGTGGCGCGCCTGTTCGACGCCATGCGCGCGGCGCGCGAGGCGGAGGGGCGGACGCTGGAGGGCGTGCTCAAGGGGCACCTGACCGGCATGGCGGTGGCGCTGGAACGCGCCAAAGCGCTGGCCGAGCAGCAGGTCGACGTCATCCGCGAACGCTTCGTGCGCCGGCTTGGCGAGATCGTGCCGGAAAGCGTGCAGAACTACGAAGGCTTCGAGGAACGCGTCCTGCAGGAAGGCGCGCTGCTGGCCGCCAAGGCGGACGTGCGCGAGGAGCTTGACCGCCTGGCCGCCCACATCGCCCAGGCCCACGCCCTGGTCGACGGGGAGGCGGCACCCGGCCGCAAGCTCGACTTCCTCTCCCAGGAATTCATGCGCGAGGCCAATACCTTGTGCAGCAAGTCGGCCTTCATCGAGTTGACGCAAACCGGCCTTGAGCTTAAGTCGGTGATCGACCAGTTCCGCGAGCAGGTCCAGAACGTGGAGTAGCCATGGCCGCGACGCCAAGCACCGACAAATTGTGCCGAGGCCTGATGCTGATCGTCGCCGCGCCGTCCGGTGCGGGCAAGACCTCGTTGTGCCGCCGCCTCGTCGCCGACCACGCCGACCTGGAGCTGTCGATTTCGGTGACCACGCGCGGGCCGCGTCCGGGCGAAAAGGATGGGCGCGAGTACCACTTCATCGACAGGGCGCGCATGGAGCAGCTGATCGCCGACAAGGCGCTGCTTGAATACGCCGCCGTCCACGACGCCTTGTACGGCTCGCCGAAGGAGCCGGTGGAACGTGCGCTCAGCGCCGGGCGCAACGTGCTGTTCGATATCGACTGGCAGGGAGCTCAGCGCATCTCGGCCAGGGCGCCGTCGGATGTGGTGCGGGTGTTCATCCTGCCGCCGTCGATCGCCGAACTGAACCGCCGCCTCAATGCCCGCGCCCAGGACGACGAGGACGTCATCTCCCGCCGCATCGCCCGCGCCAAGAGCGAGATCTCGCACTGGGCGGAGTACGACTACGTCATATTGAACGACGACTTCGACCGTTCCTATGCCGAGCTGGTCCACATCTACCACGCCGAAATCTCGCGCCGGTCGCGGGGGCTATGGATATCGCCGTTTGTCGACGAGCTGATGGTCGAGAAGATCTGAAATCGTTGGGAGCGGCTGCGAAGCCCCGTCTCTCTGCGATACGATGCTCACGTACTCAAGTACGCTGCGCTTCGTTTCTCGCGAGCCAAGTCGTCTCGCCGCCTCCGAACGATTTCAGGCCGTCAGGATCACAACAAAAAGTCCGCCGCCGTCATGGTCGCGGCGACATTGATCCCGGCCAGGATGATGAGCAGTTCCGGGTGATACTCGATCGCCCCGCCGAAGGTGTCGTCGACCGTATTGACCTGAACAACGGTATTGGCGCCGTCGAAGGCCACCCGCACCTGGCCGATCGCCGTGAACGCAGCCTGGCCGATAAAGGTGAAGGCGTCGTCCTCGCCGTCCGGTATGGCGTCGATGGCGCGCAGGTCGATCAGGTCGTGCTCGACCGCCGGGTCGGCCAGGACGTGGAAGTCCATGATGCGGTCGGCGAGGTCGTATTCGTTGTCCTCATGCGTCACGTCGCCGTTGTCGTAGCGGAAGATATCGTTGCCGCCGCCGCCGGTCAGTATGTCCGCCCCGCCGTTGCCGTCGAGCGTATTCTTGCCGGCGTCTCCGGTCAGGATGTCGCCGAAGGCGCTGCCACGTACGCTTTCGAAGCCCGAAATCACGTCGCCGGTGGCCGCTCCGCCCGTCGCCGACTGCAAGCCCGACAGGCCCGCGTTGAGGTTGACAATGACCGCCGCCGTCGATGCGGCGTAGGTGACGGTGTCTGATCCGGCGCCGCCGCGCAGGATGTCGCCGCCTTCGCCGCCGTCGATGGTGTCGTTGCCGTCGCCGCCGTCGATCGTATCGCGGCCGGCGTCGCCGTAGAGGATGTCGTTGCCGCCCCCGCCGTTTTCGATATCATCTCCGCCGTTGCCGTGCAGCTGGTTGGCGCCGCCGTCGCCGGTCAAAGTGTCGGCAAAGGCGCTGCCGCGGACATATTCGATGCTGTATAGACTGTCGCCCTGGGCGGTCCCGCCCGATGCCGATTGCCGGCCTGACAGATCGGCGGTCAGGTTGACGGTCACGGCGCTGCCGGAGTCGCTGTAGTCGGCCGTGTCGTTGCCGTCCCCGCCGCGCAGCGTGTCGGCCCCGGCGCCGCCGATCAGCGTATCGTTGCCGGAGCCGCCGTCGAGGCTGTCGTCACCGGCTTCGCCATAGAGCCGGTCATTGCCGCCGCCGCCGTTTTCACTGTCGTTGCCGGCGCCGCCCCACAGCGTATTGGCGCCGTCGCCGCCGGTCAGCCAATCCGCGAAGCCCGAGCCGCGCGCGTTCTCAAAACCATAGAGGCGATCGCCATCCGCCGTGCCGCCCGAGGCCGTTTGCAGGCCTGTGTCGTCCGTCGTCAGATTGACGGTCACCGCGCTGGCCGAGTCGGCATAGCTGACTGTATCCATGCCCTCGCCGCCGTTGAGCGTGTCCGCACCCAGGCCGCCCAGCAGGGTGTCATTGCCCGCGCCGCCGTCGAGCTGGTCATTGCCTGTCTCGCCGTAAAGCGTATCGTTGCCGCCGTTGCCGGCAAGCATGTCGTCGCCCGCGCCGCCCCACAGGCTGTTGACGCCGCTGCTGCCGCCGAGCGTGTCGGCGAAGGCGCTGCCCTGGAGGTTTTCGATGGTGAACAGCCGGTCGCCCTCGGCATCGCCGCCGTGGCCTGTGACGGCGCCGTCGCCCGTGCCCTGGCCGTAGTTGAAATCGACCTGCGACAGGTCGATGATGACCGCCGCGGTCGAGTCGCTGTAGCTGGCGAGGTCGATCCCGCCGCCGCCGCTCATGATGTCCGCGCCAGCCCCGCCACGCAGGGTGTCGTTGTCGTCGCCGCCATCGAGGTTGTCGGCGCCGCTGCCGCCATAAAGCCCGTCGGCGCCCGCACCGCCGCGCAGGAGGTCATCGCCGTCGCCGCCGAGCAGGCGGTTGTCGAGCGCATTGCCGGTCAGGCTGTCGTTGAAGCGCGAGCCTTCCAGGTCCTCGATGCTGTCGAACACGTCGGTGCCCATGACGGTGACATGGACGGCGCTGTAGAGGCTGACGGCGACACCCCGCTGGGCGTCGACATAGGAGGCGCGATCGCGGCCGGCTCCGCCCATCAGCACGTCGTTGCCGAGGCCGCCGGTCAGGACGTCGTCGCCGTCGCCGCCGATCAGCGTGTCGCTGCCGTCGCGGCCGTAAAGCCCATCGTGGCCCGAGCCGCCTTCCAGGATATCGTCGCCGGCCTTGCCGTCGAGCATGTCGTTGCCGCGCATGCCCTGCAAATGGTTGGCCTCGCCGTTGCCGACCAGGGTGTCGTTGCCGTCGCCGCCGATGGCGTCCTCGATAACCGTGCCGGGCGTGATGGTCAGCGCCTGGCCGTTGATATGGCTGAGGTGACCGGCGTTGAGGTCGATCGTCATGCCGGCGGTCACCGCCGCCGCGTCGATCGTGTCGTGGCCGGTGGCGTCGCCGAGCGTGAACGACGGGTCCATGCCCGGCAGGGTGCCGAACTCGTTGGTATAGAAATAGGTGTTGTCGTCGGTCACGGCTTCGCCATAGACGGTGAGGGTGGCCGTCTTGACCGTCGCCGGAGCGGACAGGTCGCCGTCGAAGCTGGTGATGACCACTTTCCAGGTGCCGGTCGGGTCTTCGCCGAGGAAGGCGTTGGAATTGAAGGTCCAGGGCTGGAAGGCCGTACCGCCCTGGCCGTAGATGTCGAGCCCGTCGCCGTGGTGATTGAAGATGACGCTTTCCGTGCCGTCGGGCGAGATCAGCACGACCTTGAGTGTCCTCGCCAGATGCTCGGTGATATCGAGAAAGAGGGTGACGTTCTCGGCCGTCATGCCGGCGGCGATGTCGAAGGTCAGGGTCAGGCCATTGCCGCCCTGGGGTACGCCGGCGCTGCCGCGGAAGCCGGCGGTGCGCGACACTTCGTTGGCCGAGGTGCGCGTGCCGGTCCAGGTCTCCGCAAGGCGCACGGCGGCCGTGGCGTCGACCACGCCGAAGCCGTAGTCGTTGGAGAAGTGAAAGCCGCCTCCGTTGAGGTCATGCGCGCCGTTGACGACCCAGTGGTCCCGTTCCGGATAGACAGCGGCGATCGCGCCGCCGACGTCGGTGCCGGCGTGGCGCGCCGACAGGGCCAGGATCTCGCGCACATCGCGCCAGCCGAGGTTGGGGTTGGCCTCCAGCATCAGGGCGACGATGGCTGTCACCATCGGCGCGGCGGACGAGGTGCCGCCAAAGCGCGTGGTGTAGTTTAGCGGCACCGGATCGAAATCGGTGTTGATACCGGTATTGAAGCCGTTGGTTCCATCCTGGTCGGTCGTGGTCACGCCCCGGCCGTAATAGTCCTCGCCGGACGGCGCCATCACCAGCAGGTCGGCGCCTTCGGAGGAATAACTGGCGACCCGGTCGGTGTCGTTGACCGCGCCGACGGTGATGACGTGGCGATCGTTCTGGAAGTGCGACAGGTTGGCGTCGGTATCGTACATGTTGCGGTTGTTGCCCGCGCCGGCGACCAGAACCGTGCCCAGCCCGCCGCGTCCCTGGGCGGCGGCGTCGCCGTAATAGTGGCCGAAGAACTGCCACCAGGACCGGACGCTGTAGTTGTCGAAGGCATAGAGACCGCCGAAGCTCATGTTGACGACGTCGAAATCGCGCATGTGCGGCAGGGCGATGCCGAGGTTGTCCAGAGAGACCGAGCCCGAGAAGATCATCGGCACGGAGGTGATCGAAGCGCCGTAAGCGATGCCGGTGACGCCGATGCCGTTGCCGGCCGCGGCGATGATGCCGGCGACGCAGGTACCGTGGCCATCGGCGGTCGAGTCGTAATTGAGGCCGTCGACCTGGAGCGAGGCGTCGTAATTGGCCGACAGGTCGGGATGGACCGACTCGATCAGGCTGTCGAACACGCCGATCGAGACGCCCGCGCCGGTATAGGCCTGGCCGCCGCCGCCGTCCCAGACCGGAAAGACATTGAGGTCGATCTTGGCGCCGGGTGTCCCCGAGCTGTTGATATACCATTGCAGCGGCAGCAGGGGATCATTGGGCACGGGCACGGCGGGTCCTCCCGGTGGGATGTGGGTTTTAGTCTGGGTATGCGCCTCCGCCGGCAACCGCTCCCACGCGCCGGTACTTTTTTCAGCTCAAACGCCGCATGGCTCGCGCAAATGTGCGCGGCGGGCCGTCGCCCGCTGCCATCGGCTCATGAGATAACCTCATTCGCCGACGGTATTACTATCCACGGCGGGCGTTTTGTCCAGATGTCAGGACGATCAATTATGTCACGGCTGCAACACGGCCAGGCGCAGGAAACCGGCCGGCGGGACCTGCTCGGCGCGCAGGGTCGGATCGATCCCGGCCTTGTCCAGCAAGGCTTCGCCGCCAACGCTTTTCAGCGACGCGCGCAGCATCTTGCGTCGTTGCGAGAAGGCGGCGGCGGTCACTTTTTCGAGCGCCTTGAGGACAGCCGGCGACGGGCGGTCGGGGCGCGGCGTCAGGTGGACGACGGCGCTGTCGACCTTCGGCGGCGGGGTGAAGGCGCGGGCGGGCAGGTCCATCAGCCTTCGCGTCTCGCACACCACCTGGGCGATGACGCTGAGCCGGCCATAGTCGTCGTCGCCGACGGGGGCGACGACGCGGAGCGCCACTTCGAGCTGGAACATCAGGGTCAGCGATTTCGGCTGCCATGGGCCGGCCAGCCACTTGATCAGCAGGGGCGTCCCGACATTATAGGGCAGGTTGGAGACGATATGCGCCTCGGGCGGCAGGCCGCGTTCGGCGAGGAGGGCGCGTTCGTCGGCCTTGAGCGCGTCGCCTTCGATGACTTCGAAGCGCTCGCCATAGGGTGTTTTCAATTCATTCAATAAATCCAGAAATCTGGAATCTTTTTCGACGGCGATGACACGGGCGGCTTCGGATTCGAGCAGGGCGCGCGTCAGGCCGCCGGGGCCGGGGCCGACCTCGATGACCGTGTCACCATCATAGGGACCGCCCAATCGCACGATCTTGCGTGTGATATTGAGGTCGAGCAGGAAATGCTGGCCAAACGCCTTCTTTGCCATCAGGCCATGACTTTCAAGGCTTTCGCGCAGGGTCGGCAATTCTGTCATGACGCGGCCCGGTTGGCGGCGATGGCCGAGGCGGCATGGACGGCGTTGACGAAGCTGTCCGGACGGGCGACGCCCTGACCCGCGATGTCGAAGCCCGTGCCATGGTCGGGCGAGGTGCGCACGATGGAAAGGCCGAGCGTGATGTTCACCCCGCCCCAGAAGTCGAGCGTCTTCAGCGGGATAAGGCCCTGGTCGTGGTACATGCACAGAACGGCGTCATAGGCTTTGCGTGCGTCCTCGTGGAACAGGCTGTCGGCCGGGAAGGGGCCGCGGACGTCGACGCCTTCGGCTTGCAGCCGGGCGATGGCGGGGCGGAGGATATCGATCTCCTCGCGGCCGATGCCGCCGTCCTCGCCGGCATGTGGATTGAGCCCGGCCATGACGAGGCGGGGCTTGGGCATGGCGAAGTCGCGTTCAAGGGCGGCAGCGGCAATGCGGCCGATCTCAAGAAGGCCGTCGATGGTCAGCGCGTCCGGCACCCTGGCCAGCGGCGTGTGAATGGTCGCCAGCACGACGCGCAGGTCGGTTTTATTAGCAAGATCCGGGGCTGTCAGCATCATCACCGGTATGGGCGCGCGGTCGCCGTCCCGGCACAGCTCGGCCAGGTATTCGGTATGGCCCGGGAAGGTGAAGCCGGCGTCATAAAGCACCGACTTGGCGATCGGCGCGGTGACCAGGCCGCGCGCCTGACCTGCACGGCACAGCTCGACGCTGCTCCTGATCCAGCCGAGGATATGCGGCGCATGGGCCGAAGACGGCTGGCCGGGCGTGGCCGGCGCATCGAGCGGGCGGTCGAGAACGGGGACAGCCTTCGCGAAAACCCCGGCGGCCTCGCCCGGCGCGGCGATCCGCGAGACCGGCGCGCCTTGTGCCTCCACCGTTGCCGCGTCGCCCACCACGCAGAACGCCAGTTCCGGCATGTCGTTCAGCCCGCGCCATGCCCTGGCGACGATCTCCGGGCCGATGCCGCAGGGATCGCCGAGGCTGACGACAAGGGGAAGGACTGGCGACATCTAGTTTTCGTAGAACTTCGCCACCAGTTCGTTGAGCGTGCGCACGCCGAAGCCGGTCGCGCCTTCGGGCACGCTCGGGATGCGCTGCTCGTTGGTCCATGCGGTCGGCGCGATGTCCATGTGGGCCCACGGCACGTTGTTGACGAAGCGCTGCAGGAACAGGGCGGCGGTGATCGAACCGGCCGGGCGTCCGCCGATATTGCGGATGTCGGCGATCTTCGAATCGATCTGCTTCTCGTACTGCGTGGGCAGCGGCATGCGCCAGGTGTTTTCGAAGACCGCCTTCGACGCCTCGCCGATGTGGCCCGCCAGTTCGTCATTGTTGGAGAACACGCCGGCATAGTCGGTGCCGAGCGCGATGATCATGGCGCCGGTCAGGGTCGCCAGGTCGATCATGAACCGCGGCTTGAAGCGGTCCTGGCAGTACCACAGGGCGTCGGCCAGGACGAGGCGGCCTTCGGCGTCGGTGTTGATGACCTCGATCGTCGTGCCCGACATCGCCTTGACCACGTCGCCCGGGCGCTGGGCGTTGCCGTCGGGCATGTTCTCGACCAGGCCGACGATGCCGACGGCGTTGACCTTCGCCTTGCGCGAAGCCAGCGCGATCATGGTGCCGACGACGGCGGCCGAGCCGCCCATGTCCCATTTCATGTCCTCCATGCCCTCGGCCGGCTTGATCGAGATGCCGCCGGTGTCGAAGGTGACGCCCTTGCCGACGAAGGCGACGGGCGCGCTGGCGTCGCCATCGCCGTTCCACTGCATGACGACCAGCTTCGATTCCTTTGCGGAGCCCTGGCCAACGCCGAGCAGCGACCACATGCCGAGCGCGCTCATCTCCGCGACACCCAAGACCTCGACCTTGAGGCCGGTGCTTTCGAGCCCCTTGACGCGGTCGGCATAGGACTGCGGATAAAGGACGTTGGCCGGTTCGGAAACCAGGTCGCGGGCGAACAACACACCGTCGCGCACGGCGGCCATCGGCGCGAAGGCGGCCTCGGCGGCGGCGGTATCGTCGCACACGATGACGACCGACTTCAGCGTCGGCGCCTTCTCCATCTTGGCCGCGCCGAAATACTTGTCGAAGCGGTACGAGGCCAGGGTCACCGCCAGTTGCGCCCGGGCGACATGGCCCGCCGGCTGGCCGCGCAGGTCGAGGCTGATCGTGGCGAAACCGGCGGCCTTGACGGCGTGGTAAAGGCCGGCCGCGATCGTCTCCATCGCCGCTTCGTCGATCGTGGCCGGATCGCCGCCGCCGACGGCGACGACATTGGCGACCGGCAGGACCTGCGCCTTGCCGCGCGCGCCCTTGAAACCGGTGAGGGCCAGGGCGCCGGAGATGTCGTCGGCCCGGTCGAGGCCGGCGGGAAGCCTCGGCTCGCCTTCGCCAACGATGACGGCGACGGGGAACTGCGGATCAACAGTGGTCGAAAGCGTGACGGCGGCGGTGGTCATGGGGCTTAAGGTCTCCTCGTATGCGGGCGGTCTATACCCATTTCATGGCGCGACAGAAGTGATTTTTGCAACGACCGCGTCACATTCGCGCGGCCTTGCGCCGAATTTCCGCCGCGGTGCGAAACACTTGCTTGTAATTAACGGAAAACATCGCCACAAGAGGGCGACGATCGCCACCGGACCCCCTTCCGCATGCGCACACTGGAACGCTATATCTTCCGTCAGATGCTCGCTCCGGTGGGCGGCGCCCTGGCGGCTCTGGCGGGCGTGGCGCTGCTGTCGCAGTCGCTCAGCCAGTTCGACCTGGTCATCGAGCACGGCCAGAACGCCTGGACCTTCATCAAGGTGACCCTTCTGTCGATGCCGATGCTGGCCGGGCTGATCTTCCCGCTGGCCATCTTTGTCGGTTCCCTGGTGGCGCTGACCCGCATGCAGGGCGAACACGAGTTCACCGCCGCCTACGCCGCCGGCGTGCCTCTGATGCGGCTGACATCTCCCATCCTGCGCATCGGCGTCTATTTCGCCCTGATCAGCCTGGCGTCCAACCTGTTTCTGCAGCCGCTGGCCTCGCGGGCGATGCGTGAGGAACTTTTCGCCGTCAAGAACGATCTTTTGTCGGCCCTGGTCAAGGAAGGCGACTTCGCCACCTCCGAATCCGGCCTGACCATCTATGTCCAGCGCATCGACCAGAACGGCCTGCTGCGCCAGGTGTTCATCCGTACGCCGTCGGACGACGGCCGCGACCACAGCTACGCCGCCAAGGAGGGCCGCATCCGCAAGGTCGGCGCCAATTCGATCATCGTGCTGCGTAAGGGCTCGGACCAGCAGATGAGCGACAAGGGCCTGGTCCATACGACCTGGGACGAGCTGGGCGTCGACATCACGCCGTGGTTCAGCAGCAACGACTACCTGCAGCTCAAGGAAGGCGACATGTACATGCATGAGCTGTTCTTCCCCAACCGCACGTCGGAGCCGAACCAGATTCCCTACCGCAAGCTGCAGTCCGAGGCGCACGCCCGCCTGTCGGCGCCGCTTTACAGCCTCGCCTTCGCCATGCTGGCCGCGGTCAGCGTCCTTGGCGGCGTGTTCAGCCGCAACGGCTATGCCGGGCGCATCGCCATCGCCTCGGCCATCGCCCTGGTGACGCGGATCCTGGGCGTGGTCGCCGAAGGCATGGCGGCGCACAGCGTGCCGCTCAATATCCTGCAATATCTCGTGCCGCTGATCCCGATCTTCGTCTGCCTGCACCTGCTGCGCAAGCACGACGACGGCCATGGCCTGGGCGTCTCCGTCCACATGGGGCGGCCCCCGCGCCGCCAGGGCGGCCCTGTCGCCATGCAGCCGATCGGATAGGGGAAGCGCATGAATTCCCTGCTCTACCTGGCCGGCTTCCTCAATCCGTGGCGCAACAATCGTCTGGAAACCTATGTCCTGCGCGCCTACGTCTCGATGTTCGGCGCCGCACTCATGGTCATTTCGGCCATGATCCTGCTGATCGACTATGTCGGCATTTCCAAGGCGATATCGGCGCGCAGCGACCTGTCCAGCCTGTCGATCTTCGTCCTGCTGATGGAGAAGTCGCCGGGCTCGATCCTGATCCTGCTGCCGTTCGCCTTCCTGTTCGGCTCGCTGCTCGCCTTCATCAACCTCAACCGGCGTTCGGAACTGATCGCCATGCGCGCGGCCGGCGTATCGGCGTGGCGCTTCGTGCTGCCGGCGGCGGCGGTCGCCTTCTTCGTCGGCGTCCTGACCATCACGGTACTGAACCCTGTGGCGTCGGTGCTGAGCGACCGCTACGACCAGGCCATGCACAAGCTCGATCCCAACGATCCCGCGCTCGACGGCAAGGCGATCTACCTGCGCCAGGGCGACGGCCATACCCAGGTCGTCATCCGCGCCGACCGTCAGGACAAGGCCCAGGCCGGCCATCTCTACGACGCGACCTTCTGGCAATATACCATAGGCCCCGACGAGGTGCCTGCCTTCGAAGGCCGAATCGACGCGCGCGAGGCGATCCTGCTGCAGGGCCAGTGGGCGCTGCGCGGCGCGCGCGAGGCCAAGCCGGGCCAGGAAACGCGCACCTACGACAGCCTCAGCATCACCTCGAACCTCAACCCGCAGGACGCCTTCCGCAAATATGTTTCGACCGGCAGCGTGCCGTTCTGGCAACTGCCTGCCTTGATCCACCGGAATGCGGTCTCGGGCTTCGGCACCACGGCCTACGAGGTCAAGCTGCACCAGTTGCTGGCGACGCCCTTGATGTTCGCCGCCATGTCGGCGCTGGGGGCGGCGTTTTCGCTGCGCCTGATGCGCCTGGGCGGCCTGACGCGGCTGGTGATTTCGGGGGTCAGCCTTGGTTTTGTCGTTTTCTTCGTCAATCAGTTGTTTTCGTCGATGGGCAAGGCCAATGTCATCCACGTCGCCCTGGCCGGCTGGACTCCCGCGGTTCTGGCGGCGCTGGCGGCGATGACGCTTCTGGTTTATACGGAAGACGGTTGACGGGAGCGGGCAGGCAAGGGCGGCGCAAGGTTTTGCGTCCGCATCACCGTGTTTAGGTTTCAGGGTTCCAGACGACAGATTATGACGACGCGCTATACATTGAAGCTGGGTGTGGGATTGATGTCCCTCATGGCGGCCACCGGTACGGCCGGGGCGGCGCATGCCGGCGCGTCGGGCGAAGGCGGTCCGGCGGGCGAGGCCGCTTACGGCCTGGCTCTGGCCTCGCAGGCGGCGACACCGGCGGCGTCGGCCGCGGTTCCGGCCGCGGCGGTTGCCGCTGCCGCGCCGGCTTCGAACGGCCGGCAGAGCCAGACCTTCGGTCAGAAAGTAGGGCCGGACGGCCTTGTCGAAGGCGGGGCCTATGTCGAGGCCGACCACATCCAGACCGACGATATCCGCGATGCCGACGGCAGGAAGGTCGACAACAAGGGCATTTTGCACGCCTATGGCAATGTGCTGATGCGCTACAAGGGCAACATCATCCGCGCCGATGAGGTGACCTACAATTCACAGACCGGTGTCACCACGGCGACCGGCCATGCCCAGACGATCAATGACGACGGCAGCGTCACCTTCTCGGACCAGCTGTCCTATGACGACAATGGCCAGCAAGGCGTGGGCGAGAACGTCGCCTCGATCGGCACCGACCAGTCGAAAATCCTGGCCCGGCGCGTCGACCAGCTCGATGCGAATACCAAGCGCCTGACCGATGTCATCTATACGCCCTGCCAGCTCTGCGTGGTGAAGGGAGAGACCGCGCCGCCGACCTGGTCGATCGAAGCGACCCAGATTACCCAGCGCAAAAACAAGAAGATGGTCTACTACAACAACGCCCTGGTCAGGATCCATGGCGTGCCCGTCTTTTATACACCCTACATGTGGACGCCCGACCCCGAGCTCGACCGCGCGTCCGGCTTCCTGTCGCCCAAGGTCCAGTTCAGCAAGAAACGCGGCTTTTCGTACGAACAGCCCTACCTGTGGTCGATCTCGCCCTATTCCGACCTGATCATCAGCCCGCAGTTCAACGCCGACGTCAATCCACTGATCAACATGGAGTACGACCGGCACTTCTATTCGGGCATGCTGCACGCGCGCATGGGCTATACCGACGAATCCTTCTTCAACAACCGCGGCGATCGCGTCGGCCCGTCGGATTCACGCTATTACATCCTCGCCGACGGCAGCTTCAAGATCAACGACAACTGGCGCTGGAGCTTCACGGCGCAGCATGTCGAGGATGATTTCCCCGCCGGCCATTACCAGCAGTCCGCCACCAATCCGGCGGGCAATGATTTTCCGCACGGCGGCACATACGCCAACTTCTTCGAGCGCTACAATATCGACAACGCCTTCGATCCCGTCGGCGAACTGACGGTCGATTCGCGCGAACTGATCAACCAGTTCAACATTACACGCCAGGTCGACAACGCCTATTTCTCGGTATCGATGGCGAGTTTCCAGAGCCTGCAGATCGCCGGCTATCTCGATGCCGCGGCGACGCCGCGCACCTTCTACCAGCCGTACGCCACCGATTCCGACCTGTTCCCGGTCATCGCGCCGCAGATCGAGGCCTATTGGACGCCGAAGGCGCGCATCCTGGGCGGCCAGGCGTCACTGTCGCTCAACGCCATAGGCATCAAGCACAAGTATTACGACCCGCTGTCGGCGCCCGGGCTTGCCGACGGCACCAGCGGCTTCGACACGGCGCGCGCCAGCGTCGGCGCCGCCTGGTATGGCGACATGACCACGAAGAGCGGCGTCAAATGGGGGCCGTTCGTCGACACGCGCTACGACTATTACCACGAGACCGACCTGACCTCGTCGGGGCTCAGCGCCAACGCCTCGCGCGGCCTGGCCACCGCCGGCTTCAATGTCAGTTATCCGCTCTATCGCCGCTTCAAGTCGATGACCGCGGTGGTCGAGCCGATCGCCCAGTTCGCGGTGTCACCGCGCACGCAGGCTGATCCCGCCATTCCGAACGAGGACAGCCAGTCGTTCGAGTTCGACGATACGACCCTCTTCACCGTCAACAAGTCGCCAGGTTTCGACATCTACGAAAGCGGTTCACGCCTCAACCTCGGTTTGCGCACGCGCCTGCAATGGCAGGCCGGTCTGAAGGTCGAGGGCCTGATCGGCCGCACCTTCCGCGACAAGGATGAGACCGACTTCATGCAGCCCGTCACCATTCCGGCCAGCAAGTCCGGGACCGGCAGCGCGGTCGTTTTCGCCTATGACCCCTACGGCATCGGCAAGAAGGCGTCCGATTGGGTCGTCGATGGTGATTTCGACACCGGCCACGGTCTTTATGGCTATACGCGCCTGCGCCTCGACGCCGACACCCTGCGCCTGGCCCAGGGCGAAATGGGGCTCAGCGTCAAGTCGGGTTCGCGCCTGATGGGAACGATGCGGTACATCGTCAACAATGTGCTGACCCCGTCGCAAATCCAGACGCAGATCAATGCCTTGCCGTCACCCGTAATAAGCGGGGATTTGCGCCGCTTCGGCGACAACTATCGCGACCTCCAGCTCTATACGCGTTATTTCTTCACGAAAAACTGGGGGGTTTCGGCGCGTGTCGACCGTGATATGGTGTCCGACACCTGGCGCCGGTCGCAGTTCAGCGTGATCTATCGCGACGACTGCGCCTGGTTCGAACTGGTCTATCAGCGCAACGACACCGTGCTGACGAACATCAACGGCAAGCCGCAGGGCGCGATCCTGTTCCGCCTTAACTTTACCACATTGGGATCATCTGGTTCCGACTTCAACGACGTCCGCTAATAAAGATAAACAGGTCAGGCCTCTCACCTCATGCTCATGTCCATGTCTCATCACGCTTTCAAGATGGCCGGAACGGCCATGCTCGCCGGCGCCGTGAGCCTGCTCGCCGGCGCAAGCCTTGCGCAGATTCCCGGCCTGCCGCAGCAGCCGACGCCCGACACCGGCAGCGCCGCCATGGCTTCCGCACCCGCCCTGACTCCTGATACGCAGGCGCCGGACCTGTCGCAACTGGGCGAGGGCATTCTGGTGTCCGTCAATGACGACATGATCACCTCGTATGACCTCAAGCAGCGCATGCTGCTGCTGATCGTCACCTCGGGCGTTCAGGTTACCCAGGACAACTATGCCGCCTTCCAGCAGCAGGCGCTCAACAGCCTGATCGACGAGACGCTCGAAAATCAGGAGATGGCCCACTGGAAGGTCAAGGTTGACGACAAGGAAATCGACAGCGAAATCGACCGCATGGCGCAGCAGAGCAATATGACCGCGGCGCAGCTGCTCGACGAACTGAAGAAGGTCGGCATCGCGCCCGACACCCTGCGCCGCCAGATTTCCGCCCAGCAAGGCTGGAACGAATTGGTCGGCGGGCGCTATCACTCCAATGCCGCTGTCGGCAAGGCGCAGGTCGACGCCACCCTCGACCGGATCATTTCGGATGGGCAGAAGCCGCAATATCTGGTCGCCGAAATCTTCATCGACCCGGCCCAGGCCGGCAGCCTGGCCAACGCCCAGGCGGGCGCCAAGCAGCTCTATGACCAGATCAAGGCCGGCGCCGCGCCGTTTCAGGCCGTGGCGCGTCAGTTCTCCAACGCGCCGTCGGCCGGCAATGGCGGCGATGCCGGCTGGCTGGTTTCGGGCAGCATCGACCCGACCGTCGAGGCGGCGCTGAAAGCGGCCAATCCCGGCGACATGACACCGCCGATCACCACCAAGGACGGCGTCTATATCTATCTGGTCCGCCAGAAGAGCGACGGCAATGCCGACATGGTCATGCGCCTGCGCCAGGCGTCAGTGGCGCTTCCGGCCAATGCCTCGGCGACCGAGGTCAGCAACGCCCAGACGGCGCTGCTCAATTTCCGCCAGAAGGAGCCGTCGTGTTCGGCGCTCGACAACATGCCGGCGGTCAAGGCCACCGGACCGGTCCAGGTTACCGACCTCGGCGAAGCTCAGCTCAGCGACCTGCAGCCGGCCTATGCCAGCGCGCTTCTGCCGCTCAAGGAAGGGCAGGCGACAGGCACCCTGCGCAACGCCGTCAACATGAACGTGCTCTATGTCTGCGACCGGCGGCTGGCCGGCGACAATGCCGTCACGCGCGATCAGGTCGAAGACAGCCTGGTCAATCAGCGTCTGTCCATGCTCGGTAAGCGGTACCTGCGCGAACTGCATTCCACGGCGACGATCGAGAACCACTAGATACCGGCTCCGGGGGCCACGCAATTGTTACCGCCGGTTGCGGAAATAATCCGCGCCGGCCAATAAATTCGCGGATAGACTTTCGCCGACGCCATGCCTGAATACTGGTTCTACCAT
Source organism: uncultured Caulobacteraceae bacterium (assembly GCA_964474575.1). Lineage (GTDB taxonomy): Bacteria > Pseudomonadota > Alphaproteobacteria > Caulobacterales > Caulobacteraceae > Asticcacaulis. The sequence continues at coordinate 2,398 of CAYYTA010000074.1, read as the reverse complement.
CTCGATGCCTCGCCCGTGGAGACGGTCCTGCCGGACCTGCTCGACAAGGTGGCGGCGCGCGGCTGGCGCGCCTATGTCCATGGTCGCGACGATACCGGCATTCAGGCGCTCGATCGGCATCTGTGGACCTATGACGCCGCGTCTTTCCTGGCGCACGGTCGCGAAGGCGAGGGCAACGAGACCCTGCAACCCGTCCTGCTCGGCGCCTCCGGCGGCATGGCCAATCGGCCTGACGTCTATGTCTCCGTGGCGCCCCAGGATTTACCCGATGTTGACGGTTTGCAGCGCTGTCTGATGGTCTTCGACGGTGCAGACGAGGCGCATCTCGGCTGGGCGCGCATGCAGTGGAAAGCGCTCAAAACGAAGGGCGCCGCTCTCGCCTACTGGCAACAGGACGAGCGGGGGCGTTGGGAGAGAAAGTCATGATGCGAAACAGCTTCCTGATCCTGTCGGTTCTCGTTCTGGCCGGTTGTTCATCGACGCCGGACGCCACGCCGCCGCAGGGCGCAACGACCTTCCATCCCCCAGCGGAGGAAGCGCCGCCGCCACCGCAACAGTCCCCACGCGCGCCGCCGCCCGCGCCCGTGCCGGAACAGAGCCAGCCCGGCCTGGCCGCTACCGACCCGAACGACCGTTGCGGCGCCGCCGATCTGCAATATCTGGTCGGCAAGCCGCGCACCGAAATTCCCGTGCCGCTTGACCCATCGAAGCGCCGTGTGGTCTGCTCGACCTGCATTATCACCCAGGACTTCCGGTCGGATCGTCAGACGATCACCTTCGACACCGATACCGGCATCATCCGCTCGGTGAAGTGCGGCTGATGGGCGCGGGGCGGGAACACATTCCGGTGACCGTGCTGCCCAAACATGGCGAACGGCGTAATGTGAATCGGGAGGTAGCTTGAACGGGAAGGAGAAAAAGATCGTGCAGGGATGCCGTCAGACCACCGCGCCGGCCGTTGTCGACCCGGCCGAGGAATTCCGCGATTTCGCCTATATCGTTTCGCACGACATGGCCGGGCCGGTGCGCTCGATCATCGGCTTTTCGGAGATGCTGACCGAGGCCGCCTCGACCCTGCCCAAGGAAGAGGACCGCCTGCACCTCGAACTGGTGATGGAAAGCGCCGGGAAACTCAATGAGATGATCCAGGGCCTGCTGGCCTTTTCCCGCCTCAATACGGTGGCTCGCGCGCCCCAGGTCGTCGATCTCGAAATGATCGTGGCGCGGTGTCACATGGAATTGCAGCCCAAGCTCGACGCCACCGGCGGGCAGTTGATTTATCCGCCATTGCCCGAGGTCGTCGCCGACCCCAACCGCATGTTCACCCTGTTCTCGGCCCTGATCGACAATGCTATCAAGTTCCGCCGCGACGGGGCTGCGCCCGACATCCGCATCCTAGCCGTCGATTGCGGCGACGTGTGGGAGTTCGGTGTTTCCGACAACGGCATCGGCATCGACCCGATGTTCTACGACGACATCTTCCGGCCGATGCGCAAGCTGCACACCGACGAGGCCTATCCCGGCGTCGGCATGGGCCTGACCCTGGCGCGCAAGATCGTTCTGCAGCATGGCGGCAACATGAATATCGAGCCGTCGCCGTCGGGCGGCACCACCGTGTGGTTCAGCCTGCCCAAGATGCCGGCGAAAGCATAAGAAAGCCTCCCGCCGCGAACGACGGGAGGCTTATGGTTCAGGCGGCCTTGTCAGGCTCCACTGGCTTCGGCGCTTCGTCCAGTCCCGCCTTGTCCGACAGGATCATGGCCACCAGCGCGTTGAGCAGGGGGCTCGAGCTGCCGTCACCGCCCGCGCCGCCGCCATGGATGGCGATCTTCGGCACGATATCGACGCCCGATTTTTCCAGCGCCTCGGCGAAGCGTTCGGCCACCTGGCGCGCCAGCTGGTACCTGGCGCCACCCGAAGCCTCGGCCTGCTTGGCGATAGCCTCGGCCTGGGCGAGACCGACCTTGGTCACGCGTTCGGCGTCGGCCTTGGCCAGGGCAACGACCTTCTTGGCCTCGCCTTCGCCCAGCAACTGGATGCGGTCGGCTTCCGCCTGGGCAAGGGTCCGCGTCTGGTTCGCCTCCTGCTGCGAACGGGCAAGGCTTGCGCGGCCGGCGTTTTCCTGCACCTCGATCGACAGCTTCGATTCGGTGATCGCCGTCTGCTGCTTGGCCTGGGCCTCGGCTTCCCGTAACGCCCGTTCCTTCTGGGCGGCGATGACCTGGCGCTCATAGGTGCCGACCTTTTCGTCGGCCAGTTGCCGTTGCCGCAACTGGGTCAGGATCTGCTCGCTCTGGTCATTGCCGGCGGCGGCGCGCGGCGTGCCGATCAGCACCTCCTGCAGCTCCAGCGAATAGGAGGCGAACTTGCTCTTCATCTCGATCGCCGACGTCTGCTG
>CAYYTA010000073.1:0-18144 GCA_964474575.1 uncultured Caulobacteraceae bacterium | reverse complement strand
AAGACCCTGGCGCACCAGGACGCCGCGCCCCTGATGCCGGGCGTCGCCACCTCGTCGGAAGTGATGAAGGCGCTGGAATGGGGCTTCACCCACCTCAAGTTCTTCCCGGCGGTGCCGGCCGGCGGCATTCCCTACCTCAAGGGCATCGGCGGGCCGCTGCCGCAGGCCAGGTTCTGCCCGACCGGCGGCGTCGATGTGCACAATGCCGGCGACTTCCTCGCCCTGCCGAACGTGCTGTGCGTCGGAGGCTCGTGGGTCGCGCCGGCCAAGGCGATGGCCGACGGAAACTGGGCCGAGGTCACGCGCCTCGCCGCCGAGGCCGTGGCGGCTTTCGGCCAGGCGTAGCTCCTCCCCTCAAAGATGGGGAGGTAAGGGTTGACAAGGCTGTCATGGCCGAAGCAAGTTGCGAATCCGGTCACGGAGGACGGGAACAGGTGACGCAGACCAAGTCCGCGCCCCAGGCGGGCAGTTCCAGAGGACGGAAAAGCGAGTTTCTCTCGCCCGGCGGCGTCGCCACCATCAATGACGTGGCCCGCTACGCCCAGGTCTCGATCAAGACCGTATCGCGCGTCATGAACAACGAGCCCAATGTGCGCGAGGAAACGCGCGCCAAGGTGCGCGAGGCCGCCAACCGCCTGCAATATCGCCCCAACCTGCTGGCGCGGTCGCTGGCCGGATCGCGCAGTTTCCTGGTCGGCCTGTTCTACGACAATCCGTCGTCAAGCTATGTCACCGACATCCAGAAGGGCGTCATCGACCGCTGCCGCGAAAGCGGCTACCACGTGCTGACCGAGCCGCAGGACAGCCTGGCGCCGGACCTGGGCCGCGCCATTTCGAGCCTGCTGGCGACCATCCGGCTTGACGGCGTGGTGCTGACGCCGCCCCTGTGCGACATGGCGTCGGTGCTGGAAGCGGTCGAGGCGGCGGGCGTGCCTTATGTCCGCATCTCGCCCTACAGCTATCCCGGCCGCTCGGCCCTGGTCGAGATGGACGATGCCCGCGCCGCCTACGATATGACCCGCCACCTGCTCGAACTCGGCCACCGCGACATCGGCTTCGTGCGCGGCCACCCGGAGCATGGGTCTTCGCACCGGCGCTATGACGGCTTCATGAAAGCGATGTACGAGGCCGGGCTGGCGCCGAACGGCGAATGGATCCGGCAGGGTTACAACAGCTTCGCCTCGGGGGTCGAGGCGGCGCGCGGCCTGTTCGCGCCGGGGGCGCGCCTGCCGACCGCTGTCTTCGCCAATAACGACGAGATGGCGTTCGGCGTCATGGCCTGCGCCCAGCAGGCGGGGGTCAAAGTGCCCGACCAGGTGTCGATCGTCGGCTTCGACGACACGCCGGGCGCGCTGCTGATCTGGCCGCACCTGACCACCATCCGCCAGCCAGTGACCGAAATGGCCTATGCCGCCGCGGATATCCTGCTGTCGCGCGACGAGTATCCCTCAGGCGTCGAACGCGCCGTCCTGGAACGGCAACTGCCGTTCGAGCTGGTCCGCCGCGAGTCGACCAAGGCGGTCTGAGCCTATTTCACTTCGACGTGGACCGGTTGCCAATAAAGCTCCGGCGCGTCGTCGTAGTGCCGGATCTGGTCGTACTTCTTCAGCATCAGCGGCACCATGACCTGAAGCTCATGCAGTGAGTTGAACTCGCACGCCCCGGCTTCGGGAACCGGGTCGAGCGGCGGCTCGGGGCGGGTCTCGCCATCCTTTTTCGGAGCGTAATAGTCAGCGGGATGGCGCGCCACGTCGAGGTCGCTGCAGTCGATGGTGGCATATTCCACGGCGTCCGACGTGCTGCCCGGCGCCAGGCCGGCATCCTTCGGAAAGCGGAAGATCATGTAGACCGAGCGGTCGGCGGTGCGCGTCAGGTTGAAGCTGGCCAGCCAGTAGGTCTTTGCCTCGTTGTTGGTTTCGGCCACGACCGGCATGAAGCGCCAGTAACCGACGCCGGCATTGAACGGCTTCGACGTATTGCCGAAGACGTTGACCAGGGTTGCGGCGTTCCGGACAATATCGATGCGCTGGGCCTTGCCGGCGTCCTCGCCGTTGCCGCGCGTGTCGGTGATGACGACCTCATGCGCCCCGGCAAAAGGACCTTCCACAGGGAGGTCGGGACCGACGACGGACCGGTCGTTGATGGTCTTCGCCGTGCAGCCCGCCAGTAAGGCCGCCGCCACAACACCGATAGCCACACCGCGCAGGATCATCATGATCTCCCTCGATATGGGAGGCTAGATCACGAAATCGTGATCGTCAATCGGCGACATCCACCATGCGGATTAATTCGCTGTCATGTGGCGGCATGCGGGATAGAGGACCTGATCGAAGCGGCAAGATTTAATCGTTTGGCGAAGGCGGTGGCTTCGTGGTTTAAAACACGCCACTGGCCACGGCCCCACCTTGTGAGAGACGGACCTTTTGACCACGCCCGGCACCGATCCCGCCGCCTTCCTGCATGCGCTTGAGGCGCATGCCATCGATTTCGTTACACATATCCATATCAACTGGATCTACGCCCTGTCGGGCCTGGCCGTCGGTATTCTCGTCGGCCTGACCGGGGTCGGCGGCGGCTCGCTGATGACGCCGCTGCTGGTGCTGGTGTTCGGCGTCCATCCGGCGACGGCGGTCGGCACCGACCTGCTCTATGCCTCGATCACCAAGAGCGTCGGCACCGCCATCCATGGCGGCAAGCGCACCGTCGACTGGAAGCTGGCCGGGCTTTTGGCCCTGGGCTCGATCCCGGCGACGGCCGTGACCGTTTGGAGCATCAACCACTTCGGCAAGCCGGACCAGCTGTCGAAGATCATCACCACGGTGCTGGGCTACGCCCTGTTCCTGACCGCGGCTCTGCTGCTGCTGCGCGGCGTTATCCGCAAGATGGCCGAAAAGCGCCAGGAGGCGGCGCAGGCCGAGGGCAAGCCGCTGCATACCGGCCGCCGCGCCGTTCTCACCGTGGTGACGGGCCTGGTGCTGGGCTTCCTGGTGTCGCTGTCGTCGGTGGGCGCCGGCGCGCTCGGCGTCACTGCCCTGATCCTGCTCTATCCCAATCTGCCGACGGTCAGGATCGTCGGCTCCGACATCGCGCACGCCGTGCCGCTGACCTTCATCGCCGGCATGGGTTATGTCTTCATCGGCAAGGTCGATCCGCAGCTTCTGGTGTCGCTGCTCTCCGGCTCGATCCCGGGCATCGTCATCGGCAGCTTCCTGGCGCCGAAACTGCCGGAAAGGGCGCTGCGCGTGCTGCTGGCCGGCGTGCTGACCCTCGTCGGTGTCAAGCTCGTTACCGCCTAAGGCAGCTCGATCGTCACCGGCTGCCACTTGTAGTCGTCGTCATCATCCGAACTTGAGGCGGCGGCGTTCTTCGCCTTGTCCAGCACCTGCGGCAGGAAGGCGTCGAGGTCGCCGCGATCGGCGAAGTCGCACACCTTGCCGTCCGAACTGCTCGACGATGCACTGGTGCCGCCGCTCGAATCGGTTTCGTCGCTCGCCCGGAAGCCGAACGGTTCGACGCCGCGCATGTGGCAGGTGATCATCATGGTCTCGAAGGCGTCGCTCTTCATCGGCCGTGCGATCTTCAGGCCGCGCGGATAGCGCATGAGCAGATAGGCCGAGCGGTCAGCGGTACGGAAGATGTTGATGCCGGCCAGCCAGTAGTCGTGGCTGCTGTCGCCGGGATTGGCGACCGGAATCCAGGTGATGCCGGCGTCGAAGCTTTTGTTCCTGGGGCCGCCGGGATCGCTGAAATCGAGGACGGCGGTGTCGCCGGCGTCGCTGTGGTGGATTTCGGTCACCTGGCCGCCGTCGCCGCCGAAACGGATCGTCGGCGCGTCACCGAAGGGCGAGGGCGATTTGGTGAGATCGGGGCCGAGCGGGAACATCGAACAGGCCGCCAGGCTGGCGGCCAGGACGACAGCGGACAGAACAGTACGAAACGTCATGGCGCACCTCCTGGACTCATTTTCCGGATTTTCGCCTTCGAGGCTACGTCACGAATTCGTGATCGTCAATCACCATGGCGGTGGAAAGCCACACTCCGGGAGCGACTTTCGCCGCCGCCGGGATTTTCCTTGCCGGGTGCGCATTTGCCGCTAGATTGGTTAACGGCGTATCGGAGCCGGAGCCGGAGGGGGTATCGTGGCGTTAAAAATCAAGGGGTTTGCCGCTCTGGCCCTGATGCTTGGCGTGGCGACGGCCGCCCATGCCGCGCCGCCGCCGGCCAGTCCCGGCACGGCCATCGCCATCATGCAGGCTTCCGCGGCGTTGCAGGGCAATGACTGCAAGGCCGCCGTCGCTCCGCTCAACCAGCTGTGGCACGATCCCTATTTCGAGGCCTCCGATCCGAAGATGGCGGCGGAATACCGCCTGCGCCTGATCGCCTGCACGGCGGATGTCGGCGGCCTCAGGGAGGCGCTGGCCCTGTCGACCGAGAATATCGCCCGCGACGGCTCGGGCCTGACCGCCTTCGACATGCAGGCCTTCCTGCAACTGGTGGCCAACCAGCCGGCGGCCGCCGCCGATACGCTCGATGCGGCGATGGACCGGTTTCCGGCCGAGGCGCCCAATCTCAGCGACATGACCATGCTGGGCGCCGTGGTCACGCTGCACGACTCCAGTCCCGACCGCGAACTGGCCCTGCTCGACCACATGGAAAAGGCGCGCTGGCAGGTTCATACGCTGAGCGCCCGCCCGGCCATGGGCCTGCTGCGCGTCGAGGGGTTGCGCCATGCGGTGACGGCCGGGACGGACGATGTCGCCGCGCTTTACCGCACGGATCTCAAGGCCGAGTCGATCGGCTATATCGTCAGCCAGGGCGACGGCCTCGTCAGCTCGGCCGACGCCGCGCCGGATTCGGTCGAACCGACCATGGCCGCCCAGATCGCCGAGGCCAAGGCGCAGATCGTCAAGGTCCCCAACGACCTGGCCACGCTCGCCTACCTGATGACGCTCGAACGGGCCGACAGCCAGTCCGGCGCCGCCCTGACCCAGTTGAACGGCATCATCGACCTGATCGACAAGTACGGACTGCAGAACTTCCAGAACCCCGAAATGTACGGCGAACTGCTGGCCGACCGCGCGTTGCTGTTGCGCGACCAGGGGCGCTATGCCGACGCCCAGGCGATCTTCCAGGACGGCGCCAACCGGCTCAAGGGGCTGCCGTCGGGGGATTTCTTCGTTACCTATGCCGCCTACCTTGTCGCGCGCGGCCAGGACCAGGCGGCGGTCGACCTGATCGGCAAGCTCAATGTCGGCGCCTTCAGCGACGGCCAGAAGGCGCAACTGATCCTCACCGACGCCTGCGCTTTCGGGCATCTTAACGACCACGCCGACTTCTCGGCCTTCCTGGCGGCGGTGGGCGATCCGTCGGCGCGCGTCAAGCCTCGCCTGTGCGCCGGTGACGCCGATGGCGCGGCGCGCGACTTCGCCGCAGCCATGGCCATTCCCCAGATCCGCGCCGACACCATACTGATGATGCAGACCATGCACCAGGGCCTGCCGGCCAGTGACAGCGACCGCCGCATGACCGAGGCGATGACGGCGCTGAAGACGCGCGACGATGTGGCGGCGGCGGCGCGGGCGGCCTCGATCCTGGTGCGGTCCTGGGACGTGAACTACTGATCATCCGTGAGCGGATGAAATTGATCCGCAGGCAGACGATTTCGATCGTTGCCGTAAACGGGGAAGGAAAAGGGATGCCTTGATTCCACGTCGAGTGATTCCGCTCTACTGAGCGCCGCCCTGCTTGGGGTCCGGATAGATCAGCTTGCAGGCGATATTAACCGGCGCGACCTTGGCTTTCCTGACCGTATCCTCGAAAATGCCGCAGTCGAGCAGGTTGTCCTTCGCCGCCTTGCGCGCCGTATAGACATTGACCAGGACCAGTGGATCGCCGTCGAGTTCGCTCAGTTTCGCGGTATCGAACGATGCGCCCGAAACGTGGATCGTGGTGGCGTCGGGATCGGCCTGCGGTTTGTCGGAGCCGAGGTCGATCTGGCCTTCCTCGTCAGCGTGCTTTTTTCCCTCGGCATTGGGCATGCCGTAGTAGTAGGCGCCAGCTTCGATTTTTTCGTGGATGCGTTCAAGCTTGGCCTTGGCCGCGGGCGACAGGCTGAGCGCGATATCGAAACCGTAGGGCTCGACCGGGGCAGGCGGCGCCTTCATGTCGATCGGCGCCACCAGCGGCGTTGCCGGCTTGCGCTGGCAGGCGCAGAGCAGGGCGAGGGGCAGCAGGGCTGCGGCGAGCGTCCTCATGCCACCAGCCCCGAGCCCATGATCTTCAGCACCGGCGTGAAGGCCGGCTGCGCGTCGGGCAGCTTGACCGTCAGCCCGCCGAGGCCGAGCTCGAACTTCAGCGGCTCGCCGTGGCCGAGCAGCTCCACGCGATCGACGGAGCCTTTCCGCTGCGGCGAGCCGTCGGCCATCGAGGTGATGAACATGTAGCCATGTGCCGGCCAGTCCATGGCCAGGGCGAAGAGCGCGCCGTCCCCATTCTTATCTTTTCGCGTCGTGAAGCGGATGTCCTCGTGACCGAGCTTGCTGGCCATGCCTTCGTTGAACTGGGCGTTGCTGAACTGGACCGGGCCTTCGCCGTAAATATCCCATGGCCGCGACGCGAAAATGGCCTCGCCATTGACGGCCATCCAGTCGGCCATGCCGGCCAGCACCTTTTCTTCCTTGTCGTCGAGCGTGCCGTTGCCGCGTACCGGAATGCTAAGCAGCAGGTTGCCGTTCTTCGACACCGTGTCGATCAGGCGCTGGATGACCTGCTTGGCCGACTTGTAGGCGTCCTGGTCATAGATGCGGCGGTCGTAGTGCCACTGGCCGATGCAGGTGGCGGTCTGCCACGGGCTCGGCCGCATGCGGTCTGAGAAGCCGCGTTCCACCGTGCAGGTCACGCCACGCGCCTGGTCGTCGCTCAGCGCATTGGTAGTGACCACGGCTTCCAGCGTGCCATTGTGCTTCAGGTTGGTGTTGTAGTAGTGCGCCACGGCTTCGAGGCCGGCATCACCCAGCGGCATGACCTGATTGTCGAGATAGATGTAGTCGGGCTGGTAGGTCTCGACGAGGTCCTTCTGGCGAAGGAGCCATTGTTTGGCGTACCACGGCTCGCCCGCCGGCGGCGTTTCCAGCCACTGGCCGGAATGGCTGTCGTGGAAGGCCTGCATGTCCTTCATCGAGGTGATGCCGTCAGGCGGGACGAAGCTGCCGTTCGGCCCCGCGTGCGGGCCGGTGTAGAGCTCCTGCGGGTCGAAGCCGTCCCACCATGTCCCGGCGCCATCGGCCTTGCGCAAGGTATAGGCGTCGTAGCGCGCGCCATGGACCGGGCCTTCGGCGTCGTAGCCATAGGCCGTCTGCCACCAGTGCCAGGCATGGGCGGCATGGTTGGAGACACCGAAACGCAGGCCGGCATCCAGGACATGCTGGCGCCAGCCGCCGACGATATCCTTCTTGGGGCCAAGTTTGGTGGCGTTCCAGTTGTGGTACTTGGAATTATAGGTGTCGAAATTGTCGTGGTGACAGGCCAGCTGGACGAAGTATTTGGCGCCGGCCTTCTTGTAGAGCCCGATCAAGCGCTCCGGATCCCACGGATCGATATTCCAGCGGTTGATGAACTCCATGAAGCCGAACTGGGTCGGGTGCCCGTAGGTGGCGACGTGGTGATTATAGTAGTCGTTGCCTTGCTGGTACATCTGGCGGCCGTACCAGTCACCATATTCCGGCACGCACTGGGGACCCCAGTGCGCCCAGATGCCGAGCTTGGCGTCGCGGAACCACTGCGGCGTCCTGTAGTTGGCCTCGAACGAGTCCCACGATGGCTGGAACACCGGCCCTGTCGCCGCCCCGGCTGAGCCGGCGAGGCCAGCGGCGGCGGAGGCGGCGAGCAGGGCGCGGCGGGACAGCTTCATCTCTTGACATCCATCTCGAACGGAACGGCCGGCAGGTCGTCGGCGCTATAAAGATTTGTATAGGGAGAATCGGCCCACGCATAGCGCACTTTGGACGCGCCCGGCGTGTTTGCGCCCTTGAGTATGATTTTGTCGCCCTGGGGCTCGGCGTCGACAAAGGCGCAGACATCGTCAGGCGTACAGGTCTCAAAGCCAATGGCCTCGTCGGAGCTGTAGGTGCGCAGTTCGCCATCGACATCCTTGAAAGCGACGACAAGATCCTGTCCGGAGGGCGTCACGGAGGTGGCCTCCGGGCCACCGGGCGTAATGCTTTCCCCATAGACCACGGCATCGGCGGCGCGCGCCAGCCGCAAACCGACCGTCTTTTTCTCGGCAGGATGGATGTCAAAGCGATCGCCAAGATCGACCGCGACGGCCAGGCCGGCGCGCGGATCGGCATCGACTATGCGGCGCTGGACGTCGCGAAGCTCGGCCCAGTTCGACTCCCCGGGCTTTGGCGCCACCGGGCCGTAGCCCGACAGTTGCACGACAAGAAAAGGCAGGTTGGGCTGCCCGAACCTGGCGCGCCAGTCCGACATCATGTCGGACAACAGGCTGGCATAGCCATTGGGATCGTCACGGTTGGCTTCGCCCTGGTACCAGGCGACCGCGCGGATGGTATACGGAACGGCTGGTGCAATCATGCCGTTGTAGAGCTCTGCCAGTCCAAGGGTCGGCAGCCATGGCTCAACCGGCAGGCGATTGTCGATCGGATAGTCTCCCGCCATCTTGTATTTCCATGTCTGCGGCAGGGGCGTGGCCGGTCCGTCGCCGAAGCGGATGGAACGGCCGGATAGCGGCCCCCAGGCCGCGCTGCCCTCCGTCGTGGAGACTTCACGCACGACGATCGCATTGTCGCCGTCCCTGACCACACCTGCCGGGATCGAGATGGCTTGTGATGGCTGGAGGCCCGTCGTCCCGACCTGGACGCCGTCGACCCAGACCAGAAAGCCGCCGCCGATCGCGCCGAGATTGAGGCGCGCGGCCTGGCGCGGCTGATTGCCGGTTGCTGTAAAGTGCGTCCTGAACCATGTCACGCCCTGATACCGCGCGAGGGATCCGGCTCCGGCCTTTTCCCAGTCGCCGCCGGGCACGACGCTGCTCCAGCCGCCGTCGTCGAAGTCCGGGCGGGTTTCCGGCAATTCCCGCGCCAGAGCGGGATTGGTTTCGAGAGCGTGCGCCTGGTAATGGCTCCATGCCGCCAGGCCCTGACTCGGCGAATGCGCATAGGTGGCAAGGTCCTGAACACCCGGCCGGTAATCCGCCAGATTGTTCAATCCGTCTGAGCTGATCCATGTCTGGATTGCGGAACCGCCCCAATCGGCCTCTATGAAGCCGATGGCCACGTTCTGTTCCTTCTGGATCGCCTGACTCATATAATAGCAGACGCCGGAAACGTCGCCCGAGGTTTCCGGCCCCGCCAGAGTCCATTCGGTCGGCTTTCCTGGCGTGCCGAGCGGCACCGGCGACACGTTGCGGGGCATGTGGAAAAAGCGCAGACGATCGTTGGTCGAGTTACGGATTTCGTCATTGGCGTTGATGGCATACTTGACCGGCAGTTCCATGTTTGACTGACCTGAGCAAAGGAAGACGTCGCCCACCATGATGTCGCTCAGGACCGTCCCGCCGTCCGTTCCCCTTACGCTCAGCCTGTATGGACCGCCAGCGATCTGAGCCGGCAGATTCGCCCGCCATCGGCCGTCGGCGCCTGCGGTTACGGGGACGTCGGCGCCGTTAAGGGCGACCGACAGGTGCTCGGATGGATTGGCCGTGCCCCAGACGTTGATGAGGCTGCCGCGTTGAAGCACGGCATGGTCGGTGAAGATGGCGGCAAATTGCGGCGCGGCGGCGCGGGCAAGACAAGGCACGATAAGCAGGGCCAGCGCCATGGGTACGATGCGTAGCTGTATGGTCATGGGATACCTTTGCGGCGGCAGCCGGCAGGCGGACGCTTTCGCGCCGTTCCCGGCGCCGGGAACAGAGTGTTGCGGAAACGGAATGCGGGGTGGCCGGACATGCGCAATGCGCGGTTCGATACCGCTCCCCACGCCTTAACTGGCTGAAATTTTGGTGTTATTTATGACCTCACCATGTCGCGCCAGACACCATGTATCCGGCGGCGAACATTGTGTCGGCCACGCTACCGGCGCGCCACATGATGGCGTTTCAAGGCGCGATTACGGCAATTCGACGGCGAACGGGACGGCCGGCAGGTCGTCCTTGCCGTACAGGTTGACATAGGGCGCGTCGGCCCAGGCGTAGCGCACGATCCTGATCTCGGGCTTGTTGACCCCGGTCAGGACGACGTCGCTCCCCTGGACCTGGCCGTAGGCGTACTGGCAGACGTTCGGCGCGGTGCAGACCTCGAAGCCGATGGCGTCGTAGGAGCTGTAGGTCTGGAGGCCGCTGCCGGCGTTCCTGAAGTGGACGACGATGTCGTTGCCCTGGCGGGTGACCGAACCGACCTCGGGGCCACCGGGCGCGACATCCTGGCCGTAGACGACGGCCCGGGCGGCCAGCGCCAGGCGCTGGCCGATGATCGTCTTCTGCGTCGGGTGGATGTCGGAGCGGTCGCCGAAGTCGAGCGACACCGCCATGCCGGCATGCGGGTCGGCGTCGACGGCGCGGCGCTGCGATTCGCGCAGTTCCGCCCAGTTCGACTGGCCGGGGCGGGTCATGGTCGAGCCATAGGACGACAGCTGCACAACCAGGAACGGCAGCGCCGGGTTGTCGAATTTCTGCCGCCAGTCGGCGAACATCATGCCGAGCAGGCCGGCATACTCCGCCGCGTCCGACGCGTTGTTGGCGTTGGCCTCGCCCTGGTACCAGGCGGCGGCCTTGAGTGTATAGGGCGCGACCGGCGCGATCATGCCGTTATAGAGCGTGGTCAGGGAGGTCGGGATGGCCCACGGCGCGGGCGGCAGGCTCAGGCCCTTAGTGGCCATGCCGGGCTTGATCTTCCATACGGCGGGGACGGGGATGGCCTGGCCGTCGCTGGTCTTGATGAAGCGGTTGCCGGGCTGGCCGGTCAGGCCGCCGCCGCCCATGACACGAAGGACGATGACATTGTCACCGGCCTTGAAGACGCCGGCGGGCACCATGTAATCGCGCCACAGCCAAGACATGCCGCTGCTGCCGACCCAGGCGCCATTGATCCAGGTGGTGTCGAAAGTGTCGATGGGGCCGAGCTGAAGCTCATTCGCCTTGGCGGCCTGGTCGGCGGTCAGGGTCACGGTGGTGCGCAGCCAGGCGACGCCGTCGAAAGTCTGCAGGACGGCGATGCCCGAGTCCTTCCAGCCGCGATCGGCGGTGATCGTCGCCCAGGGCTGGTCCTTGCTCTTGCCCTTCTTGCCCTTGCCCTTGGCGGGAGCCGTATCCTGGTAAGCCGGGTCGATATAGGCGCGGTTGGCGGCGTTGGATGGATCATGGGCGTCCCACCACGCTTCCTCGCCCTGCGACTGCTGGGCATAGGCCTTGGCGGGGTCTCGCGCCAGCAGGGCGACCGCGTCGAGGCCCTGGGTGTACTTGGCGGAGGTGCGCAAGGAGGCGTCGCTGATCCAGCTCTGGATCGTCGTGCCGCCCCAGTAGCTGTCGATCATGCCGATTGGCACGTTCTGATCCTTCTGGATCGCCTGGGCCATGTGGTAGCACACGGCCGAAGCCTCTCCGACGGTATCGGGGCCGACCACCTGCCATTGCGCCGGCATTTTCAGTTCGGTGAGCGGCGCTGGCTCGCTGTCCTGCGGGATGATGATGAAGCGCAGGCTGGGATTGGCAGAATTGCCGACATCGCCCCAGGCGCCGGTCGCCAGCCGCTCCGGGAACTCCATGTTCGACTGGCCGGAACACAGGAAGACGTCGCCGACCATGATATCGGAAAGCGTTGCTGTGCCTTCGCTGTCAGCGGCGGAAAGGGTGAACGGCCCGCCGGCATGGACCGGCGGCAACTCGCCCGTCCACTTGCCCGCCGCATCGGCGGTAGCGGTGAAGGTCTCGCCGGTATTGAGCGTCACGGTGACGGCGGCATTGGGAGACGCGGTGCCCCAGACGCGGATCGGCGCGCTCCTTTGCAGGACGGCGTGGTCACTAAAGACGTGCGCGAACTGCGGCGGCGCGGCCCCGGAAGACGTCGCTGCGGCGGCGGGCAGGGCGGCGGCTGCCAAGGCCAGGGCGAGCGTGATGCGTGACGTCATGTAAGTCCTCCCGTGGCGGCCGAATCGCCACTGCTAGGTTGGGCCGTCCGTCTTCCCAGTGATCCCGGTCTGACGCCGGCTCAAAACCTTATGCCGGAAAGTGCCACGAAGCGCCTTCGCACTTTTCGGCCAGAAACGCATTTTGGCATGAGGTGTCAGAAAATTATCGGACGATAACGGCAAACAATGACCGGCTTTTCAAGCTTTTTCTGCCGTGGTTCGCGACCGGCGCGTTTTTGCCTGCCAAAAGCTTTCACGGCTGAAACTGACGGCGGCGCGCGATTTGCCAAACGTCCGCATGCAAACTATACAAGGGCGAAGGCCGAATCGAGGCCTTGGCAAACGTTTACAGAGGGGAAGGCCGGGCTTGGCGCGCAAGGTCAGCCGTCGCGGCGGCAATATCGTCACCATTCACGACGTGGCCCGTCACGTCGGCGTTTCGCCCATGACCGTGTCGCGCGTCATCAACGGCGAGAAGAACGTGCGCGAGGAGACACGCCAGAAGGTGCTGGCCAGCGTCGAGGCGCTGAATTATTCACCCAACCTCGCCGCGCGCTCGCTGGCCACCCAGGACCAGGCGCGCATCGGCCTGCTCTACTCCAACCCGTCGGTGGCTTTCCTGAGCGAATTCCTGCTCGGCATCCTGTCGGAAAGCTCGCAGAACGGCACCCAGCTCCTGATCGAAAGCTGCGAGGGACCGGAAGGGGCGACGACGGCGCTCGAAAAGATGAAGGCCGGCGGCTGCGACGGCGTCATCCTGTCGCCGCCGCTGTCGGATTCGACGCGTGTGGCCAGGATCCTCAACGACATGAACCTGCCGTTCGTCGGCGTCGCCATGGCGCGGCACGACAGCGAGGTCTGCGCCGTCACCATCGACGATTACAAGGCGGCCTTCGCCATGACGCGGCGGCTGATCGAGCTCGGCCACCGCGACATAGGATTCATCAAGGGCCACCCCAATGCCCACGCCAGCCAGCTGCGCCTCGACGGTTTTACGGCGGCGATGCAGAAGGCCGGGTTGAAGGTCGATGCGGGCCATATCGCGCAGGGCTATTTCACCTATCGTTCGGGCTTCGACGCCGCCGAGCGAATCTTAAGCCAAAAGATACGGCCGACCGCCATCTTCGCGTCGAACGACGACATGGCCGCCGGCGCCGTGGCGACGGTGCACCGTCTCGGGCTTGAGGTGCCGGACCACGTCACCATCGTCGGCTTCGACGACACGGCGATGGCGTCGTCGGTATGGCCCGAACTGACCACGGTCCGCCAGCCGATCTCCGACATGGCCGGTTTGAGCGTGCGCCTGCTGCTCGACCAGATCAGGGCGCGCCGTTTGGGCAAGCCGTTCGAACCGGTGCGCGAAATCCGCGACTTCGCCCTGATCGAACGTCAGTCGTCGGCGCCAAGGCCCTGAGCCTCATGCCAAAAAGTGCCGCGGAGCGTCTTCGCACTTTTTGGATAAACATGAGGCGTCAAATAAAATCTCTCAACAAAAGGCACCGTGCCTTTCCTGTAAATACGATTTCCATTTTCCGAAATACGCGCGACGACGTATTGGGACTTGACATCGGCGCACACAGAGATACACGTGTTAGCGCTAACAATGAAAACAAGGCCGCGCCGGACAGGATGGCGAATCCGCCGGACGGGGTTATATACGGGTTGAGAGAACATGATATCGCTGCACCGCCGATCATCGCGGGCCGGACGTCTCCGGCCTGCGACCGATGCGGACCTTTTCGGAACCCTGCCTGATGCCTGAGTCTCAGCTCCACTTCCTGCCGCACGACTGGCGCGACGCCACCCTGGTCGGCCGCATCGAAACCGCCGACGGCCCGACCCCGGTCATGGTGAAAAACGACGAGGTGTTCGACATGACGGCGGTGGCGCCGACCGTGTCGCAGCTGATGAAGGTATGGCCCGAAGCCGGCGTTCCGGAGGGCGGGCTGTCGCTGGGCAGGCTCGAGGATTTCCATTTCGCCAAGTCCTGGACCGGCGAACGCAAGGGCGACCAGCTGCTGTCGCCGATCGACCTGCAATGCGTCAAGGCCGCCGGCGTCACTTTCGCCGTGTCGGCCGTCGAGCGCGTCATCGAGGAGCGGGCGCGCGGCGATTCCAACAAGGCACAGGATATCCGCAACGCCCTGGCCGAGCGCGTCGGCTCCGACATCCGCTCGGTCAAGCCGGGTTCGCCCGAATCGGCCAAGCTCAAGGACGCCCTGATCGCCGACGGCCTGTGGTCGCAATATCTTGAAGTCGCCATCGGCCCGGATGCCGAGGTGTTCACCAAGTCGCCGGTGCTGTCGTCGGTCGGCTGGGGCGACGAGGTCGGCGTGCGCTCGGATTCGACGTGGAACAATCCCGAGCCGGAAGTGGTCATGGTCGTCGATCCAGCCGGCCGCGCCGTCGGCGCCATGTTGGGCAACGACGTCAACCTGCGTTGCTTCGAGGGCCGCTCGGCCCTGCTGCTCGGCAAGGCCAAGGACAACAACGCAAGTTGCGCGCTCGGGCCGTTCATCCGCGTGTTCGATGAGCATTTCACCATCGACGACGTGCGCTCGGCCGTGCTCGATCTCAAGATCGACGGTCCGGAAGGCTACGAACTGGTCGGCCGCTCGACCATGAGCGAGATCAGCCGCGATCCGCTGGAACTGATCCGCCAGGCGATGAGCGAGCACCACTATCCCGACGGCTTCGTCCTGATGCTCGGCACCCTGTTCGCCCCAACCCAGGACCGTGACGTCAAGGGCCGCGGCTTCACGCACAAGGTCGGCGACGTGGTCAAGGTGTCGTCGCCGAAGCTCGGCTGCCTGGAAAACCGCGTCACCACCTCCAAGGACGCGCGCCATTGGGAGTTCGGCATCGCCGACCTGATGCAGAACCTGGCCGACCGCGGCCTTTTGAAACCCCGCAACAGCGCGCGCCAAAAAGCGCTGGCGTCATAAGAAACAACGAAGAGCGAGTTACCGTCCATGTCGTCCGCCATCTATCCCAGTCTCAAGGGTCGCAAGGTGCTCATCACCGGTGGCGGCTCTGGCATCGGCGCCGGTCTGGTCCAGGGTTTCGTCCGCCAGGGCGCCGTCGTGCACTTCATCGACCTGGTCGATACCGTGTCGGCGACGATTCCGGCAGGCTCCGCCACCTATCATCAGTGCGACCTGACCAATATCCCGGCGCTGGAAGGCGTCATCGCGCGCATCGGGCCGGTCGACATCCTGCTCAACAACGCCGCCAATGACGACCGTCACAAGCTTTCCGACGTCACCGAGGCCTATTTCGACAACCGCATCGCCGTCAACCTCAAGCACCTGCTGTTCTGCGCCAAGTCGGTCGCGCCCGGCATGAAGCAGAAGGGCGGCGGGGCGATCATCAATTTCGGCTCGATCTCGTGGCATCTTGGCCTGCCCGACCTCGTGCTCTACGAAACCGCCAAGGCCGGCATCGAGGGCATGACGCGCGCCCTGGCCCGCGAGCTTGGCCCCGACAATATCCGCGTCACGACCATCCTTCCCGGCAATGTGAAGACGCCGCGCCAGATGAAGTGGTATACGCCCGAGGGTGAGAAGGCCATTGTCGACGCCCAGTGCCTCAAGGGCCGTATCGAACCGGAGCACGTGGCGTCGTTGGCCCTGTTCCTGGCCTCGGACGATGCGTCGCTGTGCACCGGCCACGGCTACTGGATCGACGCGGGCTGGAGATAGGACTTAAGAGGACCCCTCCGGCCCTGCGGGCCACCTCCCCATCCTTCGGATAGGGAGGAGGGTGCAAGACGATCTCCCTCCTCCCTATCCGAAGGATGGGGAGGTGGCATTTTGCCCTTCGCAAAATGACGGAGGGGTCATTCTTCGGAGCGGCCATGACCGAACTTTTCCAACCTCGATGCGTCTGGGACCTCAAGGCGACTTTGGGCGAGGGACCGCTGTGGTCGGCCAGGGATCACGCCGTCTGGTTCGTCGACATCAAGAGCCAGCACGTCCATCGCTATGACGTCAATATCGGCGCCCACCACACCTTCAACGCGCCCTCGCCATGTGGCTTCCTCGCGCCGAAAAAGCGCGGCGGCTTCATTGTCGGCTGCAAAACCGGGCTTTACGATTTCGATCCCGTCACCGGCCGTTTCAGCTTCCGCACCACGGTCGAGCCGGGCCTGCCCACCAACCGCCTCAACGATGGCTATGTCGATCATCAGGGCCGGCTGTGGTTCGGCTCGATGGACGATCACGAGGAAAACGCCACCGGCAAGCTCTATCGCTACGACGCGCGCGGCCTGCACGCCATGGACGAGGGTTATGTCGTCACCAACGGCCCGGCGGTCAGCCCCGACGGCCGGACGCTTTACCACAACGACACGCTCGGCCGGATCGTCTATGCCTTCGACCTCGACGCCTCGGGCCACATAACCAACAAGCGCGTCTTCGCGCGCCTGGCCGGTGCCGAAACCGTCGATGCGTCGAGTCCGCCCTGCCTGGCGCACGAGATGGAAACCCGCTCCGCCCACGGCGAAGGCTATGCCGACGGGCCGATCGTCGATTCCGCCGGCAATGTCTGGCTCGGCCTGTTCTTCGGCTGGGGCGTCAACTGCTATGCCCCGGACGGGCGGCTGATCCGCAAGGTCCGCTTCCCGGTGTCGAACATCACCAAGATCGCCTTCGCCGGCCACGACCTCAAGACCGTCTACGCCACTACGGCGCGCCAGGGCCTGAGCGCGGATGAGCTCGAGGCCCAGCCGCAGGCCGGCGGCCTGTTCACCTTCACCACCGACATCCCCGGCCAGCAACAGAACGAATTTGACGATGCGTAAACCTGCTACCCCAACTGGCCGCTTCCGTTCGCAGGAATGGTTCGAGGCGCCGGGCCACATCGACATGGCGGCGCTCTATCTCGAGCGCTTCATGAATTACGGCGTCACGCCGAAGGAACTGCGCTCGGGCCGGCCGATCATCGGTTTCGCCCAGACCGGCAGCGACATCGCGCCGTGCAACCGCATCCACCTCGAACTGGCGCAGCGAACGCGCGAGGGCATCCGCGACGCCGGCGGCATCTGCATGGAATTCCCGTGCCATCCGATCTTCGAGAACTGCCGCCGCCCGACCGCCGCCATCGACCGTAACCTCTCCATGATGACGCTGATCGAGATCCTGCACGGCTATCCGATCGACGCGGTGGTGCTGACCACCGGCTGCGACAAGACCACGCCCGCCGGCATCATGGCGGCGACGGCGGTCGACATCCCGGCGATCGTGCTCAGCGGCGGGCCGATGCTCGACGGCTATCACAATGGCGACCTGGTCGGCTCCGGCACGGTGATCTGGCGCGCGCGCCGGGCCCTGGCGGCCGGCCAGATCACCGAGGACGAGTTCTTCGACGCCGCCTGTTCGTCGGCGCCGTCGGCCGGCCACTGCAACACCATGGGCACGGCCTCGACCATGAACGCGGTCGCCGAGACGCTTGGCCTGTCGCTGCCGGGCTGCTCGGCGATCCCTGCGCCCTATCGCGAGCGCGGCCAGATGGCCTACGAGACCGGCGTGCGCATCGTGGAAATGGCCTACGAAGACCTGAAGCCGTCGAAGATCCTGACCAGGGCATCGTTCATCAACGCCATCGCGGCGGTGGCGGCCATCGGCGGCTCGACCAACGCCCAGCCGCACATTGTCGCCATGGCGCGCCATGCCGGGGTCGAGATCACCGACGCCGACTGGATGGCGGCGCACGATATTCCGCTGATCCTCAATATGCAGCCTTCGGGCAAGTATCTCGGCGAGCGCTTCCATCGCGCCGGCGGCGTGCCGGCCATCCTGCATGAGTTGGCAGTGGCGAACCGTCTCGACGGCACGGCCAGGACGGTGACCGGCAAGTCGATCGGCGAGAACATCGCCGGCCGCGAAACCAAGGACCGCGAGATGATCCGCACCGTGGCCGAACCGCTGATGGAGCGCGCCGGCTTCCTGGTGCTGAAGGGCAACCTGTTCGACTTCGCCATCATGAAGACCAGCGTGATCTCCG
>CAYYTA010000072.1:0-26067 GCA_964474575.1 uncultured Caulobacteraceae bacterium | reverse complement strand
CGAGGTCACCGACAGATTATAGGTGCCGTGCTGGCCGTCGGCGAAGGCCGAAGCCTCGATATAATAGGTGCCGCTGGCCGCCGGCGTGAAATGCAGCAGCGAATTGTGATTGAGGCCGCCGTCGTCGTCATAGGCTACCTCCTGGCCGTACTGGTCGTAGATGTGGATGATCGGGTCCTGGAACGTGCCGTCACCATTGTTGATCAGGGCGATGTCATAGCCCTGACCATAGGTCATGTCGATCTTGTACCAATCATGGTCGCCAGGCGTCTCGAGATTGCCGGTCAGGGTCTGGCCGACCGTGATGCCGCCACTGGTGGAGATATTGTCGGCGATGTTATCCAAAGCCGGTACATAACCCGCACTCATCGCCACCGTATATCCGCCGGTACTAGATCCTGAAAGGGTTTCCGCCGACAGATAATACGTCCCCGAAGTCGTCGCGGTGAAGGTAAGCACGGAATCGTCGCCGAACCCGCCTTCGACTCCCGTGGCGATCAGCGCGCCGTTGCCGTCATGCAATGTCACATGGCAATCGGTCGACAGCGCACCTTTCTTCGATCCGGCATTCATTGTGAAATCGTAGGTCTGGCCCGCCGTCAGCGTGACCTTGAACCAGTCGTGGTCATTGAAGCCGTTCATGAAGGCGTTGACCGGCACGCCTGGCAACAGGCTGGCGCCGGTCGTGATGTCCGCGGGGATGCTGTCGGAACCCGAGGTTTCCAGCTCCGTCGCGCCGTGCGGATTGGCGGAGCCTGCCTTTTCCATGGCCGCGCGGCCGCTGTTGGTGCGGCTTACGAGATCGTAGTCCCGAGGGAGGCCGGAGATATCGAGGCTGCTGTCGTCGACGGTCTTCATATTTACTCCCCCCCAATGTCATTTGGCATAATGGACGCGTACAATTAACCTGTCTGTACCCGTTTTCAGTGACAGGAAAAAGCCATGGCTGCGCCGCGCAAGAACAAAAGCCCGTTATTGACGGTGTTCTTCATGCTGACGGCGCTGCCCATGTCCGCCTGCGCCGCGCCGGCACCCACGGCGTCCAACACGTCTTCTTCCCAGGAGTCCGCCATGGCCGACGATAGCGGCGGCGTTGCCGGCCTGCCCTTCGCCAAGGGCCGCATTTTTCATTCGCTGGATGAATATCTGGCTTATCGCCGCGAGCTCGGCAAGCTGGACCGGCCGTTCTACGAGGAGGTCTCGCCCGGTGTTTACCGGCTGGTGGCGCGGCTCCGCCGGCCGGGCGAGGACAAGCGCTATACGCGCGCCGAACTGATGGCTCAGTTCGGCTTCACGCATTAAGGCCTGGGGTCTGGACTCAGTTAGGATTTTGCCGTGATGTGAGGGCCAATCGTCAAGGGCTAGGAGCAAATCTGCCGGAAGAGTGACCTCTTTCAAGGATTTGCGACGACGCACACCCCTCAGGGGCGCCGCGAATTCGCCGGCTGAGGGCGTCGAAGTGCCCTTGGAGTGGTCGGCACTCCGGCGGTCCCTTCTCCTGCTCAGCCGGCAAATTCCCTGGCGTCACGGCGGAAACCTAATTGAGTCCTCTACCTAGTCTTCGCGGAACGACTTCCACAGCGATTGATTGAGCGGTTCCAGCAGGTACTGCATCACGGTGCGCTTGTGCTCGGGCACGATGACCTCGACCGGCAGGCCGGGCTTGAGCGCCTCACCGTCAGCCAGGCTGTCGAGTGTCTTGACCGTTTCCGGCGTGATCTCGATGCGAGCCGTGTAGAAGGAGCGGTTGTTGTCCTTGTCGGTGAAGGTGTCGCCCGACACGTCGAGCACCTTGCCCTTGAGGATGGGCACGTTGCGTTCGTGCAGCGAGGTGAACCTGACCTGGGCCTCCATGCCGGGATGGATGTCGTTGCCGTTCTTCGATTCCACGCTGGCGTTGATGACCAGGGGCGTGGCGGCGGGCACGATGTCCATGATCTTCTGGCCCGGCGCGATGACGCCACCGACGGTGAAGACGGTGAGCCCCATGACCTTGCCGGTCGCGGTAGCGCGGATATGCAGCCGGTCATAGGCTGCGCGGGCGGCCTGAAGCTGCGGCTCCATGGTCTTGAGCTTGGCCTGGACATCATTGAGATCGCTCAGGACCTGGTCCATGAACTGCTTCTTCGCCGACAGCGACTGCATCTCGATTTCGCCGATCTGGGCCTGGGCGGTGGCGACATTGGCCTGAAGCGCGCCATAATCGCCTTCCAGGCCGGCAACCTCTTCCTGCAAGGAACGCACGCGCGTCATCGGCGCATAGCCCTTGACCTGAAGGTCCTGCACGCCCGACAGCTCGTCCTTGGTCAGATCCTGGCGCTTGAGATTGGCGGCCATCTGCTGCTGGTCGCCGGTGATCTGTTCCTTGGTCTGTTGGCTGCGCTGAGCCAGGACCGACAGCTGCGTGTCGAGGAAGTTGCGGTTGGCCGCCAGGGTCTTGCGCTGGAGCAGCATGGCGGTGTCGATCAGCGGACGGAACTGCGCCGGCAGGTCGGCGAATTCCACCGGTTCGGCCAGCGTCGTCTGTTCGCGCTGTTCGGCCAGAAGCATGGCCTCGCGCGATTTGAGGTCGATGAATTGACCCATCAGGGCATCGGCATTGGCCTCGGTTTCGTCGCCATTGAGGCGGATCAGCTCCTGGCCCTTGGCAACCTCGTCGCCTTCCTTGACGAAGAGCGCGGCGACGATACCGCCCTCCTTGTGCTGGACTTCCTGGCGGCTGCCGACCACGGCGATGGAGCCATGGGCATAGACGGCGGAATCGACTCGGACAATCGATGCCCAGCCGAGGAACAGCACGAAAAACAGCGCGACCGCCCCAAGACCCAGGCGAATGTCCGGCAACGGACTGTCGGATTCGACCGAACCGCCACCGGCGAGAAGGCCCTTCGCCTTGTCCCAGAACGGATTGGGCAGGGCTGCTGGCGCCGGGCCGGTCGCGTTCACCAATTCCTCCGACCCCGACATCAGTTCACTCCCGCCTTGCCGCCGGCCGCCTTGGGCTCATTCGGCACTGGTTGCAGCTTGCTTTCCTGCGCGCGCTGCTTCTGTACGACCTCGGCCCATTCGCGCGGCGTCCCGAAGAACTGGACACGGCCACCGGCCAGCATCAGCAGCTTGTCGGCCCGCTCCAGCACGCTGGTCCGGTGGGCGATGACGACAACCGCGCCACCGCGGGCGCAGACGTCAGCCATGGCCTTGACCAGGGCCGTCTCGCCGGCGCCGTCCTGATAGGAATTGGGCTCGTCGAGGATGAGTATGTCCGGATCGCGATAGAGGGCCCGCGCCAGTGCGACGCGCTGGGCCTGGCCGCCGGAAATGCCCTGGCCGTTGAGGCCGAGCACGGTGTTGTAGCCATGCGGCAGGTGCTGGATCATCTCGTGCAGGCCCGCCGCCTTGGCGGCCGCGACGACGGCGTTGTCGATCTCTTCCTCATTGCCGCCGAACACGCCTTCGAAGCGGCAGATGTTGTCACGCACCGTGCCGGCGAAAAGCGACGAATCCTGCGGCAGGTAGCCGACATGGCGGGCCAGCAGTTCCGGATCCCATTCGCGGCGTTCGGCGCCGTCGAAGCGGATGGTGCCGATCTCATAGCCGTCGGAGCCGACCAGCACGCGCGCCAGGGTTGACTTCCCGGCGCCCGACGGGCCGGCGATGCCGACCAGCTCGCCCGGCCGGACGCGGAAGGTGATGCCTTGCAGGATATAGGCCTTCTGCTCAGGCATGGTGATCGACAGCCCATCGACATCGATCGCCGCCTTGGGCGCCGGCAGGTGGGTCAGTTGCGGCTTGGCGTCGCGTTCGTCGAGCGCCTTGTTGACCGTCTTGAAGGCGTTGTAGCCACGAATGAGCGAACGCCAGGAGTTGATCACCTGCTCCATCGGATTGAGTGCGCGCGACATCAGAAGCGAGGCGGCGAAGATGGCGCCGGCCGAGATCAGCTGGTGGATGGCGAGATAGGCGCCGACGCCGAGCGCCACCGATTGCAGGAACTGCCGCAGGAACTTGGAGAATGTCGAGAAACCGCCGACACTCAACGACGCCTTGATTTGCTCGTCGAGCGCTCCGTGGCGCTCCTTGAGCATGCCGGCGACCAGCGCCTTGCGCATGCCAAGCGCCCGCACCACGTCTGAACGCTGCGAGGTGGCGTCCTGGCGGCCATAGGCCTTGGCCATGGCCTCGGCCGACTGGGTGACGTACTTGTAGGAGGACCGCTCGCTGAGCCAGGTCACGAAGGCCAGAACCGCGCCGGCGGCGACCGTCAGCCAGCCCAGCCAGGCGTTGAGAAAGAAGCACAGGCCGAGGAAGATGACGATCCACGGCAGGTCGAACAGGGCGATCATGCCGCTGCCCGACAGGGTCTGCTTGAAAGTGTCGAATTCGCGCAGCAGCAGGCTGCCCGGGCCCTGCCGGCCGATCGGCGTGCGGGCATAAAGGTGATCGAGCACCTCACCGGCCAGGATTTTGTCGACGCGCAGACCTGAACGCATCATCAGGCGCGTGCGCAGGGAATCGAGAAACGACATGGTACCCAGCGCGAACACCAGGATCAGCGTTAGATAGACAAGCGTCAGGGTCCCGCCCGTCGACACCACGCGGCTATAAACCTGCAGCATGTAAAGCGTCGGCGCCAGCTGCAACACGTTAATGAAAAAGCTGAACAGGGCGGCATTGATGAAATGCGGCTTACAGTCGGCAAGCGCCCTGGCGAGCACCGGGTTGATCTTCAGGCGTGAAAAGGCTGCGGTCATTATGGCCGATATAATTGTAAAACATTACCATTTACCCAAAATGTCAGCCTGTGCCGGTCCTGCCGCCCGGCGCGCTACTTTTTCAGGGCCGCACAAGCCTTACCACAGATTGCGGCGGGACACGAATGCCATTTTTGGCCCAGCATAAAATTCAACCGCGGCGGGCCTTGGCCGCTTCGGCCGCCTTTTTGACGTCCTGGGCGCGCGAAATCGGCGCGACCAGGATGCCCGATGTCGTCGAGATGACCATGATATCGCTGAGACCGATAATGGCCACGACCGGACCGTCGCTTCCGTGGACCAGACAGTTGTCGGCATCGATCAGGATGGCCTCGCCCCTGACATGGTTGGCACGATCGTCCTTGTCGCCCAGGCGCCACAGCTCGGCGAAGCCCCCGACATCCGCCCAGCCGATATCGCAAGGCACGACCGCCGACGCCGTCGTCTTTTCCATCACCGCGTAGTCGACGCTGATCGACGGGACCTTAGCGAAGGCGTCAGCGTCAAGGCTGACCACGACGCCGTTTCTCTCAGCCCTGTCGAAGGCTTCGCGGCAGGCGGAAAGGACGGTGGGCGCGTGGATCTCCAGCTCGCGGATCATGACCTCCGGCGAGAACAGGAAGATGCCGGCATTCCAGTCGTGCTGCCCGCCGGCGACGTAGGTTTCGGCCGTCGCCAGGTCGGGCTTTTCGAGGAAACGGCGGATTTCGTAAACACCGTCGGCCACGGCCCCGCCGCGCTCTATATAGCCGAAGCCGGTTTCCGGATGGGCCGCCTTGATGCCGAAGGTGACGATGCGTGATGTCGCCGTTTCGGCAGCCCGAGCAATGGCAACATGGAAATCGTGGGGCCGGGTGATGACATGATCGGCGGGCACGAGCAGGACCAGCGAACCTGGCGCCCGTGCCTGGGTAGACAACGCGGCGACCGCGGCAACGGCCGCGGTATTGCGCGCCGTCGGCTCTAGGATCACCATCTGCGGATTTCGATCGATCTGGGCCAACTGCGTGGTGACGAGATCAAGGTGGCCGATGCCGCAAATCGCCACGGGATCGAGGAATTCCGGCCCGGTCAGGCGCAGGGCCGTTTCCTGGATCATGCTGTTGGGCGTGGCCAGGGCGTGAAACTGCTTGGGCGCGTCCGGTGTCGAAAGCGGCCACAAACGCGTGCCCGAGCCGCCGGACATGATGACAGGCGTAATGCGAAGGGACAAGGAAACCTCTGAAATATGTGCGAGCGCCCCGGAGATGCGCCTCTTTCACCGGATGGACTGCAAGTTTGCGATGCGGCGCGCCGGCAACTCTTATAAAGACACCGTCAGGGCCGCCGCAACTGGCTTGTCGTCCTGCCAGTGGCAATGCTAATCGCTTTTTTATCCGCTTTCGTCCCTATGCGGGTTGCACCCCATTCGCAAAGGCGCCCGACATGGCTGACACCCTCCCCCAGCTGACCGACAAGCTCAAGGCCAATCTTGAGGAGATGCAGACGTCGCTGCGCATCTGGCTGTTCGACCAGGCCCTGCCGTTGTGGTGGAGAACCGGCGGCGACCTGGAAAAGGGTGGCTTTTTCGAAAAGATCAATCTAGACGGCGTGCCTTACGATATCGACCGGCGGACGCGCGTGGCCGCGCGGCAAGTTTTTTCCTACGCGTTGGCGCAGCGCATGGGCTATAAGGGCGATTGCGACGGCCCGATCGACCAGGGCCTGAAATGGCTCGACGGCCCGGCGCGCAATCCCGAAACCGGCCTGCTCTACGCTGTGCTGAAACCCAGTGGCGAAGTGGTGCGCGGTGAGTTCGACTTCTACGACCACGCCTTCGCCATGCTGGCCTATGCCTCGGCCTTTCGCGTGCGGCCGCACGACACGTTGCTTGAGGAAAAAGGCGTCTTCATCCGCGACAGCATTATCAGGATCTATTCGCATCCGGTACGCGGCTTTGAGGAATCGAACCCGCGCACCCTGCCGCTCAAGGCCAATCCGCACATGCACATGTTCGAAGCCTGCCTGGCGTGGATCGAAGCGGGCGGCGACGACAAATGGCGAGAAATCGCCGCCATGATCGCCGATCTGTGTCTCGACAACTTCCTCGACCCCAAGACCGGCGCCCTGCGCGAATTCTTCGACGGCGATTGGAACCCGATGCCGGGCGAGGCCGGCCGCGTGCTGGAGCCGGGCCATCAGTTCGAATGGGCGTGGCTGTTCCTGCGCTGGGCGGACAAGACAGGCGACGCAAAATACGCCAGGGCGGCGAACCGCCTGATGGATATCGCCGAGGTCATCGGTACCGACCCCGCCCGCGACGTCACCTTCAACGAACTGTGGGACGATTTCACGCCGAAGGACCGTAATGCCCGCCTGTGGCCGCAGACCGAGCGCACCAAGGCGTTCGTGGCGGCGGCCGAAGCGGCGCCAACGCCTGCTGAAAAGGAAGCCGACATCGCCAAGGCCCTCCAGGCGGCGGCAGGCCTCAAACTCTACCTGTCAACCGATATGGTCGGCCTGTGGCGCGACCGGATGAAGGCCGATGGCACGTTCGAGATCGAGCCTGCTCCGGCCAGCTCGCTCTACCATATCATTTGCGCCGTCGATGAACTGTCACGCCTTTCCGTATAGTTCCCTCCGCCGGCGATTTTCTGCTTCCGCTGGACATCGATGACATTGTAGGTTCCGGGCCATAACCAGAAACCTCGCGAGGAAACCATGACAAAAGCCCTGCTCCTAGGCGCCCTGTTGGCGTGCGCGTCCACCTCCGTCCTGGCCCAAACCCAGCCATGGATGGACAAGTCCAAGACCCCGGACGAGCGCGCCCACGCCGCGGTCGCCGCCATGACGCTGGACGAAAAGCTGGGGCTCGTCATGGGCTATTCCGATCCTGACGCCTTGATGAAGGAACCCGACGACGTCGTCTCGCCCGCCATCAAGGCCGATGTCGTCGCTCACCAGGTCAAGGGTTCGGCCGGCTATATCGCCGGCGTGCCGCGCCTCGGCATTCCCGCCCAGTGGCAAACCGACGCCTCGATCGGCGTGCGCGTCGAAGGCATGGAGCGCACCGCCCTGCCCTCTTCGTTGGCCACCGCCGCCTCATTCGACCCGTCCGTGCCTTATTCCGGCGGCGTCATGATCGCCCATGAAGCGCGCCTGTCGGGCTTCAACACCTTCCTCGCCGGCGGCGCCAACCTGGCGCGCGAACCGCGCAATGGCCGCAATTTCGAATATGTCGGCGAAGACCCGTGGCTGGCCGGGCAAATGGCGGGCTCGCTGATCGCCGGCATCCAGTCGACGCACATGGTCTCCACCATGAAGCACTACGCCGTCAACGACCAGGAAAGCCAGCGCACCACGGTCGACGCCACCATCTCGCCCGAGGCCATGCACCAGTCGGATCTGTTGGCCTTCGAGTTCGTCTACGAAAAGGGCAATCCGGGTTCGGTAATGTGCTCCTACAACCTCATCAATGGCCGCTGGGCGTGCGAGAACGAGTACCTGCAGCAGAAGGTGCTGAAACAGGATTGGGGGTTCAAGGGCTTCATCATGTCGGACTGGGGCGCTGTTCATTCAACGGTTGACGCGGCGAATTACGGTCTCGACCAAATGACCGGTTATCCATGCTGCGGCATGAAAGGGCCATGGTTCGACGCCGCCAACATGAAGGCGGCGCTGTCGGCCGGCGACATCGCTGAAAAGCGTCTCGACGACATGGCCGAGCGCATTCTGTGGCCTTATTTCGCGTTTGGCGTCATGGACGACCCGGTCATGGCGGACGCTTCGAAGATCGATTTCAAGGCCGATGCCGACGTGTCGCAGAATGCCGCCGAGCAATCGCTGACCCTGCTCAAAAATGACGGCAACCTGCTGCCGCTAGCCGGCGTCAAAACCGTTGCGATCATCGGCGGTCATGCCGACAAGGGCGTCATGGCGGGCGCCGGCTCATCGGGCGTACATCCGGTTGGCGGCAATGCCGTACCGGGCCTGGAACCGACCGGCTGGCCCGGTCCGGTCACCTACATGCCGTCATCGCCGCTCGAAGCCCTTAAGAAAGAACTGCCGAAGGGCGCGAAACTGATATGGGACAGCGGCGCCGATCTGGCCGAAGCGGCGCAGACCGCTTCGAAAGCCGATGTCGCCGTCGTCTTCGTGACGCAATGGAACGGCGAGGGTTTCGACACCGGCCTGGAACTGGCTGGCAATCAGGACGCTTTGGTCGCGGCCGTCGCGGCGGCCAATCCGAAGACCATCGTGGTCGCCGAAACCGGCGGTGCCGTGCTGATGCCGTGGCTCGACAAGGTGCCCGCCGTGCTCGAAGCCTGGTATCCCGGCATCCGGGGTGGTGCGGCCATCGCGCGCGTCCTGACCGGCAAGGTCAATCCGTCCGGCCACCTGCCGATCAGCTTCCCGGCGTCGAACGACCAGCTCGCCCACGCCACCATTCCCGGCTTCCATGTGCCTGATGGCGTGCCGGTTCACATCACCTACGACGAAGGCGCGGCCATCGGCTACAAATGGTACGATGTGAAAGGCATGAAGCCGATGTTCGCCTTCGGCCATGGCCTGAGCTACACCACCTTCTCGGTAGCGGGTGACAGCACCGCCGACGCCTCTGACGGGATTACCGTCTCTGGCACGATCACCAATACCGGCAAGCTACAGGGCAAAGGCGTGGCCATGGCTTTTATTGCCCCCGCCGACTGGAAGGGCACCGGCTGGGAGGCGCCGAAGCGCCTGGTCGGGTTCAGCAAGGCTGATCTCGCGCCGGGCGCTTCGCAAACTTTCTCTTTGACCGTCGATCCGCGCCTGCTCGCCACCTTCGAGGTTGCCGACAACAGCTGGCACATCAAGGCCGGCACCTACCGAATCCTGATTGGTCAGGCGTCGGACGACCTGCCGGTCTCGGTCGATGTGACCCTTGCCGACCAGACCTGGAGCGCCGTCCACGCGCAATAGTCAGAAGGTTGCGGTCTTCGTTCTCTGCATGTAGCTGCGCGTCATTACGCCTCCCCACAGGTCCATGATGCTGCCGATGTCAAGCGCGAACCCCCCGGCCGCGCGCACGTCGTCACAGTAGACCTTGCCGCACGGTCCGGCGCCGACAAGCACAAGGTCGTCAAAGTTGCCACCGCGAAGACTGGCGCGCAGGTCGTTATAGACATCGGGAAAATGCGGTCGCTGCTTCGTCCATTGTTCACGGCTGGTCGCGTCCTCGAATTTGTACTCGCCAGGCGTGGCGAAATGGCGCAGTTGGGTATCCGGAAAGCGATCGCCCAAAGCCGCCGTCACGTCGCGGCAGCCGATGAGGGTAACAGCGCTGCTTCGGCCGATGAGATCGGCTAGCATGCCTTGCTGTTCAAGGTGGATGTGGATATTGGCACTGGTCAGCACGCCGCGAAGGCCGACCAGGCGGCTTAGATGATAGTTAAGAAACAGGCGCTCGGCAGTGTTCTGCGCCAGATTGTCTTCGGCGGTCCGGTGCTGAATCGCACCCATGGCCTGCAGGACCTTGTCGCCTTCGGCCGGATCGGTCAGGCGAGCGCTCCCGGTGCCGATGACATCCGCATTGCGGATTGCCTGTTCAAGGTCGGCGCGCAAAGGTGCGTAAAGCGCATCTTCGCAGACGTGCGTGCCGAAAAAGTTGGTCATCCACGTACGATAGCGCTGCGGATGGCCGAACTCAGGATAGCCGAGGATGGCCGATTCACCATCACCAAGCCTGATCAGCGAATAAGGCTTGTGCATGAGGTGGGCCGTCATCAGATCATCAACCACAATTTTGTAGTGGGTGTGGTGGACGGGTTCAGATAGAAGACTCATGCGGATTCCAGGCGGCGATTACTCAAACCGTCATATCGCGCAGAGAGAAGAATTCCAAGCAGACTATTTTTTCTGAAAGGCGATGGTGATCGCCACCTTGCTGGGCGGCTGAGGCAGCCAAATGACGAGCGCTTCGCGGAAACTTGACGGTTTGCAGACGCTATAGTCGGATATGTCGTAGCGCACCCACAGCTGGTTGCGGAAATAGTCGACCGTATAGTGCCCTGAATCCTCGTGCGCCGAAAGCGCCCGAACCAGGAACGGTTTAAGGTCGTCAGAACCGGCCGGAACCGTCGCGGCCAAAGCCTTGGCCTCGTCAGGTGAAATTTCGACGTAGCCATCGCTCGCGCTTTGAACTCGAGCGAGCGCTGTTGCCAGCTTTTCCGGGCGAATTTCGGAAAACAGCTTGTCGCGAATCGATTGGTCGGCGTCTGCGTAGTCGCCAAGCAGGTACCCTGGCTCACGCGTCCAGCTGTCCTTGTCCGGCGCGCACTCCACGCGCGGCATGGGACTGCAGTCCGCCAAAACGAAAAACACCCCGAGGGAGGCGACGGCGAACAGGATGCGGCAATTCACGGATAGCTCCGGCGGGACTGGTCACGCCATCCATAATTTATTTCGAGACAGGATTCAATTGTCGAGCGGACCGGGCGTCAGGCGGACAATTTGCGTCTTGAGAACATCGTCGGCGATCATCGGCCGCATGATAAGTACGGCCTGGAGGATGTCCGTGTCGTCAAGACGTTCATGGACATAATGCACCGTGCGTCCGGCAACGCGAGCGTGAACTGGCTCCAGATTGACGCCGCCTTGTTCTTCGGCGCTGTCCAACAGCAGGTAGAAATGCGCATTTGCCATTTCCACCTCGTGGGCAAATTCAATTTCAAATCCGCGAAGGCCCCGTCTGACCAGGGATGTCAGATTGATCATCGTGATGACGTCGGAAACGACAGTTCGAGGATGTGATCCGAAATCAAGCAGCTCGGCGAGGCCCTGATTGTAGGAATCGTAGGCGGCTTCGATCTGCTCCAGTGCCCGTCCTTCGAAGCGGAAGGGCGCAACGCGAAAATCCTGCATCGTCGCGAAGCCCGAAACGATATCGTGCCCTTCGAGGTATGACGTGTATTCGGTCGAGCTCATGAAGTCGAATATCTGCGCAATACGTTCCTCGGGACGCTCGACGGGCTTTTGACAATAGCTCCAGTTCAGGTCGCCGGTGACGCGCACGTATTGCAACGTATAGAATCGGGCGCGATTGACGGACGTCCGCGGCGTACGCATGCCCGTAAGGTGTGCCGCGCGTGCCACGGGCGGTCCGTACAGCAGCGATGGGGTGACTTCCCCCATGCGATTGCGCTCCTGCTCGGTGAGGATAAGCCAAAGATAAGCGCAATGCGTCAGGGGAGATGAAAAATAGGCCGACTTATAAATCGCGCAGAGACGCGGGGTATAGGTCATGCCTGCCTTCAACCGCTGCTGCGTCGGCGTCAACATGAATGGCATTTCGACTTGGGCGACAGCCCGGTCGGACTTCAGAAACGCGGCGTAAACCTTATCGTTGAAAACAAAAATCTCGTCGGCATCGATGCGAATGATCACCTCGCCGCGGCAATGCGACCAGGCGAAAGAGCGCTTGTGCAACTCGTCGTCCCATATGCCGCTGAAATACCTTATCTTGTCGCCATAGCGGGCAAGAATGTCGTGCGTCCTTTGCCATGAACGTTCGGGATCGAGCCCCGCGGCGGCAAAAAAAGGCGCGGTCCAGCGATAGGCGCCATCCACAAATACCAGTTCGTCGACACGATCAATGACCGAGTCGATCGCGTCCTGCAAAAAATCATCATCGCAATGGGCGATCATGTAGGCGCTGGTTGTCATAGCTTGCTTCACACTGTTCTCGGAGGTGGACGCCTAGCGCACCCGGCCTGAATTTGCAAAACCAAATATCCGCGCATCCCGCACCGCACAACAAATCGAATCGCGGCCATTAAAATGCCATTTCAAATGGTCTAACGTTTGACCGCAGGGGTTTTTCATGCCATCGGACATGCGCCGCATGGCTCGTGGGCGGTTTAATGTCATTGGAAACGCAGACTTAGGCCTTTTATGTACGCCAAAGCCATCAACGATCTCGTACGCGGCCTCGCGCTGTATAAAATATGGATTTTCCAGGCTTGGCACGAAATGACCGCCAAGTATAAGCGAACCGTCCTCGGTTCGTTCTGGCTGGCGGGCCAGATGGTGGTGACGTCACTGTGCCTGTCCCTGGTCTGGGGCTTGCTGATGGGCCGGGATATGCATGATATCTTGCCGTACATAACGTGCGGTGTCATGTGCTTCCAGATGATCACCTTCATATTCAATGAGGGGCCGGGCCTGTTTCTCGGATCCGGCTCGATGATCAAAAATCACGCCTGGCCGTTCAGTTACTATGTCGCCGAGGCGATCTGTCGCATCATCCTGACCTTTGCCCACAACGTTTTGATCTTTTTCGTGGTCGAGGCCTGCGTCATGGCGTTTGCCATACCGCACTGGACACTTCTGCTCGGCTTTCCGATCGTCATTGTTGCCATTGCGTCCTGGGGTACGGTGACCGGCATGGTCGCAGCGCGTTTCCGCGACATGGTCTTTGTCCTTCCCTATGTCGGCCAGTTGCTCTTTTACGTAACGCCGATCATCTGGCGCGTATCGGACATTTCGTCCAAACGCGCCTTTGTCGCGCACTACAATCCGCTGTATGGCCTATTGGAGGTTATTCGTGCGCCCCTTCTCGGCCACGCCCCGCCCCCCGGCGCCTGGGCGTTAGCGCTCGGAACCATGGTCACCGGCGTTATCGCCTGGCTGCTGGTCTTCAGCCCGTTCCGCCGCCGCATTCCTTTCTGGGTCTAGTCAATGTCTGCCATCGTCAGCCTGCACGGCGTGGAACTGTCTTATCCGATCTATTCGATCCGGGCGCACAGCCTGCGCAACACCATCGCCAATTTCGCCATTGGTGGCACCTTGCTCAAGGACGGCCAGGACATCGTCCATGTCCGCGCCTTGTCCGGCGTGACATTTGATCTGCACGAAGGTGACCGCCTGGGCATCATTGGCCACAACGGCGCCGGCAAGACCACCCTGCTCAAGGTCATTGCCGGCATATATGAACCCGATCGCGGCCTGGTCGAAGTCGTTGGCAATATCTCGTCGATGATCGACATTGGACTGGGTCTCGACAGCACACTGACTGGCCGCGAGAATATTCTGACCATGGGCCGCATGCGAGGTTTCTCGACACGTCAGACCCTGGCCAAGATACCCGGCATTATTGAGTTCTCGGAACTCGGCCAGTATATCGACCTGCCGGTCAAGACCTACAGCGCGGGCATGCAGGCGCGCCTGGTTTTTGCCGTCGCCACAAGCCTAGACCCCGACGTCCTGCTGCTCGATGAATGGATTGGCGCCGGCGACGCCAGCTTCCACGAAAAGGCCAAGTCGCGCATGGAGGGCATATTGGAGAAGTCGCGCATACTTGTTCTGGCAACCCACAACTTCACCCTGGTCCAGGCCGTTTGCAATAAGCTGGTTGTTCTGGACGGTGGCCGCCAGGTGTTCTTCGGCGACACCGAGGATTGGGATTTCAAGGCGCAAGCGCCGAAGGTACCGCCCCCCGCGGCCGTTCGCGCCTGATACGCCCAAAGGACAGCAAGCTTTTTGGCGTGACAGGCCTCGCAAACTTCTGTTGTATGACACCGCCGAAGACCTTCCGTATTCGCAGATCTGAGACTGATGACCATCCTTTTCACGCTTAAAGGCGACGTTCTTGCGGCCGAAGGCCTCAAGCATGATGAGGATCTGCGGGTAACTCTTGACACGGAAGGCGCAGCCCTTGCATTTTCCTGGTCTGCCAATCGGCTTAATATTGATCTTCCGCGCAGCTTTTTCGACGGACGCGAACATCGAATCAAAATCGCCAGTCGTCAGAAAACGGAAACCTTCGTCCATCGCTCGACCTACAAAGCCGAGCTACTTGAACGCGGCGAGCGGCTGTCAGGGACCATTCGGGACGAAACCCGCCCCAATATTGCGATCGTGCTCGATATCGATCTCGACGGCGAGACGGACCGGACTATCACCGCCGACGAAGGCGACGGCCACGGCTTCGACATAGCCAATCCATCCCTGCCGGGTCAAACGCGTCTGCTGTCGCTGCGCGTGCGCGGCACGGACTACTGCCCATTCGGCAAGCATCTCGTGCATATCCATGCATTGGCCGTCAGCGAAGCGCTGGGACGCGCGGGGACCGGCGGCGAAACCCGATTGGCGCTAGAAACCTTCAGCCGCCATTTCGCACTGCATGCCCTGCGGGCCGCCGATGCTGGTCGCGAGGCGCCCGTCCTGCCGCGCAGCTGGCGGTTCAGCGGACCGTGCTATGAAGGACGTCCCGAGGACCGCACGGACGTCATTGTTCCGGTCTATCGCGGCAAGGTCGAAACCCTCGCCTGCCTTGAGTCAGTGCTCGCGGCGAGTGTTGACTCCGCCTACAACCTCATTGTCATCGATGACGCCAGTCCGGAACCGGCTCTTGTCACAGCACTCAAGGAGCACGCCAGGAAGCATGGTTACACGCTCCTGCACAATGCCGAAAACCTGGGCTTCGTCGGAACGGTCAACCGCGGCATGGCCTTGAGTGGCGACAATGATGTGGCCCTGCTCAATTCCGATACCGAGGTCGCCGATGGCTGGCTCGACCGGCTGAAGGCCGCCGCCTATTCGGCGCCACGCGTGGCGACGGTGACGCCGCTGTCCAACAATGCCACCATCCTGTCGGTGCCGACGCCGAAGGGCCAGGAGACCCTGCCGTGGGGTCTGGACCTGGCCGGCATCAACGCCTTGTGCCGGAGAGAAAACGACGGACGCGTGATCGACCTGCCGACGGCGCATGGCTTTTGCATGTTCATCCGCCGCGACGCCCTGTCCGAGCTTGGCCTGTTCGACGCCGAGACCTTTGGCAAGGGCTACGGCGAGGAGAACGACTTCTCGATGCGCGCCGCCACCGCCGGCTGGCGCAATCTGGCGGCCTGTGACGTCTTCGTCTTCCACAAGGGTTCGGTGTCCTTCAGCGACCGCGGCGAACGCGTCGCCACCAACCTCGCCAGGCTTGCCGAAATCTATCCCGACTATCGTGGTCACGTCCATCGCTTCATCGCCGCAGACCCGATGGCCCAGGTACGCAACCGCCTGCAAAAAGCCATGTGGCGCGACAAGCGGCTCGTTGTCTTCATCTCGCTGTCGACTGGTGGCGGCGTCGATACCAATATCGAATTCCTTGCCAAACGCTTGACTGGCGAAGGCTGCCGCGTGCTCATCGCCCGCCGCTCCGGTCTCAAGCCCTATGCCTATGAGATGGCGGAGTGGAACGGCGATGGCCGGCTCTATTACCCAGGCGGCGACGGCATCGACACGATGTGCGCCGACATCTTGACCCTGCAGCCGGCCTTCATCCACGTCCATCATGTCCTCGACCTTGAGGACGGCATGGACCGGTTCCTGATCGGTTCGGGCATCCCCTATTACGTCACCCTGCACGACTATTTCTATCTGTGTCCGCGCGTCACACTGCTCGACGACGGCGGCGAATATTCCGAAGTTCCGGACTTCGAGGCTTGCAACACCTGTTTGAAGCGCGGCGGAGCGCATCGCGACATGCATCCGTCCTACGCGCGCACCTGGCCGGATATCGTCGCGTGGCGCGATAAGTGGCACGACCTGCTGAAAAACGCCTGCGCCCTGTTCGCCCCGTCCCAGGCGGCCGCCGACATCTATGACCGCGTCTTCGCCGGCCTGGCGATCGAGGTCCGTCCGCACCTCGGGCCCTCGCCGGCAACGGTTGAGCATTCCGCCGTCACGGCGCCCGAAAAGATCACGGTCGCCCTGATCGGTGGCCTCGGCGCGCACAAGGGCTATGACACGGTGATCGCCCTGCTGCGCTGGGCCGAAAAGCGCGAACCGAATATCCGCTTTGCCCTGATCGGCTATTCCGATCATATTGACCTGATCCGGTCCTTCCCCAACCTGGACGACTTAGGCCCCTATACCTCCGACACGCTGGAAGACAAGATCAGGCGATCCAACGCGAAGGTTGCTCTCTTTGTGAGCCCGTGGCCTGAGACTTACGTCTATACGCTGAGCGAGGCCCTGACCTGTGGCCTGACGCCCGTCGCCTACGATCTCGGCGCCCCGGGTGAACGATTGAAGGCGCTGGGCGTTGGCGAACTGGTCGCGCCTGACGCATCGCATGCCCGCCTGGTCAAGGCCATCCGCAAGGCCGCCGGCACGCGCATCACGCCCAGAACCTACAGCGAAGGCGATTACGGCGCGCTGATCGACACATATTATCAGCTTGCCAAGGTGAATGACGACCGGCGCAATGACAGCCTGCTGCTGCCGCACACCGAAGGCCTTTATCACGACGGATGGGCCAAACGTCACGTCGTGCTCAATTTCGCTGTCCGATCGCCGGTCAACCGCCTCAAGATCGACCTCAACGTGCCGGAAGATTTCGGGCCTCAGCAGGTACGTGTGCACATCAACGGCGGAGATTACGGTCTGGTCGTCCTGCCGCCCGACCAGACCCTGCGCCGCCTCGATATCCCGACCAGGCCGCTTGACGGCCTGATCCGCGTCGAGCTGGACTTCAGCTTCGTGCGCCGCCTGAAAGCGCCCGACGAACGCATGGCGGCGGCGCGGTTGGCTGCGACTGCGTTCACCCATAGCACCGAGCCGGTCACCAACCTGCGTCCCAACCCCTTGAGCATCCGGCTTCGTCCCTCGCCTGACCTGCAACTGGAAGACGCCAGCGCCATCGACGATACTGGCCGTCTCGAATCGCTTTATCGCGACGTTACCCGTTACGGCCTGCACCAGCAGAAGCCGGGATTGCTGTCCGCGACGACCGGCCTCTTCAAGGATATCATGTGGTCGGCGCGGATTACCCGCCGCCATGGCGCCAGGCGCGGCGTCCAGGCCTTTGCGGCCATGCGTTCCCTGCGCAAGTCGTCCTTCGACGAGACCTTCTATCGTTTGCAACTGTCGGGCCAGCCGAGACGCTTCTTCATGGACCCGACGACGCACTATGTCGTCTTCGGCGCCCAGGATGGCCTGGATCCGGCCCCCGGCTTCTCGACCGAGTTTTATCTCAAGGCGCACACGGACCTGGCGCGCGGAGGGGTCAATCCGTTCTTCCATTACCTGCGCCATGGCGCGCGCGAAAACCGCC
The DNA here is from genome assembly GCA_964474575.1 of uncultured Caulobacteraceae bacterium. Lineage (GTDB taxonomy): Bacteria > Pseudomonadota > Alphaproteobacteria > Caulobacterales > Caulobacteraceae > Asticcacaulis. The sequence goes on along the minus strand of CAYYTA010000072.1, from coordinate 8,253 downwards.
GTATCGAGCCGTCCGGCAAGCTTGGCCTGTTTCTTCAGGCGCAGACGCTGCAAGGGACGCGCGCCGAGTCAGTGCTTGGCCTGACCGCGCTTCTGACCGGCGGCAACCCGGCCGAAAGCCCGGCCGCGGACAGCCTGTGGCCTCGCCGCGATCGACCAAACGACAGCCTGGCCATCGGTGATATCCGCCCGGACGACGATATCCTTGATGCGGCGGCGCAGGGCGAAAGCTTCCTTAAGGAGTTCGGCCTGCTGGGGCCGGCGCCGAAATGGGAGGCGGCGATCCGAGCGCTTAACGCCCTGCCCCGCCCGTCGATAAATGACGAACCCTCCGTTTCGATCGTCATTCCCGTCTACGGCCAGTTGGCCTATACGCTCAACTGCCTCCACAGCCTGCTCTCGCACGTCTCGCACCACAGCTTCGAGATCCTGATCGGCGACGACGCCTCCAAGGATGCGAGCGAAACCTGGCTCCGCAAGATCGATGGCATCCGCTATATCCGCTACGCCGAAAACGCCGGCTTCATCGAGACCTGCAACAAGACCGCTGCCGAGGCCAAGGGCGAGTTCCTGGTTTTGCTCAACAACGACACGCGGGTTGGCGAATTCTGGCTCGATCGCCTTACCGAAAGTTTCTCCCTGTTCCCGAATGCCGGCCTTATCGGCTCGAAGCTCTTTTATCCCGACGGCAGCCTGCAGGAAGCCGGCGGCATCGTGTGGCAGGACGGATCGGCGTGGAACTATGGCCGCCATGACGACCCGAACCGGCCGGCCTATTGCTACGCCCGCAAGGCGGACTATGTTTCCGGCGCCGCCATCGCCGTCCGCAAAGCGCTATGGGATGAACTCGATGGCTTCGACACCCATTTCCGGCCGGCCTATTACGAAGATACCGACCTCGCCTTCCGCATCCGCCAGGCCGGACATGATGTCATCTTCCAGCCGCAGTCGAAGATGATCCATTACGAAGGCAAGACCTCCGGCACCGATGAAGGCAGCGGCGCCAAGGCTTACCAAGCGGTGAACCGCGACAAGTTCTTCGAGCGCTGGCGCGAGACCCTGGCGGGCCATCGCGCCAATGGCGACAAGCCGTCGCTGGAACGCGACCGCGCTGTGACCCGGCGAGTCCTCATCGTCGATGCCTGCAACCCGACACCGGGCCAGGACGCCGGTTCCAAGGCGACGCTCGACCTCATGCGTTATTACCAGACGCTGGGCTTCCACGTCAGCTTCGTGCCCGAGGACAACTTCCTCTATCAGCGCACCGAGGTCTCGGCGATGCAGGCCATGGGCGTGGAATGCTTCTACGCGCCCTACGAAGCGTCGATGCACCAGCTCTTGCAGGGCAATGGACCGCTTTACGACGTGGTTCACCTCATCCGCGCCAATGTCGCCTTCAAGACAATCGATCTGGTCAAGCGCTGGGCGCCGCAGGCGCGTGTCTTCTACCTCAATGCAGACCTGCACTACCTGCGCATGGAGCGCCAGGCCCTGATCGAGGACGACGCCGGCCTGCTCGCCGAGGCCGAGGCGATGAAAGCCAAGGAGTTTGACCTGGCCAAACGCTGCGACGCCACCTTCGTCCATTCTGATGTCGAGCGCGATATCCTGGAAGACGAAGTGCCCGAGGCCCTGGTCGCCCTGCTGCCGCTGACCGAAAACGTCATCGACAGCGACTATGGCCATGGTGCACGCAAGGACGTGATGTTCCTGGGCGGCTACAACCATCCGCCCAATGTCGACGCTGCCAACTATCTGCTTGATGAGGTCTGGCCGAAACTGTCCTTGCGGCTGCCCGAGGCGAAGCTTCTGCTGGTCGGCGCCAATCCGCCGCAGACGCTGAAGGATCGCGCCTCCGACCGCGTTGTCGTCACCGGACGCGTGGACGACCTTGCGCCATGGTTCGGCAAGGCGCGCGTCTTCGTGGCCGCCCTGCGTTACGGCGCCGGCGCCAAGGGCAAGGTCCTGGCCGCCATGGCGCACGGCGTCCCCGTCGTGGCCACCGACATCGCCGCCGAAGGCCTGGGCCTCGAGGACGGGGTCAGCGTCTTCGTCGCCAATACGCCGGAGGACATTGTCGAGGCGACGGTAAATATCTACACCGCATCGGCGCGTGAATGGAACCGTCGTTCGCTTGACGCCCAGGACCACATCCAGAACCGGCACAGCTTCGAAGTCGGCCTGGCCGTGGTTCAGAGCGTGCTCGACGCCACCGACGAAATGGACGCACCCGAGTCGGTGTCGCGCCTCAGCCACGCCGGATAGAACACCGAATGGCGCGCCGCGTGCGGATAGCGATCAAAGAACAGCGCCAGTTCCCGCTCGCGCCGGGCCCGTTCGGCGGGATCGTCGTCGCGGCGGCGCGACTGCCCTTCCTTGTGCAGGAGCGTGGCCTGAGGCGCATAGATAACCTTCAGACCGCGCCCGCGCGCCTTCAGGCACAGGTCGACATCGTTGAGGCTGACGGCAAACGCCGCTTCGTCGAAGCCGCCGAGTTGGTCGAACAACGCCTTGCCGATCATCAGGCAGGCGCCTGTGACGGCATCCACCTCACCTGCCGCCGCAATCAACGGATGATCGCGCCACGCGGTTTCCGCCAGGCCGCGCCAGGGATGGCCAGGACCGGGAATGAGGTTCGTTGCAACGCCGGCGTGCTGCAGGTCGCGCGACGGATAAAGCAAACGCGCGCCGACCACGCCGGTGTCGGGCCGCGCCGCAAAGCCTAGCATGGCCGGCAACCACTCACGGTCGAGCGCCTCGATGTCATCATTGAGAAACAGCAGGGTGCCGAAACGTGCCGCCTTTGCACCGAGATTGCACAACTGTGAGAAGTTGAACGGTGCGTCATGGCGAATTACGCGGATGTCGGACCGTGCGGCAAGTCCCTGCAACAGTCCGAGCATGTCATGCGCGGTCGCGCCATTGTCGATGATGATCAGCTCCTTGCGCACAGGACCGGGATCGAGCGAGGCGACGCATGCCGCCAATAGGTCGGCGCGGGTCTTGGTCGGGATAATGATCGAGACGGCCGCAGTCTCCGGAACCGGCGCGGGTTCGATGGTCGGCCGGTTGGGGATGGGCGGCGGCGCGGCGGATACAGGCGCACCCAATCTGGCACCCGTCACGCCCTGAGGCGCGCGACGTAACAGGCGACCCAACGCCTCCGGCCAAGCCGAAGGCGGCCGCTGCAACACCTGGATCGCCTTGGCGGCCAGGAAGCCCAACCGGTCGAGCCTTCCCTGCCGGTCGAGGCGCAAACTGGCGGAATAATCGCCCGGCGGCGACAGGAAGCGTACAAAGAGCCGATAGTCGCCGGCTGCCATAAACAGATGGATGGCATCGCCCGGCGTGGCACAGATCAGGCTTCGTCGCCTTGTCGCTTCCTCGACCAGTTCCAGTTCACAGGCCACGGCCTCGGCGGTCAGGACGTACTGGCCTTCAACGCGAATGGCGCTGGCTTCGCCTTCGGCCCATGCTTCGATCAATGACAATTGGCCGTTCTGGCGCGACCAACCTTGCCCACCGTGCAATTCCTCCAGAACATCCATATGTTTTCTCGCGGCGCGGCGATTATTCCCTTTAGTTGGAATAGTTCACGCCAGGACCTTCAATTCTCGTAAACCAGAACAGTGCCGCCTACGGCGTCGTCAGGCACTTGCGCAGATAACGGCCGTAATCGCTCTTGCCGAGCGCATCGGCCAGCCTTTCCATCTCTCTGGCGCTGATATAGCCGCGCCGCCACGCCACTTCCTCCGGGCAGGCGATCTTGAAGCCCTGGCGCTTTTCCAGCACGCGGACGAACTCGGCGGCGTCGAGCAGGCTGTCCGGCGTGCCGGTATCGAGCCAGGCATAACCGCGTCCGATCGGCTGGACCGTCAGCTCGCCACGTTCGAGATAGATGCGGTTAACGTCGGTAATTTCGTATTCGCCACGCGCCGACGGCGTCAGGCCGGCGACGATGTCCACGACCTGATGATCGTAGAAATAGAGACCCGTCACCGCCCAGTTGGACCTTGGCCGGGCCGGCTTTTCCTCGATCGACAGGGCGCGAAACTGGGCATCGAACTCGACCACGCCATAGCGTTCCGGATCGGAGACCTGATAAGCGAAGACGCTGGCGCCGCTTTTCAGTTGCGCTGCCTCTTCGAGGAAGCTCGGCAGGGACGGACCGTAATATATGTTGTCGCCGAGGATCAGGCACGATGGCTCGCCGTCCACGAAACCGGCGCCGATGGCATAGGCCTGGGCGATGCCGTCGGGCTTCGCCTGCTCGGCATAGCTGAGATGGATCCCCCACTGGCCGCCGTCGCCCAGCAGCTTGCGGAACAGCGGCAGGTCAAGCGGGGTCGAGATGATCAGGATGTCACGGATACCGGCCATCATCAGGGTCGACAGCGGGTAATAGATCATCGGCTTGTCATAGACCGGCATCATCTGCTTCGACATGCCGATGGTCATGGGATGAAGGCGCGTACCCGATCCGCCCGCCAGAATGATGCCCTTCATACCAAATCCTTGGTCGTTCCCGCCAGAATGTCGAGGCAGGCATCGAGCGATACGCGCCACGACGGCAAGACAATGCCATACGCCGCCTCAAGCTTCTTTCCGTTCAGCCGGGAATTGGCCGGACGGCGGGCGGGAGTCGGATATGCACTTGACGGGATGGGATTGACAATCACTTTTTTGCCACCGCGCGCTGTCAGTCCGGCGAAGATGGCTTGGGCGAACCCAGCCCATGTCGTCTCATCCGGCGCGGTCAGGTGGAACGTTCCCCGCAAGCAGGGGGATCGATCGGCGACGGCGCGACGGGCGATGGCAAGCACCGCCCGGGCGATGTCGGGCGCATAGGTTGGACAACCAAGCTGGTCGTCGACGACATTGACCTCGTCACGCGTTTCGGCCAGGCGCAGCATGGTCCTGACGAAGTTGCCGCCGAAAGGGCTGTAGACCCAGGCCGTACGCAGGATGATGTGGTTGGGCGTGGCGGCGCGGATGGCCTCCTCCCCCATCAGCTTCGTGGCGCCGTAGACGCTGACCGGACCGGTGGCGTCGTCCTCGGCATAGGGTTCGGACCTGGCGCCATTGAAAACATAATCGGTCGACAGATGCAGCAGCGGTACGCCAAGCTCCGCCGCGATGCGCGCCAGCTCACCAGGCGCTTCGCCGTTGATGGCGCGGGCAAGGTCGGGCTCGCTCTCCGCCTTGTCGACGGCGGTATAGGCCGCCGCCGAAACCATGACGTCGGGACGTGCCGCCGTGATCGGCGCGCGCAGCGATCCGGGTTCGGCCAGGTCGATGTCCGGCCGGCCGAGCGCGATGACATCGGCATTGGCCGCCTTCAGCGCCGTGACCACCTGTCCTTGCGTGCCGGTGACGAGAATGCGCATTCAGGCCTTCAGGACCCCCAGCCGCTCGCCACCATAGACCTCGCCGCGCAGGGGCCGCCACCAGTCCTCGTTGGCCAGATACCAGCGCACGGTCTTGTCGATGCCGCTGTCGAAGTTCTCCTGCGCCTTCCAGCCCAGTTCGGTCTCCAGCTTGGTCGCATCTATGGCATATCGCCTGTCGTGACCCGGCCGGTCGGTGACGAAGGTAATCAACCCGTCGTGCGGCCGGGCCTGAGGCCGCAGTTCGTCCATGATCGCACAGATGCGACGGACGACATCGATATTCCGGCGTTCATTGCGGCCACCGACATTGTAGGTCTCTCCCAATCGTCCGCGGGAACAGATCAGATGCAGGGCGCGGGCATGGTCCTCGACATAGAGCCAGTCGCGAATGTTGGAACCGTCGCCATAGACCGGCAGTGGCCGGCCTTCGAGCGCATTGAGGATATTGAGCGGGATCAGCTTTTCCGGAAAATGATAGGGGCCATAATTGTTGGAGCAGTTCGACACCACCACGGGCAGGCCATAGGTGCGGTGCCAGGCCTTGGCCAGGTGGTCGGATGCCGCCTTGGACGCCGAATAGGGCGATGACGGATCGTAAGGCGTGGCCTCGGTGAACAGTCCTTCGTCGCCAAGCGAGCCATAGACCTCGTCGGTCGAAACATGCAGGAAGCGGAAATCCGCTCTCACCGCGCCCGACAAGCCGTTCCAGTAATGGCGCGCCGCCTCAAGCAAGGTGAAGGTGCCGAGGACATTGGTCTCGACAAAGTCACGCGCGCCGGTGATTGAGCGGTCGACATGGCTTTCGGCGGCCAGATGCATGATATGGTCCGGCCGGAAACCCTCGATCGCCCGCGTGACAGCGGCGCGGTCGCGGATATCGGCCTGGACGAAGTGATAATTATTGGCTCCGGCGATCGGCGTCAGAGAGGCCAGGTTGCCGGCATAGGTCAGATTGTCGAGATTGAGCACATCCGCGCCGACCTCGGCGACAAGGTAACGGACAAGGGCGGAACCGATAAAGCCGGCGCCGCCGGTAACGAGAATACGCATCAATCCTGACCCTTGAGCGACGCCAGCGGCGGCTGGACCCTATCCTTATCCGACAGAATGGCCTTGGCAAGCTCGACCGGCCATTTTATGCCGATGGCGGAATCATTGAAGGCGACGCCAAAATCGTGCTCGCGCGAATAAGGCGCGGTCACTTTATAGAAGACGACGGTGTCGGGCATGAGCGTGCAGAAACCGTGGGCAAAACCCGGTGGAACCCATAACTGTTCACCATTATCCGGTGTAAGCTCGATGCCGACCCATTGGCCGAAGGTTGGCGACCCGGTGCGAATGTCGACCGCGACGTCGAAAATCGCTCCGGCCAGGCAACGTACCAGCTTGCCCTGCTCGAAGGGCGCAGCCTGATAATGCAGGCCGCGTATCGTGCCTGTCTCAGATGACAACGACTGGTTGTCCTGAACAAAACCCAGGTCAGCGACATTGTCGCGGAACCATGCATCCTTGTAGGTTTCAGCAAAATAGCCGCGGGAATCGCCGATTCGCTTCGGCGTGATCACCGCCGGACCGTCAAGTTCGAACCTCTTCAACTGCATGAAACCTCCGCCGTCTCGTGCTCACCGCATAGCCGATCACGGCTTGTCAGGCACCCAAAAAGTCATGGAAATCCCTCAAAAACTACGCATAAAGCCAGGTTGATTTTGCCCGTCTTTCATCCTAAGCAGACATGGCCCGCCCGACGGCGAAGCCTGCAACCCTAAACCCTGCGACGTGTTGATGACCGAGGAAGCCGACATTTTCAGTTTGTTGCGCATCATACTGGCGCGCAAACCCTCGGAACAGGCCGTCCAGGACTTGATGAAGGTCCCCGTCCGCCAGACCCTGCTGCGCATGCTGGTCAGCGACGAATTCGCCGACAATATTCTCAACGGGATGCTGCGTGACAAGGCGCTGCCGCACGAGGCCAAATCCATCCCTTTCACGAACAATGATCTGGTGTGGATCCGCGGCAATATCCCGCTGTCGGATGACTCGCTGGCGCGTCTCGACGGTCTTTCGGACTGGTACGAGCTGTTTCTTATTCTCCTCAGCGACCGGGCTTTGGACGACGCCCTGACCATGTCCTACAACCAGACGGCGCGTCTTGCGCGGATGCGCAAACGCGGCGCGGCCGTGCTGGCGGCTGGCCGGCCGAAACCAGTCGTCCGGCCCAAGCCTCCTGAAAAGTCGAAACCAAAGCCGGCCCCACCTCCCGCGCCTGTTGCGGCAAAGCCCACCAAGGCCAAGGCCGCCGAGCCGGTAACACCCGCGGCAAAGACGCCCAAGGTCGAACCGGTTGCAGCGCCGGTCGTCGTCAAGGAAGCCTATGAGGTCGGGTCCGGACGCAAGCTTTTGGATGACATCCGCGACGGCCTCGATTATGGCGCGACCCGCAATGGGCTGCACGAACTGTTCAAGCGTGGCGCTATCGAAATATTATGGCTGCACAGCCAGGCGGAAACGGCCGGCGTGCCGGCGGAGATCGCCTATCTCATCCGCTATATCGCCGTCCGCGCCTATATGCGCCAGGAGATGTTCGAGACCGCCTTTACCTTGTCGAACGAGCTTCTGCAGCAGGAGATTCTCTTCCAGGGCCTGTTGCCTGTCGACAAGGCGCGGCTTTCCAAGATGTACGCCCTCGCCGCCCTTCGTTCGGGCCGCGCCGACCGCGCCATCGCTCTCTATCGCGAAATGCTGGTGCGTTATCCCGAAGACTGGGAGGTATATTACCAGCTGGCCGACAATCTCGGCGCCGCCGACCTCCAGGACGCGGTACGCTATTTCCAGTATGCCTTGCGTTTCGCCGGCCGCATTCCGCC